>NZ_MVHH01000120.1 GCF_002086515.1 Mycolicibacter arupensis
GCGGGCTGGCGCACGTTGGCCACCCAGTAGTCGGCGTCCAGCACCGGAGTGGGCCCGGATGGGTCGACCACGGTGGACAGGAAGGGGATCTGCGGTGTCTGGGGGACGATGTCGGCCAACTCGGCCCGCAGTTCCTCAAGGATCGGATCCATGAAGGCGGTATGAGAGGCCACCTCCATATTCACCCGCCGCGCAAACCGCTCCGCCGCCGCCACCTCAGCGATCACCGCATCCACATCCGCCGGCGCACCTGCCACCACCGTCTGCCGCGGCGACAAATACCCCGCCACCTCAATACCGGGATAACCCGCCAACAACTCGTGAGCCGCAGCAGCATCCAACTCCAACAACGCCACCGCACCCCGACCGGCCTGACGCGACATCAACGCCGACCGCACCCCGATCACCCGCAAACCCTGCTCCGGCGTCAGCGCCCCGGCCACCACCGCCGCAGACACCTCCCCCATCGAATGCCCAATCACCGCATCCGGAACAACCCCATAGGAACGCCACAACGCAGCCAACGCCAACTGCAACCCCATGATCACCGGCTGCACCCGCGCATCACCGGAGACCTCACGGCCCTGCTCAATCACCTCACGCAGCGAAAAACCCACCTGCCGGGCAAAAACCGGCTCCAACTCATCAACCGCCGCAGCAAACACCGGCTCATCGGCCAACAACCGACGACCCATCCCCACCCACTGCGAACCCTGACCCGAAAACACAAACACGG
>NZ_MVHH01000121.1 GCF_002086515.1 Mycolicibacter arupensis
CCGGACGGGGTGCGTGCCGGCGGCGGTAGTAGCCCCGAGTCCTCGTAGAAACGAATGGTTTTCGCGCTGGTATTGCTGAGTTTCGCTAATTCACCGATCTGCATGGCACCCATCCTTGACCTTCCAGCGTAGTGGAGGGTCAAGGATGGGTTGTATCGCCACACGGCGAGGCCGCCACACAGCAAGAGCGTCAGGCACTTCACCGTTCGGCGGGAAACGATAGGAAGGGAGTGCAAGCAATGGCATGGCATGGATTCGTGGTGAAAGCGGCGCCCACGGTGGTGACCGGGGTGGTGGGGGTCGCAGCGTATGAGGCGGTGCGCACGGTGGTGGCGAAGGCTCCGCTGCGTCAGGCAACCGTCACGGTGACCGCGTGGGGCATCCGCGCGGCCCGCGAGGCGCAACGCAAGGCCGAACACGGCGCCGAGCAGGCTCGACTAACGGTCGCCGACGTGATGGCCGAGGCACGCGAGTCCGCCGGGGACGACATCGAACCGGGGACCGATTCAGGTGATGACCATGACCGTTGATGTCCTGCCGGCGGCCCACGCCACGCTGAGGGTGCTATCCAACGCAGCGGGGCGGATGCGGGTGCAGGTCACCGGATTTCGTGTCGATGCAATTCGGGC
>NZ_MVHH01000122.1 GCF_002086515.1 Mycolicibacter arupensis
CTGCCGATTGAAATTTGACCCAGGGCGGATTGCTGATTTTGTTACCAGCAACTGTGGATAAGTCTACCAGCGCAGCTGCTGTTGCCCCCACTCCTTCGCTAGCCCAGTTCAGCTGTTGAAGACCTGCCACATGCAGCCATGCAGCAGGCCGTCGTCACCATGAAATCAGAACGACTCATCGTCCTCCGGTTCCTGGCCGCCCTTACGCTTTCGCTCCCGTGATTTGATCTTGGCCTGGGCCGCCAAGCTACTGTGTTGCAGGCGATAGGACTCGTTACCGGTTTCGACGATGTGGCAGTGGTGGGTCAGCCGATCCAGCAGGGCGGTGGTCATCTTGGCGTCGCCGAACACGCTCGACCATTCGGCGAAGCTCAGGTTGGTGGTGATCACCACGCTGGTGTGTTCGTACAGCTTGGACAGCAGGTGAAACAGCAACGCACCGCCAGCCTGGCTGAACGGCAGATAACCCAGTTCGTCGAGGATGACCAGATCCATGCGCAGCAGTGCCTGGGCGATCCGCCCGGCTTTGCCGTCGTGTTTTTCGCGCTCCAGCAGATTGACCAGATCGACCGTGGAGTAGAAG
>NZ_MVHH01000123.1 GCF_002086515.1 Mycolicibacter arupensis
CCCGCCGATATCGATGCCGGTACCCTGGCCCAGGCCGAAGCGCACCTGGCCGACCTGGGCGCGCAATGTCGGCCCGATGAGCTCTCCAGGCTCGCATCACGGCTGGCCGATCATCTGCACCCCGACGGCAACCACACCGACGACGATCGTGCCCAGCGCCGTGGTGTGGTGCTGGGCCCCCAAGACCGCGACGGCATGAGCGTCATCAAGGGCTACCTCGACCCGCAAGCACGAGCCACCCTCGATGCCGTCCTGGCCCGCTGGGCCGCCCCCGGCATGTGCAACCCCACCGATACCACCCCCTGCACCAGCGGCACTCCGTCGCAAGCTGCCATTGATGCCGATACGCGTAGTGCCGGGCAACGCAACCACGATGCCCTGACCGCGATGGGTCGGGCCCTGCTGGCCTCCGGGGACCTCGGGCAGCACAACGGGTTACCGGCCACCATCATCGTCTCCACCACCCTGGCCGACCTCGAATCCGGCACGGGCAAGGCCCACACCGGAGGCGGTACCTGGCTGCCGATGCGCGATGTGATCGCGATGGCCAGCCACGCCCACCACTACCTACGCATCTAC
>NZ_MVHH01000124.1 GCF_002086515.1 Mycolicibacter arupensis
GTGTGACTGCGCCTGCGTTTATGGGGTTGCCGCCGGAGGTGCATTCGGCGTTGTTGAGTAGTGGTCCGGGGCCGGGGGCGGTGTTGGCTGCGGCGGGGACGTGGAGTTCGCTCAGTGCTGAGTATGCCGAGGTGGCTGCGGAGCTCGGTGAGGTGTTGGCTGCGGTTGAGTCGGGGGTGTGGCAGGGGCCCAGTGCGCAGTCGTATGCGGCTGCCAATGCTCCGTATTTGGCGTGGTTGACGCAGGCTAGTGCTGATAGTGCGGTGGCGGCGGCTCAGCATGAGACGGTGGCGGCGGCGTATGTGGCTGCGTTGGCGGCGATGCCGACGATGGCGGAGCTGGCGGCTAACCATGCGGTGCATGGGGTGTTGGTGGCGACGAATTTCTTTGGGGTCAATACGATTCCGATAGCGCTCAATGAGGCCGATTATGCGCGGATGTGGGTGCAGGCTGCGGTCACGATGAGTACGTATCAGGCGGTTGCGGGCTCGGCTGCGGCGTCGGTGCCGCCGACCCCGCCCGCGCCGGCGATTCTCAAGTCGGAGGTTTCTGCGGGAGCTGCAGACACATCGGA
>NZ_MVHH01000125.1 GCF_002086515.1 Mycolicibacter arupensis
ACCTTCTGACCGTGCGAGTTGGCCTGCTGGTAGATCACCGCGAAGTTGCGGCCCAGCTGCGCCACGAACTCCTGGCACGCCACCGAACCAGCGCCACCCCAGAAGTCACCAGCAGCCAGCACGTCGTGCACGATCGCCTGGTGCTCGGCCTCCAACGACGCCGCCTGAGCGCGAATCAACGCACCGTGCGCATCCACATCACCGAACTGGTAGTTAATCGACATCTGCAGTCTCCTTCTCGCTCTAGCTGCCCGACAGGATCTGCTGCGACGCAGCTTCCTGCTGCTCGTAGTGGTTCGCGTCCCGAATCAACCCATCCCGCACACCGTGCAGCATGTTCACAATGTTGCGAAACGCCGTCTGCATCTGACCCATGGTGTCCATCGACGTACGCTCCGCCAGACCACCCCAACCCGCACCGGAAATGTTCGTCGACGACGCCCACATCCGACGAGCCTCGTCCTCCACGGTCTGCGCATGCACATCAAAACGACCCGCCATCGAACGCATCGCGTCCGGGTCAGTCATAAAACG
>NZ_MVHH01000126.1 GCF_002086515.1 Mycolicibacter arupensis
CCGAAACACGCGAGCAGGCAGCGGAGTTCCATAAGACATGCGGTCGAAAACCTTGTTTGGCAACCGTCTTGGTCGGTGATGATCCTGCCTCGCACACCTACGTCCGCATGAAGACCAACCGCTGTCGCAGCACCGGCCTGGAGTCGCGCAGTCACCAAATTGCCGCAATAGCGACCACCAGCGATGTCGTCGACCTCGTGCCGAGCCTTTCCGCCAAAGACAGTGTGGACGGCATTCTCGTCCCACACCCGATGCCCGCCCATGTCGACGAACGTGCGGACTTCGAGCCATCCCCCAGCAAGGACCCGATATCAAGGGCCAGGCTATTGTTTGGGCAGTACCTAAACGTATGCGATCGATCGGTGTAGCGCGCACCGTCACCATCGGCCCAGACTTGGTGTGCTCAGCTGGCCACGTATCGCCAGCGCTTACATGACAGTCATCGCGCTGGCGCGCTACGGAGCCGGGCCGATGACAACGACCACGAGATGGCACGGCGGGCCGCGCAAAGTCTTGACCCGCT
>NZ_MVHH01000127.1 GCF_002086515.1 Mycolicibacter arupensis
CCGTCACCGCCGGTGCAGGCGCTGCAACCACCTGCGGAAGCCCATCAAGCGGCAGGGGTGATCCCATGGGCCACGGCAGGGCGGCCAGCGCCGAGAGGGCGCTCAGTCCCGCCCAGGGCGCCGTCAGACTCGAGGCGATCGCGGCGCCCAGTTCGATGGCGACCAGGGGATGTGCGATCAGGAACGTCGACAAAGTGGCCGGGTTGAGAAGGAGCAGGGCCACTTCCGGGTGCGCCGGAAAATTAAAGAGGACATAGTTGACTTCCTGAATCAGGGTCACCGTGTTCTTGACCCAGTACAGGCCCGTCGCGGGATTGATGTATGCCGTGTAAGGCAACCCGTTGATGGTGCCGCTCGCCGGTTCCCAGTTGACCCCCACGGACCGCAACACCTGCGCGATTCCCTCCAGCACCGGGTCGGTCCAGGTGTGGGCCGGACCCCATGGATCCAACGGGTCCGATGTGTCTGCAGCTCCCGCAGAAACCTCCGACTTGAGAATCGCCGGCGCGG
>NZ_MVHH01000128.1 GCF_002086515.1 Mycolicibacter arupensis
CCGTCACCGCCGGTGCAGGCGCTGCAACCACCTGCGGAAGCCCATCAAGCGGCAGTGCGAAGGCGAACGGCCGGGGCAGTGCGCCGAGCGCCGACAAGGCGCTGAGGCTCGCCCACGGTGCCGCAAGACTGGAAGAGATCGCGGCGCCCAGTTCGATGGCGGTCAGCGGATGTGCGAGCAGCCACGGCGCGAGAGTCACCGGGTTGAGAAGGAGCAGGCCCACTTCGGGATTCGTCGAAAGATTGGCGATGATGTAGTCGATCTCTTGGATCTGGGTCAGCGTGTTCTTGAGCCAGTAGGCGACGGTCAACGGGTTGGTGTAGGAGGTGTAGGGCAGGCCGTCGATGGTGCCGGTCACGGGGTCCCAGTCAAGGCCGAAGACGGCCCGCACGAAATCCGCGACGCCTTCCAAGAAGGGGTCGGTCCAGGTGTGGGCGGGGCCCCATGGATCCGATGTGTCTGCAGCTCCCGCAGAAACCTCCGACTTGAGAATCGCCGGCGCGG
>NZ_MVHH01000129.1 GCF_002086515.1 Mycolicibacter arupensis
CCCCCACCGGTCGGTGGCGCCCATTCGGCATCGACCTCCACATTCATGTCGGCATACCCGTGATCGTGCAGCTGCGCCTTGCGCCGGCGACGCGTCCGCGAAGATCGGCGTGCCGCCGACGCCTCGGCTGCGGAGTCCGACGCCGGGCTCTTGGCCTGCGCACCGGTGCCACTGCCCGTCCGGTTGGTCGAGTCGAAACCCACCCCGGGACCGCCCCCGAAGCCGACCACGGCCGGAAAGAATCCCATCGCTGCCGGCGCGGCAGGCGCCGGGGCCGGCGGAGACGCACCACCGGGCACACTCGCCGGCGGCGCCGCCGCCGGCGCTCCAGTCGCCGGAACCGACGCAGGCAGACCCACCACATGCAGATTCGACACCGCCGTCACCGCCGGTGCAGGCGCTGCAACCACCTGCGGAAGCCCATCAAGCGGCAG
>NZ_MVHH01000013.1 GCF_002086515.1 Mycolicibacter arupensis
CCCACCTCGACCACGGCCAACCCCGCACCAACCACTACCACCACCCCGAAAAACTGCTGCGGGAAAGCGAAGACGACGACGGGCCTTAGTCCGGCAGGTGCGGTGACGCCTACAGGGGCGTGACGTAAGCCGAGCTGATACCGCCGTCGACCAGGAAGGTCGAGCCGGTGATAAACGAGGCGTCATCGCTGGCCAGGAACGCGACCGCGGCCGCGATCTCCTCCGGCTCGGCGAACCGGCCCACCGGAACGTGCACCAATCGGCGCGCGGCACGCTCCGGGTCGGCGGCGAACAGCTCTTGCAGCAGCGGGGTGTTCACCGGTCCGGGGCACAGCGCGTTGACCCGGATGCCCTGTCGGGCGTACTGGACCCCGAGCTCACGCGACATGGCCAACACGCCGCCCTTGGAGGCGGTGTAGGAGATCTGCGAGGTGGCCGAACCCATCACCGCAACAAACGAAGCGGTGTTGATGATCGATCCCCGCCCGGCCGGCGCCATGTGGCGCAGCGCCGCCCGGCAACACAGGTACACCGACTTGAGGTTGACGTCCTGAACCCGTTGCCAGGCAGGCAGTTCGGTGGTCTCGATCAGGTCATCGTCGGGCGGCGAGATGCCGGCGTTGTTGAAGGCGATGTCCACCGATCCGAAGGTCTGGGCGACGGTGTCGAACAACGCGTCAACCTGGTCCTGATCGGAGACATCGACCTGAACGAACAGTCCGTCGAGTTCGTCGGCGACCGCGGAGCCGGCCGCCTGGTCGAGGTCCCCGACGACGATCTGGGCGCCCTCGGCGCGCATCCGCCGCGCGGATGCCAAGCCGATGCCGCCACCGGCGCCGGTCACCACGGCCACTCGTCCGGCCAGGCGTTGGGTCAGGTCGGTCACTGCGTCTCCTTCACTGCGATGAATACGTTCTTGGTCTCGGTGAACGACAGCGGGGCATCCGCGCCCAGCTCCCGGCCCAACCCTGATTGTTTGAAACCCCCGAACGGAGTGGTGAAGCGCACCGAGGAGTGCGAATTCACCGACAGGTTCCCGGCTTCGACCGCCCGCGAGACCCGCAGGGCCCGGGACAGGTCGTTGGTCCAGATCGAGCCTGACAATCCGTAGACGGTGTTGTTGGCCATGGCGATGGAGTCGGCCTCATCCTCGAACGGCAGCACCGTCACCACCGGGCCGAAGATCTCCTCGGTGACGCAGCGGTCGTTGGCCGCGGGCGTCAGGACCGTGGGCGGGAACCAGAAGCCGGGGCCGGTGGGCGCCTTGCCGCGGAAGGCGACCGGTGCATCGTCGGGCACATAAGAGGCCACCTTCTCCCAATGCGGGCGAGACACCAGCGGGCCCATTTCGGTGTCGCGAGACGTCGGGTCACCGACGACCACACCGGCCACGGCGGGCTCCAGCAGCTCCATGAAGCGGTCGTAGACGCTGCGCTGCACCAGGATCCGGCTGCGCGCGCAGCAGTCCTGTCCGGCATTGTCGAACACGCCGTAGGGCGCCGTCGCCGCCGCCTGCTCCAGGTCAGAATCAGCGAACACGATGTTGGCGCTCTTGCCGCCGAGCTCCAGGGTGACGCGTTTGACGCCGGCCGCGCCGGCCTGCAGCACGCGGGTGCCGGTGGCGGTGGACCCGGTGAAGACGATCTTGGCCACGCCCGGGTGGGTGACCAGACGCTCCCCCACCTCCGCACCCCGACCGGGGAGCACCTGCAGCAGGTCGGGATCCAAGCCCGACTCGACGGCCAGTTCGGCAAGCCGCAGCGTGGTCAACGGCGTCCACTCGGCGGGCTTGATCAGCACCGCGTTTCCGGCGGCCAGGGCCGGAGCGAAGCCCCACGCCGCGATCGGCATCGGGAAGTTCCACGGGGTGATGATCCCGACGACGCCGAGTGGCTCATGGAAGGTGACATCGAGACCGCCCGCAACGGGAATCTGCTTGCCGGACAGTCGTTCAGGGCTGGCGGCATAGAACTGCAGCACGTCGCGGACGTGCCCGGCCTCCCATTCGGCGGCCGCCACCGGATGGCCGGAGTTGGTGACCTCCAGCGCGGCCAGCTCGTCGATGTGGGTGTCGACGATCGCGGCGAAGGTGCGCAGCGCGGCGGCCCGCTCGGCGGGGGCGCGCTTGGCCCACCTCTTCTGGGCGGCCTGGGCGCGGCGCACCGCGTCGTCGACTGCGGCGGCGTCGAGGTGCTCGACGGTGTCAAAGACCGCCCCGGTTGCCGGGTTGATCAGTTCGTGCTTCACTCGCTCACCCGCGCCCGCTCAAACCTGACCGCTTCCGCGACGATCGCGGTGAACAGCCGCAGATCTTCCGGCGACTCCTCGGGATGCCACTGAACCGCGAGCACAAATTCCTCCCCGGGAAGCTCGATCGCCTCGATGACCCCGTCGTCATCGCGCGCACTGACCACAAGTTTCGCACCCACGTCGGCGATCGCCTGATGGTGGTAGCACTGCACCTGACAGGTCTGGCCGAGCAACTCGGCAAGGCGCGTGCCTGCCACCGTGCGCACCGGCATCGGGGTGAAGACACCGTTTCCGGCGCGGTGCCCGGAGTTGCCGATCACGTCGGGCAGGTGCTGGTGCAGCGACCCGCCAAGCGCGACGTTGAGCACTTGGGCGCCACGGCAGATGCCCAGCACCGGCATACCGCGCCGCATCGCCTCGGCCAGGAGAGCGAATTCCCAAGAGTCACGCGTGGTGTCGGGCCGGTCGGTCTCCACGTGCGGCGTCTGGCCGTAGCCTTCGGGGTCGAGGTCGCGGCCACCGGTGATCACCAGGGCACTGACGCCGTCGAGCACCCGCGCGGCGATCTCGGCCGACACCGGCTGGGGCGGCAGCAGCACAGCGATTCCGCCGGCGGCGGTAATGCCATTGATGTATTGAGCAGGCAGCAGCCCGGCGCGCGTATCCCACACGCCGAATCGCGCCCGGTCCAGGTAGGTCGTCAGTCCGATGACCGGCCTAGCGGGTTCAGAACCGTTCAAAACCTCGGACCCTCTCCCAATCGGTCACCGCAGTGTTGAACGCATCCAGCTCGACTCTGGCGCTGTGCAGGTAATGGGTGACGACCTCGTCGCCGAAAGCCTTACGCGCCACTGCCGACTCGGCGAAAAGTTCTGCGGCACCGCTCAGTGTCGTGGGCAGGTGCGGCAGGCCGGACTGGTAGGCGTTGCCCTCAACCGGGTCGGGCAGCGCGAGTTCATTGTCGACGCCGTGCAGTCCCGCCGCGATCAGCGCCGCCACCGCCAGGTAGGGATTGACGTCGCCGCCGGGCACCCGGCACTCCACCCGCATGGAGTCGCCGTGGCCGAGAACACGCAGCGCACAGGTGCGGTTGTCCAGGCCCCACGCGATCGCCGTCGGCGCGAAGCTGCCTCCGACGAATCTCTTGTAGGAGTTGATGTTCGGTGCGTAGCACAGGGTCAACTCGGGCAGCGTCGCCAGCACGCCGGCCAGGAAGCTCCGGAACAGTGCCGACATGCCGTGCGGTGCGGTCGAGTCGGCGAACACCGGAGATCCCTCGGTGCTGCGCAACGACAAGTGCACATGGCAGCTGTTGCCTTCACGCTGGTCGTACTTCGCCATGAAGGTCAGGCTCTTGCCGTGCCGGTCGGCGATCTCCTTGGCGCCGCTCTTGTAGACGGTGTGGTTGTCGCAGGTGGTCAGCGCCTCTTCGTAGCGGAAGGTGATCTCCTGCTGACCGTTGTTGCATTCGCCCTTGACGCCCTCGCAGCGCAGGCCGGCACCGGTCATGCCCAATCGGATGTCGCGCAACAGCGGCTCCAGCCGGGTACTGGCGACCAGGCCGTAGTCGGCGTTGTAGTCGGTTCCCGGGGTCAGGCCGCGATACCCGCCGGCCCATGCCTGGCGATAGCTGTCTTCAAAGACGAGGAATTCCAGTTCCGTTGCCGCGTAAGCGACCAGGCCGCGTTCGGCCAGCCGGGCGACTTGCGCGGCCAGAATCTGGCGGGGGGCCACCGCCACGGGGCCGCCGTCCGGCCAGTGCGCGTCGGCCAGCACGAGGGCCGCGCCGGGTTGCCATGGGAGCCGACGCAGCGTGGCGAAATCCGGTTTGAGCACCAAGTCGCCGTAGCCGGTTCCCCAGTCCGCGATGGAGTAGCCCGGGACGGTGTTCATCTCCACATCGACGGCCAGCAGATAGCTGCAGGCCTCCACGCCGTGTTCGGCGACTTCGGCGAGAAAATGCTCGGCGGCAACTCTCTTGCCCATCAGCCGGCCCTGCATATCGGCGAACGCCACCACGACGGTGTCGATCTCGCCTGCGGAGACCAGCTGCTGAAGTTCGATCTGGGTCAGCATCGCAGGTCGGGTCATTGTGCTCCTTCGCCGACGGCGATCGTCTCTGACATTTGAGTGCTGTCAGGCTACCCGCCCGCCGTCAGCCGGTGAGCCCCAGCCGACGGTATTGCGCCCAGGGCGCTACCAGGTACTGGCCCGCAACACGATCTCCATCGCGAACTGCGCGGTGAACTCGGTCGCGCTGCGCCGTCCCGGCAACACCACCAGCCGGTGTTCGCCGTAGACGAATCGCTGGCTGGCATCGGCCACCGAGGCCGTTGCCCGGGAACTGACCAGGACCGTGGTGTTGATCTCCACCGGCGGGCAGCGCTCGTCACGGATCACGCCGCTCAGGTCCGGTGCGCGCGGATGGCCCCGGTCGAGGGCCACCAGCCCGGTGAATCGGTCCGGGCGGGTAGCCGCAAGCTCCCAGGCATTGTCCGCACCGGTCCGGTCGCCCACCAGGACACCGCACTGCACACCCAGTGAATCGAGGATGCCGATCACCGACTTGGGTGTCAGGCGCGGATCCGCCCCGATCACGATGGTGCGCAAGGAAGCGGTGTGCAACCGTTGGCAGACCGCGTCGTAGGCGGTGAGCGGGTGCTGGGCGGCGGCGAGAACAACGACGACCGACCCGTTCTGCGGGCCTGCGACATCGACGGGGATGGGGAACCCGTCGATGGTCATCATCGTGCCCGGCATCTTGGCAACGCTACAGCCCGTCGGTCGGCATCGGGGCGGTTTCGGCGGGCCCCTCAAGCCGCTGGCCGATGGCCGCCTCAGCCGCGATGTGCCTGACGATTCACGGCAGGGTGAGGATCTCCGCGCCGTCGTCGGTGACCACCAGAGTGTGCTCGAATTGGGCGCTCCAGGCGCCGTCGCTGGTCACCACAGTCCAGTCGTCGTCCCAGATCTCGTAGTCTAGACCGCCCAGATTGATCATGGGCTCGATGGTGAAGGTCATCCCGGGCTCGATGATGGTGTCGACCTCAGGCTGGTCGTAGTGCAGGATCACCAGCCCGTTGTGGAAGGTCGGACCGATGCCGTGTCCGGTGAAGTCGCGAACCACGCTGTAGCCGAAGCGGTTGGCGTAGGACTCGATGACGCGGCCGATCACCGACAGTGCCCGCCCCGGCTTCACCGCTTTGATCGCACGCATGGTGGCCTCGTGGGTGCGCTCCACGAGCAAGCGATGCTCCGGTGACACATCACCGGCCAAGAAGGTGGCGTTGGTGTCGCCATGCACGCCGTCGATGTAGGCGGTGACGTCGATGTTGACGATGTCCCCGTCGGCGATCACCGTCGAGTCCGGGATGCCGTGGCAGATCACCTCGTTGAGCGAGGTGCAGCATGACTTGGGAAAACCCTTGTAGCCCAAGGTAGATGGGTAGGCACCGTGGTCGACCATGTACTCATGGGCGATGCGGTCCAGCTCGTCGGTGGTCACCCCGGGCGCGACCGCCTTACCCGCCTCGGCCAGCGCACGCGCGGCGATCCTGCTCGCCACCCGCATCTTCTCGATCACCTCGGGTGTCTGCACCCACGGCTCGGAGCCTTCGGCGGCCGTTGCCCGGCCGACGTATTCCGGGCGTGAGATCGAACGAGGCACTGGCAGCGTCGGAGAGAGCACGCCGGGAGACAACGGGGCACGAACAGGCATTACGCCAGCCTAGCGGTGATCGCAAGGCCGGCGGAGCCGGGCGAAGCGGGTCACCGCCATCGACACCGCGGAGCTGGTCAGCGCCGCCATCGCAGCTTGCGGCGGGGACCCCTGATATCCACCGAACCGCAGACCACGCGCCCGGTCAGCACCAGGTGCGGAACGCCTTCGGCGGGTGGATCGGTGCGTCGGTCCCGGGCGCTGCCGCCGTAGACCTCGACGTCGTCGATCGAAGCGCTGGCGCCGTCGGGCAGGCGGATGTCCACCGAGCCCAAGCGCATATCGAGTTCGATGACGACGACCGGCCCGGCGAAGCGTGCCTTGGTGAGGTCGAGATCGACCGAGCCCAGACGCCGCACCAATGCCAGCCGGGTCGGCACGATCCATTCGCCGTGGCGTTTGAGCGATCCGGCCCAGCCACGCAGCTCCACGCGGTCCGCCGCCGACGAGACGATGGCACGCGGGCCGGGCAGGTCACCGATGAGGGTGTCCAGCTCCGAACGCATCCGAGCCTGCGACACCTGCGCCGCGCGCTCCTCGAACTCGCCGATGTCGATCAAGCCGAGGGAGACAGCGTTGTGCAGGCGGCGAAGCGTGCCGTTGCGGTCCGCATCCGAGATGCGTAAGGCCACGTCGGCCATGTCGTCGCTGAGACCCGTCATGGCTCCCCAATTTACCGGTGCCGGCCGCGTCGTGCGTCGTGCGGAAAACCGGTAGCGGCTCGGAGGCGCGGGCGTCGACCCCGTAGCGCCCGGCTCCGCCGCGCCTGCGATCGCCGCTACAGCAGGAAGTTGTCCGGCAACGAGTCGAACATCACCTTGGTCATCCGGACCGCATACTGCGAGCTGCCACCGCCGACGATCAGCGACGCGAAGGCGAGGTCTCCGCGGTATCCGGCGAACCAGGAATGCGAGCCGCCGGCGAATTCCGCCTCTCCGGTCTTGCCGAACACCGGGCCGCAACCGGCGATGTCGCGTGCGGTGCCGTCGGTGACCACCAGCCGCATCATCTCGCGCAGGCCGGCGAGCATCTCCGCGCTGACGGGGGCACCGGCCGGGCCGTTGACCGCCGTCGGCCGGCCTTCGATCAGGCGGGGCACCGGGGTTCGGCCCGCGGCCACCGTGGCCGCGGCCAAGGCGAGGCCGAAGGGGCTGGTCAGCACCTTGCCCTGCCCGAATCCGTCCTCGGTGCGTTCGGCCAGGTCCACGGTCGGGGGGACGGAGCCGGTTACCGTGGTGATCCCGTCGACCAGGTAGTCCACCCCGATCCCGTAGCGCGTGGCCGCCTGTGTCAGGGCGCGCGGAGGCATCCGGCTGGCCAGCTCGGCAAATGTGGTGTTGCACGAGTTGGCGAATGCCCGCGACATGGACACCAGGCCAAGATCGAACCCCCCGTAGTTGGGGATGGTGCGCTGGCCGATGTCGAGTTCGCCGGGACAGCCCACCATCGAATTCGGGGAGGCCATGTCACGTTCGATGGCCGCGCCCGCGGTGACCATCTTGAAGGTGGATCCGGGTGGATACAGGCCGCTGGTGGCCACCAAGCCGTCGGCGTCGGCCGCCGCGCTCTGCGCCACGGCCAGCAGCTCCCCGGTGGAAGGCTTGATCACCACCATCATGGCCTTGTCGCCGCGAGTGTTGACCGCGTTCTGGGCGGCGCGCTGCACCGCTCGGTCCACGCTGATGGTCAGCGACGGCGCCGGCGCCGGTTCGACCTCGTGCAGTACCGCGACGTCGACCCCGTTCTGATTGACGCTGACCACACGCCAGCCCGCGGCGCCTTCGAGTTGGGTGCCGACGGCTTTTTTGACCTCGTTGATCAGCATCGGCGCGAAGTGGTCGTCGGTGGGCAACAGGTCGGGGCGGGGGGTGACCAGCACTCCGGGAAGAGCGCCGATCGCAGGTTCGACCCGGTCGTGATCGGCCTTGCGCAGCGTGATCAGGTCCAACGGGGTCACCGAGGAACTGGCCTGCTCTGCCAGTCGCTGCGGGTCACCGAGGGCGTCGTCGAAGGCCCGCAGGGTGTCGACCACACCGCGCGCCGTGCGCATCAGGTTCTGGCCGGCCCGGGTGGCGTCGAGTTGGTAGTGATACACGTAGCCGGGCACCAGCACGTCGGTGCCGCCGATCTCGTTGACGGCGGCGCGCCGCGGGGGGTCGGCCCGCAGCGCGAAGGTCTGGTGCTCCCCCAGTTTGGGGTGCAGGCCGGTGGCCGCCCAGCGGACCGTCCAATGTCCTTCATTACGAACCATTTTGAGCTGGCCATCGTAGGCCCAGATCCGGTTCTTCGGCAGCTTCCACGTATAGCGGAAGGCAACGCTTCCGGTGTCGTCGTTGTAGCGCGCGCTGAGCATCTGCGCATCTAGATGTTCGGCCTGCAGCCCCGCCCAGGCGGCGTTGAGGGCACTGCGCGCCGTGGACGGGTCGTCGCTGAGTTCGGCCGCGGCAGCGGTGTCACCGTTGGCCAGGGCCGAGAAGAAGAGCTCGGCGACGGGCCCGGGCCCATCGGGGCGTGGGGTGCAGGCCGCCAAACCCGCGGCGGTGAACAGCACGGTGATCAAGCCCGTGACACGTGTGACGAATGAGATCCCAGTTGTCATTGGGGCTGATGTTAAAGACTGCGGGAGTCACCGGCGTGGAGGCGCACCGAGATCTGTTCGTTTCCGATCCGAGATGTGGCGAGGCGCGCCTTCGATCAGTCGAGTAAGACCGTCGCGAAGGTGCCGACCCGGGTGAACCCGACCCGTTCGTAGGTGGCTCGGGCCACCTCGTTGAAGTCGTTGACGTACAGGCTGGCAATGCGCCCGGTTCCCACGATCACCGCGGACAGCATGGCCGTACCGCCGATGCCCAAGCCCTGCCCACGCCGCTCCGGATGCACCCAGACGCCCTGGATCTGGCCAACGGTCGGCGACTGCGAACCCACCTCGGCTTTGAACACCACCTCACCGTGCTCGAATCGCGCCCAGGCGCGGCCCGCCGCAATCAGATTGGCCACCCGCCGCCGGTATGCACGACCGCCGTCCCCGGCTCGCGGATCCACACCCACCTCACCGATGAACATGTCGACCGCCGCGACCAGGTACGCGTCGAGCTCGTCGGGGCGCACCTGGCGCACCTCGGGATCCATCGCGCACGTGGGCATGCTGTGCAACGCCATCAACGGCTGACTCTCCCGCACATCGCGGGCCGGGCCCCAGGAATCGGCGAGGCGCCGCCACATCGGCAACACCAGTTCCGCACGGCCGACCAGGGACGAGCAGCGCCGGATAGCACCGACCGCCTTGTCGGCGAACGCGGCAAGGTCGGCAGGTGCTCCGCGCAGCGGAATCAGGTTCGCGCCTGCGTAACACAGGGATTCGTCAACGCCGCCCCGCGTCCACAGCTCGCCACCGATCGAACGGGGATCGACGCCGTAGTCGGCCACCCGGGCCGCCACCATGCAGGAGCCGATCGGATCCTCCTGCAGGACACGCCACACCTCCGCGGCGTCGCGCGCCACAGACACGCGTGCCTGCTCGAGGCGGAAATCGGGCGGAGCCGACATAGTGAATCAGCTTACGGCGACGGTGGGTGAACCGCCGGGGGAACCGTCAGCCATCTGCTCGGCTAAGCGCATGGCCTCTTCGATCAGGGTCTCGACGATCTGCGCCTCGGGGACGGTCTTGATCACCTCGCCCTTGACGAAGATCTGCCCCTTGCCGTTACCGGAAGCAACGCCCAGATCCGCCTCACGCGCTTCGCCCGGCCCGTTGACCACGCAGCCCATCACCGCGACGCGCAACGGAACGTCGATCCCCTCCAGCCCGGCGGTGACTTCATTGGCCAGCCGGTAGACATCGACCTGCGCCCGGCCACACGAGGGGCACGACACGATCTCCAGACCCCGTGGCCGCAGATTGAGCGACTCCAGAATCTGATTGCCGACCTTGACCTCCTCCACCGGAGGTGCCGACAACGACACCCGGATGGTGTCGCCGATACCGCGAGACAGCAGTGCGCCGAACGCCACCGCGGACTTGATGGTGCCCTGGAACGCCGGCCCGGCCTCGGTGACACCCAGATGCAGTGGGTAGTCACACCGCTGCGCCAACTGCTCGTAGGCGGCCACCATAACCACCGGATCGTTGTGCTTGACGCTGATCTTGATGTCTCCGAAGCCGTGCTCCTCGAACAGCGACGCCTCCCAGAGCGCTGATTCCACCAGCGCCTCCGGGGTGGCCTTGCCGTACTTGGCCAGGAATCGCTGGTCCAACGAGCCGGCGTTCACCCCGATCCGGATCGGAATGCCGGCAGCGCCGGCGGCCTTGGCGACGTCACCGACCCGGCCGTCGAACTCTTTGATATTGCCGGGATTGACGCGCACGGCGGCACAGCCGGCGTCGATTGCGGCGAAGATGTACTTCGGCTGGAAATGGATGTCGGCGATCACCGGAAGCTTGCTCTTGCGGGCGATCTCCGCCAGGGCGTCGGCATCCTCCTGCCGGGGGCAGGCCACCCGCACGATGTCGCAGCCGGCGGCGGTCAGCTCGGCGATCTGTTGCAAGGTCGCGTTGACGTCGTGAGTCTTGGTGGTGCACATCGACTGCACCGGAATCGGGTGGTCGCTGCCGACTCCGACACCACCGACCATCAGCTGACGGGTCTTGCGCCGCGGCGCCAGCGTGGGTGGCGGAGCGGCCGGAATTCCAAGGCCGACGCTCATGCGAGGTCTCCCATCAAAACAGCCTGATCGGGTTGACCAAGTCAGCGGTCACGGTGAGCAGCATGTAGCCGACCACCACCACCAACACTACGTAGGTGGCCGGCATCAGCTTGAGATAGTCCACCGGCGCAGCCGCGACCTTCCCGCGCGCCGACCGGAACACATTGCGGAGCTTTTCGAAGAGCGCGATCGCGATGTGGCCGCCATCGAACGGCAGCAGCGGCACCAGGTTGAGCACACCCAGGATGAAGTTCAGCTGCGCCAGGAAGAACCAGAACGCCACCCACAGGCCATGATCGACGGTGTCGCCGCCGATGATCGACGCCCCCACCACACTGATCGGGGTTTCGGGGTCACGCTGCCCGTGCGGATTTCCGATCGCGTGCATCAGTGCGCCGACCTTCGACGGGATGTTGGCCAGCGACTTGCCCAACAGCACCGCCAGATCCCCGCTGAAGGTGAAGGTGGCCGGGACCGCACTGATCGGCCCGTATTGAGTGGGCCCGAATTGGGCGGCCCCGACGCCGATAGCGCCGACCGTGCTGGGGGCCGCTTCGCCACCGGCACCGTCGGTGATCCAGCGCTGCGTGGGCGTCACGTCGACGTAGGTGGTGAGCGTGCTGCCGTCACGCTCGATCACGATCGGGGTGGTGCCGTGTTGCTTGCGCACGGCGACGGCCATCTCCTCAAAGGTCGACACCGGGGTATCGCCGACCTTGACGACCACGTCACCGGATCGGATGCCGGCCAGCGCGGCCGGGCCGGGTCCTGTGCAGGTGCCGAGTTCGCCCTTGGTGACCTCGGGGGCCACGCAGGCGGTATCGCCGATCACTGCGGTGGTGGGCGCATGCAGGTTGGGCAGGCCCCAGATCACCGCGATCGCGTACACCAGCACCAGGCCGATGATGAAGTTCATCGCGGGGCCGGCGAACAACACCGCCACCCGTTTCCAGGTCTTCTGCTTGAACATGGCGCGGTCGAATTCGTCGGGCGCCAGCTCCTCGACCGCGGTCATGCCGGCGATGTCGCAGAATCCGCCGGCCGGGACCGCCTTGAGGCCGTACTCCGTCTCGCCGCGTCGGGTCGACCACAGCGTGGGGCCGAAGCCGACGAAGTAACGGCGAACCTTCATTCCGGTGGCCCGCGCCACCCACATGTGCCCGCATTCGTGCAGTGCCACCGAAACCAGGATGGCCAGCGCGAACAGCGCGATGCCGACCGCGAACATCATCGGTTGCTTCCGACCTTTCTCGTAGCTGTCGCCTCGACGGCGCGAGCCGCCCGTTCCTTGGCCCAGCGTTGCGCGTCGAGTACCTCATCCACGGTAGCGGGTTGTGCGGCCCATTGGTCGGCGGCGCCCAGCACCTCGGCGATGATGCCCACGATCGCCGGGAACCCGATCCGGCCCGTCAGAAACGCCTCCGCCGCCTCCTCGTTGGCCGCGTTGTAGACCGCGGTCATGCACCCACCGATCGTTCCGGCACGGCGGGCCAGCTGCACCGCCGGGAAAACCTCGTCGTCGAGCGGTTCGAATTCCCAGGTAGAAGCGCGGGTGAAGTCACAGGCCGCCGCCGCGCCGGGCACCCGCGCTGGCCAGCCAAGGGCCAGCGCGATCGGTAGGCGCATGTCCGGCGGGCTGGCCTGGGCGATGGTCGACCCGTCGGTGAAGGTGACCATGGAATGCACGATCGACTGCGGGTGGACGACGACGTCGATGCGCTCGTAGGCGACTCCGAACAGCAGGTGCGTCTCGATGAGCTCGAGGCCCTTGTTGACCAGTGAGGCCGAGTTGAGGGTGTTCATCGGACCCATCGACCAGGTCGGGTGGGCACCGGCCTGCTCGGGAGTGACATGCTCCAGCTCCGCGGCGGTAAAGCCCCGGAACGGCCCTCCCGAGGCGGTCAGCACCAGCTTGGCGACTTCCTCGGGGGTACCGCCGCGAAGGCACTGCGCCAGCGCGGAGTGCTCAGAGTCCACCGGCACGATCTGACCGGGCGCGGCTGCCTGCAGCACCAACGGACCACCGGCGATCAGTGATTCCTTGTTGGCCAGCGCCAGCCGAGACCCGGTCTCCAGCGCGGCGAGTGTGGGCCGCAGGCCCAGCGCGCCCACCAGGGCATTGAGGACAACGTCAGCCTCGGTCTCCTGTACCAGGCGGGTTACGGCTTCGGGGCCGCAGTACGGGACGTCGAGCGCCTCACCGACCCGGGCGTCGGCGACGGCGATGTTTCTTACGCCGGTTTCGGTGCGCTGGGCGGCCAGCAGCTCCGGAGTGCCGCCGCCCGCGGCCAGCCCGACGATCTCGAAGCGATCCGGATTTGCCGCGATGACCTGCAATGCCTGGGTCCCGATCGAGCCGGTGGAGCCCAACAGCAGAACTCTGGTCCGGCCCCCCGACGACGCGCTCACCCACCTATTGTGCGCCCGGGTAGTTCCCGAAGCTCCACAGGTTGCCTTCGGGATCGCGCACCGCGAACTCACGAGCGCCGTAGTCGGTATCGGTCAGCGGTCGGATGACATCGGCCTGGTGTTGCAGGACCCGCTGGTAGAGGCCGTCCGGGTCGCCGGTGACGACGAAGACACCCGCGGTACCCGGTTCACGGCACCAGTCATTTCCGGGCTTATAGCTGCCCATCATCAGGCCGCCGGTGCCTTCGGGCCAGTTCAGCTGGGCGTGGTCGACGGTGTCTCCGTCGCCGTAGCGCGCTGTGAGGACAAAACCGAAGGTGTCGACGTAGTAATCGATGAGCTTCGGCGCGTCATGCGCCTGCAGGGTCAACCAGACGGTCGGGTTCGATGCAGTCATCGGACCACTGTGAGCGCTGCCCATGCCCGCCGTCTTGAATGTTTTGGAACTCCTCGACCAGCCACGCCGCCGGCGACGTCCCGGCGTACCGAACGAACTCGCGGGTCAGGTGGGCCTGATCGGCGTAGCCTGCCGCCACCGCAGTCGCGGCCAGGTCGACCCGCCTCCGGCCGCGAGCGGCGAGCGCCAATCGGGAGGTCGCGTACTCGAAGCGCATCAGCATGGCGACCTCCTTCGGTGCCCGGCCCACCTCGCGGCGAAACAGCGTGCTCAGATGCCGCTGACTGAGCCCGACCCGTTCTGCGACATGACCGATGGGGACCCTGCCACGACTGCGCCGCAGTAACTCCCAGGCAGCGGCCACCTCTGCTCGCACGCCGGTCCGGCAACGACTCTGCTGCGCCACCAGGTAGTGCGACACCACGTCAAAGGCGTCCGACCAGCTTGGTGCGCAGGCGAGCTGCTCATGCAGGCGCTCCACCGACCGGCCCAAGATCGGCGCGGCATCGAAGTCGCTGACACTGAGCTCGGCGGCCGGCAGGCCGAACAGCGCGCGCGAGGCCAGCGGATGTACCGCCAACTGAACGCCGGCCTGACCCCGGCGCTGCCGGACGTGGCTGGCCTGCACATGCAGGCCACCGAGGATGACGGGAGTCGGCCGCGCCTGTGGCAGCGCGTCAATGGTGTCGGCGGCTTCCACCCCGTCGTCGAGGCTGACGATGAACGTCAACGTCGATGCCGGCATGCCCCGATGGACGCCGTCGGGCACGTCGAGCGCGCGATAACCGACCATGGCGGCAACCCCCGGCGCCGGATGCTGCGGGGCCATCGCGAAATCCCAGATCGGCGGCGCCTGTTCGGCGTGCTGGGCCATGCCGTCCACGGTAGGTCGGCCGAGTTGCGATATGTCAGAATGGCGCGCAGGAGTTGCACACGCGAACTTGAGGAGTCGAAGTGGCCGGTACCGAGCTGGAGCGCCACACCGAGGTTGACCCTGTCGAGGTGCCGTCTGCGGCGTGGGGCTGGAGCGCGATCAACTACCGCACCTGGCACATCGTCGGCTTCGTCATCGTCGGGTTCCTGCTGCTCATGCTGCGCGGCAACCACATCGGCCACGTGGAGGACTACTTCCTGCTGGGCTTCGCCGCACTGACGCTGTTCATCGTGGTTCGCGACATCATCGGCCGCAACCGCGGCTGGTTGCGCTAGCTGTTCTCCGCGGCCAGCTGGCCGCACGCCGCCGCGATCTCCCGCCCGCGGGTGTCGCGCACTGTGCATTCCACCCCTTGGGCACGGACCCTGCGCACGAACTCCCGCTCCACCGGCTTCGGACTGGCGTCCCATTCGCTTCCGGGAGTGGGATTGAGCGGTATCAGGTTCACGTGCACCAGCTGCCCTAACGCTTGGTGCAGCTTGCGGCCCAACAAGTCTGCCCGCCAGGGCTGGTCGTTGACGTCACGGATCAATGCGTACTCCACCGAGACGCGCCGGCCCGTCTGATCCGCGTAGTAACGCGCGGCATCGAGGACCTCGCTCACCTTCCACCGATTGTTGACCGGCACCAAGGTGTCGCGCAGCTCGTCGTCGGGAGTGTGCAGTGACAGCGCCAGGGTCACCCCGAGTCGCTCGTCGGCCAGCTTGCGGATCGCCGGCGCCAGCCCGACCGTCGACACCGTCACCGATCGCGCCGAGATCCCGAATCCGTTCGGTGGCGCCTCGGTGATCCGCCGCACCGCCGCCACCACGCGGGCGTAGTTGGCGAGCGGCTCTCCCATGCCCATGAACACGATGTTGGACAGCCGGTCGCCGGCGGGCCGGGTTGCGCCCTTTTCCCGCAACGCCACGGCCGCGGCCCGCACCTGCTCGAGAATCTCGGCGGTAGACAGGTTGCGGGTGAGACCGGCCTGGCCGGTCGCACAGAACGGGCACGCCATGCCGCACCCGGCCTGCGAGGAGATACACACGGTGTTGCGGCGCGGGTAGCGCATCAGCACCGACTCGAACTTCGTCTGGTCGTGGGCACGCCACAACGTTTTGCGGGTCTCCCCGACGTCGCATTCGATCTCGCTGGCCGCAGTCAGCAGCGTGGGGAACAGCGCTTCTGCCACCGTCGAACGCACCGCGCCGGGCAGGTCGGTCATCTGTAGCGGGTCGGCGATGAGCCGGCCGTAATACTGCTGGGCGAGTTGATTGGCCCGAAAGGCCGGCAGTCCCAGATCCGCGACGGCCGCTGCCCGGCCGGCTGCATCCAGGTCAGCCAGATGGCGCGGCGGAAGGGCTCGTTTGGGTGCGGTGAACACCAACTGTTGCGTCATGATCGGTTCCAGTATGCCGGTGAATCAGGGCAGAACTGTCAAGACGATCCAGGTCACCACGGCCGAGGGCAGCAGCGCGTCGAGCCGGTCCATGATCCCGCCGTGGCCCGGCAGCAGCCGGCCCATGTCCTTGATCCCAAGATCGCGTTTGACCTGGGACTCGATCAGGTCGCCGAAAACCCCGGTGAGTACGAGCAATAGCCCCAGCGGAAGGCCCACCCACCAGGGCCGATCAAGAAACATCGTCACCGCGAACACCGCCGCGGCGACACCGAGAACCAGCGACCCGGCGAGACCCTCCCAGGATTTCTTCGGGCTGATCGCTGGCGCCATCGGATGCTTGCCGAACAACACACCGACGGCGTACCCGCCGATATCGGAGAAGACCACCGGCAACAGCAGGCACATCACGCGTCCGGGACCGTTATCGCGAAAGACCAGCAATGCGGCAAAGCTCATGCACAGGGGCACCCAGACCGCGATCAGGATCATCGCCGACATGTCGCGCAGGTAGTTGACCGGCGCGTGGTTCAGGCCCTGGCCCACCAGGCGCCACATCATGGAGATCACCACCGTGGCACCGAACGCGCCCAGCACTCCCCTGGCCCCGAACGGCAGTGACAGCCACAGCATCGCCTGGCCGCCCAGCGCCAGCGGAATGAACGGCACGTCGTAGCCGACTTCCCGTAGCCGCCGGGTGATCTCATGGGTGGCAACCGGGGCGGCCACCGCCAGAATCAGAACCCAGAAACGCGGCGCGAACAGCAGCGTGTAGACCAACGTTGCGCTCAGGACGACGCCCACAGCGATGGCCGCGGGAAGGTTGCGTCCGGCGCGCGACTGTTTCGGCTGTGCATTCACGGCGTCGACGCCGGTGTCATGGGGTGCCACGGGGGTGCCTACTGGACGGCCGCTAGACCTCCAGCAGCTCGCCTTCTTTGTGCTTGACCAGCTCGTCGATCTGAGTCACGAATTGCTGGGTCGATTTGTCCAGGTCCTTCTCGGCCCGGCCGACCTCGTCCTCGCCGGCGTCTCCGTCTTTGCGGATGCGGTGCAACTCCTCCATGGCTTTGCGGCGGATGTTGCGCACCGAAACCTTGGCGTCCTCGCCCTTGGCCTTGGCCTGTTTGACCAGCTCTTTGCGTCGTTCCTCGGTCAGCTGCGGCACCGAAACCCGGATCAGCGAGCCGTCATTGCTGGGGTTGAGGCCCAGATCGGAATTGCGGATCGCGGTTTCAATGGCCCCCAGCGATGAGGCTTCGTAGGGCTTGATGACCACCATCCGCGCCTCGGGCACATTGATGCTGCACAGCTGGGTGATCGGGGTGGTCGATCCGTAGTAGTCGATGACGATCCGGGAGAACATGCCCGGGTTGGCGCGACCGGTGCGAATGGTCGCGAGATCATCACGGGCCACCGACACGGCCTTTTCCATTTTCTCTTCGGCATCGAAGAGAGCCTCGTCGATCATCTGCCCCGCTCCTCGCTATCGCTTCGCTGCTGCACCGCGCCGATCAGCTGGTGACCAGTGTCCCGATCTTCTCACCCGCGACCGCCCGCGCGATATTTCCGTCGGTCAACAGGTTGAACACCAGGATCGGCATGCCATTGTCCATGCACAGGCTGAACGCGGTGGCATCGGCTACCTTGAGCCCCTGATCGATCACCTGACGATGGGTGATCGTGGTGAGCAGTTCGGCGTCCGGGTGGACGCGGGGATCCGCGGTGAAGATGCCGTCGACGGCTTTGGCCATCAGGACCACCTGAGCGCCGATCTCCAGGGCGCGCTGCGCGGCCGTGGTGTCGGTGGAGAAATACGGCAGTCCCATGCCGGCACCGAAGATCACCACCCGGCCTTTCTCCAGGTGCCGCTGCGCCCGCAGCGGGATGTAGGGCTCGGCGACCTGCCCCATGGTGATCGCGGTCTGCACCCGGGTGTCGATGCCTTCCTTCTCCAGGAAGTCCTGCAGCGCAAGGCTGTTCATCACTGTTCCGAGCATGCCCATGTAGTCCGAGCGCATCCGCTCCATGCCACGCTGTTGCAGCTGCGCACCGCGGAAAAAGTTCCCGCCGCCGATCACAACCGCCACCTGCACCCCGTCGCGGACCACTTCGGCGATCTGGCGGGCCACCTGGGCGACCACGTCGGGGTCGAGGCCGACCTGGCCGCCACCGAACATCTCTCCACCGAGCTTCAGCAAGACCCGGGAGTAAGGAGGCCGACCCGGCCGGGCTCCGTCGGTAGTCGTCGGCTCCGTCATCAGGCTCCTCCGGGCTGCGCGCACATGACAACGCCATCGCGGGAATGGTCCGCGACGGCATTGTCATCCTGCACTACCGGGGCGGTCAAACGCAGCCCGGGGTCAATGGGCCTTCGCATCCCCGATTCGGAAGCACCCACAGCAACTCCACAAGATATGAAGATATTTTCAATTGATGCTTTCGTTGCTAGGGTCTGACGGGTGCCGAACTCGCTGCATCAGGTCAAAGCCGAGTTCTTCAAGACGCTCGGGCACCCCGCCAGGATCCGGATCCTGGAACTGCTCGCCGAGCGCGACCACACCGTCGGTGAGCTGCTTCCCGAGATCGGTCTGGAGGCATCGAACCTGTCCCAACAACTCGGCGTCCTGCGCCGGGCGGGCGTCGTGACGGCGACCAAGGACGGCAGCACGGTGGTCTACTCCATCGCCTCGCCGGTGATCACCGAACTGCTAGCCGTGGCGCGCAAGGCGTTGACCGGCCTGCTCAACGACCAGGTGGCCATCCTCGATGACCTGCGGGCGCGGCAATGAGCTGGCTCACCAGGATCCTCGGGCTGGGCCGTGTCACCGAACCTGCCGGCACCCTGCCACCGGCCGCCACCGATCAGCCGACCGGTGTGGCGGGGTCGTTGCAGATCCGCCACGTCGACGCCGGTTCCTGCAATGGCTGTGAGATCGAGATCTCCGGGGCGTTCGGACCGGTCTACGACGCCGAGCGGTTCGGCGCCCGGCTGGTGGCCTCGCCGCGGCACGCCGACGCCCTCCTGGTCACCGGTGTGGTCACCCGCAACATGGCCGAACCGCTGCGCAACACCCTGGAGGCCACCCCACAGCCCCGCACGGTGATCGCCTGCGGAGACTGCGCACTCAACCGCGGAGTGTTCACGCAGGCATACGGGGCGGTCGGCGCAGTCGGCGAGATCGTCCCGGTCGACGTCGAGATCCCCGGCTGTCCGCCCACGCCCGAGACGATTCTCGCTGCGTTGCGCTCGGTGACCGGCAGGTGAGCGCCCTGGAGATCGCTGCGCCCGAGACATCGCACCGGCGGGGGGTGGCAGCGACCCTCAGCGGTGCCGCCACAGCCGGGATCGGCGCGGCCGGCGCCGGCCTGGGCCTGACCGGCGTGTTCGGCACACTCCCTGCGATCCGTATCGACTGGCTCGTTCCCTTGCTGGGCGTGGTGCTGCGCGTCGACCCGCTCGGCGGGTTCTTCATGGTGCTGACCGGAACGGTGGCCGTGGCGGCCGGTCTGTACTGGATCGGCTATGCACGTCACGAGCGATACGGAGCGGTTCCCCTACTGGCACTGCCACTGTTCGTCGCCACCCTGCTGGCGGTCCCGGCAGCGGGCTCGGTGACCACGTTTCTGCTCACCTGGGAACTGATGGCGCTCACGTCACTGGTGCTGGTGCTCACCGAGCAGCAGCGCAGCGAAGTTCGGGCCGCCGCGCTGATCTATGCGGTGATGACCCAACTGGGCTTTGTGACACTGCTGCTGGGACTGGTGGTGTTGGCAGCCCACGCCGGCGATGAGCTTTCCACCCTCGGCGGGCTGTCCGACGGGGTACGCAACACGGTGTTCGTCTTGACCCTGATCGGGTTCGGATCCAAAGCCGGCCTGCTCCCGCTGCATGCGTGGCTGCCCAGGGCACATCCCGAGGCACCGAGCCCCGTCTCGGCGTTGCTCAGTGCCGCCATGGTCAATCTCGGCGTCTACGGAATCATCCGCGTGGACGTGCAACTGCTCGGTCCGGGCCCACGGTGGTGGGCGTTGACTCTGCTGATCGCCGGTGGCGCGTCGGCGATGTACGGCGTGCTGCAAGCCTCGGTGGCAACCGATCTCAAACGGCTGCTTGCGTATTCGACGACGGAGAACATCGGCCTGATCACCCTGGCCCTCGGTGCTGCCATGCTGTTGACGGGCGCCGGCTCACCCGACGCCGCGGCGGTCGCCGCGGTGGCGGCGTTGCTGCACCTGTTCGCCCACAGCGCGTTCAAGAGCCTCGGCTTCCTGGCTGCCGGTTCGGTGCTGGCCGCCACCGGCCTGCGCGACCTGGATCGGCTCGGCGGCCTGGCCCGCCGGATGCCGGGCACCACCGCACTATTCGGCATCGCCGCGCTCGGAGCGGCGGGCCTACCGCTGGGGGCCGGTTTCGTCAGCGAGTGGCTGCTCATCCAGTCGCTGATGCACGCCCGCGCCGACCACGACGTCACGGTCACCCTGGTGACGCCGCTGGCCGTGGCCGGAGTCGCGTTGACTGCCGGATTGGGGGTTGCCGCCATGGTCAAGGCTTTCGGAATCGGGTTCCTCGCCCGCCCCCGCAGCGACGCCGCCGCGACAGCCCGCGAAGCCCCCGCCGCGATGCTTGCCGGCATGGGGCTGGCCGCGCTGGCCTGCATGGTGCTGGCCGTCGCGCCGGGCACCATGGGCCCGCTGCTGCACCGGGTGCTCGATTCACTGCCGGTGTCCGGTCCCGTACCCGAACTCGGTGTGTATCTGCGCATTCCGGGCCTCGACGCATCGATGTCACCCGGCTTGCTGGCCGCCGCCCTGGCCGCCGCCGTCGTGGTGGTGCTGATGGGTTATCGCTGGCGGGCGCGGCAGCGCCCGAGCGCCGCGGTGGTGCCGCTGTGGGCCTGCGGCGCGGACGACCTGAGCCCACGGATGCAGTACACCGCGACGTCGTTCGCCCAACCGCTCCAACAGGTCTTCGACGACGTCTTGCGCACCGACACCGCCGTCGAGGTCACCCGCCAAGCCGCGTCGAGCTACTACGTGGAGCGGATCGACTACCGCGCGCGCGTCGCGGACGTGGTCGAGGACCGCTGGTACGCCCCGATAGTGCAGGCGGTGGCCGGTGCCGCGCAGCTGGTGCGCCGCGCCCACACCGGCAGCGTGCACCTCTACCTGGCCTACGGCGCCGTCGGCGTGCTGATAGCGATGGTGGTGGCCCGATGAACGCGGTGCTCCTGCTGGCGGGATTCGTACAGGTTGTGGGCGTGATCATCGGCGCCCCCCTGGTCATCGGGCTGATGCGCCAGGTGCGGGCCCGCGCCGAAGGCCGTGTGGGTGCCGGCATCGGGCAGCCCTGGCGCGACATCCGCAAGCTGTTGGGCAAGCAGAACCTCAAGCCCCGCGGCACCACCTGGGTGTTCGCCGCGGCCCCGGCCGTTCTCGCGGCCACCACGTTGGTCATCGTCGCCGCCGCTCCCCTGGTGGCCACCGGATCGCCGCTGGACCCGGTGGCCGACCTGATCACCGTCGTGGGCCTGCTGTTTCTGGGCACCGTGGCCCTCACCCTGGCCGGTATCGACACCGCTACGGCTTTCGGCGGGATGGGTGCGAGCCGCGAGATCACCATCGCAGCACTGGTGGAGCCGACCATCCTGGTCGCCGTGTTCGCACTGTCGATCCCAGCCAACTCCGCCAATCTGGGCGCGATCGTCAGCACCACCAGCCAGCACCCCGGCCAGGTTGTCTCGCTCGCCAGCGCGTTGGCGTTCGTCGCGCTGGTCATTGTGATCGTCGCCGAGACCGGCCGGCTACCGGTCGACAACCCGTCCACCCACCTGGAGCTGACGATGGTGCACGAGGCGATGGTGCTCGAATACGCCGGCCCGAAGCTGGCGCTGGTGGAATGGGCCGGCGGTATGCGGCTGACCGTGCTGCTGGCCCTGCTGGCGAACCTGTTCGCTCCGTGGGGCATCGCCGGCACAGATCCCGGTCTGTTGGACGTGGTCATCGGCACCACCGCGATCGGCCTCAAGGTGGCCCTCCTGGCCGCCGCGATGGCCACGGCCGAGGTGTTCCTGGCCAAGCTGCGCCTGTTCCGGGTGCCCGAACTGCTGGCGGGATCCTTCGTCCTAGCCCTGCTCGCGGTGACCGCGGCGAACTTCTTCACGGGGGCGGGCGCGTGAACTACGTCAACTTGCTGGATCTGGCTGCCGGCGGCGTCTTGCTGGCCGCGGTGCTGGCCGTCTGGCACCGCGATCTATCCGTGGTCGTGCGCCGGCTGCTGGTTGCCCAAGGCGTTGCGCTGGCCGCTATCCCGGTGATTCGTGGTCTGCACGACCATGACCGGGCCCTGCTCGCGGTCGGCCTCGGGGTGCTGACGGTGCGTGCCGTGCTGCTGCCGTGGCTGTTGAACCGAGCGTTGGGGGCTGAGCGGCAAGAACGCCGCGAATCCGCTCCCCTGGTCAGCACCACCGCATCGCTGCTGATGGTCACCGCGCTGGTGGTCACGGCATTCACCATCGCCCAGCCCGTGATCGCGCTGGCCCCCAGCACCGCCACCAATGCCGCACCGGCCGCCCTTGCAACCGTGCTGATCGCACTGTTCATCATGGCGACGCGCCGCCACGCGATCTCGCAGGTGGTCGGGTTGTTGATGCTGGACAACGGGATCGCCGCGACCGCGTTCCTGCTGACCGCCGGTGTACCGCTGATCGTCGAGCTTGGGGCCTCCCTGGACGTGCTGTTCGTGTTGATCGTGCTCGGGGTCCTCACCGGACAGCTACGCAAGGCTTTCGGCGGCGTCGACCTGGATCTGCTGCGGGAGTTGCGCGACTGATGACACCACTGATTCTGCTTCCACTGCTGGCGCCGGCTATGGCGTCGGCGTGTTCGGTGGTTCTCGGCGGGCGACGGTTGAGTGCTGCCGTCACGTTGATGGCCGCGCTGACCATCCTGGGGTGCGGGGTTGCTCTGGGCTTTCAGCTCGGCGACCACGCACAGCTGGCACTGAACGGTCTGCTGCGTGCCGACGCGCTCTCGGCCACCATGCTGATCGTGATCGGTGTGGTCGGCAGCCTGGCAACATGGGCGAGCATCGGCTACATCGATGCCGAACTGGCACAAGGACACACCGACGAACGCGGCGCCCGCCTGTACGCCATCCTGACTCCAGCGTTCCTGGCCGCCATGGCTCTTGCCGTCTCGGCCAACAACATCGGCGTCGTGTGGATTGCGGTCGAAGCCACCACCGTGGTGACCGCGTTCCTGGTCGGGCACCGCCGCAGCCGGGCCGCCCTGGAGGCCACCTGGAAATACGTCATGGTGTGCTCGGTGGGCATCACCATCGCCTTCCTGGGGACGGTGTTGTTGCACTTTGCCGCATTGCACGCCGGTGCCGGCAGCGAGGACGCATTGGATCTCGATGTGCTGGCTGCCCATGCCGGTGGACTCGACCCCGCGGTGACCAGGTTGGCCGGCGCGCTGCTGCTGATCGGCTATGGCGCCAAGATGGGGCTGGCGCCCTTCCACACCTGGCTCGCGGACGCCCACAGTCAGGCCCCGGCGCCGGTCTCGGCGCTGATGAGCGGGGTATTGCTGTCCGTCGCGTTCTCGGTGCTCATCCGGATCAAGCCGATCATCGACGTGGCGGTGGGTCCGGAGTTCCTCAGGGCGGCACTGTTGGCCGCCGGGTTGACCACGCTGGTGATCGCGGCGCTGTTGCTCACCGTCACCGGTGATCTCAAGCGCATGCTGGCCTACTCCTCGATGGAAACCATGGGCCTGATCGCCGTCGCTGCGGCGGCCGGAACCCAGCTGGCGATCGCGGCACTCCTGCTGCACGTCACGGCTCACGGTGTCGGCAAGACGGTGCTGTTCCTGGCCGGCGGCCAGCTGCAGGCCGCCCACGGCACGACGACCATCCGCGAGATAACCGCGGTCCTGGGCAGGTCACGGCTGATCGGCGGCGCGTTTGCGGCCGGCATGGTGGTTCTGCTTGGCCTGCCGCCGTTCGCGATGTTCGCCAGCGAGGTGGTCATAGCGATCTCGCTGGCTGACGCGCGGCTGTCGTGGGCGCTCGGCGTCGCGCTGGTGGCGCTGGTGGTGGCGTTCGCCGCACTGCTGCGCAACTCCGGTCGGATACTGCTGGGCACCCCGAGTCCCGACAGCCCCGCTATCGGCGTGCCGATGACGGTTGCGGGCGCCCTGATCGCCGGCGTTGCGCTGTCGCTGGCCCTGGGCATCACCGCTGGTCCGCTGTCGAATCTGTTCTCCGCCGCAGCAAGCCAACTCGGAGTCCGCTGATGAGCCCGATCACCCATGCCCAGCAGATCACCGAGGCCGAACTCATCGGGACGGTCACGGGCCTGCTCACCGAGGGGTTCCGGTTGGCTCTGGTCGCCGCCCACGACGACGGCGACAGTCTGCGAGTGGTGTACCTGTTCGTGGCGGGCCATCCAGACCGCCGCACCGAGCTGACGCTGACGGTTCCGGCGGACAACCCGACGATCCCGTCCTTGGCCGGATTGTCTTTCCAGGCGGGCAGATTCGAGCGCGAAATACTCGACCTCTACGGGATCACCCCGGTCGGCCACCCGCAGCCACGCCGCCTGGTGCGGCACGCACATTGGCCTCAGGACTGGCACCCGATGCGCAACGATGCCGGCGCCCCCGGCGAATTCATTGCGACCGAACATTTTCCGTTCCTTTCCGTGGACGGCACCGGGGTGTACGAGATTCCCGTCGGACCGGTGCACGCCGGCCTGATCGAGCCCGGTCACTTCCGGTTCTCGGTGGTCGGCGAATCGATCCTGCGACTCAAGGCGCGGCTATGGTTCGTGCACCGCGGCGTCGAACGACTGTTTCAGGGCCGCGATGCTGCAGCAGCAGTCGATCTCGCCGAACGAATCAGCGGCGACACCTCCGCCGGGCACGCGCTCGCCCACAGCCTGGCCGTCGAAGAAGCCCTGGGGGTCGAGCTGGAAGAACCAGTTCATCGGCTGCGCGCGTTACTGATCGAGCTGGAGCGCCTGTACAACCACGCCGCCGACCTGGGCGCGCTGGCCAACGATGTGGGCTTCGGACTGGCCAACGCACACGCCCAGCGGGTCCGCGAACTTGTGTTGCGCATCAATGCGCAGGTGACCGGCCATCGGCTGCTGCGAGGGGCGATCAGCCCCGGCGGCGTTGCGCTGCAAGCACTCCCCGACGCCGATCGATTGCAGGAGCTCGCTGATGACGTCGCGGAGATCGCCGAACTGACATTGGGAAACTCGGTGATCTACGACCGGTTCGCCGGCACCTCCGTTCTCCACCGCGACGACGCCGTCGCGATGGGCACCCTGGGCTATGTCGCTCGGGCCAGCGGAATCGTCACCGATGCCCGGCTCGATCACCCCACCGTGGACCTCCCGATCACCGAGGTGACCGCGACCGCTGGTGACGTGCTCGCGCGCTACACCGTTCGCCGCGATGAGTTCGCGGCCTCGGTAGCCCTGTGTCGCAACATCATCGACGGCCACCACGGACCGCTGGAGGTCCGCACTCAGCTTCCCGCGCCGGCCTCGCCATGTCGTGGGGTGGGCATCGTGGAGGGCTGGCGGGGCGCCATTGTGCACCGCGTCGAGATAGCGGGCGGCGGCATGATCAGCCGCGCCAAGATCGTCGATCCGTCGTGGTTCAACTGGCCGGCCCTGCCGGTCGCGATGGCAGAAACCATCGTGCCGGACTTTCCCCTGACGAATAAGAGCTTCAACCTGTCCTATGCGGGAAACGACCTATAGCTGCTTGCCGCAGACACCTTGTATGTCAGGATGTTTGACATGGGTGATGTGGACGGCGCTCCGCTGGGTTATTTGCTGTATCGGGTCAGCTCGGCACTGCGCCCCCAGGTGACCGCGGTACTGGGACCGCTGGGACTGACCTTGCCCGAATTCGTCTGCATGAGGGTCCTCTCGCTGCGACCGGGGCTGTCCAGCGCGGAGTTGGCCCGCCATGCCGGCGTCACCCCGCAGGCCATGAACACGGTATTGCACCGGTTGGAGAGCCGCGGTGCGGTGAGCCGCCCGGATACGGTGCCCTCAGGGCGCGCATTGCCAGCGACATTGACCGCGCCAGGCCGAGACCTGCTGAGCCAAGCAGAGGAGGCAGTGCGCATTGCCGACGGGCGCGTGTTGGCTGCGCTGAGCGCCGCCGAGCAGCACCGGTTACGGCAGATGTTGGAACGAATCGGCGCGGAATGACCGCTCGGGCAAGCGCACCGAACCGTTAGGCCCGCCCGGGGATCGTCGGCCAGGGCTTGGCGGCCTCAAGCTCGTAGGCCAGTTCCAGCAACCGGGCGTCGCGCCCCAGCGGCGCACTGAACATCATGCCGACCGGCAACCCGGCCGCAGACTCGGCCAAGGGCAACGAGATCGCCGGTTCGCCGGTCGCGTTCTGCAGCGGAGTGAACGTCACCCAGCCCATCAGCCGGTCGATGATCTGCTCGTAGTCGGCGGTGGGGTCCAGGTAGCCCACCCGAGGAGTCTCCTGCGCCAGCGTGGGCGTGAGGACGACGTCGTAATCGCCGTACAACCGCGAAGTGTGCCGGCGGCGAGCGGCCGCCAGGCGGGCGATCGCCAACGGCAGCCGGTGCAGGTTGCGGGTGGCGTGGCGATCCAGCCCCAGGGTGAGATTGTCCAACCGGCTGCGGTCGAAGGTGGGACCGAACATCCGCCGCCCGCCCCTGACCAAGGCGGTCGCCAGAAACGCCCAGTACAGCAGGAAGTCGTCGGCGAAGTGCTCCGGTACCGGCGGTGCGTCGAGGTATTCGACCCGATGGCCCAGTTCCTCCAGCAGCGCCGCGGTCTTCCAGGTCAGTTCGCGCATCTCCGCCGAGGTCTCCCGCGCGATCGACTGGGTGACCACTGCCACCCGCAGGCGCTGGGTACCGGGCGCGCGAACATCACCGATCGGCGGCAGCTTCTTGTTCCGCGAAATCCGTTCCACCTCTGCATAAAAAGCTGCGGTGTCACGTACGGAGCGGGTGACCACCCCGTTGAAGACGATCCGCACCGGCATGGCTCGAAGGTCCTTGTCCAGCGGAAGCCGGCCCCGCGACGGCTTCAGACCGACCAGCCCGTTGCAGGCCGCGGGGATGCGGATGGACCCGCCGCCGTCGTTGGCGTGCGCGATCGGGACCGCCCCGGCGGCGACGAAAGCCGCCGATCCCGACGACGATGCCCCCGCCGTGTAGTCGGTGTTCCAGGGATTGCGCACCGCACCGATCCGCGGGTGCTCCGCGGCGGCACTGAATCCGAATTCGCTCAACTGCGTCTTGCCCAGCGCGATCAGCCCCGTACTGAGATACAGGCGGGCGAAATCGCCGTCGGCGGCAGCCGCGTGTGGCAGCCAGGCATCGGTGCCCTGCATGGTCGGCATCCCAGCTACGTCGACGTTGTCCTTGACGAACGTCGGGATCCCCTGGAAGAAGCCGGAAGACCCCGGCCGCCCGCTCTGCTGGGCCGCCTCGCGGGCGCGATCGAAGGCCCGGTAGGCCACGCCGTTCAGCTGAGGGTTGACCGCCTCGGTGCGCGCGATCGCAGCGTCGACAAGCTCGGATGCCGAAACCTCACCGGATCGGAGTCGTTCAACCAGACCCACGGTGTCCGAATCACCGAGTGCGTCATTACCGAATGCGTGCACATGTTGCATTCCGGTCACACTAGCCGACGGCACATGCGGTTCCCTACCGACTCGGCCCAAACGAAAATCACCGCCTGCGCCCCATTACGGGGCGCCGACGGTGACGTTCGTACGACGGAGAATCAGGCCTGGCCGACCTCGAACCGCACAAAGCGGGTCACGGTCACACCGGCCTCGTCCAGCAGCGCCTTGACAGTCTTCTTGGAGTCAGACACCGACGACTGGTCGAGCAGCACGACATCCTTGAAGAAGCCGGTGACCCGACCCTCGACGATCTTGGGCAGGGCGGCCTCGGGCTTGCCCTCCTCCTTGGCCGTCTCCTCGGCGATGCGACGCTCGTTGGCCACCAGGTCCGCGGGAACGTCATCCCGGGTCAGGTACTTGGCCTTGAGCGCAGCGATCTGCAGCGCCACCGCGTGCGCAGCATCGCGGTCCGAGCCGGTGTACTCCACCAGCACGCCCACCGCCGGCGGCAGGTCGGAGGCCCGCTTGTGCAGGTAGGTCTCCACGGTGCCGTCGAAGTAGGCGACGCGGCGCAGTTCCAGCTTCTCGCCGATCTTGGCCGACAGCGCCTCGATCGCCTCGCCGACGGTGCGGTCGCCGGACTTGGCGGCCTTGAGCACCTCGACATCGGAGGTCTTTGCCTCCGCGGCGGCCGCGACGACCTCGTCGGCCAGGGCCTTGAATTCGTCGTTCTTGGCGACGAAGTCGGTCTCGGAGTTCAGCTCGACCAGCGCGCCGTCCTTGGCGACGACCAGGCCTTCGGCGGTGGCACGCTCGGCGCGCTTGCCGACGTCCTTGGCGCCCTTGATGCGCAGCACCTCGACGGCCTTGTCGAAGTCGCCGTCACTCTCAGCCAGCGCGTTCTTGCAGTCCATCATGCCGGAGCCGGTGAGTTCCCGAAGCCGCTTGACGTCGGCAGCGGTGTAGTTCGCCACTGTTGTGTGCCTTTCCTACGATGCGTCGGTGGTGGTTTCGGCGCCGGTGGCGGCGTCGGGTGCAGTGGCGGTGGCTCCCGCCAGCAGCTCCTGCTCCCACTCGGCCAGCGGCTCAACCGCTTCGGCCTGCGCCTTGCCCTCGCCATTGCCCTGACCCGCGCGAGCCTGAAGGCCGTCGGCCACTGCGGCGGCGATAACCTTGGTCAACAGCGCCGCCGAGCGGATCGCGTCGTCGTTGCCCGGGATGGGGTAGTCGACCAGGTCGGGGTCGCAGTTGGTGTCCAGGATCGCGATGATCGGGATGTTCAGCTTGCGAGCCTCTGCGACCGCCAGGTGCTCCTTGTTGGTGTCGACGACCCAGATGGCCGACGGCACCTTGGCCATGTCGCGGATACCGCCGAGGCTGCGCTCGAGCTTGTTCTTCTCGCGGGTCAGCATCAAGATTTCTTTCTTGGTGCGTCCCTCGAAGCCACCGGTCTGCTCCATGGCCTCCAGCTCCTTCATCCGCTGAAGGCGCTTGTGCACGGTGGAGAAGTTGGTGAGCATGCCGCCGAGCCAGCGCTGGTTCACGTACGGCATCCCCACCCGGGTTGCCTCGGCCGCGACCGACTCTTGCGCCTGCTTCTTGGTACCGACGAACATGATGGACCCGCCGTGCGCGACGGTTTCCTTGACGAATTCGTACGCCTTGTCGATGAACGTCAGCGTCTGCTGCAAGTCGATGATGTAGATGCCGTTGCGGTCGGTGAAGATGAACCGCTTCATCTTGGGATTCCAACGACGGGTCTGATGCCCGAAGTGGGCGCCGCTGTCGAGCAGCTGCTTCATGGTCACGACGGCCATGGCTATACCCAGCTTTCTTAGTGTCGGTTGTCGCCCGGCGTCGGGTGAGGCCGGGCCCTGGTGGCTGCTGAGATGCCGGACCCCTGTCGGGGACCATCCGGCATCCGGTTGTGGTGCAGACACGCGAAGTCAGTCCGCGTAAGCGAACTGCGGAAATGAGTTTACACGCTTCGAGCGGGTGGTTTGTCCACAGCAGTGACTGGCCGGATTCGTGGACTTCGATGTGCACTGAACACATGCGTGGCATCACGTTATTGCTGGTCGGAGGGCTCCTCTTGGCCGCACCTGCGCGCGGCGACTCGGCTCGGCTGGATTGGCCGCTGCGGCCGCACCCTGCGGTGGTGCGGCGGTTCGACGCCCCGCGTCCCGATTGGCTGCGGGGCCACCGGGGCGTGGACCTGGCTGGTGAACCGGGCCAGCCGGTGTATGCCGCGGGGGCGGCAACGGTGGTGTTCGCCGGGCGCGCCGGCGGGCAACCGGTGGTGTCGCTGGCTCATCCCGGCGGACTGCGCACCAGTTACCAGCCGGTGTCCGCAGCAGTGCGAATCGGACAGTTGGTGGCCGGCGGAGCGGTGATCGGAACCTTGGAGCCGGGCCATCCGGGCTGCGCTACCTGCCTGCACTGGGGCGCGATGTGGGGGCCTGCGTCGCGCGCCGACTATGTCGATCCGCTGGGACTGCTCGCGTCGACGCCGATCCGCCTCAAGCCACTGACGCCCTGAAAGCCGCTAGGGCGCCGGTAGGCGGCGCAGAAAATCCACGACCGCGGCGATCACCGCGTCAGGCTGGTCACGTTGAACCCAATGACCAGCGCCAGCAACGACTTTCAGTTCAGCATTCGGCATTCGTGCAGCAGCGGCGCGGGCGCGTGAAAGGGGTACGCCGACGTCCCGATCACCATGGATGATCAGCGCCGGCCGCGGGAAGTCAGCCAGCCGCGGCGTGTAATCGGTCTTCAGCCTGTTCCACAACAACTCGTCGCGCTGCCATTGCTCGAAGGCGGTGAAGCCGGGATTGTGCGCTGCGGCAAGCACTTCCGAGATCAGTTCGGGGGTGCGTCTCGCCGGGTCACGAATCAGCGATGTGAGGCTCCAGGCCAACATCGTGGGGTTGGTCGCCATCCAGCGGGTGGCGCTGTCCAGCAGCCCGGTGCGTTGCATCGCCCAGGCCAGCGTGTGCCGGCCGCCGGCCAGCCGCGGCATCAGCCCGTAGCTGTCCAACAGCAACGCCGCAGCGACCCGTTCCGGTCGCTCCAACGTATGGCCGATCGACAGTCCCCCACCCAGCGACAGGCCGCCGATCACGTAGTGGTCCAGACCGAGCGCGTCGACGAGCTCCCCGACGTAGGCCACCAGCCGTTGCTGGGTCACCCGCCACGACGGCAAGGGGCTTTCGCCGCAGCCGGGATGGTCAGGAGCGATCACACGGAAGCCGCATGTGGCCAGCCGTGGGCCCACGTCCCCCCAGGACAGCTCGGCGCTGTCGGTACCGCCACCATGCAGCAGCACCACCGTGCGGGTCGCGTCAGCCGGGTGAAAGTCGAGGTAAGACACCCGGCCGCAGGGCAAATTCAGCGTTGATCGCATCATCACGCCCGGGGGTGTGCCTGGTCGTGGACGGCGCGCAACCGGGCGACCGTCACATGGGTGTAGAGCTGAGTGGTGGCCAGGCTGGAGTGCCCGAGCAGCTCCTGAACGATCCGCAGGTCGGCCCCGCCCTCCAACAGGTGGGTCGCCGCTGTGTGGCGCAGCCCGTGCGGTCCCATGTCCGGCGCTCCCCCGACCGCGGCGACGGTCTGGTGCACCACGGTGCGGGCCTGACGTGGGTCGAGGCGGCCACCGCGAGCGCCGAGCAGCAGCGCCGGGCCCGACTCCGCCGTCATCACCCGGGGGCGTCCGCGGGCGAGCCAGGCCTGCAGCGCCTCGGCGGCCGGCTCTCCAAATGGAACGGTCCGTTGTTTGTTGCCCTTGCCCACCACGCGGAGCACCCGCCTTGAGCTGTCCACGTCGTCGAGGTCAAGGCCGCACAGTTCACTGACACGAACGGCGGTGGCGTAGAGCAGTTCGGCAATCAGCCTGTCTCGCAACGCGAGGGGATCGTCCTGCTGGGCACCGGATTTGGCAGCGGTCATCGCTTGGTGCGCCTGGTCTCGACGCAGCACCGCCGGCAACGTCCGGCGAGCCTTGGGCAGTTGCAGACGGGCACCGGGATCGGAGTCCAGTAGTCCGCGCCGAGCGGCCCAGGCCGTAAAGGTCTTGATCGTCGATGTGCGGCGCGCCAGGGTGCTGCGCGCTGCACCTGAGCGGGCCTGCTCCGCCAGCCAGCTGCGCAGCACCGGCAGCGTCAGGCCGTCGAGGCCGGTATGTCCCTGCTTGGCAAGGAATCCGAACAGCGACCGCAGGTCGCCGAGGTAGGCGCGCCGGGTGTGGTCGGATCGGCCCCGTTCCAAAGCCAGGTGCTCGTCGAAATCGTCGAGAATCGCCTCCACATCGAACACAGTCTCAGACCGCACCCGGCGGAGCTCAGCTGACGCGCCGCAGCGCTTCGGGGGTGAGATCAAGCCGTGATGGATAGCCGTCGACCGCCATGATCAGGTCCGCCTCCGCCAACAATGAGCGCAGCACGTGCACGATCCCCGCCGTTCCGCCCAGGGCCAGTCCATACGCATAGGGTCGCCCGATACCCACCGCCGTCGCGCCCAGCGCGAGCGCCTTGATGATGTCGGCGCCGGTGCGGATGCCCGAATCGAAGAGCACCGGCATCCCGTCGGCGGCGGCCACCACATCGGGCAGGCAGTCCAGGGCCGGCAGTCCACCGTTGGCCTGGCGCCCGCCGTGGGTGGAGCAGTAGATGCCATCGACACCCCCGTCTCGGGCGCGCCGGACGTCGTCGGGGTGGCAGATCCCCTTGACGATCAACGGCAGATCCGTCAGTGACCGCAGCCACGGAAGGTCATCCCAGGTCAGCGGGTTCCCGAAAGTCTGTATCCAGGACAAGATGGCCGCTTGCGGGTTCTCCTCGGGTGCCTGTGCCAGGCTGGCCCGAAACACCGGGTCCGAAAAATAGTTGGACAGGCAGTGCCCGCGCAGTTGCGGGAAGTTCGACGTAGACAGATCGCGCGGGCGCCAGCCCGGAACCCAGGTGTCCAGGGTGACGACGATGGCCTTGTAGCCCGCCGATTCGGCGCGCTGCACCAGGCTGGCGGCCAGCTCACGGTCCTTGGGCGTGTACAGCTGAAAAAGGCCGGGGGTGCCGCCGAATTCGGCGGCCACGTCTTCGAGCGGGTCCGCCGTGAGAGTGGACACCATCATGGGCACCCCGGTGGCCGCGGCGGCGCGGGCGCTGGCCAGGTCGCCGTGTCCATCCTGGGCGCAGATCCCGATGACACCGATCGGGGCCATGAAGATCGGTGAGGGCAGCCGCATACCGAACAGGTCGATCGACAGGTCACGCTCGGCCGCGCCGACGAACATCCTTGGGATCAGACCCCACCCGTCGAACGCGGTGACGTTGATCCGCTGGGTGCGCTCGTCGCCGGCACCACCGGCCACATAGGACCACACCGAGGGCGACAGCGCCGCAGCGGCTTTGGCCTCCAGCTCGGTGTAGGTCATCGGGAAGGTCGGCAGCACCCCTGCCAGACCCTGCAGATAGATCTCGAACTGATAATCCCCGAATGCCATGACTTCAGCCCGCCTCCGCCTCGTTCGCTTCTTTGGCCGCGAGTTCTTTCTTCCACTGCCGGAAGGTCTCTTCGGTGCGCCCGCGCCGCCAGTATCCCGAGATCGATGCCCACTTGGCGTCGACGCCGCGCACCGTGCGGACGTAGGGCCGCAGATTGTGCATGACGGCCTGCGCCTCGCCGTGGATGAACACCTGAACCTGTCCCGGCGGCCAGGCGGCGGTGGTGACCGCTGTGACCAGCGGAGCGTTATCCCCGGCCCGCTCCTGGCCCACCAAGTCCGCACGCCCGCCACGATGCAGCCAGGTCACCTCTACACCCTCCGGGGCGGCCAGCGTTACCTCGTCCTCGGGCCCGGCGACTTCGATGAAGGCTTTCCCGACGGCGCCGGACGGCAACGCCTCCAGGGCGGCCGCGATCGCGGGCAACGCACTTTCGTCGCCGGCAAGAAGATGCCAATCGGCGGCGGGGTCGGGAGCGTAGGCACCGGCTGGGCCCATCACATAGGCGGGGTCGCCGGGCTCAGCGGTGCGTGCCCACGGCCCCACAACCCCGTGGTCACCATGCACGGAGACATCGATGGTGAGCTCCCGGGTGAGTGGATCAGCGCGCCGCACGGTCAGGGTGCGGACCACGGGTCGCTGCTCGTCCAGCAGGCCCGCGAAGCTGTCCAGCGTCAGCGGTTTGGGTAGTGCTGCGACATCCACGTCGTAGCGCACAAAGACCACCTTGACGTACGAATCCGCGAAATCGCTGGGTTGGAACGTGTCGAAACCGCTGCCACCCAGCACCACTCGAATGAGATGTTCGGAAAGGTGCTCGGTGCGGACAACCTCGAAGGTGTGAACCGGTCTTCCCGCCACGCTCTCTCCCGTCGTCGCACTGCCCCCGCCGACTATACGAGTTAGCGCTTCGGGCGGACTATCCCCCAGCTTCCGTCCCGCCGCGCAACCAGCCCAGCGACTTCGAGCATCGCCAGCGGCCCGAGCACCTGCGGCGGAGCCAGCCCGGCTGCCACCGAGATCTGATCGACGGTGAGTACACCGCGCCCAGGCAACGCCTCGTAGACCTGTCGTTCGGCGATGCTGAGCCCATCCAGCGGCGTGACCGGTCGTGGCGGTGCCGTCGCCAGCTCGCCGACCCGCCCCGCCAGCTCGACCACCTCGTCGACGCGGGTCACCAGCTCCGCACCCCCGCGCAGCAGCACGTGGCACCCGAGTGAGGCCGCACTCGTGACGGGACCCGGGACCGCGGCCACCGGCCGGCCCAGTCGCCGTGCCCAAGCAGCGGTGTTGGCCGCGCCACTGCGCAGTCCTGCTTCCACCACAACCGTCGCCCCCGCCAACACAGCCACCAGCCGGTTGCGCGTCAAGAATCGGTGCCGCGCCGGGCGAACACCGGGCGGATATTCGGTGACCAGCAGGCCGTGGTTGCCAATGCGGTGCAGCAGCGCGGAGTGGCCTGCCGGGTAGGTGATGTCGATTCCGCCGGCGAGCACGGCAACCGTTGTGCCCGTGGCGGCAAGGGCGGCTCGATGAGCCGCGCCATCGATCCCGTAAGCGCCACCGGACACCACTGCCACGTCGCGTTCGGCCAGGCCGCTGGCCAGATCCGCGGCCACCAGCTCGCCGTAGGCGGTAGCGGCGCGGGTACCGACAATCGCGGTGGCCCGTTCGGCGACCTCATCCAGACGCGCCGGCCCCAGCGCCCAGAGCGCAAGTGGAGGCCGGCAGTCCGGCCGCTCGGCGGCAGCGGCGCCGCCGAATGCGGCGAAGGCCAGCACGGGCCACTCCGCGTCGTCCGGCGTGATCAGCCGGGCTCCGCAGCGGGCGATCAGCTCCAGGTCGTCCGCGGCCACATCGATCGCTCGCCGGGCTTCGGTCTGCCGGGCCAGATCTGAGCCGACCGCACCGCGCCGAACCCGCTCCGCGGCTTCCACCGGCCCGACCCGCCCCACCAGAGCCGCGAGCTCGGTGTTCGGCGGCTCAGCGACCCGCGATAGGTAGGCCCAGGCCCGCATCGCGATGTCGGTGGCGCTCATCGGGCCGCACCGCCCTGGCGGAAACTCAGGGCCGTGGACACCTCGTCCAGCCCTGGCGAGGTCCTCCCCGCCAGATCACTCAGTGTCCAGGCGACCCGGAGGGTGCGGTTGGCGCCCCGAATGGACAGCAGTCCTCGGTCGAGCGCCGTGCGCAGTGGGGTCATCGCCGCGGAACCGAGCCGAAATCTGCGGCGCAGCAACGCTCCACTGACTTCTGCGTTGGTGTGGAAGCCGTGGGGTTCCCATCGGTGGGCCGCGGCGGCACGCGCGTTGGCGACCCGTGCCCGCACAGCGGCGGTGGGCTCTCCGTCCATGGCCGAGAACGCGCCCGCCCGCACCGGATGCATCTCCACCCGAAGGTCGACCCTGTCCAGCAGCGGCCCGGACAGCCTGCCGAGGTAACGCCGCTTCTGGATCGACTTACAGGTGCAGTCCCTGGGATCGGCGGGTGCGCAGGGACACGGGTTGGCCGCCATCACCAGCTGAAATCTGGCCGGGTAGCAGGCCACCCCGTCGCGACGGGCCAGCCGGATCTCACCGTCCTCCAGCGGTGTCCGTAGCGCCTCCAAAGCACTGACCCGGATCTCGGCGCACTCGTCAAGGAACAGCACGCCGCGGTGCGCGCGGCTCACGGCGCCGGGCCGCGCCATTCCGGAGCCCCCACCCACCAGCGCCGCCACACTCGAGCTGTGATGCGGCGCGATGAATGGTGGCCGGGTGATCAGCGGCGCGCTGCCCGACAGCAGCCCGGCCACCGAATGGATGGCGGTGACCTCAAGCGATTCGGCTTCGGTCAGGGGCGGCAGCAGCCCGGGAAGTCGTTGGGCCAGCATGGTTTTTCCTATACCAGGGGGCCCGGTCAACATCAGATGGTGCGAGCCGGCGGCGGCAACCTCGACGGCAAACCGAGCTTGGGCCTGACCGACCACATCGGCCAGGTCCGCACCGTGATCAGTCATCGGGGCCGCGGTGGTGATCCGACCCTGGAGACGGGCCGAGCCGGTCACCCAGCCGTGCAACTGACCCAACGTGGCCACGCCGTAGACCTCGATGCCGTCCACCAGGCTGGCCTCGGCGAGGTTGTCCACCGGCACCACCGCCACGCTCCAGCCCTCATTCTTGGCGGCCAGCACGGCGGGCAGCACCCCGTGCACAGGCCGCACCCGCCCGTCGAGGGCCAACTCCCCGAGCAGTACGGCCGTCGCCAAGCGCGGCCACGGCGCCTTGCGCTCCGCGGAGAGCACCGCGGCGGCCAACGCTATGTCGTACACCGAGCCGACCTTCGGCAGCGTTGCCGGGGACAGCGCCAGAGTCAGCCGGGCCGATGGCCACCGCTGACCACTGTTGGTGATCGCCGCCCGGACCCGGTCACGTGACTCGTGGAGTGCGGCATCAGGCAGCCCCACCAGGTGCACCCCCGGCAGGCCCGAGGAGATGTCGGCCTCGATCTCCACGATCAAGCCGTCGAGACCGCGCACTGCCACCGAGAACGCACGCCCCAGCGCCATTCAGCCCACCCCCTGCAGATGGGTGATCTCCGGGGTGCGGCTGCGCCCGATCCGCACCCCGATCACATCGAGCCGGATCTCGCCCCAGTGCGCCTGCTGGCCGACCAGCCACGCACCGGCCAGCCGGCGCAACCTGCGCACCTTCTCGGGCGGTACCGCATATGCCAGCCCGCCGAAACCGTCTCCGCTGCGGGTCTTTACCTCCACGAACACCACCGCGCGCGCGACGGGATCAGCGGCGATCACGTCCAGTTCGCCGTACCTACAGCGCCAGTTACGGGCCACAATGGCCCAGCCCTGCGCCATCAGATAGTCGACGGCCAGTTGTTCTCCGAGCGCTCCCAGCTCGGAGCGGGTCATGGTTGTCATGCCCGTCAGGCTCGGTGGTGACTCCGACATGGGCGAGTCACCCGAGACCGAAAACGAACTCCCAGAGTTCAGTTATCCCCAACGGCGACTTCGTCCACAGCCGCCAGGAACCGAAGAGATCAGCCGTGTGCGCCCGGCGCCCGAACGATCAACGGCACGCCGGGAAAGTAGGCCGCCATCTCGGCACGAGCGCGCCGCAAAGCCGCTGTGCCGTAACCCTTCTTGCGGTGCTCGGGATGAATCCAGATCCGCACGTTCACCTCACCGTGGTTGAGGTCGCCAAAGACCATGCCCACTTTGTGCGCGCCGTCGATGGCGACGAACACGGCTGCATCCTCGTCATCGACGCGCGCCAACGCCGCGCTGATCTCTTCGGCGAGGTCACCGGCGGGCCGGCCCGTGCCGTCGGCACTTGCCCCGACGTCGGTGGTCCGGTCCGCCAGAATGTCGCGGTCCTGCTCACCGGAGAACAGCCGCAGCGTCAACGACTCGCCGGAACTCGCCGGCCGGTCGCCGAGGGTGAAGGTGAGCTCGTTGTTGAGGTCGTCGAGCTCGTCTGCAATCCGACTCCGGGAGTCCTTGGTCAGCTGATCCAACGACATCCCGATCACCGCTTCGCAGCCCAGCGGCGAGACGCCCAGCAACTCGGCGATCGCATGCACGGCCGATGTGCGGTCGTCGGAATCGACGATAACGTCGAGCACCTCATGACGGCGTTCCATGGCCTTGAGCAGGGCATCGGTGATTTCACGGCGGGAGACGGCACGGTCGACAGCGGTCATGGGAGTCAGCCTAGACCGAAGCCGGCGGTTCAGCGAGGCTCGACGAAGGAGAGCCGACACTGGGACCGGCGGCGGCTACTCCGGCAGCCGCAGTTCGGGCTTCTCGACCTCTTCGATGTTGACGTCTTTGAACGTGACCACCCGCACCTGCTTGACGAACCGGGCCGGCCGGTACATGTCCCACACCCAGGCGTCAGCCAGCCGCAGCTCGAAATACACCTCACCGTCGGCGTTTCGGGGCACCATCTCGACACTGTTGGCCAGGTAGAAGCGCCGCTCGGTCTCCACGACGTAACTGAACTGCCCCACGATGTCCTTGTATTCGCGGTACAGCGAGAGTTCCATCTCGGTTTCGTACTTCTCGAGATCCTCGGCACTCATCGGCTCAGCCGTCCTTCTGCTCGGTTCGTCCCCATTGTCGTCGCACCCGCCATCGCCCGTGCGACGTTGCGCACGTTGATAAACGAGAATCGATGCTGGCTGCACGGCCCCAGCTCCGCCAATGCTGCGGTGTGCGCCGCGGTGGAGTAGCCCTTGTGGACCGCGAAGCCGTAGCCGGGGTGGTCGTCATCCAGGGTCGCCATGTAGCGGTCGCGGCTCACCTTCGCCAACACGCTCGCCGCGGCGATACAGGCGGCCGCCCCGTCACCGCCGATCACCGGAAGAGACGGCATCGGCAGACCTGGCACCCGGAAGCCGTCGGAGAGCACATAACCCGGCCGCAGTGGTAACCCGGCGACCGCACGCCGCATGCCCTCGATGTTGGCAGCGTGCACCCCGCGAACATCGACGTCGGCAGGAGAGATGAACACGACGTGGTAAGCCAGCGCGTACCTGCGGATCAGCGGGAACAGCTGCTCGCGGGCCTTCTCGGTGAGCTTCTTGGAGTCATCGAGGGCCGCCAGGGCGGCGGGTCTGCCCGGCCCGAGCACGCAGGCGGCCACCACCAGTGGGCCGGCGCAGGCGCCGCGGCCCACTTCGTCGACTCCGGCGACCGGACCCAGCCCGCTGCGGTAGAGCGCCGACTCAAGAGTGCGCAACCCCGGTGAGCGGCGGATCACCGTGCGCGGCGGCCAAGCCGGGGCCATCGCTAGGGGCCCTGCTGCGGGTTAGTCGCTTTCACCAGCCCCCAGCGCGACGGTGGCCAGGCGATGAACCTGGTCTTGCCGATCACGTTGGCCACCGGCACCGTGCCGGCGTCCAGATCGTCTCCGGTGCACAGGATCCGGTGCGCCAGGTCGGGCTGGACCTGCACCGAGTCGCAGTGCGCGCGCGAGTCCGAGGAATGGGTGCGGTTGTCACCCATCACCCACAACCGCCCCTCGGGCACGGTCACCGGACCGAACTCGTTGCCCAAGCAGGGGTAGACCATCGGGTCCACCATCAGCGTGGCCGGGTTCAGATACGGCTCGTGCAGGCGCTTGCCGTCAACCGTCAGACCGGTGTCGTTGCGGCACTGGACCGTCTGGCCGCCAACCGCGATCACCCGCTTGACCAGATCGTTCTCGTCGGGCGGCACGAAACCGATGAACGACAGCGCATTCTGCACCCAACGGATCGGCGTGTTGGTTGACCGGATCGACTTGTATCCCACGTTCCACGAAGGCGGGCCGCGGAAGACGACGACATCACCGGGCTGCGGGGTGGTGAACCGGTAGGTGACCTTGTCCACCATGATCCGGTCCCCGACGCACCCGTGGCACCCGTGCAGCGTCGGCTCCATCGACTCCGACGGGATCAGATAGGGACGCGCGACGAAGGTCAACATCAGGTAATACAGCACCAGCGCGATCGTGACCAGCACGACCGACTCGCGCAGCGTGCTGTGCTTACCGTCCTCAGTCGGCTCGGACGGCTCGGCCGTCTCGGGGGCACTCTCAGGCGATGAGCCCGTGGTCTCGGTCACGGGATCAGCGTAGTGACCGTGTCAGAGATACCCGAGACCGACCGGAGGCCCCGGCGGCCGTAGCCGCACCGGAGCCGGGCCGCCGTGGGCAAGCTCAGCGCTTTTCCTTGATCTTGGCCTTCTTGCCGCGCAGCTCACGCAGGTAGTACAGCTTGGCGCGCCGCACGTCACCGCGGACCAGGACGTCGATGTGGTCAACGTTGGGCGAGTGCACCGGGAAGGTCCGCTCCACGCCGACGCCGTAGCTCTCCTTGCGGACGGTGAACGTCTCGCGGACGCCGCTGCCCTGCCGGCGGATGACCACACCCTTGAACACCTGGATGCGCTCCTTGGAGCCCTCGATCACCTTCACGTGCACGTTGACCGTGTCGCCGGGGGCGAAGGCCGGGATGTCGTCGCGCAGCGACGCCTTGTCGACGATGTCCAGCGTGTTCATTGCGGAAACACTTCCTCGCGAGTCGCGGCTGCGGGCCGGCCGGACGCGGGAGACGCGTGCGGACGGTAACCGAGCCGATGGGTTCGGGCACGTTGTCGCGCTATGCGGTGACCGGGACGCCAGGCCCCCGCTGCAGACTCAACCGCCGGGCGACAACTGCTCAATTGTGCCAGACGCGGGGCAACCAGTGAAATCGCGCAAATCGCCGCTGGTCGTCCTGCGAGAGTCGGCCTCTCCGTGATAATTCTCAAAGGACCGAACTGCGCGATCTGAGCGCCCACGCGGTAACCTAACCCGCGGGCCGATGGCTGCAGTGTGGCGAGCCCGTAACCCCCCAGTTCGGTGCGATGACGCGACTGACAACCGTTGAGGAGGCCACCCGCCGTGCGGCCATCGATGCTTCTGCTGACCATCGTGATGGTGATATCCACCGTGGTGTTCGGCTGCGACGAGAAGGTCTATGGCGCCGACTCGGTGCGACCGATGCCCTACCACGCACCCGAGGTGGCGCCGGTGGCCACCACGATCGAAGCACCCCGGGCGCCGGCGATTCAGCCGGCCGCGGTGGTCGACGGGCTCGCGACGCGGATGCAGGAAGCGACCGAGGACGCCGCCAAGGTCGGTGCCAATATCTCGGTCGCCGTCCTCGACCGGATCTCGCACCAGCTGGTCACCAACGGCAATACCCGGCCGATCGCCACCGCCTCGGTGGCCAAGCTGTTCATCGCCGACGATCTGCTCTTGCGCCAGCCGGAGACCGGACTCTCCGCTGACGACAAGGCCGCCCTGGATTCCATGCTGCGTTCGTCCGACGACGGGGCCGCCGAGACGTTCTGGAACCAGAACGGGCGGAACGCGATCATCACCCGAGTGGCGTCCCGCTACGGCCTCGCCAACACCTCGCCGCCGTCGAACGGTGCCTGGTGGAACACGATCAGCACGACGCCGGACCTGGCGCGCTACTACGACATGCTGCTCAACGGCGCGGGCGGTCTGCCGCCGGCCCAGGCCGCCATGATCATGAACAACCTCGCCTTGTCGACCCCGAACGGTCTCGATGGCTACCCGCAACGGTTCGGACTCCCCGAGGGTCTCTATGACGAGCCGGTGGCGGTCAAACAGGGCTGGATGTGCTGCATCGGCAATAACTGGATGCACTTGTCCACCGGAGTGGTCGGGGCGGATCGTCGCTACATCGTGGTGATCGAGTCCCTACAGCCCAGTGACGACGCCACCGCGCGCGACACGATCACCGAGGCCGTCAAGACCATCTTCCCCGGCGGGCGAATCTAGTCCGCTCGTCGGTCGGCACACCGGACGTTGCCCAACGACGCCGAGTGTGCGCTTGTGTAGGCCAGCCGTCGGCCTTCCAGCGCTACTCCCCCAACAGATCCGGACGGCGTTCGCGGGTGCGCTCAACAGCGGCCCCGTGACGCCAGGCGTTGATGCGGGCGTGATCACCGGAGAGCAGCACCTCAGGCACGTCCAGACCGCGCCAGCTCGGGGGTCGGGTGTAGCTCGGCCCCTCCAGCAGCCCGTCACGGTCCGGGGAATGCGAATCGTCCCGCTGCGATGCCGGGTTGCCGAGCACGCCTGGCATGAGCCGCAGCACCGCCTCCAGCATCACCAACACGGCGGGCTCACCTCCGGCCAGCACATAGTCACCGATCGACACCTCTTCGACCCGCATGCGCCGGGCGGCGTCGTCGGCGACTCGCTGATCGATGCCCTCGTAGCGCCCGCAGGCGAACACCAGGTGTTCTTCTGAGCTCCAGCGCTGCGCGGTGGCCTGGTCGAACAGTGTGCCCGCCGGAGTGGGGACGACGAGAACAGTCTGCTCCGAACAGATTTCGTCCAGCGCTTCACCCCAGACCGGAGCCTTCATCACCATTCCGGGGCCGCCGCCGTAAGGCGAGTCGTCCACCGAGCGGTGCACATCGTGAGTCCAGCGCCGTAGGTCGTGGACCTGCAACTCGACCATCCCGGAGTCGATCGCCTTGCCGGGCAGCGATTGACGGATCGGGGCCAGATAGTCGGGGAAGATCGTGACGACATCGATTCTCATGCCGCGCTTTACCCGTCCAGCTCCAGCAGCCCGTCGGGCGGTTCGATCACCACGGCGTTGTCGGCGAGCGACACCGACGGCACGAAGGCGGCGATGAACGGCACCAACAGTTCCCGGCCATCGGTCCGCTTGATCGCGAGCAGCTCCCCGGCGGCGGTGTGCAGCACCTCGGTCACGGTGCCGATGTCCTCCCCCGCCACCGTGCGCACCTGTAGACCCTCGAGTTGGTGGTCGTAGTAGGTGTCCGGTTCGGTGATCGGCGGAAGGTCGGCGGAGTCGACGACGAAAATGCTGCCGCGCAACGCGTCAGCACCGTCGCGGTCGCCGACCCCGGCCAACCGCACCAACAGGCGCGCACCATGCGGGCGCGCCGCCTCGACGACGTAGTCGCGTTGCGGCGAACCGGATTTACGGGCGTGCAGTGTGGCACCCGGCGCGAACCGGAGTTCGGGATCGTCGGTACGGACATCGACGACGAGTTCGCCGCGGATGCCGTGCGCTTTGACTACACGCCCGACCGTCAGCTCCATGAGCCGGCCGGCTACCGGTCGGTGTCCACCACGTCCACGCGGATGCCGCGTCCACCGATACCGGCGACGAGGGTGCGCAACGCAGTGGCGGTGCGACCGCCGCGACCGATTACCTTGCCCAGGTCGTCGGGGTGCACGTGCACCTCGACCGTGCGGCCGCGGCGATTGGTCACCATGTCCACCCGTACGTCATCCGGGTTGTCGACAATGCCGCGCACCAAGTGCTCGACAGCGTCTGCCACCACGGCACTCATGGCCGCGGTCAGCTCTCGGTGGCCGGCTCGGCGGCCTCAGCAGCGGGTGCCTCGGCGGGAGCCTCAGCCTTCTCGTCAGCCTTCTCGTCAGCCTTGTCGGCCGCCTTCTTGGCCGGCGCCTTCTTCTTCTTCGCCGTGGTGGCCTCGGTGGTCGGACCACCCTCGGCCTCGGCCAGCGCGGCGTTGAACAGCTCCAGCTTGCTCGGCTTGGCCGGCTTGACCTTCAGGCGGCCTTCAGCGCCGGGCAGGCCCTTGAACTTCTGCCAGTCACCGGTGATCTTCAGCAGCTTGAGCACCGGCTCGGTGGGCTGGGCACCGACCGACAGCCAGTACTGGGCCCGCTCCGAGTCGATCTCGATCAGGCTGGGCTCTTCCTTGGGGTGGTAGCGGCCGATCACCTCGATGGAACGGCCGTCCCGGCGGCTGCGGGCGTCGGCGATCGCAATGCGGTACTGCGGATTGCGGATCTTGCCGAGGCGGGTGAGCTTGATCTTGACAGCCATGAATCACTCCTGGGGTAGCACGCTGCAATTCGGCGACCGGGGCGGATTTGCCCCCGTCCGGTTTTGCCTCGCGTGTTGCGCCACGACCGCGCAGCCTCCAAAGGGACCAGTCGCGCGGCGGACAGCCGCCCATTGTGCCAGAACCGGGCGGGTCAACAGAAATCGGCTCAGGGCAGCTTCTCGAAGCACTTGATCTCGCAGCGCCGGCTCATCCGCCAGCCCTGCGCGGTGCGGACGAACTCGTCGTCGTACCACAGGCCCAGCAGCATGGTCGCCGGCGTCTCACCGCCGAACACCATCGGGTTGAAGCAGAAAGTGCGCGCAGTGGCGGTGTCACCGTCCACCCGGATCGACGGCAGCCCCAACATGTGGGCGTATCCCGGGAAATTGGGCAGTACCTCGGCCAACCAGGCCTTGACCTCAGGGAAGCGGCCATCGATGCCTCCCATCGCGCGGTAGTCGATGTAGGCGTCGGCGGTGAAGACGGCATCCAGACCGTCGAAGTCGCCGGTGTCGATCGCGGTCGAGTAGTCGACCAGCAACTGCTGGATCTCCCAACGGTCCGAAATTTCTTGTTGGCTCAGCATTCCTCGATTCAACACCACGCCGGTAAGGTAAGCCGTCATGCGGAAAATCTTGGCCGCGATCGCGGCTGTGGCGACGGTATTCGCCGCTCCGGCCCTGACCGCCCATGCCGATGCCGCACAGCCCGTCGGCTCGGCTCCAATCCCGGTGGGCCCTGCACCGAACTGGCTCATCGCCGACCTCGACTCCGGTCAGATCCTCGCCGAGCAGAACGGCTACGCCGTCACACCGCCGGCCAGCACGATCAAGGTGTTGCTGGCATTGGTGGCACTCGAGGAACTCGACCTCGATGCCACCGTGGTCGCCACCCCGGCCGACACAGCGGTGGAGTGCAACTGCGTGGGGATCAAGCCCGGGCAGACCTACACAACGCGCCAGCTGCTCGAAGGCCTGTTGCTGGTGTCGGGAAACGACGCGGCCAATGCGCTTGCCGACATGCTCGGCGGACCTGCAGTAGCGGTGGCGAAGATGACCACTAAGGCCGCTGACCTCGGCGCAACAGCCACCCACGCCAGCACACCGTCCGGGCTGGACGGGCCGAACGGCCCCGGCGCCAGCACGCCACACGATCTGGCCGTGATCTTCCGGGCGGCCATGGCCAATCCGGTCTTCGCCGAGATCACCGCACAACCGTCGGCGAGCTTCCCGACCGATTCCGGCGGGCGTCCGATCGCGAACATGAACGAGTTGCTGGTCCGCTACCCGGGTGCGTTCGGCGGCAAGACCGGCTTCACCGACGCCGCCCGCAAGACCTATGTCGGCGGAGCTGCGCGCAACGGTAGGCGACTGGTGGTGGCGATGATGTACGGGCTCATCCGCGAGGGCGGGCCGAACTACTGGGATCAGGCAAGCGCCCTACTGGACTGGGGCTTCGCCCAGTCGCCGATGTCGGACGTCGGCCGCCTGTAGGCCGAGCATCACCGAACGTGTACTCAGCACGAAAAATCGCCGGAAGTACCGCGCTGTGTGCACGTTCGGCGCTGGTTCCCCTTAGTACACCCGCCCGCGCAGCATCACCAGGTCGGGACGCCCAAGCACCGCTGCACCGCTTCGCGGGTCGTCGGCGAAACACACCAGGTCGGCCGGGGCGCCGTGCTCCAGCGCGGGTGCACCCAACCACCGTCGGGCATCCCAGCAGGCGGCACCCAGCGCTTCGGTAGCACTCAAGCCCACCCCGGTCAGGGCCGCGACCTCGTCGGCGATCCGGCCGTGTGCCACCATTCCGCCCGCGTCGGTGCCGGCATAGATCGGCACTCCGGCCTCCCGAGCAGCACCGATCCGTGCTCGGCAGCCGGCGTGCAGTGCCCGCATGTGGGCGGCATAGGTCGGGTACTTGGCGGCCGAGTCGGCGATGCCGGGGAAATTGTCGATATTGATCAGGGTCGGCACCAGCGCGGTTCCGCGCTCCACCATCAACGCGACGATGTCGTCGGTGATGCCGGTGCCGTGCTCGATGCAGTCGATACCGGCGTTGATCAGTCCGGGCAGGGCTTCCTCACCGAACACGTGCGCAGTCACCCTGGCCCCATGGGCATGCGCGGCATCGATGGCCGCTTTCAGGACGTCATCGGACCACAACGGCGCCAGGTCGCCGACGCTGCGATCGATCCAGTCCCCCACCAGCTTGACCCAGCCGTCGCCGCGAACCGCCTGTTGCGCAACGACTTCGGGAAGCGACGCCTCGTCATCGACATTGACCGGCAACCCGGGGATGTAGCGCTTGGTCCGAGCCAGATGCTGCCCGGCGCGGACGATACGGGGCAGCTCGACGCAGTCGTCGAACTCTCGGGTGTCCACGGGCGACCCCGCGTCGCGGATCAGCAGCACCCCGGCACGGCGTTCGGTCTCGGCCTGGCGCATCGCCTCGTCGATGGACACCGGACCGCCCGGCCCGATCCCGACGTGACAATGCGCGTCCACCAGGCCCGGCAGTATCCAACCGCCGGAAAACACGGTCTCGGCGCCGTCGACGGGCTCGACACTGAGGGTGCCGTCGACGATCCAGTACTGCACCGGTTCTTCGTCGGGCAGCGTGCGGCCTTGTAGATGAAGAGGGCCGTGCAGCGCCAAAACTACTTCTGCCCCGGGAAATTCAGCTTGGACAGGTCGAAGTCGGCCAGCCCCGGCGGCAGTTCGTCGAGACCCTCGGGCATCTGCGACAGATCGGGGAATCCAGCCGGCATCCCGGGACCGAACAGTCCCCGCACCTTGGGCGGCGTCGGTCCGCGATTCTTGCCCTTCTTACCCGCTTTGCCCTTCGCCTTACGGGTGGCACTCTTGCGGCCCAGTCCCGGCAGACCCAGGCCGCCCATCATCGACGACATCATCTTGCGGGCTTCGAAGAACCGATCGACGAGCTGATTGACCTCCGAAACGCTGACGCCCGAACCGTTGGCGATGCGCAGCCGCCGGGAGGCGTTGATGATCTTCGGGTCGGCGCGCTCCGCCGGGGTCATACCGCGAATGATGGCCTGGAGGCGATCCAGCTGACTGTCGTCGACGGCGGCCAGCGCGTCCTTCATCTGACCGGCACCGGGCAACATCCCCAACAGGTTGCCGATCGGGCCCATCTTGCGGATCGCCAGCATCTGCTCGAGGAAGTCCTCCAAGGTGAGCTCGCCGGAGCCGATCTTGGCCGCCGCTTCCTCGGCTTTGCGGGCGTCGAAGACCTGCTCAGCCTGCTCGATAAGGCTGAGCACGTCGCCCATACCCAGGATGCGGCTGGCCATCCGGTCGGGGTGAAAGACATCGAAGTCTTCCAACTTCTCACCGGTGGACGCGAACAGGATCGGTGCGCCAGTGACCTCCCGCACCGACAGTGCCGCGCCGCCGCGGGCGTCACCGTCAAGCTTGGTCAGCACCACCCCGGTGAAGCCGACACCCTCGCGGAACGCATCGGCGGTGGTGACCGCGTCCTGCCCGATCATGGCGTCCAGGACGAACAGCACCTCATCGGGCTGGACTGCGTCGCGGATGGCGGCGGCCTGGGCCATCATCTCCTCGTCGATGCCCAGCCGCCCGGCGGTGTCAACGACGACGACGTCGAAGTGCTTGGCCTTGGCCTCGGCCAGACCGGCTGCGGCCACGGCGACCGGGTCGCCGGGGACGTCGGTATCGCCGGCGACGGAGGTGCCCGGATGTGGCGCGAAGACAGCCACCCCGGCGCGCTCACCGACGACCTGGAGCTGATTGACCGCGCCCGGACGCTGCAGGTCACAGGCCACCAGGAGCGGGGTGTGCCCCTGACCTCGCAACCAGGTGGCCAGTTTTCCGGCCAGCGTGGTCTTTCCCGCGCCCTGCAGACCGGCGAGCATGATGACCGTCGGCGGGGTCTTGGCGAACACCAGCTGACGGGTCTGCCCACCAAGAATGCCGACGAGTTCCTCGTTGACGATCTTGACAACCTGCTGCGCCGGGTTGAGCGCCCCGGAGACCTCCGCACCCTTGGCGCGATCCTTGATCCGCCCGATGAACGCGCGCACCACCGGTAGCGACACATCGGCTTCCAGCAGCGCCAGCCGGATCTCCCGGGCGGTGGCGTCGATGTCGGCGTCGGAGAGACGACCCTTACTGCGCAGCCCCTGCAGGGCTCCGGTCAACCGGTCGGAGAGGGATTCAAACACGTCGCCAGCCTATATGCGGCCACCTGCGCCACGGGAAGGCCGACGCGCCACGGCACCGCGGCGGGCTCGCAGCGCCCCTCCCACGGCCGCCAATTGTAACGGCGACGTTAGATCCATTGCACAGTTAATACAGCAATTCCCGTCCGTTAATCGGCTGTTTCATAGACGTCACAGTTAATGCATGTCCGTTAAGGATTCACACCCAACCGCTAAGTAATTGTTACCGATCCCGATGGTGGCTCATATCTCTGCCAAGCTTTGCCCATCGAAGCCAGCACGCCGGGTAACCACAGACGGGACCGGCAACTTGCGAGGAGGACGCATGTCATTTGTTAAAGCTCTCCCCGAAGCCATGACGCACGCAGCAGGGCAATTGGCAGGTATCGGTGAAGCGCTGGCTACTGAGAATGGTGCCGCAGCGATCCCGACCACTGTTATCGCCCCAGCCGGATTGGACCCGGTGTCGGCACTGCAGGCCGGGGTCTTCACGACTTACGGGACGCTTTACCAGTCGATCAGCGAGCAGGCCGCAGCCGTGCACCAGCAGCTGGTCCAGGTGCTCGGGCTTAACGCCGGCGCTTACAACACTGCCGAGGCCACCAACCAGGCCACCGCGCAGGCCGACTCGGTCATGGACTGGATCTTGCACACCTTGATCGGTGTTCCGACCGATGGCAGCAGCTCCATCCTGTCGAGCAACCTGGCCAACATCGAGAACATCGGTGCCGGCAACTGGGCCTCGGCAGGTTCGGCAATCCTGGGTCTGGCCGGTGGTGGTCTGCTCGACTTCCCGGAGGAGATCGCCGCCGAAGGCGCCGCGGGCCTCATCGGCTACGAAGCACCCGTGTATACGCCGATGGGCGCAATGCCCGTGGCGGCCGGCATGGCACAGGCCACCACAGTCGGCTCCCTGTCTGCGCCGCCCGCCTGGGCCGCCGAGACGGCAGCGGCTTCGGCAGCCTCCACCGCTGCCGGGCCCGGCCGTTTGGCTGCGGCAGCAGCGGCGAGCAGCGTGGTTGCCCCGCACGGCATGTCTGGCATGCCCGCCATGGGGGCCGTGCCGGCAGCCATGGCCGCCGCCGGAGCCGGCCACGCGGCCGGGAGGTTCGGCGCCCCGCGCTACGGCGTCAAGCACACCGTCATGCCCAAGCCCAAGGCCGTTTAGCAAACCTGCCCCACCGACGAGAATGGGATTACGTATATGTCTTTTGATTTCGGAGCGTTGCCCCCGGAGGTCGTCTCGACCTGGATGTACACCGGAGCCGGTTCTGCGCCCATGATGTCGGCCGCTGGGGCGTGGAGCGGCCTGGCCGCTGAGCTGGAGTCCGCGGCGGCATCGGCCCAGTTGGTGATCGCCGAGCTGGTCGGCGCGGACTGGACCGGCCCTGCGTCAGCAGCGATGGTCAGCGCCGTCGAGCCCTATCTGACCTGGTTGCAGACCACTGCGGCGGCCGCCTTCCAGGCCAGCTCGCAGGCAATGGCCTCAGCTGGGGCGTTCGAAGCCGCCCGAGCTGTCGTCGTGCCTCCGCCGGTGATCGCCGCGAACCGGGCACAGCTTGCCGCCCTCGTCGCGACGAATTTCCTGGGCATCAACACCCCGGCCATTCTGGCTACCGAAGCCCAGTATCTGGAGATGTGGGCGCAGGACACCATGGCCATGCTGGGCTACACCACCGCATCGTCCAGCGCCGCGACGCTCACCCCGGTGGCCCCGGCACCCCAGACCAGCAACCTGGCCGGCGCCGCGCTCGCCACCGCCGGCTCGGCCAGCGGCGGGGTCCAGCAGGAGCTGACTCACACTCTCGGCTCGCTGCAGGGTGCGCTGTCGGGGCTCTCCTCGCCGTTCGCCGGGGCGGCCGACGCGACGGGCGGCCTGCTGAATGCGGCCGACCTGTTCATGGGCACGCCACTGTTCGCCAATATCATCAACAGCGGTGTGAACACCGCCGCCTGGTTCGTCTGCACCGCCATCCCGACGGCGGTATCCCTGGGCCACACCCTGGCCCTGGTCCCCGCGGCGGCCCTGGCATCCGACGTCACCGGCGCCGACGGCCTCGCGGCCGGCCTGGGTTCGGGCGTCCTGGCAGGTATGACGCAACCGGTAGGCGCCATGGCCTCCGCCGGGACACCGGTACTGGCCGGACTCGGTCAGTCGGCCACCATGGGTGGCATGTCGGTACCGGCCGGCTGGTCGTCTGCGGCGGGCGCCCAGCTCGCAGCGTCGACCGGGTCTGGCTGGACGGTGGCCGCGGAAGAGACCGCGGGCATGGGTGCCGCGCCGGCCGCCGGAATGGCGCCGGTGGGAGCGGGAGCAGGACGCTCCGGCGGCGCCGGCGGCCCCCGCTACGGCTTCCGTCCTACGGTGATGCCGAAGCAGATCGTGGTGTAACTAGCCTCTCGGTGCGCCCTCCTGAGGGTCGCCGGCGATGACGGGAGCCCCGTCGAGCCGGACCTCAGGGGGGCGTACTGCATTTCTGCGACGGTCGCCGGGGCACGTGCGGCCACGAATGCATCCGCAGTTCAGGCCGATGATGCAGGCCTCAGGTTTGACGGATGTTACCCCCGGCGCTTGCGCTACCCCGCCGATGGGGGCAGGCGCCGCCGCCGCGATGCCGGCCATATCGGCGCCGGTGAGCTGAACGGTCAGGGCCACCCCTGCCGTACCCAACAACGCGGCCGTCATCCTGCGGAAGTGTGTCATCGCCATCGCCATCCCTACGTTTCGTCATGTTTCGTCATGTTTCGGCTGTGTTTCCCCCTCCTCACACAACGTACGTCGGCTTCCTGACTTCAACCTGACTCTTTGCAGGTGAACGCCCAAGGCCACGAAGGGCCTGGGAGACCATGGAACAAAGAGCTCACCGCCACCACTCGGCGCCGCGGGGCCCGTCCGTCGTCGGCTTCGGGCTTCCTTCAGCCGCCGGCGGCCGCATCCCCTACCCGGCGGCCGCTCATCGGCGCGCTGGAAAGCCCTCGCGAAATAGCGAGAGGATATTTCACATACCCAACAATTACCGCGGCAATTCCATTTGCCGCGATATACACACTTCGTATGACAACTCGGGCAAAAGGAGAGTCAGTCATGATTGCGGAGCGGCGTGCCTCAGGACGCGGGTTGTCGCAGCGTGCGCGCGCCACCACAGCGAAAATCCACAGGAAAGCGCCGATAGCACAGCAGCACCCGAAAGCGCGACTACCTCAGCGGCGGGGAAGCAGGGGAAATCCAGGGGGGGCTTACGCCCGCGCGGCTGGCATCCTGCGATACGGCAAGTTGTTGAGTGCGGCGTCGACGCATTGGCTGATCCGATGAGCCGCATCGACGAGCTTGTCTGCTAGGTCGTACCTGTCGCCCAGCCCCAATGCACCGCTGATCTCGTCGGTGTATTGGGCCGACAGTACGTCGTGACTGCGACCGCAGGCCCGGTGAAGTTCGGTACGAACATCCAGCACGGTGCGATACGCGCTACGCAGCGAGGTCCTGCGATCGTTCAATCGCCGCACATTCGGCCGGCCGGCGGCATCTGCGACCGCAAGCGCATCCAGCAGCTGCACATCGCGCAGCCCGCCACGGCCGCACTTCAGGTCGGGCTCAGCACTGGAGGCAATCTCCCCGCTGCGCTGCCATCGGGAGTGCGTGACGTCGAGAAGTTCTTCGTAGCGGGAACCGATGCCGCTACGCCACTGCGCCTGGACGCCGGCGATGAGCCGCGCCGAAAGCTGCTCATCGCCGGCGATGTGACGCGCGTCCAGCATGGCCAGGCCCGCGAGAATATCGGAGCCCGCGACCTCGAGCGCCTGCGGAATGGTCCGCACGCTGTGATCGAGGCGAACATTGGCGTCCCACAACGGATACCACAGTGCTTCCGCCATTCCACCGACTGCTCCTGCAGGCATGTCATCATGCAGGAGAAGCAGATCCAGGTCCGAGTGCGGTAGCAACTCGCGGCGGCCGAGCGATCCGGTGGCGACGACAGCGAAACCGCTGCCGGCCACAACCCCGATCTCTCTCGCCTTGGTGACCAGCCATGATTCGTGCACCTGCCGCAACGCGGTCCGCAGTTCGCCGGAGTCCCACTGGGTTGCCGTAGCGCACCGCAATGATGCGCGTACGGCAGCCAGGTCGGGTGTGGAGCAACTGCGTTGGCGCTGCCGGGGGCTCATGACTGGCACCGTGGCGTTCATGGTCGGCTAGATCGATTCGGATCGCCGTGCGGGCTCACACCGCATCGGCTCCGCGTTCGCCGGTGCGGACTCGGACCACTGAATCCACCGGACTGACCCAGACCTTGCCGTCGCCGATCTTGCCGGTCCGTGCTCCCCGCACGATGACATCGACGATCTTGTCCACCGCGAAGTCGTCGACCAAGACCTCGATCCGGACCTTGGGGACGAAGTCGATCGAGTACTCAGCACCTCGATAGACCTCGGTGTGGCCCTTCTGCCGGCCGTAGCCTTGGACATCACTGACCGTCATCCCCATCACGCCGGCTTCTTCCAGCCCAGTCTTGATGTCCTCCAACGTGAACGGCTTGACGATCGCGGTGATCAACTTCATGTTCTCTCCTCTCTTCACCCGAGTAAGCAACAACCGCACTGCCGGTGCCCGCGAAGTCGTATCCGCTTTGGATGTGCTCGGCCTCGTCGATGCCCGAAGCTTCATCCTCGGCGTCTACCCGCAGACCCATGGTGTATTTGAGGATCAGCGCAATAATCGCCGTTCCCACGGCCGAGTACACCAAGACGCTCGTCGCACCGATGGTCTGACGCCACAGCTGATCGAAACCGCCGCCGTAGAACAGACCGGGCGAGACATCGGACTCTCCGTAGATGGCGGCAGTGGTCGGGGCTGCGACCAAGCCGATCAGCAGGGTTCCGACAAGACCGCCCACCAGGTGCACCCCGACGACATCGAGCGAGTCGTCAAACCCGAACCGGTACTTCAGACCCACTGCCAGTGCGCAGGCGACACCTGCGACAGCACCCACAACCAGCGCGCCGACGACGTCGACCGACGCGCACGACGGGGTGATGGCCACCAGTCCGGCCACGATCCCCGAGGCCGCACCCAAGAGCGTGGCGTGGCCGTCTCGGATCCGCTCGGCGAGCAACCAGCCCAACATCGCGGCAGCCGTGGCTACCGTCGTGGTCACGAAGGTCGAACCGGCAACACCGTTCGCGCTGCCCGCCGACCCGGCGTTGAATCCGTACCAGCCGAACCACAGCAGGCCGGCGCCGAGCATGACCAACGGAAGATTGTGCGGGCGTATCGGAAGGGTCGGCCAGCCTTGGCGTTTGCCGACGATGATCGCCAGCACCAGTGCTGCGACACCCGCGTTGATATGGACCGCGGTACCGCCTGCGAAGTCGATCGCGTGGAGCTTGTTCGCAATCCAACCGCCGTGCTCGGCAGTGCCGTCGTCGAAGGCGAAGACCCAGTGCGCCACCGGGAAATAGATGACGCTGACCCACAGCGCGGAGAACAGCAGCCAACTGCCGAATTTCATCCGGTCTGCCACCGCTCCGGAGATCAATGCGACCGTGATGATCGCGAACATCATCTGGAAGGCCACAAATACCGTTGCGGGGATCGATCCGATCAACGGAATCTCCACCGCAGGGGCACCGCTGGCCGGATCGGCGGCGACCGCGTCGATCCCGATCAGACCTTTCAGGCCCCAGTAGTCACTTACATTTCCAGCGAAATTGCCTACATCATCACCAAAGGCGAGTGAAAAGCCGTAGAGCACCCACAGGATGGTTACCACACCCATAGCACTGATGCTCATCATGATCATGTTGAGGACACTCTTGACTCTGACCATGCCGCCATAGAAGAACGCCAAACCGGGCGTCATCAAAAGCACCAAGGCGGCGCTGATCAGCATCCAAGCAGTGTCACCGGTGTCAGGCACTCCCATCGTCGGGAACTGATCCATGCACCAAACCTCCTCTGCCGCGACCGGTTGCCATATGAACCAGGCTGGTCATAACAATGCGCAACAGTTGTTTCGGCTCGAACGCCGCTCCGTTGCGGATGTGTGACCACCTGCTCACAGCAACCGATCCGCCGGGCAAGAAGGAAGCCTTCCGATGCACCGCTACCAGGCAGGGTCAGGCGGGCGGTTGGGGCATTCCCCCGGCACCCCCGGCTCCGCCGGTGCCGCTGACGTTGGGCGCACCGGGCTGGCCCGGAGTGCCTGGCGTACCTCCGGTGGCACCGCCGTCGCCACCGTCGCCACCGTCGCCACCGGCACCGACAGACCCATTGCCGCCGGTACCACCGTTACCGCCGCGTCCGCCCGCACTGCCGATTCGGCCAGGAGCGGCACCACCGTTGCCGCCATCGCCGCCGTCCGCCCCGAATCGGCCACTGCCTCCGGCACCACCGACTCCCCCGGCACCGCCGTTTCCGCCGCGGATTCCGCTGCCGCCGGCACCACCGGAGCCGCCGTTGCCCCCGTGCCCACCGGTGCCGAACGGGTTGTTCAGGCCGGCGCCGCCCGCGCCACCGGCGCCGCCGTCACCGTCATCGCCGGCCTGCCCTGCCGCGCCGAGCCATCCCACGCCGACTCCGGCCGCGCCAGCCTGCCCGCCGTCTCCGCCGTCTCCACCGTTGCCGCCCAGCGGCTGACTCGCCGTTCCGGCGGCCCCTGCCGCGCCTGCCCCACCCAGACCGCCGGCCCCGCCGTTGCCACTGAAGCCCAGGAGCCACCCAGCGTTGCCGCCGACCCCGCCGTTGCCGCCGTCACCGCCGTGCAACGCCGTCACATAGGGACCGTTGACCCCGGCCCAGCCGGAGCCACCGCGGCCACCGGTGCCGCCGAAACCCCACCAGGCCACCGCGTCACCGCCGGAGCCGCCGGCACCCCCGTCGTGCGCCACCAGCGACGCCCCGTCGAAGGTGTCATAGAAGCCGGTACCCCCTTGACCACCGATCCCGCCGTCGCCGAACCACAGGCCACCGTTGCCGCCCTGGCCACCCGCACCGGCCTCGATCACCACACCGCCAGCACCGACGTACGCCGCCGCGCCCTGACCACCCGCGCCGCCGTTGCCGAACAGTCCGGCATCGCCGCCATCACCGCCGACACCGCCGTTGACCCCGGCCACACCGACTGCACCATTGCCGCCGTCGCCGAACAGGAATCCACCGTCTCCGAGGTTGCCGAAACCCAGCCAACCGAACAACGAGATGTTGGGGCCGTTGAAGCCATCGATTCCATCGCCGATCAGGTACCTGCCGAACGTCAACACGAAGGGTGTGTTGATCAGATCGATCACCAGCTGGTTGCCGGCGGAATGCAGGAAGTCCTCCAACGATTCGTGAAGGGGGAGATAGAAACTGTCTTGGTAAAGCTGCGCCCAGTCGGCCGGATTCATGGCATCGAAGCTCGCCATGCCTACGGTATCGGGATCGAAGTTCGCGATGCCGAGGTCACCGAGTTCGACACCGTTCGGAGTGAGATCGGCGGGGTCGAACCACGTTGCGGGATCGAGGAAGTCGAAATCCGCCCGCGCCGTCGGCACGGTCACCGCTGGCGCCAGGGCCAGTGCCAACGCCGCCGATGCACCGCCGACCGCCCAGCCCATCCGGCCGGTCGAGCGACGACCACGGTTCCCGGCGAAGCGGTGAGGACGACGTTTCATGCAAGAGACCTTTCTACGACTGATCCGTACTGACCGGCCGGACCCGACCTAGGCGGACGCGATCGCGTCGAGCCCGAGAAGTTCGCCGATCCACGACAGGCCACCGGGGCCGTCCAACACAGACCCGAGGGAGTTCCAGAACTCCGAAGATTCGCCGGGCACCGTTGCCACCGCCGAGCCACCGAACAGCCCACCGAAGAACGGGGTGGGGTCCTGGATGTCGAGCAGAACACGCTGAGCCGCATTCCACAACGTCGCGAAGGGCTCCTGCTCCATAAACGATCCGGTCAGGTAGTTGGCCGGGTCCTGCAGCGCGCGGAATGCATTCTGGACGCCTTGCGACCAGGCCTGCGACAGGGCTTCGTTGAGCTCCTCCATGCTGATGTGGCTGGGCAACAGCTCGAAACTGAAAGAGGAGAGCTGGTTGGCGGGGCCCTGGTTCCACCCTTCGGTAAGGCTGCCGTAGCCAAGGTTGACCAGGATGCGCATGCTCGGCTCCAGCAACTCGGCTAGGGGGGTGCCCCAGACCGGGGTGAGCTTCAGCAAGTCGGTCAGCGGCAGCGACTCATTGGGAATGATGTAGTAGTTCGTCAGGCTGTCGCCGGTGGTCTCCAGCTGAATCGCATTGGCGATATCGTCGGCGCTGAGCCCGAAATACCCGATGTGGGTCGAGAACATCCCCACGATGGCGTTGAGATCGGCCAGTAGGTTCAGCGGATACCGCGGAAAGTCGGCATAGCCGTCGTATTCCAACGTGTAAACGTCGGTGGTGAAGTAGTCCGGGGTCGGATGCCCCAGCGTCATCCCGTTCCAGAATGTGAGGTCGCCGCCCCAGAAGTTCAGCAGTTGGAGCAGGCCGCCGTTCGGGTTCGCCGAATTACCCACCAGCACGAAATGAACGTCTTCGGCGGCGACGCCCTCGTGGCGGAGCTGCTCCATGGTCATCGACGACATCGCCGAACTCTGCGAGTAGCCGAAGACATAGACCGGGTTGTCGGCGTCGGCTCCGCTCCCGGCGAGCTGCTGCTTGATGGCATCGGCAAGAATCTGCGCGCCCTGAACCATCGAGAGATTGCCCGGGAAGGACAGCTGGGGCGTGAACAGTGACTCGGCGGTTCCGGTGAAGCCGTGCGGTTGGAGGTACAGCAGGTCGGCGGCGTTGACGTAGCCGGCCGACGGCAACGGAATACCACTGCCGCCCATCACGAACGCCACCTCGCCTGCGGCCAGCTGCACGTCCGCAGCGGCCGCGCGCGGCGACGTCGCTGAGATCGAGGCGAACCCAACCATGGCGGCCGCGACAAGAATTCCGACGAGACCGAGAACCGCGCGCCCACGACGGGGAGAACGCCCCCCCGGTGGGCCGGTCATCGCGACGACACCAGCCATGGATACCCCTTGAAATGCCCTTCAGCGCACCGCTGAACGCGGTGGCACACCCGAAATTAGATCACCCGCAACAGTTTTAGTCATTAGTTCACAGGAAAGCCCCAACCCAGATTGACATAACTTCCTTTATTGCGTCGCGGCAATGATTCGGGCTTTCTTGGCCGAAACAGGAGGCGGACCACCGCCCAAGTAAGGTGCCTGACGTGGATATTAACGGAGCAAGCGCGATCGTCACCGGTGGCGCATCAGGAATCGGCGCGGCCACTGCCCGCCAGTTGGCCGACCGGGGCGCACGGGTCGTCGTCGCCGACCTACAGGCGGACAAGGGCGAGGAACTGGCCCACGAGATCGGCGGCGTGTTCGTGTCCGTCGACGTGACCAGCACCGAGCAGATCGTCGACGCGGTCAACACCGCGACGGACCTCGGCCCGTTGCGGGCACTGGTGAACTCGGCCGGTATCGGCTGGGCTCAGCGCACCATCGGCAAGGACGGCGAGTTCGAGTCGGCGCACAACCTGGACCTGTACAAGAAGGTGCTCGCGATCAACCTGGTCGGCACCTTTGACTGCATCCGGATCGCGGCCACCGCGATGAGCCGCAACGAGCTGACCGACACCGGCGAGCGGGGCGCGATCGTCAACATGACCAGCGTGGCCGCTTTCGACGGTCAGATCGGCCAGGCCGCCTACTCATCGTCCAAGGGCGGCGTCGTGGGCCTGACCCTGCCGGTCGCCCGGGACCTGTCGGCGGCGGGGATCCGCGTCAACACCGTGGCTCCCGGCCTGATCGACACCCCGATCTACGGCGAGGGCCCGGACTCCGAGGCGTTCAAGGCCAAGCTCGGGCAGTCCGTGTTGTTCCCGCACCGTCTCGGCAAGCCCGAAGAGCTGGCATCGATGGTGGTGGAGCTGCTCACCAACTCCTACATGAATGCCGAAGTCGTCCGCGTGGACGGCGGCATCCGGATGCCCCCGAAGTAGTCTTCGCTACTTCACTCTGAGATTGCGTCCAGGGTCGCGAGTTCCGCGAAACGCACAGCCCTGGGCGCAATCTCAGCTCCAACCCGGCGGCGCGTGGCACCCCAGAGCCCGACGCCGATGCCGACGACGGCTCCACCGATACCAACGATCTGCTGCCCCCGCTTGAGGTCGGCGTGCACGCTCATCCCGCCCAGCAGATCGGCCGCATCGGCACCACCGGATGCCAGGAACCAGCCGCGGGTGTCGAGACCGCGCAACGCCGCGTTCAGCAAGAGCCCGCCGATCAGCGCGTCGCGGTACCCCATCGAACGAAGCAGCAGGCGCGCTGAAGGCCCCGGATCGTCCGGCTCGCCCCACAATCGGTTCGCACGTAGCGGATCCACGAGAAACGAGATCCCCGACGCCAGCCGGATACTGCCCGCGATAAACGCCGCACGGTCTTTGATCATGGACCGAACCTACTTCCAGGCGAACACCGGTTGTTCCAAATCGTCGACCCGGTCACCTCGCCCCTCCAGGCACAGCCACCGCACCTGCAACAGCACCGCTCCCGTTGGCGCATGAATCAGGTCATTGCCCAACGGGATCTGCACGACCGGACGCGGGCTCTCGGGAATACCGATGTAGCGTGGCGAATCATCGCGTTGCAGCTGATGCAGTCCCACCCGGTAGACCGCCACCACCTCGGCGGGCGCGGGCCGGAGATCAAGGCGCCCCCCACCCCAGATCACCACCGGGGTGATGACGTATCCCGAACGCGTCGGATAGTCGTCGAGTACACCCAGCACAGCCGACTCGGACAGCCGGACGCCGACCTCTTCGTCCAGCTCACGCAGGGCGGCATCGACAGCGGTTTCACCGGCATCCAGGCGGCCACCGGGTAGCGCCCACTGAGCGGCATGCGAAGTGAGACGAGAGGCTCTGCGGCACAAGAGGAAAGCGGCACCCCCGGCGACATCGACCATGCGGCCGTCAAGACCCGCCTCGGGTATCGGCCGCCCAGCCATCCAGTCATCCACGGGCGCGGGGTCGACCCGGTCCTCGGCGAAGTCGGAGTCCACGATCACCACCGCGACAGCCGCGCGGCGCTTCGACGGGTCGTCGACGGCGCGGCGGTCATGCGCGCTCAGGTGTGCCCGGATCCGTTCGCGCAGCGCCTCGTCATAGCTGATCGTCACCGCTTGACCTTACGACCGGGACGCTGCCGCGACGGCCATCCCTGGCTCAGCCCGCAGCCCACTCCTTGGCACGCTCAACGTCCCCGAGGCCGAACACCGCGAGCTCACCGGGAATCATCCACTCGAGCGCATGCAGTACGTGGGCGACCCACTCCTTGTCAGACACCACGGCGATGCGCTTGAAGGCGGAATGATGCGGCAGCACCGCGCCCAGCCCGAGTTTGATGTCCTCGGCCAGGCCGCCGTGCCCAAAACCCTCGTAGTCGGAGTCGATGATCTCGACGATCCGCACATCGCCGCCCTGCAGACGCTCCTGCAGTGAAGGCTTGATCTCACGGAGTTCGTCACCGCGCAGACGCCCCGAAACGCGAATCCCGGTTACTCCTTGCGGCATATCCGGCAGTAGCTCGATCATGGGAAACCTCCCTTGCAGCCGATGCCGCCACTGTAGTCCGGGTCCGCTGCCTCTTCGGTCCCGTCTTACCCCGCCACGGAAAGGTCAGCCCGCGTTGCGCGCCAGGTTGATGGCGTACTCGCTGACGAAGTGACCCGCGGCGGGTTCACCGGAGCCACAGCTACCGTCGGACTCCCCCACCCGCTTGACCCACAGATAGGCGTCGGCGTGCTGCCCGGCGGTGTCCGCGGTGGGCGGTGTGCCCAAGGCCCGGCCACTGGGGTTGCACCAGCCGTAGGGGTCGCCTTCGGCCGGGCCATTTCCGTTGCGCGAGGTGTCGATGACGTAGTGCGCACCGCCGGTCATCCCGGAGATCTCTTCGCCGTAGCCGATTTCCTCGTCGGTGCTGAAATAGTTGGTGGAGTTCAGGGCGAAGCCCTTCGCGCGGCCCACCCCGGCCTGGTTGAGCCGGTTGGCCATCTCGCCTGCGCTGACCCAGCGCGAGTGGCCGGCGTCGACGTAGACGGCCGTGGCCGGGTTGCGGCCCAGCGTGTCGACGGCGTAGTTGATCAGGTCGAAGCGCTCCTGCCGTGCGTCACCGGAGAGGCAGTCGGCCATGGCCAGCGCGTCGGGTTCGAGAACGATCGCGGCCGGGTTGCCGCCGATCCCGTCGGCGACGCTGTCGATCCAGGCGCGGTAGGACGCCCCGGAGGAGAATCCGCCAGCGGCGTAGCTGCCACAGTCACGGTGTGGGATGGCGTAGAGCACCAGCACCGGCATGGCACCGGCCGCAGCGGCCGCGCCGGTGTGCCGGGCCACCGTCGAGCCGACCGATCCCACGCCGAAGGCCTGGTCCAGCCAGTACGCCTGCGGCGTGTTGGCCACCCGAGCCAGTTCGGCGCTGTCCGGCTGCGCGTTGGAGGCATGCATGGCCTTCGAGATGGGATCGACGTAGAAGGGCCTGCCGGCCAGTGGGTTGTCCCCGTCGGCCTGGGCGGGGGCCGCACCGGACAGGGCTGCCAGGGCAAGGAGCGGGGTGACGCAGCGCGCGACTGCACCAAACAGTGAGGGGGTCACAGGCAAAAATTACCCTACGACCGTCCCAAGGTCACGAGAAGGTCACGGTCAACACCGAACGGCTCAGCCCAGCAGCGCGTCGACAAAGGCGCCGGGCTCGAACGGCGCCAGATCGTCGGGGCCCTCGCCGAGGCCGACCAGTTTGACCGGAACGCCCAGCTCCTGCTGCACCCGGAAGACGATCCCGCCTTTGGCGGTGCCGTCCAGCTTGGTCAGCACCACCCCGGTGATGTCGACGACGTCGGCGAAGACCCGGGCTTGGGCCAGGCCGTTCTGCCCGATGGTGGCGTCGAGGACCAGCAGCACCTCATCGACGGCCGCTCGGCGTTCTACCACGCGCTTGACCTTGCCGAGCTCATCCATCAGCCCCGTCTTGGTGTGCAGCCGTCCCGCGGTGTCGATGACCACCACATCGACACCGTCGGCGATGCCCTTGTCGACAGCGTCGAACGCCACCGAGGCCGGGTCCGCGCCTTCGGCGCCGCGCACCACCTCCGCTCCCACCCGTGCCGCCCAGGTCTGCAGCTGGTCGGCCGCCGCGGCACGGAACGTGTCCGCCGCGCCCAGCACTACCCGGCGCCCATCGGCCACCAGCACCCGGGCCAGTTTGCCGACGGTGGTGGTCTTGCCGGTGCCGTTGACGCCCACCACCAGCAGCACCGACGGGTGGTCGTCATGAGGCAAGGCCCGAATCGACCGCTCCAGTCCGGGTTGCAGCTCGCCGATCAGAACGTCGCGCAGGACCGCACGCGCCTGCGCTTCGGTCTGCACCTGGCCGCCGGCCAGCCGCTCGCGCAGTTGAGCCACCACCGACTCGGTGACCACGGGGCCCAGATCAGCCACCAGCAGGGTGTCCTCGACGTCCTGCCAGGAGTCGTCGTCGAGATCCCCGCCGCCGAGCAGCCCGAGCACGCTGCGTCCCAACGCGTTCTGTGACTTGGCAAGCCGGCCACGCAGCCTGTCCATCCGGCCGGCGATGGGCTCGATGTCCGGCTCAACGGCCTCGGGCGCCGGCGCCGCCGGGGCTTGGGAAAGGACTTCGGCCGGCGTCTCGGGCAGGTCGACGTCGGTGATGGTGCGCCGCGGAGCGTCACGCGGAACGGTGGCGTCGTCGCCGATCACGGGCGCCGCGGGTTCGGACTCCTGCGTCTCGGCCCGACTGAACGCGATACCCGACGAGGCCGTGTAGCCGCCGGAGCGGTCCACGCTCTCGCGTTGCGGCGCAGACAGACTGATCCGGCCCCGCCGATGGCGTACCAGCCCCCAGACCAGCACAGCGATGAGGGCCAGCGCGACAACGACCGCCACGGCGATCACAAGATATTGAGACGACACGACTGTCATTGTGGCAGCAGCAACTTAGCCGGGTTCACGCCTGACTGGAAACGAGCTCCTCGCCCCGGATGCGCTGGGAGATCACCGCGGTGATTCCGTCGCCCTGCATGGTCACCCCGTACAGGGCATCGGCCACTTCCATGGTGGGCTTCTGATGGGTGATCACGATGAGCTGCGAGCGGGCCCGCAGCATTTCGAAGAGGGCCAGCAGTCGGCGCAGGTTGGTGTCATCGAGTGCGGCCTCGACCTCGTCCATGATGTAGAACGGCGACGGGCGGGCCCGGAAGATCGCCACCAGCATCGCGATGGCGGTCAGCGATTTCTCGCCACCGGACAGCAACGACAGCCGCTTGACCTTCTTGCCGGGTGGGCGGGCTTCAACATCGACCCCGGTGGTCAGCATGTCGCTGGGGTCGGTCAGCAGCAGCCTGCCCTCCCCACCGGGGAACAGGGCGGCGAACACCTCGGTGAACTCGCGCTCGACATCGGCGTAGGCGTCGGTGAACACCTGCAGGATTCTCGTGTCGACCTCGGCGACCACATCGAGGAGATCCTTGCGGGCCGCCTTGACGTCTTCGAGCTGCGTCGACAGGAAGTTGTAACGCTCCTCGAGCGCCGCGAACTCCTCGAGAGCCAGCGGGTTGACGCGGCCCAGCTCCGCGAGTTCACGTTCGGCGCGTTTGGCCCGGCGCTCCTGAGTGGCGCGGTCGAATCGCATCGGAGCGGGCGCGGTCACCTGTTCGCCGCGTTCCCGAGCCTGCTCGAATTCGGCCATCTCCAATTCCGTCGGCGGGAGTGCGACGTCGGGACCGTATTCGGCGATCAGGTCTGCCGAACTCATCCCGAACTGTTCGAGCACCGTCTGCTCGAGTTGCTCGATGCGCAGTGCCGCCTGCGCCTTGGCGACCTCGTCGCGGTGCAGCGACTCGGTCAGCGCGCTCAGCCGGGTGCTTAGCGAGTTCACTTCGTCACGGACTGCCACCAGGGCACCGGCCCGCTGCTGGCGTTCACCGGCGAGCCCGTCACGGATTCTGGCCGCCGCGCTCACCACGTGCTGCAGCCGCCGGGCCAGTGCACTGCCGGCGTCGGCCACCGCGGCGGCCGTCGTGGCTGCGCGGGCACGGGCGGCACGGGCCTGCTCAGCCCGGATTCGCGCCTCGCGCTCGGCGGAGGCCGCCCTGCGCAGGGAGTCGGCTTTGCCGCGCACCGCATTGGCGCGTTCCTCGGCGGTACGCACCGCCAGCCTGGCCTCCACCTCGATGCTGCGGGCCGCCTCGGCGGCAGCCGCGATCTGCTGGCGGTCCACCGGATCGGCGGTGGCGGTCGGCTGATCTTCTTCAGCGTTGCGCAGCCGCGCCTCGAGTTCGCCCAGCTCGGTCACGGTCTGAGCCCGGCCGGCCTCCAGCTCATCGCGTTCGCGCAGCCGCCGGCGCCACTCGGCCTCGGCGGCGCGGGCCTCATGCCCCAGCCGGCCCAGCTGCTCGTGGGTGGCGGCGATAGCGGCGTCGGACTCATTGAGCGCGGCCAACGCCTGCTCGGCGACATCCCGGCGCGCGGCCTGCTCGGCCAGCGCACCGGAGAGGGCCGCGCCGAGTTCGCCAACCTGCGTCTCGGCAGCGGCCAGTTCACCGCGGGCCTTGTCGATCTCACTGTTGATCTCCAGGGTGGACGGTTTGCGATCCGAACCACCACTGACCCATCCCGCGCCCACCAGGTCGCCGTCCACCGTGACCGCACGCACCCCGGGCCGCTGGGCCACCAGGTCCAGCGCCGCGGGAAGATCGGCGACCACCGCGACCGCGGACAACATCGCCGTCATCGCGCCACGCAACCGTTCGGGTGCGTCGATCAGGTCCACCGCCCACAGCGCCCCGTCGGGCAGCGTTGCCCGCTGTTCCGGGGCCGGCAGCGGCCAGTCCCCCAGCACGATCGCGGCCCGGCCCCCGTCGCCGGTCTTGAGCGCGTTGAGCGCCGAGCGGGCGGCGCCGGCGTTCTCTGCGGCCAGCGCGTCGGCGGCGGAGCCGAGGACCGCGGCCAGCGCCGACTCGTAGCCTGAGCGCACCTTGACCAGTTTCGCGATCGACCCGAACAGACCGGGCTCGCTGTGGTTGGCGGTGAGCCAGGCGGCGCCGTCTCGGCGTTCCAGTCCCATCGACAACGCCTCGATGCGGGCGTGTAGTGACGCCACCTGCCGCTCGGCGCTTCGCTCTGCCGCCTGCAGTTCGGAAACGCGCTGATCGGCCAGCCGCAACGCCGCGACGGTCCGCTCGTGGTGCTCGTCCAGGCCCACTTCGCCCTGATCGAGCTCGACAACCCGGCCCTGGACCGTCTCGAACTCGGCCTGCGCGGTCTGGGCGCGTGCCGCGGCCTCCTCGATGCGTGTCGACAACTGCCCCACATTGGTGTCGATCGACTCGACCCGCGCCCGAATCGTCTCCACCTGGCCGGTCAGCCGGGCCAGGCCCTCACGCCGGTCGGCTTCGGCCCGGACCGCGGCCAGATGCGCCTTCTCCGCCTCGGTGCTGCGACGCTCGCGTTCGGCCAACTCTGCGCGCGCCGCCTCCAGCCGGATGCCGGCCTCGGCCAGCTCGGCCAGCAACTGCTGCTCGGCCGCCGCCACCTGCTCCGCTTCAGCGTCCAAGGCATCCGGGTCGACTCCGCCGGTGGCGATGGGTTCCTCGTCGAGATGTTGGGCGCGTTCACTGGCGATGCGCACCGTGGCGCTGACCCGCTCGGCGAGCGCCGAGAGTGCGAACCAGGTCTGCTGGGCGGCCTCGGCGCGCTGGGTCAAGCTGGCGACCGCGGACTCGTGGGAGGTCAGTTCCTCGGAGGCCACTGCGAGCCGCTCGGTGATCAGGTCGTGTTCACGGCGCAGTGTCGCCTCGGCGTCGGTGGTGCCGGCGAACTCCGCCTGCCGCGAGACCAGGTCGTCAGCGGTCAACCTCAGCTTGGCGTCGCGCAGGTCGGCCTGGATGGTGGCGGCCCGCCGCGCCACCTCGGCCTGGCGGCCCAGCGGCTTGAGCTGGCGGCGCAGCTCGGTGGTCAGGTCGGTCAGGCGGGCCAGGTTGGCCGCCATCGCGTCCAGCTTGCGGACCGCCTTCTCCTTGCGTTTGCGGTGCTTGAGCACCCCGGCGGCCTCTTCGATGAATGCCCGGCGGTCCTCGGGCCGCGACTCCAGGATCTGCGCCAGCCGGCCCTGACCGACGATGACGTGCATCTCGCGACCGATTCCGGAGTCGCTCAGCAGCTCCTGGACATCCATCAACCGGCAGCTCGCGCCGTTGATCTCGTACTCGCTGGCGCCGTCGCGGAACATTCGCCGGGTGATCGACACCTCGGCGTACTCGATCGGCAGGGCGTTGTCGGAGTTGTCGATGGTGACGGTGACCTCGGCGCGACCGAGCGGGGCACGCGAGGAGGTGCCGGCGAAGATGACGTCTTCCATCTTGCCGCCGCGCAGGGTCTTGGCGCTGTGCTCCCCCATCACCCAGGCCAAGGCGTCGACGACGTTGGACTTACCGGACCCGTTGGGCCCGACGACCGCGGTGATGCCCGGTTCGAAGCGCAGAGTCGTCGGTGCGGCGAAGGACTTGAAGCCCTTCAGCGTCAGACTCTTGAGGTGCACGGGGTGTGAGACTACCGGGCTAGCGTTCGGCGAATCCGTCGATCGGGTCCCCGGCGTCTGCCCAGTCGGCAACCACGGTGTTCACCCGGCCCGGTGTGCCGTCGCTACGGAGCAGTTCCAGCAGCCGCTGGCAGTCCGCGCGCGCCCCCTGCGCAACGACGTGCACACGACCGTCCGGGCGGTTGGCCGCGTAACCGGTCAACCCGAGTTCCAGTGCCCTCGACCGCGTCCACCACCGAAACCCCACGCCTTGGACCTTGCCGTGCACCCAGGCGTTGAGACGAACGTCAGGACTGGTCACCGGGGTCGATCTCGAAGCGGACCTCGGTGCCGGACTTGAGCGTCCGGCCCACGGTGCAGACCTGGTCGACGGCGCGCTGCACGACGGTCAGCAACCTGTGCCGGTCGGCCTCGTCGAGGTCCGACAGGTCCAGTTCCAGGACCTCTTCCAGCAGCGGATAGCGCTCCTGCTCACGATCGGCAAGCCCGGACACCCGAATCGTCGCGGCGTAGTCGTCACCGAGGCGGCGGGACAACGGTGCATCACTGGACATTCCGCTGCACGCCGCCAGTGCGATTTTCAGCAGTTCACCCGGGGTGAAGACGCCCTCGACGTCTTCACTGCCGACCAACACCTGCGCGCCCCTCGAACTGTGGCCCGTGTAGCGCCGGGTACCGGTTCGTTCCACCCACAACTCCGTCATAGCAACATCTTGGCAGCCTCAGGCCTGCCAGCGCCGAACGTGCACTCAGCGCGAGATTGCTGCCTGATTTTCGTCCCCAAGACACGCTCGGCCAGCGACGCCAATGCGCGTAGGCTCAGCTGGACATGCAGGTCGCGATTCCGCTGTTTCCCCGGTTCACCGCGTTGGATGCGGTCGGGCCTTATGAGGTGCTGCAGCGGATCCCCGATATCGATGTGTTCTTCGTCGGACACAGTCGCGGCGAGGTCCGCAGCGACAACGGCATGCTCGGAATGATCTGCGATGCCAGCTTCGATGAGCTGCCGAGACCGGATGTCGTGGTTGTCCCCGGCGGTATCGGGACGCGTGTTCTTCTCGACGACACGGCGTTGCTGGATTGGATCAGCACCGCCCACCACCACAGCCGATTGACCACATCGGTGTGTACCGGAGCGCTCTTGCTGGCCGCTGCCGGACTGTTGGACGGGTTGACCGCGACCACGCATTGGGGGGCCGTCGAGCTCCTGGAGCACCTGGGTGCGCGCTATGTGCACGATCGCGTGGTCGAGCACCTGCCGCAACGAATCATTACCTCGGCGGGGGTTTCCAGCGGCATCGACATGGCATTGCGGCTCGTCGAACTCGTCGCCGGCGCCGAGGCGGCCCAAGCGGTCCAGCTGCAGATCGAATACGACCCCCAGCCTCCGTTCGACTGCGGGTCGCTGTCCAAGGCCGGCGAGGCCATTCGCCGACGCACGACGCACCTTCGGCGCTGATGCGCAGGCCCGATCGGAGACGGGGGACGATTCATGGCGACCGTTGTCGCGTTCCATGCCCACCCGGACGACGAGGTGGTATTGACCGGCGGGACGCTGGCGCGGGCCGCCGCCGAAGGACATCGGGTGGTCGTGGTGGCAGCGACCGATGGGCGCGTCAGCAACGACGACGTTGACCGCCTATCCGAATTGCGTTCGAGTGCAAGAATTCTCGGCGCACATCGGGTCGAGTGCCTGGGGTATGCAGACAGTGGTTTCGGACCGGAGTTTCCTGCCGACCCGCCGGGCCGGGTCAGGTTCGCCCGGGCCGGCATCGCGGAGGCCGCCGGGCGACTGGCGGCAATTCTGCGTGAGGAGGACGCGGATCTGCTGCTGAGCTATCAGCCTAACGGCGGATACGGCCACCGCGATCACGTGCGGGTTCATCAGGTCGGGAAACGGGCCGCGCAGATGGCGGCCACCCCACGCGTCCTCGAAGCGACGATGCCCCGGGAGATGTTGACCTGGATCGCCCATGCGGCGCACGCGCTGCGATTGCCGGCGCCCTATGGGCGTGACGTGGTCCGCACCGCTTATTCGCCAGGGGCCAGCATCACCCACCGGATCAACGTATTCGGGTATGCCCGGCAGAAGCGGGACGCCCTTGCCGCCCACCGCTCCCAGATCAGCGCCAGCGCCGCCGGGGAGCGCCTGTTCGGCGCACTCATGCGGCTTCCGCCGCAAGTGGCCGGTCTGATGCTGGGCCGGGAATGGTTCGTGGATCCGGCACTGCCACCGGGCCGGGTGTATCGCGACATCTTCGGCTGAGAACCCGAAGCGGCTCGTCTTATCAGCGTTGGCAATTCGGGCAGTAGTACGACGACCGATTCATGAACTTCGCCCTGCGGATCGGCGTCCCGCAGCGCCGGCACGGCTTGTCTTCGCGGCCGTAGGCGTCCAGCGACCTACTGAAGTAACCGGACTCACCGTTGACGTTGACATACAGCGAGTCGAATGAGGTCCCCCCGGCGGCCAGCGCGTCGTTCATCACGTCGGCGGCCGCTCCCAGCAACGCCCGCAACCGCGGCCGAGACAGTTTGTCGGCCGTTCGCGTGCCCCGAATGCCGGCCCGCCACAACGCTTCGTCTGCGTAAATGTTGCCGATCCCCGACACCACCGTCTGGTCGAGCAGCTGACGTTTGATCTCGGAGTGCTTGCGGCGCAGCACCTCAACCACCGATTCGGCATCGAAGCGCGGATCCAGCGGATCGCGAGCGAGGTGCGCCACGGGCAGCGGCAGCACGGCACCGTCCACCTCGACCAGGTCGGTGAGCTGCCACCCCCCGAAGGTCCGCTGGTCGACGAAGCTGACTTTTGTCCCGTCGTCGAGTAAGGCGGCGATGCGCAGATGCCGGGTGTCGGCCAGCTCCCCCAACAGCATCTGACCGCTCATCCCCAGGTGAACCACCAGCGCCTCGTCGGCCGCGGGACCGTGCAGCAACAGCCACAGGTATTTGCCGCGCCGATCGGTACCCGCGATCGTGGCGCCCAGTAGGCGACCGGTCAGGTCGGCGGGGCCGGCCTCGTGCCGGCGTACCGCACGCGGGTGGTGCACGCGCACCGCGGTGATCGTGCGACCGACCAGGTGTCTGTCCAGGCCACGCCGAACCACCTCAACCTCGGGAAGCTCAGGCATGGTCAGGCCTGCGGACCTAGAGCCTCCAGCGCCTGCCAGGCTGCCGCCGCCGCCTTCTGCTCGGCTTCTTTCTTGGTCCGGCCGACGCCTGCGCCGTAAGCGGTGTCTGCCACCACAGCCGTCGCGGTGAACTCGCGGTCGTGGTCGGGACCGGTGGAGCTGACCTGATAGGACGGCACGCCCAGGCCCCGAGCAGCGGTCAGCTCCTGCAGGCTCGTCTTCCAGTCCAGGCCCGCGCCGAGCGTCGCCACGGTGTCGAGCAGCGGACCGAACAGCCGCAGGATGACGTGTCGGGCGGTGTCGATTCCGTGCTGCAGGTAGACCGCGCCCAGCAGAGATTCCATGCCGTCGGCCAGGATGCTGGACTTGTCCGCGCCGCCGGTGTTCTCCTCGCCCCTGCCGAGCAGCAGATGGGCCCCCAGCCCGTCCGCGGTCAGCCCTCGTGCCACGTCGGCGAGCGCCGAGGTGTTGACCACGCTGGAGCGCAGCTTGGCGAGGTCGCCTTCGGGCCGGTCCGGGTGGCGATGGAAGAGCTCGTCGGTGATCGTCAGACCCAATACGGCATCGCCGAGGAACTCCAGCCGCTCGTTGGTGGGTAGGCCGCCATGCTCGTAGGCGTAGCTGCGGTGGGTGACGGCCAGCGTGAGCAGCTCATCGGGAAGATCCACGCCCAGCGCATCGAGCAGGGCCTGCCGCGGACGGCTCACCGCTCACCGTCGTCGCTGCGCCCGCTGTCCTCCTGGGCGGGGAGCATACCCGCCAGCTTGGCCCAGCGAGGGTCGATCTTGTCGTGGTGATGGCCGGGTTCGGCGGCGGCCAGCACTACCCCGCAGTCCGGGCACAGCCCCGGGCAGTCGGGGTCGCACAGCGGGGACAACGGCAACGCCAGTCCGACCGCGTCGACGATGGCCTGTTCGAGGTCCACGGCGTCGTCGACGACACGGCCCATGTCGTCTTCGTCGGTGGTGGCATCGGTGGTGCTGTCGGGGTAGGCGAACAGTTCGGTCAGCTCGACCTCGATGTCACCGGTCACCGGTTGCAGGCAGCGCGCGCATTCGCCGGCGGTGGGCGCCCAGACCATGCCGGTGACCAGAACTCCCTCGGAGACCGATTCCACCCGCAGATCCAGCTCCACTGCGGCGTCCGCGGGAATGGCAACCAGGTCGAGCCCGATCCGGTCAGGGTTGATGCGCTGTTCACGCACCGGCATCAGGGCCCCGGGCCGCCGTCCGAGCCGGGAGACGTTGATCACGAACGGCGCAGGCAGCTTTCGCCGCGCTGCCTTCATACCTGCGCCGGGGTGCCTTGCCATGCCGCGATTCTACGCAGCGTGTCAGGTGGCGTTCGCCGGTCAGCGAGTTGCGTAGTCGTGAGTGCCCGCGGCGGTGCGCAGTTGGTGACGGCCACGGTTGATCGAGCGCAGCGTGCCGTTGAGGAAGTCCTCGAACTCGGCCAGCTTGGCGTCGACGTAGATGTCGCATTCGCCGCGCATCCGGTCGGCCTCGGCGTGCGCCGAGTCGATGAGGCGGGTGGATTCGGCACGTGCGGAAGTCACGACCTCGTTCTGCGAGACCAGCCGCTGCTGTTCCTTGATGCCCTCTTGCACGGCCTTCTCGTAGGCAGCGTTGCCGTTCTCGACCAACCGGTCGCATTCGGCCTGCGCGCGGCTGGTGGCGGTCTCGAACTCACGCTTGGCGGTGGCGCTCAGCCGAGCCGCTTCCTCGCGGGCTTCGGTGACCATCCGCTCGCTGTGTCCACGCGCTTCGGCGACCATGCGGTCGGCCTGCCCCTTGGCGTCGGCCAGCAGGCGGTCGGCCTCGGCGCGTGCATGGCTGACCAGCGAGTCCGCTTCGGCGGTGGCCGCGCCGACCATGGACTCCGCGTGCTCCTTGGCCTCGTTGAGCACCGAGTCGCGGGCGTCGAGCACGTCCTGGGCGTCGTCCATTTCGCCGGGGATGGCGTCGCGGATGTCGTCGATCAACTCCAGGACGTCACCGCGGGGCACCACACAACCTGCCGTCATCGGCACGCCACGGGCCTCTTCGACAATGGATCCCAGCTCGTCAAGGGCTTCGAACACTCGGTACACGGCAGCACCCTCCAGACATCGTTGTTGTTACTAGTGTGCCCTGTGTTACGTGTGTGACTGTGTTAGTCGCCCGGTGTGTCGGATTCTCGTCCAGGTCACCGGTAGCCTGACCGGTTGAAGTCGGCGATCGGCGAAGGGCGGCCATGACACACGGTTCCGCGGGTATTGCGACATCGGGGCAGGTCCAGCCGGGCTACCCGCACCAGTCCGGCAGCCATCAGGCCGGCGACATCGGCCGACTGCTGCTGCGCTGCCCGGACAGTCACGGCATCATCGCCGCGGTCAGTGCGTTTCTGGCCGACGCGGGAGCCAACATCATCTCGCTCGATCAGCATTCGACGGCGCCCGAGGACGGGACCTTCGTGCAACGGGCGATCTTCCACCTGCCCGGGCTGCCGGCCGCCCTCGACGGACTGCAAGAACAGTTCGGTGCCACGGTGGCGCAGCGGTTCACCATGGACTACCGATTCACCGAGGCGGCCAAGCCCAAGCGGGTGGCGATCATGGCCTCCAAGACGGACCACTGCCTGCTGGATCTGCTGTGGCGCAACCGCCGCGGCGAGCTGGAGATGAACGTGGTGATGGTGATCTCCAACCACCCGGAATTGGCAGAGCAGGTGCGCCCATTCGGAGTGCCTTTCTTCCATATTCCGGCAACCCGCGACATCCGCGCCGAGGCCGAGCAGCGTCAGCTCCAATTGCTCTGCGGCAACGTGGATCTGGTGGTGCTGGCCCGCTACATGCAGATCATCACCGGCGACTTCATCGAGGCGGTGGGGTGCCCGCTGATCAACATCCATCACTCGTTCCTGCCGGCCTTCATCGGTGCGGCGCCGTATCAGCGGGCGCGAGAGCGCGGCGTGAAACTGATCGGAGCCACCGCGCACTACGTCACCGACGTGCTCGACGAGGGGCCGATCATCGAACAAGACGTGGTGCGGGTGGACCACACCCACAGCGTCACCGATCTGGTGCGCTTGGGCGCCGACGTGGAGCGCGCGGTGCTGTCCCGGGCGGTGCAGTGGCATTGCCAGGACCGTGTCCTGCGGGTGGGCAACGAAACCGTGGTGCTCTAAGCCAGTCGCCCGGTTGACAGCTGTCACGTACGGTGTTGCGCATGCTCATGGAAGACCTGTTTCCCGTCGTGCCGACGACCACCGCCGACGCCCTTGAGATCTTCGATGCCGCAGACCCGGTGGACCCGGAATTCATGTTCGGCACCTGGCACGGCGCCGAACTGCCCACCGGTCACCCACTGGACGGCCTGCTGGCTGCCACCGGCTGGTGGGGCAAGCAGTTCGTGGACGCCGAGACGGTGCATCCCCTGCTCTTCCCCACCCGCGACGGATCGGCACTGTGGGCGTTCAACCCGGTGCTGGCCTTCAGCGTCCTCGGACCCGCGACCAAGCTTCCCGCGCTGAAGAAGCGCTCGTTTCTCGGACAGCTCAATACGCTGCAACCACTGCTGCGAACCCGCTCCCCCAGGGCCCGCCTGCGCACCACCCGGTACCGCGGAGTCGACAGCGCCACCATGGTCTACGACCAGGCACCGGTCAACGACGTCTTTCGCCGGCTCACCGATGACGCGGTGATCGGCGCGATGGACCTGCGGGGTTCGACATGGCCGTACTTCTTTGTGCTGTACCGCGATGAATCACTGAAACTTATCTGACGGCAATCGATTTCGGCGCCTCAACGCCAATGCCGGTCGGCACAGAGCGCGGCTAGGAGCCCAGCTTCTCGGCCAGCCTGCGGTTTACCGGCGCCGGCAACAGGTCGGCGACATCGCCGCCCATCGACGCCACCTCTTTTGCCAGCGATGACGATACGAACGAATACCGCGGTGCCGTCGCCACGAAAAACGTGTCGACGCCGGCGATGTGCTTGTTCATCTGGGCCATCTGCAGTTCGTACTCGAAGTCGGTACCGGTGCGCAGACCCTTGACGATCGCGGTCAGCCCCCGCTCCCGGACGAAGTCGACCACCAGTCCCCTGCCCGATTCCGCGCGCACATTGGGCAGATGCGCGGTGGCCTCGGCGATCATCTCAAGGCGCTCGTCAAGGGTGAACATGCCCTTCTTGGCGGGATTGATCAGGACGGCGGCCACCACCTCGTCGAACTGGGCGGCCGCGCGCTCCAGAATGTCGACGTGTCCCAACGTCACCGGGTCGAACGAACCGGGGCATACCGCACCACTCATGGTGCTCGACGCTAGCAGCCCACTGAAGACAGCTCCGCCAGCTCCAGCCGGGTGTCGCCGTACCGGCGCGTGGGCCAGGCCTTCCAGCCCGGTGGCCAGCCCACCGCTGGACTGGAGGCGGCCCGCTCGATCATCACGACGGTGCCCGGCACGGCCCATCCGCCGGCGGTCAACAACCCCGGCAGCTCGTCGATCGTGGCGGCATCGACGTCGTAGGGCGGATCGGCCAGCACCAGATCCACCGGCGTGTCAGTCCCCCCGGCCAACACCGCGGCCACGGTGCCGCGACGCAGGGCGGCTCCGCGCAGTCCCACCGCGGCGATATTGCCGGAAAGCACGTCGGCGGCCCGACGGTCCGATTCGACGAACAGCGCCGAGGCCGCGCCCCGCGACAACGCCTCCAAACCCAGCGCACCCGAACCGGCGTAGAGGTCGAGCACCGCCATGTCGGTCAGGTCCATCCGGGCATCGAGCACGTTGAACAGCGCCTCACGCACCCGGTCGGTGGTCGGCCGGGTACCGCGCGGGGGCACCGCGATGCGCCGACCACCGGCCGCACCGCCCACGATGCGAGTCAGCTCAGTACCACCAGCAAGTCGCCGCCCTCGACCTGGGCGGTTGTGGCAACGGCCACGCGGGCGACGGTGCCGTCAGCGGGTGCGGTGATGGCAGCCTCCATCTTCATCGCCTCGATGGTCGCGACGGTCTGCCCGGCGGTGACCCGCTCACCCTGGGCCACCCCAACGGTGACCACGCCGGCGAACGGCGCCGCGACGTGACCGGCCTTGGTGCGGTCGGCCTTCTCTGCGACGGGCACCTCACTGGCCACGCTGCGGTCACGGACCTCCACGGGCCGAAGCTGACCGTTGAGGATGCACATCACGGTGCGCATCCCTCTCTCATCCGGCTCGGAGATGGCCTGCAGCCCGATGAGCAGCTCAACCCCGCGTTCCAGCCTGACCCGGTGTTCCTCTCCTTGGCGCAGTCCGTAGAAGAACTGGTTCGCCGACAACCGGGAGGTATCTCCGTACAGTTCGCGGTGTGCCTCGAATTCCTTTGTCGGACCGGGAAACAGCAGTCGATTAAGCCGCGCCCGACGCTCCGGACCCGAGTGCGACAACACCGCCTCGTCGTCGGCCGACAGCTGCTGCACCTCACGTGCCGGGCCGCGACCCTCCAGCGCCTTGGTCCGCAGGGGCTCCGGCCAGCCGCCGGCCGGGTCACCCAGTTCGCCACGCAGGAATCCGATCACCGAATCCGGGATGTCGACCCGGGACGGGTCGGCGGCGAACTCGTCGGCGCTGACCTGCGCACCCACCAGCGCCAGGGCCAGATCCCCGACCACCTTCGAACTCGGGGTGACTTTGATCAGCCGACCGAGTACGGCGTCCGCGGCGGCATAGTTGGCCTCGACATCCTCGAATCGGTCCGCCAACCCGAGGGCCTTGGCCTGCTGGTGCAGGTTGGACAGTTGGCCACCGGGAATCTCATGGCGGTAGACCCGACCGGTGGGCGCCGCGAGCCCCGACTCAAAGGGCGCGTACACCTTTCGCAGCGCCTCCCAGTACGGCTCCAAGTCACCCACCGCGTCCAGCGATATCCCGGTCTCGTAGTCGGTGTGGGCCGCAGCCGCGATGATCGAACTCAGGGCCGGCTGACTGGTGGTTCCGGCCAGCGGAGCGGCCGCACCGTCCACGGCATCGGCGCCCGCCTGCCACGCAGCTACGTAGGTGGCCAGCTGGCCGCCCGCGGTGTCGTGGGTATGCACATGAATGGGCAGGTCGAAACGACTGCGCAGCGCGCTCACCAGAGTGGTCGCCGCCGCGGGGCGCAAAAGCCCGGCCATGTCCTTGATGGCCAGCACGTGGGCTCCGGCGTCCACGATCTGCTCGGCCAGCCGCAGGTAGTAGTCCAGGGTGTAGAGCGTCTCGCCCGGGCTGGCCAGATCACCGGTGTAGCACATGGTGACTTCGGCTACCGCAGTGCCGGTTTCGCGAACCGCATCAATGGCCGGACGCATGGAATCGACGTTGTTGAGTGCGTCGAAGATCCGGAAGATGTCAATACCCGTTGCGGTGGCTTCTTCCACGAACGCCGAGGTGACCAGTTGGGGATAGGGCGTGTAACCGACGGTGTTACGGCCACGCAGCAGCATCTGCAGGCAGATATTGGGCAGCGCCTCACGGAGCGCGGCCAGCCGCTCCCAGGGGTCTTCCTTCAAAAACCGCAGCGCCACATCGTAAGTCGCCCCACCCCAGCACTCGACCGACAGCAGTTCCGGCATGGTCCGGGCCACATACGGCGCCACCTTCACCAGTCCGCTGGTGCGTACCCGCGTTGCCAGCAGTGACTGGTGGGCGTCGCGAAATGTGGTGTCGGTCAAGCCCAATGCCGGCGATTCCCGCAACCAGCGGGCGAAGCCCTCGGGCCCCAGCTCGGCCAGTCGTTGCTTGGAGCCGGCCGGTGGCGGCACCGACAGGTCCAACTCGGGCAGCTTGTCACGGGGATACACCGCTGTCGGCCGGGTCCCGTGTGGGCTGTTGACTGTGATGTCGGCCAGGTAAGTCAAGATCTTGGTTCCCCGGTCGGCCGAGGATCGCGCGGTCAACAGCTGCGGCCGTTCGTCGATGAACGACGTGGTGACACGGCCGGCCGAGAAGTCCGGATCGTCGAGCACGGCCTGCAGGAAGGGAATGTTGGTGGCAACGCCCCGAATCCGGAATTCCGCGATCGCTCGGCGAGCCCGGTCCACCGCGGTGGAGAAATCACGGCCCCGGCAGGTCAGCTTCACCAGCATCGAGTCGAAGTGGGCACTGATCTCGGCGCCGAGGGTGGTGCCGCCGTCCAGCCGGATGCCGGCACCGCCCGGGCTGCGGTAGGCACTGATGCGGCCGGTGTCGGGACGGAATCCATTGGCCGGATCCTCGGTGGTGATCCGGCATTGCAGCGCTGCGCCGTGCAACGTGATCGACTCCTGGGTCAGCCCCAGGTCGGCCAGCGACTCACCGGCGGCGATCCGAAGCTGCGAGGACACCAGGTCGACGTCGGTGATCTCCTCGGTGACGGTGTGCTCCACCTGGATCCGGGGGTTCATCTCGATGAACACGTGGTGACCGCGTTCGTCCACGAGGAACTCCACCGTGCCCGCACAGGTGTAGCCGATCTGGCGCGCGAAGGCGACGGCGTCGTCGCAGATCTTTGCGCGCAGAGCCGGATCCAAGTTGGGCGCCGGTGCCAACTCGACGACCTTCTGATGCCGGCGCTGCACACTGCAGTCTCGCTCGTACAGATGGATCACGTTGCCGTAGGTGTCGGCCAGGATCTGCACTTCGATGTGACGCGGGTTGAGTACCGCCTGCTCGAGGTAGACGTGTGCGTCGCCGAAGGCCGAGTCCGCTTCCCGGCTCGCGGCCTCGATGGCTTCGGCCAGTGCGTCGATGTCGGCGACGCGGCGCATCCCGCGCCCGCCGCCACCGGCGACCGCCTTGACGAACAGGGGGAACGTCATGTCTTGGGCCGCGGCCAGCAACTCTGAGACCGATGTGGAGGGCGCCGAGGACGCCAGCACCGGCAGGCCCGCCTCTTTCGCGGCAGCGACCGCGCGGGACTTGTTACCGGTCAGCGCCAGTACCGCCGCGCTGGGTCCGACGAAGGTGATGTTTGCCTCGGCGCACGCCTGCGCCAGTTGGGGGTTCTCCGAAAGGAAGCCGTAACCGGGGTACACCGCGTCGGCCCCGCATCGCACCGCGGTATGCACGATCTCGTCGACCGACAGGTAGGCACGGACCGGATGGCCCTCTTCACCGATCTGGTAGGACTCGTCGGCCTTAAGCCGGTGCAGCGAGTTGCGGTCCTCGTACGGATAGACGGCCACGGTGCCGACTCCGAGCTCGCAGGCGGCACGGAATGCACGGACAGCGATCTCTCCGCGGTTGGCCACCAGCACTTTGGAGATCACAATCCACCCCTACAACAGCGTTATCCAGTAGTCCTGAAACCGAATAAATACCAACAGAAATAACGCGACAAACCATAACGCAGCAACGGTCCAACGCCACTGGTGCAAATGCTGCAAATTTTTGCGTATACCCCCCGGCTCGGATGCTAGGGCTGCGAAGACCACCAGCAGGCATACCGTGACCGCCCAGACCACCATGCAGTAGGGACACAGCGCGCCGATCCGATACAGACTCTGAAAGATCAGCCAGTGCACAAAGCCGGCGCCGGCCAGCGTGCCGATCGCCAATCCGGTCCAATACCACTGCGGCAGTGGAACTTTTGCCACAGCCAACACCCCGGTGACCACCACCACGGTGAAGGCGACGATTCCCATCAACGGGTTGGGGAAGCCCAGTACCGACGCCTGCGGGGTGACCATCACCGATCCGCAGGACAACACCGGGTTGAGGTTGCACGACGGCACATACCCCGAATCCATCAGCAGTTTGATCTTCTCGACGGTCAGCGTGACCGAGGAGGCTAGTCCGATGAGTCCGCCGATGAGCACCGCCCAGGCCCGGGATGCGGTCACGCGCACCGCCTGGGTGGGCGGCTCGACCGCCGAGGGCGTAGTGGTCACGATTCCTTGGACGGCGCGTCCATGCCGGGCAGGTCGCCGACGATCTCACGGATCTTCGAGACCAGGTCTTCCGGCGTCGAGGGCCGGTAGTCCTCTCCGTTGATGCGCAGTGTCGGCGTGGCGTGGATTCCTCCGGCCGCGGCCATCCCCCCCACCATCTTGAGGTACTTCCCGCTGTTGATGCACGCCGGAACGGTGCCTGCCGCGCCGGCCTGGCGCGCCAGCTCGATCAGGCGGTCGTTGTCGGGAAACTCCGTTCCGATCTCCGACGGCTGCAACTGCTCGGTGTAGAGCGCGGTGTGGAATCGGCGGAAGGCATCGTTGTTCTCGTCGGCGACGCAATAGGCGGCAGCGCCGGCCCGCGAGGAATAGTCGTCGTTCTGCGGCCGATCCAGGATCGCGACCATGTGATAGTCGGCGGCGATCGCCCCGCTGTCGATCAGCCGGGACACCGTGGGGCCGAACGCCCGCTCCAGATTGCCGCAGGCCGGGCAGAGGAAGTCCTCGTAGAACGTCAGCACGGCCTTGGGCTCATCGGTGCCGTCCTTGGTGACCAGCTTGCTGGAAGTGACCCGGATCGCCTCGCCGGCGCCGGCGCCCTTCTTGTGACCGTTGGACACCACGATGTAGCCGATGAGGCCCACCGCGAAGACCACCACGATGGCGACAAGCCCGATCTGCACAGCGAGGTTGCGCTTCTGGTCGCCGGCCCTCAGGCCGGAGGCGCCGGGGCGTTTGGGTTTAGTGGCCACAGTCCGTTCGTCCTCGTCTTCGCTGGTCGGTTTGCGGTTCAGCGTACCGGCGCGCGCGGCAGGCCTCAGCCGCGGCTGAGGTGGGCCCGCAGTGCCGAGATCAATTCACTGGTCGCAGCCGCGCTGCCGCCGCCGAGCCCGAACAGGTTGATGAAGGCGTGCGTCAGTGACGGCATCCGACGGAGGTCGACCACCACACCGGCTTCGCGCAGCGCCGTGGCGAACAGTTCACCCTCGTCGCGCAGCGGATCGAAGCCGGCGACCGCCACCAGCGCGGGCGGCAGTCCCGAGAGGTCGTCGGCGAACAACGGCGATACCCGCGGGTCGGTCGCCTCCAGCCCCGAGCTACCCACGTACTGGTCGGTGAACCAGTCGATGTCGTGCTTGGTCAGCAGAAAGCCCTCCGCAAAGAGGGTGCGTGAGCGGGTGTGGGCGGTGCAGTCGACCACCGGATAGATCAGCCACTGCAGTGCGGGCGCCGGGCCGGCGTCATCACGTGCCCGCAGGGCCACCCCGATGGCCAGATTGCCGCCGGCACTGTCCCCTCCTACCGCCACCTGCCCGGGGATGCCGCCGAGCTCCGCGGCGTGCTCGTATGCCCAGCGAAACGCCGCATAGGCGTCGTCGAGTGCGGCCGGCGCGGGGTGCTCGGGTGCCAGCCGGTAGTCGACGGACAACACCGCAACGTCGCCGTCCCGGCAGGTCAGTCGACAGAACGCGTCGTGGCTGTCCAGGTCGCCGATCACGAACCCGCCACCGTGGTAGAAGACCAGCAGCGGCTTGGCCTCACGCTCGGGGCCGCCGACCGGCAGGTAGTGCCGGGCGGCCAGGTCACCCGCCGGTCCCGGTAGGACGATGTCGCGAACGTCGACGTGGATGTCAGACCCGCCGAGCCCGGCGGAGGTCTCGCGCAGCTGGGCGCGGGAGGCAACGGCGTCATCGCCGGTGACCAAGCCGGTGATACCCATGGCGTGCTGCCCGGCCAGCGCCAGCCGCAGGGTGGGATCGAGGGTGTTGCCGTCGATGGTCACCGCCCGACCGCCGGCCAGGATCCGCTGCACAGCGATCGGCAGCATCGGCATCGTTTTCATCCCGACGCTCAAGGCGGTGTTCTGCAGCTGCGCGGCCCAGCGCGCGCCCCTCCGGGTGCGGGAACCGCCTGGCAGACTTCCTGTCATGGCTGCTGGAACTGACTTACGTTCGGTCACGCTCAACGACGGTAATTCCCTTCCGAGTGTTGGCTTCGGGGTTTACAAGATTTCACCCGATGAGACTGAGCGAGCGGTGAGCACCGCACTCGAAGCCGGCTACCGGCACATCGACACCGCGGCCCTCTACGGCAACGAGCGGGAGGTGGGCCGGGCGGTCGCCGCATCCGGGTTGCCGCGCGAGGACATCTCTGTGGTGACGAAGCTGTGGAATGCCGATCAGGGCTATGACTCGACCCTGGCTGCGTTCGACACCAGCATGAACCTACTTGGCCTGGAGTTTCTGGATCTGTATCTGATCCACTGGCCGCTGCCGGCGCACGGAAAGTTCGTCGAGACCTTCCGGGCGTTGGCCCACCTGCGAGACCAGGGCCGGATTCGTTCGATCGGCGTGAGCAACTTCGAACCCGAACACCTTGAGACCCTCATCGATGGAACCGGGATCGTTCCGGTCGTCAATCAGGTCGAACTGCACCCGCGCTTCAACCAGGCCGAGTTACGGCAGGTGCATGCCCGCCTCGGCATTGCCACCGAGGCCTGGGCGCCTCTGGGCCGGGGTTCGCTGCTGACTCATCCGACGATCACCAAGGTGGCGCGGCGATGCGGCAAGACCCCTGCCCAGGTACTGCTCAGGTGGCACCTGCAGCTGGGTAATATCGTCATTCCGAAATCGGTGAACCCGGAGCGTATCGTCAGCAACTTCGACGTCTTCGACTTCGAACTCGGCACCGCACAGATGGCCGAGATATCCTCGCTCGACGACGGCGCCCGACTGGGGCCCGATCCACGAACCTTCGATGACACAGGTAGGTGACATGACGTCGGGCACCGCGATCCCCTCCGTCACGCTCAATGACGACCGCACCATCCCCACCCTGGGCCTCGGTGTGGCGGAGTTGTCCGAAGCCGAAACCGAGCGGGCGGTCTCTGCCGCGCTCGAGCTGGGCTGCCGGTTGATCGACACCGCCAAGGTGTACGGCAACGAGGCCGCCGTCGGCCGGGCGATCGCCTCGTCAGGCATCCCGCGTGAGGAGGTGTTCGTCACCACCAAGCTGGCCAACGCCGACCAGGGCCTGACCGCCGCCATCGAGGCGTGCAAGGCCAGCCTTGAGCGGCTCGGCATGGACTACGTGGACCTGTACCTGATCCACTGGCCAGCGCCGTCGCTGGGCATGTACGTCGACAGCTATGGCGGACTGATCCAGGCACGGGAACTCGGCCTGGCCCGCTCCATCGGAGTGTGCAATTTCACCGCGGAGCATCTCGACGATGTGATCGACCTGGCGTTCGAGACGCCCTCGGTCAACCAGATCGAACTGCACCCGCTGCTCAACCAGGCGCAGCTGCGTGCCGCCAACGCCGAGCGCGGCATCATCACGCAGGCCTACAGCCCGCTGGCCGTCGGCCGGCTGCTCGACCACCCGACCGTCACGGCCATCGCCGGTGAATACGGCAAGACACCGGCGCAGGTGCTGATCCGCTGGAGCCTGCAGCTGGGCAATGTGGTGATTCCCCGCTCGGCCAAGCCCGAGAACATCGCCGCCAACCTCGATGTGTTCGGCTTCGAGCTGGCCGACGAGCACATGGCGAGCCTCAGCGGCCTCAACGACGGCACCCGGGTGCGAGAGGACCCGCTGACCTACGCGGGTATCTGATCCGCCGCGGCGGAGGACTTCCTAGCCGATCGGGCAGGTGCCCGCGGCCGCGCGCAAGGCATCGGCGGAGGCTTGATCGACCCGCAACGCATAGCCGCGGAGAACCGCCAGATAGGCGATGGCGTACTGACAGGCGAACGCCCTGTTCGGCGGCATCCACTGCCCGGGCCCGCCATCGCCTTTGTCCTGGTTGGCCTGGCCGGCGACCGCCAACAGGTTGGCCGGGTCGTTGGCAAAGCGCAACCGCTGGCGATACGGCCAGGCCGACGCCCCCATGTCCCAGGCATAGGCCAGCGGCACGATGTGGTCGATCTGCACGGCCTCGCCGACTTTCGCGCCACGAGTGAAGGCGACCACGGCATTGGTGTAGGGGTCATGCAGGATGCCGGCGGCAACCGCGTCGGCGCAGCGCTTGGTCGACACATGGGTGATGTCGACCAGGTCCCGGTTGAGGATGTCATTGCGGGTGTCGCAGCCATTGCGCCCACCGGGCGCATCGTTGTCGTCGTCCCAGGCGTCCCCAAAGCGCGACCGGACGTAGTCGTGGCGATGGGCGCGGGCCGGTATCACCGTGATACCGGCTAGGACGTCGGTGCCCGGCGCCACCGTGGGCATCCCGGACTCCGTCGCCAGGGCGCGGCTACGGTGACCGACGGTAGAGACCGTCTGGTAGGCCACGGCCACCGCCAGCACCGCCACCACGGCCAGCCACAGCAGGGTCCTGCGGCTCGGGGTCATGCCTTGTCCAGGTATTCGATGTCGGTGAAGTACGCGGCGAGGGTGGCCAGCCCGGGATCATCCGGGTTTGCGCCCCAGGCCTTCTCGCACCAGGTCCTGGCCGCCTCGATGACCTCGGCATGGTCGACCAGCGACAGCAGCTTCAGGCCGCCCCGCCAACCGGATTGGTTACGGCCCAGCACATCTCCCTCACCGCGCTCCCGCAGATCCAGATCCGCCAGCGCGAACCCGTCGAGAGTGCCGGCGACGGCCTCCAGCCGCTTGCCCGCTCGGGACCCCTCACTGGCGGCGGTGACAAGCAGGCACAGGCTGGCGTGCTCGCCCCGTCCGATCCGGCCGCGCAGCTGGTGTAGCTGACTGATGCCGAAGCGGTCGGCGTCGGCCACCAGCATGACCGTCGCGTTGGGCACGTCGACGCCGACCTCGATCACGGTGGTGCACACCAGCACGTCCACCGTTCCGGACCGGAACGCGCTCATGACGGCGTCCTTCTCCTCGCCGGAGAGCCGGCCGTGCATCAGCCCGAGGCGCAATCCGGCCAACGGCCCCGACTTCAGGCGATCGTAGAGTTCCACCGCGGTCGCCGAGGGGCGGGTGCCGCCTTGCTCCTGATCGCCGGTCTGCGCGGATTCGTCGGTCTCGTCGATGCGCGGTGCCACCACATAGGCCTGTCGGCCCGCGGCCACCTCCTCGCGAATGCGTTCCCACGCCCGCTGCAGCCATGCGGGTTTGGATTTCTCGAAGATCACCGTGGAGCGGATCGGCTGTCGCCCGCGGGGCAGTTCACGCAACGTGGAGGTCTCTAAGTCGCCGTAGACGGTCAGTGCCACCGTCCGCGGGATCGGGGTGGCAGTCATCACCAGCAGGTGCGGGGTCATGCCTTCGGGAGCCTTGGCGCGCAGCCGATCCCGCTGCTCGACACCGAAGCGGTGCTGTTCGTCGATCACCACCATGCCCAACCGGTGGAACTCGACCGAGTCCTGCAGCAATGCGTGGGTGCCGACCACGATGCCGGCCGCTGCGCCGGTGATCTGCGCACGGGCCTGCTTTTTGGCGGCCGCCGACATCGACCCGGTGAGCAAGGCCACCGCGGTGGCATGGTCCGCGCCGCCGAGCTGCCCGCCCAGCGCCAGCGGGCCCAGCATGTCTCGCATCGACCGGACATGCTGGGCTGCAAGCACTTCGGTGGGCGCTAGCAGCGCGCACTGATAGCCGGCGTCCACCATCTGCAGCATGGCCAGCAGCGCCACGATCGTCTTTCCCGAGCCGACTTCACCCTGCAGCATCCGGTTCATCGGGCGGGTAGCGGACAGTTCGGCGTGCAACACGTCGAGCACATCGCGCTGTCCGGCCGTCAGCTCGAAAGGCAACCGCTGCAGCATTTCCGCGGCCAACCCGTTCGCGCGGGGCGGGGCAGGCGGCCCGGATTCGGACAGCTCGCCGTTGCGGCGCACCGCCAGCGCCCATTGCAGCCCGACGGCCTCATCGAAAGTCAGTCGCGCGCGGGCCTTCGACCGCAGGGTCTCACTTTCGGCCAGGTGGATGCCGCGCAGTGCCTCGTCCTCGCTGATCAGGTCACGCTCGGCCAGCAGCGCGGCCGGCAGCGGATCGGGCACCGGTTCGAGCACCTCGAGAACCTGTCGCACGCAGGCGAAGATGTCCCAGCTCTGCAATTTGGTGCTGGCCGGATAGATCGGATAGCAGGCGCGCTCGAACTCCGACTGCAGCACCTCCCCGCTGATCGCCTGCGACGCATCGGCGATGCTGCGCAGCGAGTCACTGCCGAAGTTGTCCTTGTCGGGGGCGTCGAGGATCAGGAAGTCGGGGTGGGTCAGTTGGAGTTTGCGGTTGAAGTAGCCGACCTCGCCGGAGAGCATCACCCTGGTACCGGGCGTGAGTTTGTATTTGAGGCCGCGCGCATTGAAGAACGTCGCGCTGACTTTCTTCTGGCCGCTGCCGAGGGTGATCACCAGATACTCGTTGGGGCGCCGCCCGGCTTGTCGCCTCATCGGCTTGGCCATCGCGGTGGCGATGGTGTCAACCAGGGTGATGTGCTCACCCTCTAGCGCCTGAGCCTCGTCGAGGCCCCGCTTCGTCGCACCCTCGACATAGCTGCGGGGGTAGTGACGCAGCAGCTCGGCGACGGTGCGGATGCCGAAAAACTCGTCGAGTTTGCCGGCCGCATCCGCGCCCACCACGTAGTCCAGCCGATCGGCCAAGGTGACCATAGCTACTCGACCCCGATCAGCAGCGCATCCCCTCGATGCCCGGTGCAGTAGGTCGCAAGCTCGGTTCCGGGATGTTGATCGTGCACATGCCTCGCCAGGACGGCGATGACGTCCCCGTCGAAGCCGGCCCCGACCAGCACCGTCACCAGCTCACCGCCGGCCGCCAGCAAGAGGTCGATCAGACCGATCGCCGCCGCTCCCACATCGCGGGCCACGATCAGCACCTCGTCGCCGGCTATACCCAGGCCGTCGCCGGGGCGGCAGGAGCCGGCCCAGGTCAGCGCATGTTCGGTGGCGACTCGGACCGACCCGAGCCTGGTGCTGCCGGCCGCCCGCGCCATGGTGTAGCCGTCATCGACCACTGGCCGGCCGGGATCGTGGACGGCCAGGGCCGACAGCCCCTGCACCATCGAGCCGGTCGGCACCGGAACCACCTCGATGCCCCACCCGATGGCCGCGGTACAGCCGGCGACCAGTTCCTCGGCGGCCACGTAGCCGTTGGGCAACAGCATCACCTGGGCCGCCCCGGTGTCCACCACGGCCCGCAGCAGCTGCTGGGCACTGACCATCACGACCGGCTCGTCGCTGTGCGGGTCGGGCCGCAGCACGCTGGCGCCTTCGGAATCGAACAACGCCGCGGCGCCGTCGCCGTCGACCACCGCCAGCACCGCGCGCTCCCGGGCCCAGCTACCCGGCGACACCCTGGTCACCCCGGCCAAGGCCGAGATCTGGATGCGCCGTGGTCGGCCGAAGGCCAGCCCCGCCTCCACGGCCGCGCCGGCGTCGTCGGTGTGTACGTGCACCGAATATCCGCCGACCACCCCCGCCGTCGCGATCGCCACCGATTCGCCCAGCTGTGTGAGTCTTTCTCGCAGGGCTTCGGTGTCTTCGGGGCTGCACTCGCCGAGCAGGTACATCACCTCGAACTGGGGCGCGGGCGGCGCCGTGCCCACGTCGGGAGGCCAGGGCCGTGGCGACGGCTGGTACACCGGCCGCACCGGCGCCTGCCCGGTGATGGTCGAGCGCAGGGCGTCCAGCAGAACCAGCAGGCCGCGACCGCCCGCGTCGACCACTCCGGCCTCGGCGAGTGCGTCGAGCTGCGCGGTGGTGGCATCCAGCGCCGCTGCGGCGGCATCGGTACCGGCCACGAGCGCCGGACCCAGCTCCGCGCCCTGCACTGCGCACCGCTCAACGGCGGCCGCGGCGGCCTGCAATACCGAGACGATGGTGCCCGGGACCTCTTGGCCGCCCATGGAGGTGACCACCAGTTCGACGCCGTGGCGCAGACCCTCGGCGAGCAGCGACGCGTCGATCACACGGGCTTCGCCGCGGTGGCCTGCGGTCACATCGGCCAGACCGCGCAAGATCTGCGAGAGGATCACCCCGGAGTTACCGCGCGCGCCATGCAGTGCCCCGGACGACAGCGCGGCCGCAACCCGGCCCACCTGGCCCGAGGCGGCCTCGGTGTTGGCCTCGGCGAGAGCCGACCGCATGGTGAACAGCATGTTGGTTCCGGTGTCCGAGTCGGCGACCGGGAAGACATTGAGCTGATTGATCTCGTCGGTGTGGGTGATCAGGTCACCGACGGCGGTGTGTGCCCAGTCCCGCAAGGTCGCCGCATCCAGCCGACGATCGGGGTTGCCCACCTGCACCCACCTTCCTGCCACCACCTCCGGTGGCCGCAAGCCTAATCACTCCGGACGACAGCACAGGTCACGTCCGTCCGGCGGGGATGGGGCGTTTTGGTGGTTGCCCCGCCGGGCGGGTATCCTGATCAGGTTGTCGGGCCACCCGCTGAGGTTGTTGGCCCTCAAGCAGACGTTTTGAGGAGTGTCACATATGGCTGCCGTGTGCGATATCTGCGGAAAGGGCCCCGGCTTCGGTAAGTCGGTATCCCACTCGCACCGTCGGACCAGCCGTCGGTGGGACCCGAACATTCAGGTCGTGCACGCCGCGCGTCCCGGCGGTAACAAGCAGCGCCTGAACGCCTGCACCTCGTGCATCAAGGCCGGCAAGGTCGTCCGCGGCTGAGTCCGCCCTTGCTCGCCAATCGGGGACCTGGTTGGTGAGTTTGCGCGACCTGAGCTAGGGCGTCACTCCAGTCGCCAGTCGATCGGGTCGGCCCCCAGCTGTGCCAGCAACGCGTTGGCACGGCTGAACGGCCGCGATCCGAAGAATCCCCGCGACGCCGACAGCGGCGAGGGGTGCGGTGATTCGATCGTCAGGCACTGCTCGTTGAGCATTGGTTTGAGCGTCCCGGCATCGCGCCCCCACAGGATCGCCACCATGGGCTGACTGCGGGCCGTCAGGGCTCGGATCGCGCATTCGGTGACGGCCTCCCAGCCTTTGCCCCGATGCGATGCCGGGGTTCCCGGCGCCACGGTGAGAACTCTGTTGAGCAACAACACTCCCCGCTGCGCCCACGCCGACAGATCTCCGTTGGACGGTTTGGGGTAGCCCAGGTCCGCGGTGTACTCGGTGAAGATGTTCTCCAGACTGCGCGGCAACGGCCGCACATCCGGTGCCACCGAGAAACTCAGGCCCACTGCGTGGCCAGGTGTCGGATAGGGATCCTGTCCAACGATCAGCACCCGCACCTTGTCGAACGGAAAGGTGAAGGCACGCAAGATGTTCTGACCTTCGGGCAGATAGCCACGTCCGGATGCCTTCTCGTCGCGCAGAAATGCCCCCAGTGCGGCGACCTGATCGGTGACCGGTGCCAGCGCACTGGCCCAACCGCTTTCGACGAGTTCAGGAAGTGGACGTGCGCTCATGGTGTCTCAAGGTAATGGGGTGCCGGAATCGAACGACTGCCAGCCCGGCAGCCCGTTCCACACCGCCCCGTCGACCAGTACCTGTGCCGGCCCCTCAACGACGTGCCCGATGGCTCGCCAACCACGGGGCACGGCGCCGGCAAACGCCGCGACCAGAGCGTGATCCTCTCCCCCGCCCAGCACCCACGACCACGGATCGGTCCCGACCGCAGCACCAGCGGCCGCCAGGGCTCGATAGTCGGCCCCCAGTGCGTCCCTGGAGACGTCGAAGGTCACCTGCGACGCAGCGGCCAGGTGTCCCAGATCGGCGATCAATCCGTCGGAGACATCGGTCATCGCCTGGGCTCCGGCGTCGGCGGCCACCGCGCCCTGCCCATACGGCGGCTGCGGGACCAGGTGCCGCTGCCGCAGTTCGGCGAGATCGTCGGTGGCTACGCCATCGCTGAACAGCCGCAGACCCGCCGCCGAGCGCCCCAGCTCGCCGGCCACCGCCAGCGTCGCCCCGGGACGCGCCCCGGACCGCAACACCGGCGTCCGGCCGTCCAAGTCCCCGAGCACGGTCACCGACACGACCCACCGGTCCGCCTGAACCAGATCACCGCCCACCACACCCGCCCCCAGCTGCGCCGCCTCAGCCCACATTCCATCGGCGAGGGCGGCGGCATCGGCGGCGGACGTGTGGGCTGGGGCGCCGAAACCGACCACGAAGGCCGTGGGCCGCGCGCCCATCGCCTCGATATCGGCGGCATTCTGCGCGATCGCCTTGCGGCCGACCTGCTCCGGCGTCGACCAGTCCAGCCGGAAATGCCGGCCCTCCACCAGCATGTCGACCGAGACCACGGCGCGACCGTCGGCGCAGCGCACCACTGCCGCGTCGTCGCCGGGACCCAGTTGGGTGGTGTCCGGCTGACGGCGCCCAGCCACCAGCCGGTCGATCATGGGAAACTCTCCAAGCTGACCCAGCGTGGGCTCGTTACCGCGCACAGCCTGGAGTGTAGGTGTGCTGGATGGAAAGGCGGGGCTTGACTAATCCCGGAAATGACAGCGATGGGCCGGCGCGCCTCGCGCTGCTGGTCGCCCTGGTGGTCGCCGTCATCGCGGTAGGGGGTGCGTTAGCCGTCGCGGCACTGCACCACCCGGGCCGGCGACCGGCCCCACCGATGCCGCTGGCCACGGTGCCGGCCCCGCACGCCGACAGCGGCCCATGCCGCGCGGTCCTGGCGGCCCTGCCCGTGGATCTGGGCGACTACCAGCGCGCCGAGCTCGCGGAGCCGGCGCCGCAGGGCGCGGCGGCGTGGACCGCCGGCGACGGGGCGGCGGTCGTGCTGCGCTGCGGCCTGGACCGACCTGCCGACTTCGTGGTGGGTTCACCGCTTCAGGTGGTCGATCACGTGCAATGGTTCGAGGTCCGCGAAGGCGATCGCGCCACCTGGTATGTGGTCGACCGGTCGGTCTACCTGGCCCTGACGTTGCCGCCGGGATCGGGCCCCACGCCCATTCAGGAGCTCTCGGATCTGATCGCCGAGAAGTTGCAGGCCGTGCCGATCCGGCCGGGGCCTCCACGCTGAAGGATTCCCGTCGCCGAACGTGCGATCAGACTGATTTTCAGTCGGGTTTTCCGGGCGCAGTGCACGCTCGGCGCAAGCTGGCGCCGCGCCTGACCGTCAGCGCAGCCCCACCCCGCGGGCCAGGGCCGTGTCGACCATCGTCGCCAATAATGTCGGATAGTCGACGCCGCTGGCCGACCACATCCGCGGATACATGGAAATGGTGGTGAATCCGGGCATGGTGTTGATCTCGTTGATCACCGGACCGTCATCGGTCAGGAAGAAGTCCACCCGGGCCAGCCCCTGGCAGTCCAGCGCCGCGAACGCCCGAATTGCCAACTGTTGCATCGCCTCAGCCACCTCGTCGTCGATCTTGGCGGGAACATCGAGTTCGGCTGCGTCATCGAGGTACTTGGTGGCGAAGTCATAGAACGAGTCGTTGCGGTCGGCGACGTCGGCAACCCGGATCTCCCCCAACGTGCTGGCGCCCACCGTGCCGTCGGGGAATTCCAGCACCCCGCATTCGATCTCACGGCCCACGATCGCCGCCTCCACGATGACCTTCGGATCATGCGTGCGAGCCGCGGCGATCGCGGCGGGAAGTTCGTCATAGGAGGTGACTCGGCTGACCCCGATCGACGAGCCACCGCGCGCCGGTTTGACGAACAACGGCAGCCCCAGCCGCTCCCGATCGCTGATCGACAGCGTCTCCTGGCCGGCACGTAGCACCGCATACGGGCCGATCGGAAGGCCGTCGGCGGCCAGCAGCTTCTTGGTGAATTCCTTGTCCATGCCCGCCGCGCTGGCCAACACACCGGCCCCCACGTATGGAACCCCGGCCAGCTCAAGCAACCCTTGCACGGTCCCGTCCTCACCATAGGGACCGTGCAGAACCGGGAACACGACGTCGACGGATTCCAGCACCTCCGCGGGTCCCGCGGCCGAGAACGCGACCAGCTGACCGGCCCGCTGCGGGTCGGCCGCCAGAGCCAGTTCAGCACCCGAGTCGGCGCCGACCATCGGTAGTTGACGGTCGGTGATGGCCAGTGCCTCTGGGTTGCCGTCGGTGAGCACCCACGCCCCCTCCGGGGTGATGCCAACTGCGACCACCTCGAAGCGCTGGGGGTCCAGGTTGCGCAGGATGCTGCCCGCCGAGACACAGGAGATGGCATGCTCGCTGCTGCGGCCGCCGAAGACGACGGCCACGCGCGTGCGTTCGTGGGAATTCACACGCCAGAGGCTACCGGGCGGTTAGCGAGACTCGACGAAGGAGAGGCGAAGCTGGACCGCCCCAGAGGACCGGGCGGTTAGCGAGACTCGACGAAGGAGAGGCGAAGCTGGACCGCCCCAGAGGACCGGGCGGTTAGCGAGACTCGACGAAGGAGAGGCGAAGCTGGACCGCCCCAGAGGACCGGGCGGTTCACTCCGGTTTGGTGCGACGTCCCAGCAGCAGGGCCACTGCCTCGGTGACCGACGACCCGGTGTGACAGACCCGGTGCACGGCATCGGTCAGCGGCATCTCCACGTCATAGCTGGATGCCAGCGCCAGTACCGACTGGCATGACGTCACCCCTTCGACCACATGGCCGCCGGCGATGCTCACCAAACCCGCCGATCCCGGCACCTGCGGCATCACCTCTCCGCGCCCCAGGCGCTCACCGAAGGATCGGTTGCGGGAATGCGGCGAAGTACAGGTGGCCACCAAGTCACCCACGCCGGCCAGGCCGGCCAGCGTGGTGTCCTTGGCGCCCAGCGCGACGCCCAGGCGAATGATCTCGGCCAAGCCCCGGGTGATGATGGCGGCTGCCGTGTTCTCGCCCAGGCCCACCCCTGCCGCCATCCCACAGGCCAGGGCGATGATGTTCTTGCAGGCGCCGCCGATCTCCGTTCCGACCACATCGGAATTGGTATAGGGCCGGAAGTAGCCGGTGTTGAGCATCCGCTGCAGCGCCACCGCACGGCCGGAGTCGGTGCAGGCGACCACGGTGGCCGCCGGTTGGCCTGCGGCGATCTCTGCCGCGAGGTTAGGCCCCGACACCACCGCGACCTGCCCCGTGTCGAATCCTGTCACCGCTGCGATCACCTGACTCATCCGCATCAGCGTGCCCAGTTCGATGCCCTTGGCAACGCTGACCAGGGTGGCGTTGCCGTTGAGGTGGGGCGCCCACGCCTGAAGATTGGCGCGCATGGACTGCGCCGGGACGGCCAGCACCACGGTGGTCAATCCATCCAGGGCTTCGGCCGGATCACTGGTGGCGTGCACGGCGTCGGGAACGACGAAACCGGGCAGGTAGTCGGGGTTGCATCGGGTCTCGTTGATCTGCGAGGCAATGTCGGGCCGGCGTGCCCACAGCCTGACCTGACTACCGGCATCGGCGAGCACCTTGGCCAAAGCTGTGCCCCACGCCCCCGCCCCCATCACCGCGACAGTGCCCTCAGTGCCGGCCATTGCACACCACCTCCCTGTAAGCGCATCACCCTATCGGGGATCGCAACCTGATCGGATCCGGGCGAAGCGGGTCACCGTGGCGGCACGCGACGCTGGCAGGATGTCTGGTGTGCAGTCAACACAGGCCGAAGAATCCGGCATCGGCCTGATCATCGCCGTCAAGCGGCTCAGCGTGGCCAAGACCAGGCTGGCGCCGGCATTTCCGGCGCCCCTGCGCGAGGCTGTGGTGCTGGCCATGCTGGTGGACACCATCACCTCGGCCCTGGCCGCCCGCGGGCTCGAACACATCACCGTGGTCACTCCCGACGAGGCCGCCGCTGCGGCCGCCGCAGAGCTGGGAGCCGAGGTGCTCGAGGACCCGACGCCGGACGGTCACAGCGACCCACTGAACAACGCGCTTGCCGCGGCCGAGTCCTCGGTGTCTGAATCTGTGCCGAACATCGTTGTTCTGCAAGGTGATCTGCCAGCGCTGCAGACCTACGAACTTGACGAGGCCATCGCTGCGGCACGGACACACCAACGCAGTTTCGTCGCCGACCGGCATGGGATGGGCACCGCGGCGCTGTTCGCGTTCGGCACCGCACTGGAACCTCGATTCGGCCGGGAATCCTCGAAGCGGCACCGGCAGTCGGGTGCGCTGGAACTTACCGGCGCTTGGCCGGGCCTGAGGTGTGACATCGACACACCGGAGGACCTGGCGGTGGCACGGCGGCTCGGTGTCGGAGCCGCGACAGCCCGCGCGCTCGCCCGCGCAAAGTCCAGTGGCAGTGCCACGCGCGATGAGCAATGATTCCGGGGTGGACGAAATAGAGGGCAGCGAACTCACCGAGGCGCGTACCGACACGACCGATTGGCGTCCCAACGACGCAACCCCGACCGCCCCACCCGCTGCCACCGCCGCACCCGCGGCCCGCGATGACGACGAATTGCCCCCCGACCGCTACCTCAACCGAGAGCTCAGCTGGCTGGACTTCAACGCGCGGGTGCTGGCGTTAGCCGCTGACACCTCGCTGCCGCTGTTGGAGCGTGCCAAGTTTCTGGCGATCTTCGCGTCCAATCTCGACGAGTTCTACATGGTCCGCGTCGCCGGCCTCAAGCGCCGCGACGAGATGGGGCTCTCGGTGCGTTCGGCCGACGGCCTGACGCCGCGGGAGCAGCTGCGCCGCATCGGCGAGCAGACCCAGCAGATCGCGACCAGCCACGCCCGCGCGTTCCTCGACTCGGTTCGGCCCGCATTGGCCGCCGAGGGCATTCATATCGTCACGTGGGCAGACCTGCTTCCGGCCGAGCGCGAGCAGCTCTCGGCCTACTTCCACGAGCAGGTTTTCCCCGTGCTGACACCGCTCGCCGTCGATCCGGCCCACCCGTTCCCCTTCGTCAGCGGGCTCAGCCTGAACCTGGCGGTGACGGTCAAACGTCCTGAGGACGGCGGAAGTCACTTCGCCCGGGTCAAAGTGCCCGACAACGTCGAGCGCTTCGTCGAACTCGACGCCGTGGCCGGCAGCAGCGAAAGCCGTGACGGGGTCCGCTTCCTGCCGATGGAAGAGTTGATCGCGGCATTCCTGCCGGTGCTGTTCCCTGGCATGGAGATCGTGGAACATCACGCGTTCCGCATCACCCGCAACGCCGACTTCGAGGTCGAAGAGGACCGCGACGAAGACCTCTTGCAGGCACTTGAGCGGGAGTTGGCGCGACGCCGGTTCGGGTCGCCGGTGCGCCTCGAGGTCGCCGACGACATGACCGAGAACATGCTGGAGCTGTTGCTGCGCGAACTGGACGTGCACCCCGGCGATGTCATCGAGGTCCCCGGCCTGCTCGATATGTCGTCGTTGTGGCAGATCTACGGTCAGGACCGCCCCGACCTCAAGGACCGGACCTTTGTCCCGGCCACCCACCCGGCGTTCGCCGAACGGGAAACTCCCAAGAGCATTTTCGCCACGCTGCGCGAGGGCGACGTGCTGGTCCACCACCCCTATGACTCGTTCTCCACCAGCGTGCAGCGTTTCATCGAGCAGGCCGCCGCTGACCCGGGGGTATTGGCCATCAAGCAGACCCTGTATCGGACCTCGGGTGATTCGCCGATCGTCACTGCACTGATCGATGCCGCCGAAGCCGGTAAGCAGGTGGTGGCGCTCGTCGAGATCAAGGCCCGCTTCGACGAGCAGGCCAACATCAAATGGGCGCGCAAGCTGGAGCAGGCTGGGGTGCACGTGGTGTACGGCCTGATTGGGCTGAAAACCCACTGCAAGGTCTGCCTGGTAGTGCGTCGCGAGGGCTCGGCCATCCGGCGCTACTGCCACATCGGCACCGGCAACTACAACTCCAAGACCGCACGCCTGTACGAGGACGTGGGGTTGCTCACCGCCGACCCCGACATCGGCGCCGACTTGACCGACCTGTTCAACTCGCTGACCGGCTATTCACGGAAAGTCGCCTACCGCAACCTGTTGGTGGCCCCGCACGGGGTCCGGACCGGGATCATCGAGCGCATCGAGCGTGAGGTCGCCGCACACCGCGAGAACGGAGAGGGCCGCATCCGGCTCAAGCTCAACTCGCTGGTGGACGAGCAGGTGATCGACGCGCTCTACCGAGCCTCCCGCGCCGGGGTACGCGTCGAGTTGTTTGTGCGCGGTATCTGTGCGCTGCGCCCCGGGGTCGAAGGCTTCTCCGAAAACATCTTCGTCCGCTCGATTCTCGGCCGTTTCCTTGAGCACTCGCGCATCATCCACTTCCAGGCCATCGACGAGTTCTGGATCGGCAGCGCCGACATGATGCACCGCAACTTGGACCGGCGCGTCGAGGTGATGGTGCAGGTGAAGAACCCGCGGCTGACCGCACAACTGGCAGACGTGTTCGACTCCGCGATGGACCCGGCCACCCGCTGCTGGGAGCTCGGATCTGATGGCCAATGGACCGCCGAACCGCAGGCCGGCGCCACGGTGCGCGACCACCAGGCATCGTTGATGGAGCAACACCGCAATCCCTGACACAGCCCCCACGCCGCCGTCCGCGTAGCCCCAATTGACCTGCAGGAGTGCAAGGTGCTCGAAACGACAATCGCGGAAGGCTCCGAGGCCACCGGCAAGGTGGTCCATGCCGCCGGCGCGGTGCTGTGGCGGCACCGACGCCATGCCGTCGAAGTCGCCCTGATCCACCGGCCGCGTTACGACGACTGGTCGCTGCCTAAGGGCAAGGTGGACCCCGGGGAGACCGAGCCCGTGACGGCCGTACGCGAAATCCTGGAAGAGACCGGCCAACACGCGCACCTGGGTCGTCGGCTGGGTGTGGTCAGTTATCCGGTCACCCAGGGCCTCAAGAAGGTGCGGTACTGGAGCGCGCGGACGCTGGGCGGAGACTTTGTGCCCAATCACGAGGTCGACGATCTCGTGTGGCTGCCGATCGACGCCGCCATGAAAGAGCTCCGGTACTCCTTCGATCGGAAGATCTTGCGGCGGTTCGCCAAAAAGCCCGCGGATACCGACACGGTGATGATCGTGCGCCACGGCGCTGCCGGGCGCCGGTCGCGGTTCTCCGGAGACGACCGCCTACGGCCCCTGGACAAGAAGGGCCGCGCCCAGGCTGAGGCGCTCACCGATCAACTTTTGGCCTTCGGCGCCACCAGCGTCTACGCCGCCGACCGGGTGCGCTGTCACCAGAGCGTGGAGCCCCTGGCTGCCGAACTGGGGGTGTCGGTACACAACGAGCCGGCTCTGACCGAGGAGTCCTACGCCGACGACCCGAAACAGGCTCGTCGCAGGGTGGTCGAGATCGCTGGGCTGGGCGGTACGCCGGTTATCTGCACACAGGGCAAGGTGATTCCGGACCTGATCGCTTGGTGGTGTGATCGCGACGGGATCACACCTGACAAATCCCGCAACCGCAAGGGCAGCACCTGGGTGCTGTCCCTATCGGAGGGTCGGCTCATCGCCGCCGACCACCTCGGTAGTCCGCTGGCGGCCCACGCACTGGCCTGAACGACCGAGCGCCGCGGGGGTGACCCCGCGGCGCTCGGCTATTCGTTGCTGCGAGCGGCTATTTGCGGCCCTTGCGGGCCGGAGCCTTGGTGGCCTTCTTGGCCGGAGCCTTGGCGACGACCTTCTTGGCCGGAGCCTTGGTGGCTGCCTTCTTGGCCACAACCTTCTTGGCCG
>NZ_MVHH01000130.1 GCF_002086515.1 Mycolicibacter arupensis
TGGGCCGCAACTTCGCGGTGATCTACCAGCAGGCCAACTCGCACGGTCAGAAGGTGCAGTCGGCCGGCAACAACATGGCCAACACCGACGCCTCGGTCGGCTCCAGCTGGGCCTAGCCCCCGGCTGGCGCTCCGGCGCAACAGCAAAATCCCTAGCAGCACAACCGAATTTCGCACCCAGAGTTCCGAGGAGAGCACCACCGTGACCGACAAGACTGCTGACGACATTCTCAAGCTGATCGCCGATGAACAGGTCGACTACGTCGATGTTCGCTTCTGTGATCTGCCCGGAGTCATGCAGCACCTGTCGATTCCGGCGGCGGCCCTGGACGCGAGCGTGTTCGAGGATGGACTGGCATTCGATGGATCGTCGATCCGCGGATTCCAGTCCA
>NZ_MVHH01000131.1 GCF_002086515.1 Mycolicibacter arupensis
AACCCTGCTGCAGGCCGCCGGCCGCACACCGGCGCGCCCCTGGATGCTGCGCTGCGGCGGCCAGTGGGAACCGCTGTTCAGCCTGATCCCGACGCACCTGGCCGAAGAGATAGAACACGCCTGGCGCCAGGGCGACCGTAGCCCACGCCACGTCCTGTTGCCGCTTGGCGCGGAGGCCATCGAGCTGGCCGCGGGCGATCCGCGGCTGGCCAACCTGAACACCCCCGAGCTGTTGGCTAATCACCGCGAACTGAAGTAAAACGGAAGGGACGTCGAGTCGAATTTTCTCGAAGGTGGGGGGAACACTCGTTTTTAG
>NZ_MVHH01000132.1 GCF_002086515.1 Mycolicibacter arupensis
GAGGTGGGGTGGGGGCAGGGTTTGGGTGGTGCCGTCGTGGTGCTTGCGGGTCTGCCAGCCTCCTGAGGTGATGAGTTGGTGGTGGGGTCCGCAGCGCAGGGTCAGATCAGTGATATCGGTGCGGCGGGTTGTGGCGTAGTCCTCGTCATGATGGACCTCGCAGTGATAGCCCGATATCGGGCAGTTGGGATGCGAGCACCCGCGCTCTTTGGCATACAACACGATCCGCTGCCCCGGCGAAGCCAATCGCTTCGTGTGAAACAGCGCGAGTTCTTTTGCGCCGTCGTAGATGCGTAGGTAGTGGTGGGCGTGGC
>NZ_MVHH01000133.1 GCF_002086515.1 Mycolicibacter arupensis
AACCGACGACCCATCCCCACCCACTGCGAACCCTGACCCGAAAACACAAACACGGGTCGAGACGTCGCCGGCCGCGGCCGGGGTTCGGTGACACCGGGAGCAGACTCGCCGGCAGCAAGCGCGGTCAGGCCCGCCACCGCGGCGGCGTGGTCGCGAGCGCTGACGCCCGCGGTGTACTTGAAGCGGGTTCGATTCTCCCGCAGGCCTTCTGCGATGTCGGAAAGTGGGATCTGGGCGCCGTCGGTGGTCAGCCACTGCGCCAGCACCCCGGCCGTGGCCGCAATCCGCGCCGGCGACTTACCCGAG
>NZ_MVHH01000134.1 GCF_002086515.1 Mycolicibacter arupensis
AACCGACGACCCATCCCCACCCACTGCGAACCCTGACCCGAAAACACAAACACGGTCCCGGGGCCCGGTAAGACCGCCGCGGGCGCCACCAGTCCTGGTGCGGACTCGCCGGCAGCCAGCGCGGTCAACGCGGCAATGGCCTCGTCCCGGCCGCGGGCCGCGACCGTGGCGAACTTCTGATAGCGAGTGCGGTGGTGGTTGAGCGCGTGGGCGACGTCGGGTAGCGCGATGTCGGCGCCGTCGGTGGTCATCCACTGCGCCAGCACCCCGGCCGTGGCCGCAATCCGCGCCGGCGACTTACCCGAG
>NZ_MVHH01000135.1 GCF_002086515.1 Mycolicibacter arupensis
GTGTTCGGCGTGCTGGCGCTGGTCACCGCCACCGGCGGGGTGGTGTTCAACGCCAGCACCGTGACCTACCCGAAGCTGTTCCAGGAGCGCCTGAGCGACTTGCTGGCGTCGCCGCAGACCCTCGGCGTGGTGGTCAGCCTGGCCTATGCCTTCGGCGCGGTGGCGCAACTGATCATGGGGCGCCTGATCGATCGCCTGAACCTGAAGTTGCCGTTCGTCTTCCTCACCTTCTGCCAGGTGCCGCTGCTGCTGGCCCTGGCCTACGGCCACGGCAGCGCAGTGG
>NZ_MVHH01000136.1 GCF_002086515.1 Mycolicibacter arupensis
GCGGCACCCGCCGCACCGGCACCACCGTTACCGGCGTTACCGCCCGAGCCCGCAGCACCCACGGCACCCGCCGAGGAACCCGTACCCGCAGCACCACCGTTGCCACCGACACCACCGTTACCACCAGCGCCGCCGTTACCGTCACCGGTCACAAACGACCCGGCCGCACCATCGATGCCGTTGCCGCCCGTACCACCGGCGCCACCGTCAGCGCCGGCACCCGTGGTCGCACGGGTCACACCATCTGCGTTCAGTCCGCCCAGGCCACCGTTGCCGCCC
>NZ_MVHH01000137.1 GCF_002086515.1 Mycolicibacter arupensis
GGTTGGTGGGGGTGGCCGGGGCGCTGGGCTCGGACGGAACCGTGGTGGTCGGGCCTGCCGGGACCTGCGCGACGCTGGTCGAGGGGGAAGTGGCGGTGTCCTCGTTTGTGCTGGTGTCGCCGGTCAGCATCACGTAGGCCACCAGTGCGGCGGCGATGACGACAACCCCGCCCGCGATCCACCACTGACGCTGCTGGAGCTGCTGGATCCAACTGGTGCTCGGCGGCTCGGGGGAGGGCTGCGGCGCCGAGGAGGCGTGCGGTGCACCCG
>NZ_MVHH01000138.1 GCF_002086515.1 Mycolicibacter arupensis
AACAAGTAGGCTCCCACTGCTTGTACGCATACGGTTTCAGGTTCTATTTCACTCCCCTCTCCGGGGTTCTTTTCGCCTTTCCCTCACGGTACTGGTTCACTATCGGTCAGTCAGTAGTATTTAGCCTTGGAGGATGGTCCCCCCATGTTCAGACAAAGTTTCTCGTGCTCCGTCCTACTCGATTTCACTTCAAAGATCCTTTCGTGTACGGGGCTATCACCCACTATGGCGTCACTTTCCAGAGACTTCCACTA
>NZ_MVHH01000139.1 GCF_002086515.1 Mycolicibacter arupensis
CCACTACACCGACTGGACCATCGGCCACGTCCACGCCGGCGCCCTCGGCTGGGTCGCGATGATCACCATCGGCTCGCTCTACCACCTGATCCCGAAAGTCTTCGGTCGCCCGCAGATGCACAGCATCGGCCTGATCAACGCGCACTTCTGGCTGGCCACCATCGGTACCGTGCTGTACATCGCCTCGATGTGGGTCAACGGCATCACCCAGGGCCTGATGTGGCGCGCGCTCTACGACGACTCCACC
>NZ_MVHH01000014.1 GCF_002086515.1 Mycolicibacter arupensis
CAATCAATCACATACGGCTCTAGAACAAAGTGGTCCGACTATCGGGGACCTGCCAGGTCCTCACTGAGCAGTTCGTCAGCCTCGGGGTCTTGAACGAGGCAAAGTTTTCGAGTCACTGCGCCACCGCCTCTCAACTGGAGAGCAGACCGTTCACCGTCCGCCGTATACCGCCATGGGAGAGCGTAGTCCTGGCCGAGTTCGGCACGCCGCCCGCAAGCTGACAAACCGTAGGCGGCTCGTCGTTAGCTCGGTTCCGCGCTGGCCGACGGTGCTGGAGTCGGCTCGGAGCCAGGCGGGGTGTACGTGCAAGAGGAGTCGGCAGCCCGTCCGCCGCCCAAAAATGCGAAGTGCACGACGCATTCATCCCTACCGCCGTCGGAGTAGGTGCAAGTCAAGTTGACTCCCGGAATGAATCCTCTGGGAGCACCCACGCATTGCACATTCATCTTCTGGATGCACGCGTTATACGCCTCGTAGTCCGACCCCAACGAAGTGCACGCACCGTCCGCGTGCACGACAGGCGCAGGCGCTGCGACGAACAGTGCAGCGGGCGCTACCGCAAGTAGGGCTTTGAGCCACATCGAGATCCTCACTGCGTCCCGCCGAGGGTGTCGGGGCACAGCTCGTGTTGAGCAGCGTCGATCAGAGCTTGAGAGACCATCGCGTCGGAGACGAAGTTGAATCCAGCACGAGGGTTTCCGCTGAACCTCAAGTTGTCGCAGATGACACGACCGACGGCGAGTCGAGACGACGGCGCGTTGTCGTAGTAGGTGATCCCGTTCTCGTCGAGATAGCGCAGATAACTAGATTCATCCGCCGTCGCCACCCCTGTTGATCCGAGTAGTAGTCCCACCGCCGCAGCAACGATTCCTGCTATATGCGTGATCTTCACTTCGGGCCGCCGAGGGTGTCGGGGCACAGTTCGTGTTGGGCTGTAACGGCGATTCCGTAACCGTCAGCGCCACGTGGGTACCCGGCGACGGTTTCGAGGCTGGACCCATCTCGTAGGGATGAGCACATGATGTGCCCGAGCCCGATAAGGGTGGATTCGCTCATGATGTCGGTCCAGATTCCGTTACTGCGAACGGTGGCAACGAACGATGCGTCGTCAGCGTGCGCCGTCCCCGCTGATCCGAGCAGCAGTCCCAGCGCCGCGATACCAATACCGACAGTATGTGCCGTACGCGTCATTGCGTCCCTTCCGCCATTCGACTGACCAGTATCGCCCGCCGGAGCGATTCACGCCCCGTGGTTTACCGACATCCCGGTCACCGCTTCTCTACTGACGCGGTCATCGACGCCTGCAAACCCGGCTATAGGCCTTCGTCACGGCGGACCGCTGCGGGTAGGTATCGACCTACCCACGCGATTCCGCCCTCCATGGTCATGTCTTGATCAAGCAATGCCCGTGAGCAGAGCAAACGGGTCCGTCGAGAGCAGTTCGTCGGCCTCGGGGTCTTGAACGAGGCAAAGCTTCAGAGTCATCGAGCCACCTCTCCCCAACAACCTAGGCCCGACGAAGCTAGCCGGCGCCTAGTCCATTATCGCGAAGAAATCTGCCGCAGCCAGTCCAGCCACTTCGCAACAAGCGCGCTGATGTAGTCGCGCCCCTCCACGATGGACATCGTGTTCTTTGGATTGCCCGACATCCGAGCGTGTCGCGCGCCTGACCCGCTGACGCTAGGAAGGTTCGCCGATCCAGTAAAAGCCGAGTCGGTGACCTTGTCCGCCCAACCGAGATCGTAGATTTTGCCGGGCTTGATCGAGTCGCGGATGATCTCATGGATCTTGTAGAGCTCAGGCCAGCCAAGCTGATCAGGTTGGCTCATGATTTGTAGGGCTTCAATCGCGTCGGGATGATCGCCTACTGCAGCGAATCTGACCGGCCAAGGCGATGGCGAACCAGGAATGATCATGCCGTCCGCTTGCCTGACATTAACGGCTACCATGCCAACCCGCGGAGAAATCACTCTAGCGGACTCGGCAAAGATAACTTGATGCTCCGAATTACCTTCGGAGAAAGCACCTTTCAGATTCACTGGAGTATATCCCGAGTCCGCCACCCGAGCGAAACCGTTTAAGCGGACTAGGAGTTCTTTTGCAACGTGGTAGTAGGCCTGCCCCTCGGGCGGGTTGTCAATCTCCGGCGAGGTCAAGTAGTAGGCGTCCCGCTCGGCGTCATGAACCACGCGCGTATCACCCTCTGGCAATAGATGCGCCAGGGTCTCCAAGTTGACGGCATCCCCTATCAGCCAAGCCTTAATCGCCACTCGGACACGATAACCACGACAGCCGACAAACACGTGGCAACGCCAGGCGAGCTGTTGGGTGTAAAGCGCCCCGCAGCCCGCTGCGGCGGTAGCCTACTGCGCCATCAAGTCGCCAGAGCACGGGACACCGTTGGCCCCTAACGGCGCTGGCGTTCTACGCGCGGCCCTGAATGGACTCGGCAACGCCGGAACCATCAACTGCCGATAAATCGGCTAACGAAAGCGCCCCCAGCAACTCAGTTGGGGCTCTCCACAGCACCATGCGCCAGTCCACAGCTGTAATGCGAAAACCTCGGTTAAAGCGCTGCCCTCAGAGGGCTAGATGAGCACCACCGGAGAACGCCGAATCATGGCACACGAGTTCGTCGGGCACCGCACCCGGCGGGATGTCAAACACCGCTTCCGCTTCGATGCCTAGGCCAGGGTTGATTTCCTCCATAAAGCTATCGTCGCCGAGCGAGTTGGAAGCCTCGTACTTGTTGCCGTCGATCATCAACTTCTGGTTGCTGGCAAAAAATGTCCGCGCTTCGTCACCGATGTTCGTAACCCTGAGCTTGACGATGAAGAACTCCCCCTTGGCCTGATCCGGGCTGAAGATGCCCGGCTTCGTAGCCGACCGTTCGACGCCGAGCACCTGGAATTCAAACTTGCCATCTCTCACTGCACTGCCAGCAGGGGCTACTACAGGGCCAGACGGCCTAGGTGGCGTGGAGCTCGGGGCGGTCGTCTCATACAACGAGTTCGACTGCGTCACTGCGGTCGTCGTGGCGTTCTCGCTCTTCTTACCGCTGTCGCCGATAGACCCGAGGACGGCGAAGGCCGCGATAGTCGCCCCGATACCCAGGACAATCTTCGCGCCTTTAGACAGGCCCCGCGTCGCAGGTTGTGCCGACCTTGGCGGGGGCGGGACTGCCGAGGGGGCGAAGTTGTCCGTCCATTGCCTGCCGTCGAAGTAACGCTGGCGACTCGGGTCAGATGGGTCTGGGAACCAACCCGCTGGCGGCTGCGTCATGCATCTCCCTCGTTTACCTTGCCGGCACACCTTTGCGACAGGCGACAGCCTATCTACAACTTTCCACTAGAACGCGCCTAATTGCCGCGCCCGTCGAGGGCGGCGGGGATGTGCACGCGGGCAGGGCGTTGGGGGCAGTCCCATCTCCGCCCTGCCCGGACACACTCCACTGATTCCAGCACCGATGGCCGCTTGAATTTCGGTCAACCCCAGCCGACCAAAACGTTCCGGTGGTCTGTGTCGGTGGAGTGTGCGACGGTAGAGGCCGACCCAGTGAGCGCACTTCCAGGAGATGAACCATGAGACGTGTAGTGGCAGCGCTGTTCGCAGCGATGGCTACGGCCGTATGCCTGGCCACCACCGCCGGCGCCATACCGGAGCAGGGCACTCCGGAGTTCGACACCTACATGGAAGGCTTGGAGCGCAACGGGTTCCACCTGAACCCCGACACCGCATGGCGCCTGGCCCACCAGTCATGCGAGGGTGGCCTGCCGGGTTACATCGGGCTGGAACTCGCCGCCCAGGGTGTCGTCGGCCCGGGCGCGAACCAACGGGCGATGGATGTGGCCCGCAAGTACGCCTGCCCGGTGCAGTAACTAGCCGCTCTTGCGGCGGAACTCCCGGCGGTTTTCCACCGGACCGTGCGAGCGGGACTGCTTGGCGCCGCCATCCTTGTGGTCGGAGCCACCCGCCGACTGCGCCTTCTTACGTTCCAGCGCCTCCCGGAACTTGCGCTTGTTCTCGTCTGCGGCGGAATCTGATTCGGGCATGCCGGAAGCCTAGCTCAGCGCGTCGCGTACCGACGGGAGATGCGTCAGCGCACACCCGGCGGCATGCCGTAGAGGTGATGGATCGGCAACGTCAACAGCACCCGACGGTCGGTCACCATCGCCTCGCGGTACTCATCCCAGTCCGGGTGTTCGCCGGCGATATTGCGGTACAAGGCAATCAGCGCCTCGACGGTGGCATCGTCGGGCGCGGCGGCCGGCGGCGTCAGCTGGGCGTCGCCCTCGGCCACGGCATAGGACCAGCCATCATCCGCACTGACCAGGAGGGAGGCCCTGGGGTCACGGCGCAGATTGCGGGTCTTGGCCCGCGGCTCGGTGACCGAGATCTGCACCTGGAGTGATCGCGGATCGAAGTGGTAGGAGACGTTGGACAGCTGGGGGCGTCCGTCACGTTTGATGGTGGCGAGCACCCCGAGTGAGTTCCCGCTGATCACGGCCAGCAACTTGTCGTCGAATACCTGGCGTCCCATGATCGAAGCCTACCGACGCATCCGGTCATTACCATCGGTGTTTCACCGATTGGAGCCCACCTCATGACCCGGTATGCGCTGTTTCTGCGCGGCGTGAACGTCGGCGGGGTCAATCTCAAGATGGCCGAGGTGGCCGCCGCGCTGACCGAGGCCGGCTTCGGCGCGGTGCGCACCCTGCTGGCCAGTGGCAACGTGCTGGTGGACTCGCCCGCCACGGCCGCCGCAGTGCGCTCCACCGCCGAGGCGGCACTGCGGGAACGCTTCGGTTACCAGGCCTGGGTACTGGTCTATGACGTCGAGACGGTCGGCGAGATCGTCGCCGCCTATCCCTATGAGGCTGAGGCCCCGGGACTGCACTCCTATGTCACCTTCGTCGCCGACGACGCGGCGTTGGGCGAACTGTCCGCCCTGGCCGCCGATACCGACGAGAAGATCACCGCGGGCAACGGCGTGATCTATTGGCAGATCCCCAAAGGCGACACGCTGACCAGCGTCGTCGGCAAGACGATGGGCAAGCAGCGGTACAAATCGAGCACCACCACCCGTAACCTGCGCACGCTGAGCAAAGTGCTGCACGCCGCCGCGCCCCGGTAAAGTCGCGCGGGTGAGCCAGGCACAGAAAGTCACCCTGACCGGTGTCTCCGAGACCGCGTTGCTGACGTTGAACGCGCGGGCCACCGAAGCCCGCCGACCCGACCGGATCATCGATGACCCGATGGCGATCAGCCTGGTCGATTCGATTGCCTTCGACTTCGCGAAGTTCGGGCCGACCCGCCAGGACATCGCGCTGCGCGCGCTGGCCTTCGACGAGCAGACCCGGCAGTTTCTGCACGAGCATCCGTCGGGCACCGTGGTCGCTTTGGCCGAGGGCCTGCAGACCAGTTTCTGGCGAGTGAGCGCGAGCGTCGCCGACGCCGGATTCGGTTGGCTCACCGTCGATCTCCCCCCGATCGTCGACATCCGAACCCGCCTACTGCCGGCCTCACCGCAGATCGCGGTCTGCGCCCAGTCGGCCTTGGACTACAGCTGGATGGACCAGGTCGATCCGGACAAAGGTGTGTTCATCAGCGCCGAGGGCCTGCTGATGTACCTGCAACCCGAGCAGTCGCTCGGACTGATCGCCGAGTGCGCGCGCCGCTTCCCGGGCGGCCGGATGCTCTTCGACGTACCGCCTCCCCTGCTGGCGATGCTGATGCGCCGCGGTATTCGGACCTCGCTGCGCTACAAGGTTCCGCCCATGCCGTTCAGCCTGTCGGTGAGCCAGGCCGCCGATCTGGTGAACACCATGCCCGGCGTCCGGGCCGTTCATGATCTGCGCTTGCCGGCCGGGCGGGGGTGGCTGTTCAACACCCTGCTCTCCGGCAGCTATCGGCTGAGTTTCCTCAATCCCGTGCGCCCGTCACTGACGCTGCTCGAATTCGGCTAGGCGCCGGGGCTGTCGAAGGCGGCGTCGAGATAGCGCAGCGCTTCGGGCTTGCTCAGTCCGACGCTGCGTGCGGCCGCGACGAAGGCGCTTGCGGCCTGGGTCATGGTGGCCTCGGCCGGATCAGCGCTGGCCACGAAAGTGCCGAATCGGCCCCGTGTTTCGACCACACCGCCGGCCTCCAGTTCCCGATAGGCGCGCGCGACGGTGTTGACCGCCAGGCCAAGCTGGCCGGCCAAGTCGCGGACGGTGGGCAGGCGGGTCCCTGCCGGCAGCGATCCGGTGCGGACCGCCTCGATCAGCGCAGACCGGATCTGCTCGAACAGCGGCGCATCTGACGGCGCGTCGGGTTTCAGCAGGTGCGCGAAGTCCATCCGGCCAGTATCCCGCTATGTTGGTGGCGTGCGGGTGGCGGTGTTCAGTGGTGCAGGGATCTCAGCAGAGAGCGGGATACCGACCTTCCGCGACGACGAGAAGGGGCTGTGGTCTCAGTACGACCCCTATGAGGTGTCCAGCATCGACGGCTGGAACCGGCAGCCGGAGCTGGTCTGGGGCTGGTACACCTGGCGCTGTCAGCTGGCCCGCCGCTACGAGCCGAACCTGGGTCATCGTGCGATCGCGGACTGGGAACAGCACGTCGACGACGTCACGGTCATCACCCAGAACGTCGACAATCTGCATGAGCGCGGCGGCAGTTCCACGGTGCACCATCTGCACGGCCGAATGTTCAGCTTCCGGTGCTCGGACTGCGAACAGCCCCACGACACCCAACTGCCGGAACTGCCCGAGCCCGTCTTGGAGATCATGCCGCCGTCGTGCGACTGCGGCGGCCTGATCCGCCCGGATGTGGTGTGGTTCGGCGAGCAGCTTCCCGACGAGCCGTGGAATGCCGCGGTCGAGGCCATCGACGCCGCGGACGCCCTGGTCGTGGTGGGCACCTCGGGGGTGGTCTATCCGGCGGCCAGCCTGCCCGAACGCGCGCTGGAGCTGGGTAAGACCGTCATCCAGGTCAATCCGGAGCCGACGCCGTTGTCCGAGCGGGCCACGGTATTCCTGCAGACCACCGCATCGGCGGCACTGCCGGGCATGGCCCAGCGGTTGCGTTTCCTGCTGCCCTGACCGGTCAGGCCGGGCGGCTCGCCGAGCCCAACGCGAATTCCGACACCGGCAGCGGGGCCCACGCCGGGAACTGATGCCCGCGCCGGGACGTGGTGACGGAGAATCCGGCGGCGGTGATCGCCTGCTCGGTGTCGCGGTGGGTGTGGCAGTTACCGAACAGTCTGGGCCAGAACGTGGCGTCGGCCAGCCGCTGCAACCCGCCGCGCATGCCGGGGCTGGCGACATGTTCGAAGTAACGCAGTTCTCCCCCGGGCTTGAGCAGCGTGTAGAGCTGGCGCAGCACGGCCTCGGGATGGTCGACCGAGCACAGCACCAAGGAGCACACGATCGCGTCGAAGGGCTCGCCGGCGTCGAGGGCCTCGACCGTGCTGGCCACCACGGTGACCGGTACCGGCGCCGCTGCCGCGGCGGTCAGTGCGGCATCGCGGAGCTGAGATTCAGGTTCGGCTGCCACCACCTCGGTCACAGTCTCGGGGTAGAAGGCGAAGTTGCTGCCGGTGCCCGCGCCCACCTCCAGGACCCGCCCGCTCAATCCCGCGAGGTTCTCGCGGCGCCGATCGCGCAGCCAGTCGGTCTCGTGACTCGACATGAAGGTCCAGATCCGGGCGAACAGCGGGTTGTCCAGGGTCTCCGGTGCAGTCATGGGTGCCACCCTAGCCCCGGCCGGCGGCCCGTGCGCGAGCCGTTCACGGGGGCGACGGCAAACGCTACCCGCCAGTAGCATTGCCACCATTTCCCCAACCGTGACTCAAAGATTCCTTAATAGTGACCCATAAGCTCAGTCTCATGTGGATCGACGACTCCAGTGCCGACGTAATCAAAGTTGATTTCGAGGCCCTCTACCACGGCGATTTTCTCGTCGAGGGCGACACCTCGGAGCAGTTCGAAAGCCTGCACTCGCTGGCAAGCTGATTGATCGGTGCCGCGCAAGCGGCGCCGTTCACGGTCACGCTGTTGCGTGGCGACGGCAGCCCCGTCTGACACGGGCCCGCCTTCATTGAGTCATCCCATTTCTTGTGACATTCAGAATCGGTTCGGCCGTGCCGCAAAACCGACAACGCCGAACGTGCAATCAGGCCGGGGAATCCGTAGATTCTCCGGCCTGATTGCACGTTCGGGGCAGGTACGGCCTAAGCCGTCCTGGTCAGGCGACGTTCTCCTCGTCGTCGACCTCGACCATGTTGCCCAGGCGTCCGAGAATGATCTCCTCGGCCTCGGACACGATCCGCGAAACCAGCTCGTCGACGGTGGGAATGTCGTTGATCAGGCCCATCGCGGTACCGACGGTCCAGATCCCGGCGTCCACGTCACCCTCGTCGAAGACGCGGCGGCCGCGCACGCCGGCCACCAGCTCTTGGACGTCGGGGAACTGGCCGCCCTTGTTGAGGATCTCCACCACTTCACGCGACACGGCGTTGCTGGCCACCCGGGCGGTGTTGTGCAGCGAGCGGAAGATCAGCTCGGTGCCCCGCTCGTCGCCGGCGACGATCGCTTCCTTGACGTTCTGGTGGATGCAGGACTCCACGGTGCACATGAACCGTGAACCCATGTTGATGCCGTCGGCACCCAGCGCCAGCGCCGCGACCAGTCCGCGGGAGTCGGCGAAGCCGCCGGAGGCGATCATCGGGATCTCGATCTGCGCGGCCGCGGCCGGGATCAGCACCAGGCCGGGAACGTCGTCTTCACCGGGGTGTCCGGCGCATTCGAAACCGTCGATGCTGATGCCGTCCACGCCCAGGCTCTGCGCCTTGACGGCGTGCCGCACCGAGGTGCACTTGTGCAGGACCTTGATGCCGTTGTCGTGGAACATCGGCAGGTGCGGCGCCGGGTTGGATCCGGCGGTCTCGACGATCTTGATGCCGGCGTCGACGATCACCTGGCGGTACTCGTCATAGGGCGGCGGGTTGATCGCCGGCAAGATGGTCAGGTTCACCCCGAACGGCTTGTCGGTCAGATCCCGGGTCTTGGCGATCTCGTTGGCCAGGTCGGCCGGCGTCGGCTGGGTGAGTGCGGTCAGGAAACCCAATCCCCCGGCGTTGGCGACTGCCGCCACCAGTTCCGCCCGACCCACCCACTGCATGCCGCCCTGGGCGATGGGGTGCTCGACCCCGAATACCTCGGTGAACTTCGTCCTCAATGCCATACGAACTCCTTGGTCTGCCTAGTTTTCTTCGCGCAAGCGCTCAGCGCGGGGCCATGCGGATGGCACCGTCGAGGCGGATGACCTCGCCGTTGAGCATCGGGTTGTTGATGATGTGCTCGGCCAGTGCGCCGTACTCGTCGGGGTCACCCAGACGCGACGGGTGCGGCACCTGCGCGCCCAGCGACTTCTGCGCCTCCTCGGGCAGCGAGCCCAGCAGCGGCGTCTTGAACAGGCCCGGCGCGATGGTGCAGACCCGGATCAGGTCACGCGACAGGTCCCGCGCGATCGGCAGGGTCATGCCGACCACGCCGCCCTTGGACGCCGAGTAGGCGGCCTGCCCGATCTGGCCCTCGAACGCCGCCACCGAGGCGGTGTTGATGATGACGCCACGCTCACCGTCGATGGGCTCGGTCTTGGCGATCCGCTCGGCCGAGAGCCGCAGGACGTTGAAGGTGCCGATCAGGTTCACCTGGATGATCTTGGTGAACGCGTCCAGCGGGAACGCACCGTCTTTGCTCAGCGTCTTGATCGCGTTGCCGATTCCGGCGCAGTTGACGTTGATGCGCACCGGTCCCATGGACTCCGCGACATCCAGGGCCGCCGTGACGGCCTCGGGGTCGGCCACGTTGGCCTCGACGAAGCGGGCCCGGTCGCCGAGCTCCTTGACGGTGTCCTCACCGCGGAGGTCGATCACCACGACCTGTCCACCGGCGTCCAGCAGGCGCTTGGCGGTCGCCAAGCCCAATCCGGAAGCACCGCCGGTGACAACGGCTACCGCGTCTTTGATCTGCACTCTCGTGGCCCCTCTCAGTCCCAACCGTCTGGTTGGTCGGGACTATACCCAGTCCCCCAGGATGGAGTCGTTGTCGGCTCCCAGAACCGCGGGCGGGGTCGGGACGTCGGGGGCGCTGCGGGAGAACCGCGGCGCGGGCATCGGCTGCAGATAACCGTTGACGTCGTAGAAGGTGTCGCGTTCGGCGATGTGCGAGTCGGTCTGCACCTCGGCGAAGGACAGCACCGGTGCCACGCAGGCGTCCGAACCGGCAAAGACTGTGGCCCAGTGGTCGCGATCGTGAGCGGCGAACGCCTCGGTGAGGGTGGCCCGAAGCTGCGGCCAGCCGCTGACGTCGTTCTGCGCCGGCAACGCCGCGGGATCCAGCTCCAGCTTGGCCAGCAGTTCGGCGTAGAACTGCGGCTCGATAGCACCGACCGACACGTACTTGCCGTCGGCACATTCGTAGGTGTCGTAGTAGGGCGCTCCGGTGTCGAGCATGTTGACACCACGCTCGTCACTCCACATGCCCTGGGCACGGAAGCTCCACATCATCGCCGAGAGCACGCTGGCCCCGTCGACCATGGCCGCGTCGATCACCTGGCCCTTGCCGGACCGCTGCCGCTCCCACAGTGCGGCCAGGATGCCGACCAGCAGGAACATCGAGCCACCGCCGAAGTCGCCGGCCAGGTTCAGCGGCGGGACCGGCTTCTCGCCGTTGCGCCCGATCGCGTGCAGAACGCCGGTGATCGAGATGTAGTTGATGTCATGGCCGGCCTGCTGCGCACGGGGACCGGACTGGCCCCAGCCCGTCATCCGGCCGTAGATCAACCGCTCGTTGACCTTGGCGCAGTCCTCGGGGCCCAGGCCCAAGCGCTCGGTGACACCCGGGCGGAAGCCCTCGATCAGCACATCGGCCTTGGCCACCAGCTGCAGCACCAGGTCGCGACCTTCCGGCGACTTCAGGTCGGCGGTCACCGAGCGCCGGTTGCGCAGCATGGCGTCCTTGCTGGGCCCGCCACCGAACTTGGGCTGCCGATCCACGCGGACCACCTCGGCGCCCAGGTCGCCCAGGATCATCGCCGCGTGCGGCCCCGGTCCGATCCCGGCCAGTTCGATGACCCGCAGCCCCGCCAGTGGTCCCGCCATATCTGCCTCCTCGTCGAATGCCTGTGTGTTCTGCATCCTAAGGTGACACCCATGACTGCAATCGACTCCCTTGCGCCGGTCGCGGGACTGACCGTCACGTTGTCCGACGGAGTTCTCGCGGTGACCATCGACCGTCCCGACAGCCTCAACTCGGTGACCACCGGGGTGCTGGCCGGTATCGCCGACGCCATGGAGGCTGCCGCCCGCGACCCGCGGGTGCGGGTGGTGCGGTTCGGCGGTGCGGGGCGCGGCTTCTGCTCGGGCGCGGGGATCAGTGCCGAGGATGCGACCGATGACCTGGCGACCGAGATCATCGTCGCCGCCAATCGGGCGATCCGGGCGATGGTCACGTTGCCCCGGCCGATTGTGGCCGTGGTGCAGGGTCCCGCTGCCGGCATCGGGGTGTCGCTGGCGTTGGCCTGCGACCTGATCGTCGCGTCGGACAAGGCGTTTTTCCTGTTGGCGTTCACCAAGATCGGGCTGATGCCCGACGGCGGGGCTTCGGCACTGGTCGCCGCGGCGATCGGCCGGACGCGCGCCATGCGGCTGGCCCTGCTGGCCGAACGGCTCTCTGCCGCGGACGCATTGGAGTGGGGTCTGATCAGCGCGGTGCACCCCGCCGAGGAGTTCGACGCCGAGGTGGACAAGCTGCTGGCCGGCCTGCTGGCTGGGCCCGCCGCAGCGTTGGCCAAGACCAAGCACGCCATCAACACCGCGACCCTGACCGAGCTCGATGCGACGCTGGACCGCGAATACGTCGGGCAGTCAATCCTGTTGAACTCCCACGACTTCCGCGAGGGCACCCGGGCGTTTCAGGAGCGACGCTCCCCCACCTTCACCGACTCCTAACCCGGTGCCGAGCGTGCGCAGAATGCCACGCTCGACGGTGTGTCGCTGCGCAGACACGCACGCTCGCCCAAAGAAATGGGGCGCGGGCTTACAGCCCGAACAGGGGCGGCAACGCCAGCACCATCATCAGGCCCCACACCAGGTGGGTCAGCACCGGCGCCAGGATGCCACCGGTGGCGCGGCGCTCCATGGCGCAGACGCTGCCGAGCACCAGCGCGGCCAGCCCCACCATGATGTTGCCGGCGGTCATCATCGCCGCGACATAGAGCACAGTGGAGAACACCAGCGGTGAGTGGCGGCCGAAGGCACTGAACAGGGCGCCGCGGAAGAACAACTCCTCGGCGATCGCGTTGAGCAGGGCGATCAGCACCACCAGCCGCCAGGACACCTCGGTGGTGTAGGCCAGGATCGCCACCACCTGATTGGCCAGCAGCGGAATGTCCTGAACCGCAAGCCCGCCCAGTATGAACAGGCAACCGAGAACCAGGCCCACACCGGTTCCGGTGAACACCGGCCGCTCGTTACGCCCCCGGAACCGCAGCACGCCCAGGTGCAACGGCCCGGCCGCGACCGCCCCCACCGTCCAGACCGCGGCCAACACCAGCGACAACCAGTAGAACGCCGGATCGCCGGGCAGCTTGCTGTGCATCAGACTGAGCACGGCGGCACCGATCACCACCACGATCCCGACCACGACGCGGCGTCGCTGCACCACTGCCCGCGGCTCGTGATAGGGCAGGGCGACTCGGGTGATGATGTCGGTGATCTCGCGCAGCAGGCCGGGGCGGGTTGGACTGATCTGGGTCATCGGGCGGCGTCCCCTCAGCGGCGGGTTGAGCAACGTCCCTAACGTAGCGGCGAATCGGCGGCCGTTGGCCCGAATGCGCTAGTTCGCCCGATGGACTTCCCTCAAGAGCCCGTAGCCCACCGCGTTGTACCGATTGTTGTCGACCTCGGCATCGCTGAGTTCACGGCGCACCTTGCCCGGCACCCCCGCCACCAGGGATCGGGGCGGAACCACCATGCCCTGCGGGATCACCGCGCCGGCGGCCACGAGCGACCCCTCGCCCACCACGGCACCGTTGAGCACGATCGCCCCCATGCCGATCAGACAGCCATCACCGATGGTGCAGCCATGCAGCACCGCGTTGTGCCCGACGCTGACGTGCTGCCCGACTCGGCAGGGAAAGTCCTTGTCGACGTGGATGGTGACCCCGTCTTGGATGTTGGACTCGGCACCGATCTCGATCGGTTCGACCTCGGCGCGCAGCGTCGCCGAGTACCACACGCTGGCCCCGGCGGCCAGGCTGACCTGGCCGATCAGGGTCGCGTTGGGTGCCACCCACGCCTCCGCGTCCAGCTGCGGGGCGTGGCCTCCAATCGGGATGATCAACGGCTCCGGCACGCCGGTCAACGGGCCTTCCACACCGGGGCGCGCTTCTCGGCGAACGCCCGCGGGCCCTCCTTGGCGTCCTCGGACCGAAGCAGGGTGGAGAACTCGCGCCCGGTCCTGGCCCAGCCCGACACCTCGTCGGTGATGACGCCGTCATCGACCCCGTAGGCGATCCGCTTGCTGGCCTGCACCGACAGCGGCGCGTTGCCGGTGATGCGTTCGGCCAGCTCCAGCGCTGCTTCCAGGGCCTTGCCGTCCTCGACCACCCGGTTGACCAATCCCCACTGGGCCGCGTCTGCCGCGGAGATCGGGTCCCCGGTGTAGAGCAGTTCGAGGGCGACCTTGCGGGGCAGCTGGTCGACGATGCGGAACACGCCGCCCGCCCCGGCAACCAGACCCCGCTTGACCTCGGGCAGCCCGAACTGGGCCCGCTGCTCGGCGATCACCAGGTCGCTGGCCAGCGCCAGTTCGGTGCCGCCACCGAGCGCGGTGCCGTTGACCGCGGCGATGGTGGGCTTGTCGATGAAGTGCTGCACGTAGCCGGCGAAGCCCCACTCCGGGTGTTCGGGGTGAAAGATGTTCTCCCGGTTGGCGATCGCCTTGAGGTCGGCTCCGGCGCTGAACGACTTGTCGCCGGCGCCGGTGAGCACCACCGCGCGCACCTCGTCGTCGGCTTGCGCCTGTGCCAGGGCATCGCCGATCCCGGCGCTCACAGCGCCGTTGATGGCGTTGCGGGCGTCGGGCCGGTTGATCGTGATCAGCAGGACATTGCCGCGCCGCTCTACCAGAACGGCGGCGTCACTCACAGCAGCTCCAAAATGGTGGCGTTGGCCTGGCCGCCGCCCTCACACATGGTCTGCAGGCCGTAGCGAATCCCGTTGGCGCGCATGTGGTACAGCATGGTGGTCATGATCCGGGCGCCGGAGCCGCCGAGCGGGTGGCCCAGTGCGATGGCCCCACCGTTGGGGTTGAGCTTCTTGGGGTCGGCACCGATCTCGGCGAGCCAGGCCATGGGCACCGGGGCGAACGCCTCGTTGACCTCGAACACCCCGATGTCGTCGACACTGAGCCCCGAGCGCTGCAGCGCCTTCTGGGTGGCCGGGATCGGCGCGGACAGCATCATCACCGGGTCGGCACCAGCCAGGGTCGCGGTGTGCACCCGCGCCAGCGGGGTCAGCCCCAGTTCCTTGGCCTTCTCCGCCGACATGAACAGCAACGCGGCCGAGCCGTCCGAGATCTGGCTGGAGTTACCGGCGTGGATCACGCCGTCCTCCTTGAAGGCGGGCTTGAGCTGGGCCATCTTCTCCAGCGTGGTGCCGCGGCGGATGCCCTCGTCCTCGCTGACGACGTTGCCCTCGGGGTCGGTGATCGAGACGATCTCGTCCTTGAAAGCACCCGCGTCCTGGGCCGCGCCGGCCTTGTCGTGGGACGCCAGCGCGAACTCGTCCAGCGCGGTGCGGGTCAGGCCCCACTTGGTGGCCATCATCTCCGCACCGATGCCCTGGTTGGGGGTCTGGGTGTAGCGCGCCTTGAAGGAGTCACCGTAGGGCCGGCCACCGTTGGCCAGCGAGGAGCCCATCGGGGTCCGCGACATCGACTCGACCCCACCGGCGACCACGACGTCGTAGTGTCCGGCGATCACGCCGGCGGCGGCAAAGTGCACCGACTGCTGGCTGGAACCACACTGGCGGTCCACCGTCACCGCGGGCACCGTCTCCGGCCAGCCGGCGCTCAGCACGGCGGTGCGGCCGATGTCGAGGGCCTGCTCACCGGCCTGCATCACACAGCCCCAGATCACGTCGTCGACCAGCGCCGGGTCCACGCCGGCCCGGGTTACCAGGCCGTTGAGCACCTGGGCGGACAGCTCGGCCGGGTGCACCCCGGACAGTCCGCCGTTGCGCTTGCCGACAGGCGCGCGCACCGCTTCGACGATGACGGCTTCAGCCATGGGTGCTCCTTAGTTTGTTCGCGGTTTGTTGCCTCGATTGTCAACCGGGCCGCTCGACGCTCGTCAGCGGGGGTCACTCCGGGGCTCGCGTACCGTCGGATCCATGGCACGCATCGTGATCATCGGCGGCCACGGCAAGGTCGCCCTGCTGCTCGCCCCGCTCCTGACTCAAGCCCATCACCAGGTCGCTTCGGTGTTCCGCAATCCCGAGCACGCCCAGGAGGTCGCGGCCACCGGTGCGGTCCCGGTGGTGGCCGACATCGAGCGGCTCGACACCGACGGGCTGAGCCGCCTGCTGGCCGCCCACGATGCGGTGGTGTTCTCCGCCGGTGCCGGCGGCGGTGACCCCGCCCGGACCTACGCCGTGGACCGCGACGCCGCCATCCGCACCATCGACGCCGCGGCACAGGCCGGTGTCCGGCGGTTTGTGATGGTCTCCTACTTCGGCGCCGGACCTGATCACGGCGTTCCCGAGGGTGATTCCTTCTATCCGTACGCGCAGGCCAAAGCCGCCGCCGACGCCCATCTACGCTCCAGCGACCTGGAGTGGACGGTGCTGGGTCCGAGCCGGCTCACCCTCGAGCCTGCGACCGGCCGGATCGCCGTCGGCCCGGGCAGCGGAAAAGGCACCGTCAAAGGCGAGGTCTCCCGCGGCAACGTCGCGTTGGTGATCGCGGCCTGCCTGGCCGACGACGCGACCATCGGCCGCACCATCGACTTCAACGACGGCCCCAACCCGATCCCGGAGGCCCTTGCCGAGGGTCCGGCCGAGTAATCTCGATCACGCAACTGGTCTGCCGTTGCCGCACGTAGTCGCGGTCTCGGCATCGAGCGCACCACGGTTTTTGTGGAGCGCGAGAGGGAACCCGGTGAGAATCCGGGACTGTCCCGCAGCGGTATGCAGGAACGACCGCCGTCATAAGCACTGGTCACAGGGTTCGCCCACCGACTGGGAAGCGACGGCCATTAGGAGCACCTCGGTGCGCGCCTGCGAGTCCGAATACCTGCCTGTTGTGCTGGGCGCGCCGCGCCCGGCGGATCAACGCCTCGCGGAATAGGCGTCTGGTTTTGAGGGTTGTGGTGCTTTATATAGGCACGGGACCGGATCAGCTGGGCGACTGCTGGCGTTGACCCACCCTCGTCAATCGAAGGACCACATCGTGACCGTTCAACCTTTCACCGCCACCGTTCTCGGCACACCGCGCATCGGACCCCGCCGCGAACTCAAGCGAGCCACCGAGAGCTACTGGGCCGGCCGGATCGGCCAAGACGAACTGAAGAAGGTGGCCGCCGGCCTGCGCCGCGACACCTGGGCCCAACTGGCTGCTGCCGGACTGGACTCGGTACCGGTGAACACGTTCTCTTACTACGACCAGATGCTCGACACCGCGGTACTGCTGGGGGCGCTCCCGGCCCGGGTGGCCGGCGTCGCCGATGAGCTGGACCGCTACTTCGCCGCGGCGCGGGGCAATGCCGACATCGCCCCGCTGGAGATGACGAAGTGGTTCGACACGAACTACCACTACATCGTTCCCGAGATCGGTCCCGACACCACCTTCGCCTTGAACCCCGCCAAGGTGCTTTCCGAGCTCGCCGAGGCCACCGAGCAGGGCGTCAATGCCCGGCCGGTGATCATCGGACCGGTCACCTTCCTGTTGCTGAGCAAGGCGGTTGACGGTGCGGCAGCGCCGATTTCGCGCCTGGATGAGCTAACCGAGATCTACGCCGATCTGCTGGGCCAGTTGGCACAGGCCGGTGCCCAATGGGTGCAGATCGACGAGCCGGTGCTGGTGATCGACATCTCCGCCGACGCCCCGGCGCTGGCCGAGCGGGTCTACAACCGCTTGGGTGCACTGACCAACCGTCCGTCGATCTTCGTGGCCACCTACTTCGGTGACCCCGGCGCCGGTTTGCCTGCGCTGGCCCGTACCCCGGTCGAGGCGATCGGTGTCGACCTGGTCTACGGCGCCGACACCGCGATCGCCGCCGTTCCGCAGTTGGCGTCCAAGACCCTGGTCGCCGGTGTGGTCGACGGCCGCAACATCTGGCGCACCGACTTGCAGGCCGCGCTGGCCAAGCTGGCGAGCCTGCTGGGCTCGGCGGAGAGCGTTGCCGTCTCGACGTCGTGCTCGACGTTGCACGTGCCCTACTCGCTGGAGCCCGAGACCGGCCTGGACGACGCGCTGCGCAGCTGGCTGGCGTTCGGCGCCGAGAAGGTGACCGAAGTCGCCACGCTGGCCCGTGCCCTGCGCGACGGCCGCGAAGCCGTCGCCGAACAGATCGCCGCATCCAACGCCGCGGTCGCCTCCCGCACGACCGACCCGCGACTGAACAACGCGGCACTGCGCGCGCAGATCGCCGAGATCACCTCGGCCGGTGTCCAGCGCGGCTCGGCTCAGGAGCGTCGCGCCGCCCAGGACGAGCGGCTGCACCTGCCGCCGCTGCCGACCACCACCATCGGTTCGTTCCCGCAGACCGTGGAGATCCGCAAGGCGCGCGCCGCCCTGGTCGCCGGGGAGATCGACGACGCCGAGTACACCAACCGGATGAAGGCCGAAGTGGCCGCCGTCATCAAGCTGCAGGAGGAGCTCGGCCTGGACGTGCTGGTGCACGGCGAGCCCGAACGCAACGACATGGTGCAGTACTTCGCCGAGCAGCTGGAGGGCTTCTTTGCCACCAGCAACGGTTGGGTGCAGTCCTACGGCAGCCGCTGCGTACGTCCGCCGGTGCTGTTCGGTGACGTCACACGCCCCACGCCGATGACGGTCGAGTGGGCCACCTACGCCCAGTCGCTGACCGACAAGCCGGTCAAGGGCATGCTCACCGGGCCGGTCACCATCTTGGCCTGGTCGTTCGTCCGTGACGACCAGCCGCTGGCCGACACCGCCTATCAGGTGGCGCTGGCGATCCGTGAGGAGACGGTGGACCTGGAGTCTGCCGGCATCGCGGTGATCCAGGTCGACGAGCCGGCCCTGCGTGAGCTGTTGCCGGTGCGCGACGCCGACAAGGCGGCCTACCTGGAGTGGGCGGTCGGCTCGTTCCGGCTGTCCACCTCGGGCGTGTCCAACGCGACGCAGATCCACACGCACCTGTGCTACTCGGAGTTCGGTGAGGTGATCGGTGCGATCGCGGACCTGGACGCCGACGTCACCTCGATCGAGGCGGCCCGCTCGCACATGGAGGTGCTCGACGACCTCAACGCGATCGGGTTCTCCAACGGTGTCGGGCCGGGCGTCTACGACATCCACTCGCCGCGTGTTCCCAGCACTGACGAGATGGCGTCGTCGCTACGCGAGGCACTGAGTGCCGTTCCCGCGCAACGCCTCTGGGTCAACCCGGATTGCGGCCTGAAGACCCGCAAGACCGACGAGGTCACCGCATCCCTGGCCAACCTGGTCGCTGCCGCGAAGGAAGCCCGCGCCGGCCTGTGACCGTCTGACATGTTGCGCCCCAGAGCTTTTCTGGGGCGCAACATGTCCGTTCCCCATCAGATACGGAGTTCCCTGATGCCGCTGAACACCATTGCACTGGAATTGGTGCCGCCCAACACCGACCGCGGGGCCAAGCAGGCCCGCGAAGAGGCCCACAAGGTCCTGCAGTTATCCGCCCAAGCGGGCATCGCGGGCCGGATCGGTCACGTCATGATCCCCGGGTTGATCCCCGAAGACGACGATCGGCCGGTCGAGATGCACCCCAAACTCGACGTGAGCGACTTCTGGTCGGTCATCGGTCCCGAACTGCCCGGAGTGCGCGGACTGTGCACACAGGTCACCGCATTCCTCGACGAGTCCGCGCTGCGGACACGCCTTTCGGGGCTGCGCCAGGCCGGATTCGACGGAATCATCTTCGTCGGTGTCCCCCGCACGCTCAACGACGGAGAGGGCGGCGGCGTCGCACCCACCGACGCCCTGTCCAAGTTCGACGATCTCGTGGACAACCGGGGAGTCATCCTCATCCCGACCCGAGACGCCGAGCAGGATCGCTTCGCCTTCAAATGCGAGCGGGGCGCCACGTTCGGGATGACGCAGCTGCTCTACTCGGATGCCATCGTGGGATTCCTGCGCAACTTCACCCAGGTCAGCGACCACCGGCCCGAGGTCCTGTTGTCGTTCGGCTTCGTGCCCAAGATGGAGTCCAAGGTCGGGCTGATCGACTGGCTGATCCAGGACCCGGGCAATGAGGCCGTCGCCGCCGAACAGGACTTCGTGCGGACCCTGGCCGCGGGCGAACCCGACGCCAAACGCCGCCAGTTGCTCGATCTCTACAAGCGGGTGATCGATGGCGTGGCCGAATTGGGGTTCCCGTTGAGCCTGCACTTCGAGGCTCCCTACGGTATTTCGAAGCCGGCCTTCGACACCTTCGCCGAGATGCTCGCCTACTGGTCGCCGCCGGCATAAACCCGAGGAGGCGGCCCAGATCGATTGGAAGGGGCAGTAATTCACCGACACTTCAGGTCGAGTCTCGGCGGCGTTCAGCCGACAGCTGCTTACCGGCCCTAGCCTCGGACGCGAAGGGGAGTAGTTCCTACCCGCCACACCGGTGGTGGATGTGAATGGTCGTCAATACGGCGGTTGCACCCGCCCGGTCATTCAGCGGACCTGGACTTTCGCGAGCGAGACCTTCGGACGATCGATCATGTCGACCGAAGGTTCCGCGGGCTGTCTCCACGGCTTCGGTCGCCGAGCGAAGGAGACCGATGCCCCCCTCGATAGCTGCCTTGGCCGACGATGTCGAGCCGGACTATGACGTGGTTGCCGACCCACCGGCGGAGGTCGACCGCCCACGGCGGCATCTTCGCCCGGCCCCCGAACCCGGCGATGGTCTGATCGCGGTCAGCAGCGCCGCGATGGCCGGCATCAATGCCGTCGGCCTGGGTCTGGCAGTTGCCAGTCGCGTGCTGCGGTTTCGCCGGTTGCCCTCCAGTCTCCAGGGCGCGGTGATCACCCTGGACCACCAGCCACAGCTGCGTCGCCTGCTGGAGGAACGAATCGGCAAGCGCGCCACCGCCACCGCGTTGGGGATGGCGACCACCGCCGTCAACGCCCTGGCCGCGGCGCCGTCGATGCTGGCGGTGGACCTGGCGATCAACACGATCAGAGCCGCCGAAGCGCGCGCGGACACCCGGGCCTGGGCGCGGCGCGAGCCGGAGCTGGCCCGCCCGGCTGCCCCGTCGGCCCAGCGCACGACGGAATCCCCGGAGAGCCCGGTCGACCACAACCTCCAGCGCGGGACCTGGATTCAGGCGATCGGCGCCGCCGTCGTCGCCGCGACCAGCCGCGACCCGGAACTGGCCGGCAATGCCGCGTTGGTCGCGGTGCCCAAAGCCACCCGGGCCACGCACGAATCGTTCGCCGCCACGTTGGGCCGCGGGCTGGCCAACCGGGACGAGGCACTGCAGGTCGACCCGGACAGCCTGCGTCGACTGGACCGCATCGACGTGGTGATCCTCGATCCGCGCGTGCTGCGGACCGCAGCGTTGCGCCTGGCGGGACTGCGCGGCACCGACGAGAAGGATCTGACCGCCTGGGAAAGCGCCCGGGAGATGCTCGCGACGGGTGACCTGCGGCCAGGGTGGCATCCCGTCCCCGGCCGCCCCGGCACCGAGGCGCTGGTTGCTCCGGCGCCGCATCCCCTGGCGGCCGCGACCCTCGCCGAGACACAGCGCGCCCAGGTGCGCACGGTGACCGTGGATGACTCCGCCGGCCTGGGAGTGCTGCGGCCCGCATTCGACGAAATCGCTCCCCTGACGGGCGATTCGATCGACGTCACGCTGCTTCATGCGGTGCGCGACTACCAGCAGGACGGCCACACCGTGGCGGTGGTCTCCTCTGCGGCCGCCCAGGCGCTGTCGGCGGCCGACCTGGGGATCGGCATCCTGCCCGACGACGGCGAGCCGCCGGTGGCGGACCTGATCGTCGATGACCTGTCCGGGGTCTGGCGGGTATTGCATGCCCTGCCCGCGGCCCAGGAGGCCACCCGTCTGGGTATCGCCTTGTCCACCGGCGCTTCGGCATTGGGTTCGATGCTGCTCATTCCCACGGTGCGCGGTCGCGGTCCCGAGCCGGTGGCGCTGGGCGCGGCCGTGGGTCTGGTGTCGGGCTACTGGACGGCCCGCCGGGTGATCACGGCGCCGCTGCCCCGGCCGGTCCCCGTCGAGGAGTGGCATGCCATGTCGGTCGAGCAGGCGCGCGCCGCCCTGAGCTCGCTGTCGCGGCCCGACGTCGCGCCGGACACCGGCACCGCCGGGCGGCACGTGGTCTGGCAGTTCCTGGACGCGGTGCGTGACGAACTGTCCGATCCACTGACACCCGTCCTGGGACTGGGCGCCGCTGCCACCGCGCTGCTGGGCGCACCCCTCGACGCGCTCATGGTCGGCTCTGTCCTGGTCAGCAATGCGGTCCTGGCGGCCGGTCAACGGTTGAGCGCCGAACTGCGGCTGGATCGGCTCCTGGCCGAGCAGATCCCGCCGGCCTGGAAGGTGACGATCCGGCCCGATGGCACTCGCGACCGCGTCCAAGTACTTCCCGAGCAGCTGGAGCGTGGCGACCTGATCGAGGTGGGTCCCGACGATGTGGTGCCCGCCGACGCCCGATTGGTCGAGCTGGAGAAACTGGAGGTCGACGAATCCTCGCTCACCGGTGAGTCGTTGCCGGTGACCAAGCAGCTCGACGCCACCCCGGGCGCCGAGCTGGCTGAGCGTCGCTGCATGCTGTTCGCGGGCACCACCGTGGCCTCCGGGAACGGTCTGGCGCTGGTGACCGCCGTGGGGCCCGACACCGAGGTGCGGCGCGCCGCTGACCTGGTCACCAGCCGGCACGGGGATATCGGGCTGACCCATCAACTCGGACAGATCACCACCCGGACCTGGCCGCTGAGCCTGATGGCCGGCGGCCTGGTCAGCGTGCTGGGGGTGTTGCGGGCCACCCGGCTGCAGCAGGCGGTGGCCAACGGAGTGTCGGTGGCTGTGGCCGCTGTCCCCGAGGGCATGCCGGTGGTTGCCACACTGGCTCAGCACGCCTCGGCTCAACGTCTCACCAAATCCGGTGTGCTGGTGCGGGTCCCCCGCTCCGTGGAGGCCCTGGGCCGCGTCGACGTGGTGTGCTTCGACAAGACCGGCACCCTGAGCGAGAACCGCTTGCGGGTCACCGAGGTGCGCACGGCGGCCGATCATTCCCGTGACGAGGTGCTGCGGTGCGCGGAACGCGCGACGGCGTCGGCCAAGGGGCAGAGCCATATCGACGCGACCGACGCGGCGATCGTGGCGGCGGCGGCCCAAGTGCCCGGAGCCGTCGCTTCGGGGACAGCCGATGCCCATCTGCCGTTCCGCTCCGGGCGGCCGTTCGCGGCGTCGGTGTTCGGAGCCGAGTTGACTATCAAGGGCGCACCCGAGGTGGTGTTGGCCGCCTGCGACCACGTCGCGGCCGACATCCACGATGTGGTGGAGCAACTGGCCGACGAGGGTCTGCGGGTGCTCGCGGTGGCACGTCGTGAGCTCAGTCCCGCTCAGGTGCAGTCACTTTCGGCCGATCCCGACGATCCCGAGGCCCAGCTCGCGACGCTGGCGCAGCAGTGCGCCGACGGTTTGACGCTGGTCGGGTTCGTCGGTATCGCCGACACGCCGCGCGCCGGGTCAGCGGGGCTGCTGGCCGAGCTGGAGCGCCGGCAGGTGCCCATTCGGATGATCACCGGCGATCACCCGACCACCGGCCGCGCGATCGCCCGCAAGATGGGCGTGCGGCTGTCCGCCGATCAGGTGATCACCGGCACGGAGTGGGAGGCGCTGTCGGGCACGGAGCAGGAACGCGCGGTGGCCGAGCGGGTGGTGTTCGCCCGCATGTCGCCGGCGAACAAGGTGCAGGTGGTGCAGGCGCTGGAACGCAGCGGCAAGGTCTCGGCCATGGTCGGTGACGGCGCCAATGACGCCGCCGCCATCCGGGCCGCCACGGTCGGGATCGGGATCGTCGCGCAGGGCAGCGACGCCGCCCACACGGCCGCCGACGTGGTGCTGCTCGACGGCAAGATCGAGACCCTGCTGGACGCCCTCAACGAGGGCAGCCAATTGTGGCAGCGGGTTCAGGCCGCGGTGGCGGTGCTGCTGGGCGGCAACGCCAGCGGCGCGTTGTTCGCGATCATCGGCAGCGCGCTGACCGGTCAGGCGCCGTTGACCACCCGGCAGCTGCTGCTGGTCAACATCGTGACCGACGCGTTCCCGGCCACCGCGCTGGCGATCAGCCAGCCTCGGCGTCCCATGCCTTTCGGGGGACGCGGGCCCGATGAGAAGGCGCTGTTGCGCGCGGTGACACTACGGGGCACCACGACGGCCAGCGCAACCCTCGCGGCGTGGTTCATGGGCCGCCTGACCGGATTTCCCCGGCGCGCCTCCACGGTGGCACTGGTCGCCTTGGTGAGCACCCAGTTGGCGCAGACCCTGCTGGAGTCACGCTCGCCGATGGTGCTGGCCACCGCCGGCGGGTCGTTCGCGGCGCTGGCCCTGCTGATCAGCATCCCGGGAATCAGCCAGTTCATGGGCTGCACGCCGCTGGGCCCGATCGGCTGGGGCCAGGCGCTGGCGTCGACTGCGGCCGCCATCGCCGGGGCGGCCATCGTGCCCCGCTTCTTGTCCCCCGCCGAGGCCCACTAGCCTCGGGGCGATGGAGTTCACCACGCTGCGCCATGAGGTCGTCGACGGCATCCTGACCGTGCACCTGGACCGGCCGGACAATCTCAACGCCTTCACCGTCGAGATGGCCGAAGAGCTGGAGCGAACTTTCGTCGACGTCAATAACGACGACGCTGTCCGCGCGGTGATCGTCACCGGCTCGGGGCGCGCCTTCTGCGCGGGCATGGACCTGTCCAGTTCCGGCAATGTGTTCGGCCTGGATGAGTCCAAGTCGCCGTCGCTGGCCGACATGGCCGACCTCGATGACCCCGAGCTTGCCCGGGTGCGCGACACCGGCGGGCGGGTGACCTTGGCGATCTACAACTGCCGTAAACCGGTGATCGCCGCGGTCAACGGGCCCGCGGTCGGGATCGGGGCCACCATGATGCTGGCCATGGACGCCCGGCTGTTCTCCACCAAGGCGCGTTTCGGTCTGGTCTTCGGCAAGCTGGGCATCACTCCCGAGGCGTGCTCGACGTGGTTTCTGCCCCGGATCGTCGGCATGCCGACCGCCCTGGATCTGCTCTACCGCGCCGACATCCTCGATGCCGAGGGGGCACTCGGCTGCGGGATCGCGGGGTCGCTGCACGAGCCCGAAGCACTGTTGGCTGACGCGCGGGCGCTGGCCGATGCCTGGACCAAGGGCCGCTCGCCGGTGTCGTTCGCGCTGATCCGTCAGATGCTCTACCGCAACTCCGCGCAACCGGACCCGGTGGAGGCGCACCGGGTCGATTCACTGGCGATGTTCTACACCAGCATCGGCGACGGGGCCGACGGGGTGCGGGCGTTTTTGGAGAAGCGCGACGCCCAGTTCACCGGCCGGGCCTCGCAGATGCCGCCGTTCTACAACGAGTGGGTCACGCCCGTCTAACCCCGGCTCACCCCACCGCCGGCTCACCCCACCGCCGGCTCACCCCACCGCCGAGCGTGAAGTTAGCTTCACTCTGAGTAGTCGAGTGTGCAGCTAACTTCACGCTGGGCCAGGGGCGGGCTTCACGGTCGGCCAGGGGCGGGCTGCCAGCCGGGGCCGCGGAACAGGTGGCCCCACACCGCACGCCAACTGCGCGCCGCGCGGATGTCGCGCCAGATGGCCACGTACTCGTGGGTGGCCACCCGCACCGGGTTGAACGTGTCGATGTTCTTGGTCAGCCCGTAGATCACACGCTCATCCTCGGGTTCGAAGGTGCCGAACAGGCGGTCCCACACGATGAGGATGCCGCCGTAGTTCTTGTCGAGGTACTCGGCGTTGGAGCCGTGGTGCACGCGGTGGTGCGACGGGGTGTTGAAGACGAATTCGATTGGCCGCCACAGCTTGCCCACCCGTTCGGTGTGGATGAAGAACTGGTAGAGCAGGCTGATGGACTGCTGCAGCAGGATCATCCACGGGGCGAATCCGGCGAACGCCAACAGGATCCAGAACGGCACCGCGGTGAACGGCGTCCAGGTCTGACGCAGGGCCGTGGACAGGTTGTAGTGCTGACTGGAGTGGTGCACCACGTGGCTGGCCCAGAACACCCGGATGGTGTGGTGCGTGCGGTGATACCAGTAGTAGGCGAAGTCGTCGGCGAGGAACAGCGCGATCCAGGTCAGCGGGTTGGTGGCCGACAGGTGTACCGGCGCCACCAGGTAGACGGCGCTATAGGCCGCCAGCACCACGAGCTTCCAGCCGATGTTGATGACGACGTTGCCGATTCCCATCGTGAGGCTGGTGCTGGTGTCGCGCATCTCGTAGCCGCGCTCCTGATCGTCGGGACGCACCGCGAACGACACGGCTTCCAGGAGCAGGCAGAGCACGAAGACGGGAATGGCGTGGGCGATCAGGTCGAACACGGGACTAGTCCTCTCCCTCGGCGCCGGCCTGGCAGGCCGTGACGAACCGGGTCAGCAAATCATCGGCCAGCCGATAGGCGGCGTCCTCGTCGGCGGCGGCGATCGCGGCGGCGAGGGCGATGTGGGCGTCGCGGTCGGCGAATTCGGCGGCCCCCAGGGCGTAGATGGCCTCGCGACCCATCTCGTCGTAGGCGGCCACCAGGGTGTTGAGCGCTAGCCGGTAAGCAATATTTACGGAGCCGTCAATTATGGCGGTCCAGAACGTCAGATCGGCATCGCTGACCGCCGCGAGGTCACCGGCCACCGGGTAGGCCGCGGCCGCGGCGGTGATCGCCGCCCGCTGCTCGGGGGTGGCGTGCCGCGCGCACAACCGCGCGGCATCCGCGGCGATCGAGCGCCGCATGACCGCGACGTCGCCGATGATCTGGCGAGTCGGGATCGCCCCGGCGACGGCCAGGCCGGTCAGGGCATCCAGGCCGGCGCTTTCCCGCCAGTCCAACACCCGGGTCTTGCCGCCGTGGCTGATCCGGATCAGGCCGGCTTGCTGCAGGCGCTTGAGCGCTTCCCGGACGGCGTGCCGGTTGACCTGCAGAGTCAGGGCGAGTTCGCGCTCCGAGGGCAACGCCTCGCCGGCGGGCAGGCGTCCGGTCAGGATCTCTTCGACCAGCCGCACGAAGATCGTGTCGGAGATCGCGGTGCGGGAGATGGGCGCCAAGTCCATGCGCTCCATGCTGGGCCATCCCGCCACACTGGTCAACTGGTTGGACCAGTGATCTGAGTCACGATTCGCCGGGCCCCTGGCCGCCCGGGTCAGGTCCGGCGAGTCAGCGATTCTCCCGGATTCGCCGGTAGTGGCACGCCGCACGGACACGATTGCCGCACCCCGGCGAGCACCACTCCCGCCTCGGGTGCGACTTGACGAAAAACAGCACACAGCCAGGGGCATTGCAGGACCGCAAGTTGGCCGCCATAGGCCCGGTGAACAGCTCCACCGCCTGCTGCGCCAGCTCGGCAAGCACGCTTCGGATGGGCGACGCATGTCGCACGTCGACGGCGCGAAGCCCTCCGTCGACGAGGGCGAGTTCGCCCCGGGGCCGGTCGGCGAGCAGCCGGTTCACCACGGCGATCGCCTCGGCCACCTCAGTCCCGGCGTCCGGAGCGCCCGCAGTGACCAGCGCTGCAAGGCAACGCAGGGCGTCGCGCAGCAGCCGCGCATCGTTGAACTCCCCGGCATCGGGATCGCCCAGCTCGCCGTCGTCGCGGCCGGTGACCGCGGCGATCCACTCGCGCAATGCGTCCGGACCGGTCAACGCGTCGTGAATCGCGCCGGAGTCAGCCCAGATGGTGTTCATCAGGCGAACCGGCGCCGGCTCATCGGGCAGCAGCCACGCAGGTGTTGCGGTCGTCACTTCACCACGTTATCACGGATAGATGGCCTTGCATCCGTTAGAACTTCGTGCTAAATCTTCTAACGGATGCAATCAGCTTTACCCATTAGAGAATCGTTTCCCGAAAGGATCCCGTCATGACGCACTTCACCCCCGTCGAACCCGACACCGCCACCGGGGAGGCGGCCACATTGCTGACCCAGGTCACCAAGTCCATGGGCCGGGCCCCCAACATGACCAAGGCGATGGCCAACAGCCCCACCCTGCTGCGCAGTTATCTGGCCCTGTCCGGAGCGGTGGCCGGTGGCACGCTGCGGCCCGAGGTGCGCGAGCGTCTGGCGATCTCCACCGCCCAGCTCAACGGCTGCGAATACTGCCTGTCGGCGCACACCTTCGTCGGCGGCAGTGTGGCCAAGATCGACGCAGGCGAACTCGACGCGGCACGCCGGGCCGAGTCCGCTGACAGTCATATCGCCGCACTGCTGGCCCTGTCGGCCACGATCGCGGCCAACGCCGGGGACGTCGACGTCGCCGAACTCGATGCCGCGCGTGCGGCGGGAGTCACCGATGAGGAGATCGGCGAACTGGTCGCCCACCTGGCACTGAACACCTTGACCAACTACTTCAATGTGCTGGCGCGAGTCGACAATGATTGGCCCGCGGTCGCGCTGTGAGCCCCAAAGAAGCTGTGAGCCCCAAAGAAAGGGACACCATGTCCGAACAACGCCCGCCCGTGCCACCGTTCGACACCGCCAGTGCGCTGGCCAAAGTGCAAGCCGCCGAGGATGCCTGGAACACCCGCGATCCCCACCACGTCAGCCTGGCCTACAGCCCAGACTCGGTGTGGCGCAACCGCGACCATTTCCTCACCGGCCGCACCGAGATCGTCGCCTTCCTCACCGCCAAGTGGGAACGCGAACTGGACTACGTCCTGCGCAAGAGCCTGTGGGATTTCCACGACAACCGGATCGCGGTGCGGTTTCAGTACGAATGGCACGACGCGTCCGGCCAGTGGTTCCGTAGCTATGGAAATGAGCTGTGGGAGTTCGACGAGAACGGCCTGATGCGCCGCCGCGAGGCCAGCATCAACGACGTCGCGATCGCCGAATCTGCACGCCGCTACTTCGGTCCGCGGCCCGAGGGCGAACGCGGCCCGGGGCACGACATCCCGGTCGCCTAGGGGGACGGCCTGCCGGCCGTGTCGACATAGGCCGGCAGGTCGTCCTGCCAAGGCTGGCGTGCCACCATGTCGGCCACCTTGACGTGCCCGCGTTCGAACTCTCCGGTGGCGGCGTCCACCAGCCGGTAGGCCTGGGTCTGACGGTGGATCGGCTGCGCGTCGAGGATCACCACCCGCACCTCCCCCGGCTCGAATCCGCAACGCTGCTGCAACGCCTCGATCAGCTGCTCGTTGGTCATATGGCCGTCGCCGAAGTTCCAGCCGATCGCGGTGGAACAGATCCGTTCCCCGTCGGTCAGGGTGTAGTCGCTCTCGTCGCCGTCGGCCATGGCCCGGTGCGCCAGGCTGAACAACGCCTTGCCGTGAGTGTTGAAGCCGCGGAACGCATAACCCATATAGATCGGGATCTGGGCGGCCTCGGCGCTGCCGTAGAAGCGCTCCAGCTGTGCGGCGGGCATGCTGGCGATCGCGACGATTCCCCGGGCGATCTTCTCTTCGGCCGAGGGCTTGACGCACCACAGCGTGGTGTCCCAGTTGCCGGCGTAGTAGCGCATCCCGGGCAGGAACGACACCTTGTTCGGGAAGAGATTGCCCAGCACCACCGTGCCCGCGCTGACCGCGAACAGCAGTGCCACCGCCAGCGGATTGTTCACGTCGGACAGCCCCAGTTCGGCGTGTCCGACGAACAGGGACAGCACGCCGAAGATCATGAAGACGTTCCACTCCAACGGCACCCCCATCGGAATGGCCGCCAGGATGCCCAGGTGGAAGCAGACCATCACGAACGCCGCGATCGCGGTGGGCAGACCGCCATGGCTGAAGAACAGGGCCAGGGGAACCAGCATCTCGATCGCCGTGCTCACGTGCGCCAGCGTCTTGGACGGCCAGCCGGGTCGCAGGTCTTCGGGGAAGTCCTTGAAGAACCGGCGCTTGAGCGCCTTCGGGCGGATCAGCGGATTGTTACTCATCATCGTCGAGATCACGAACGGGAAGTGCCGGTTGAGCTTCGAGGTCGCCGCGCCCATCCAGATCACCATGAAGATGGCCTTGGCCGCGATGATCATGTCGACGCCGCTGAACAGGAACGCGGTGGCCAGCGGCGCGTACACCTCACCGCGGGCAGCCAAGAAGATCACCTTGTCCCGCAGGCCGATCACCGCCAGGATCCCCAGAATCGTCAGGATCTGCCAGTGCGGCAACACCCCGACGTCGGTGTGCAGCGCCGCGATGGGACCGGTCCCATCGGAGACCAGCGCCACCAGCAGCGCCACCAGCAGCGCCGCATACAGTGCGGCGTCCAGCGGGGTGCGGGCGGTGCCGGAGGTCAGCGGGATACGCCGCGGCCACGGTGGAAGCCGAATGGTGCCGGGCCGCAGCCAGTACAGGATCGACCCCATGGGCGGGAAGAACCGGTTGTTGAGCGGGCCGAAGCCACAGCCCAGACCGATCACCTCGAACAACATCGTGTAGAGCACGACCTTCTCGAACACGATCGGTTCGCTCCACCACTGCCGCACCTCGGTGAAACCGTCGATGCCCGCGGTGGCCAGTGCGAACAGCCAGGCGCCCAGAATGTAGAGGCCGATCTTGAACACGTAGAACAGATGCAGCACCACCGGCGTGCCGAAGCCCACCTCGGCCCAGTGCCGAGCCATCGGCCGGATCTTCTCGCTACGGGTGCCCTTGCTCCATTCCGCGAAGTCGACAACGGGCAGTTCAGGCTTGAGAAATCCCATGGCCGATAGACTAGAACGTGTTCTAGATCTCTGCGCGGAAACCATCTCCCTCGTTCGAAAACGCCGGAGCCACGAAGCGTTCCAGAATCTGTTGCTCGGTCCGGGCATCGCCGATCGGCCAGCACAGCAGCGATAGCACCACCCGAACCACCCACTGGGCGGCATCGTGGTCGTCGTCACCCAGGCCACTGAGATCGCGGGCGAAATCAGCGAGCAGCGGTGAGCCGGCCAGCCGGGTCAGCTCCTGCGTGCCGCGCACCGAACCGACCATCAGTTGCCCGAGCGGATCCGCGCGGATGCGCTGCAGCGCCACCGCGATCGCGGCCACCACCCGGTCGGCTCCGCTGCGCCCGGCCACCGCTTCACGCACGGTGTCCACGATGCGGGCGGCGGCCCGCGCCAATACGGCGTCGCGAATCTCGGCCTTGCCGCCGGCATGCCGGTAGATGGTGGCGCGCGAGCAGTGCACCCGGTCGCCCAGGACATCGATGTCGAGTGCCTCGAGTCCGTCGCGCATCACCAGATCGGTCGCGGCGGCATAGATGCGCTCCGCTCCCGCGGTGCGACGATCGGCCCCCACCAGCCAGTCATGGCCCACCACGTGACGCCCCCTTCCCTTGAAACGACTATCTCAGCCTGAGACAGAACTCGCACCAATTCTCACCAAGTGGGCAGGTACCACCTCCCCCGTGAGACAACCGCCCACCAGCGGCCACGCACGGGGCTGTCAACTTTGCCCAGCCCCATTGACGCCGCCGGCTCACCCCGCACAACCTGGTGCGATGACGGTGGGAACACAGCAGCTGGGCGTGAGCCTGTTCGATGACGCTTACCTGCAGCAGCCGTACCCGCTGTATGACCGCATGCTGGCCGCAGGCCCGGTGCATCGGATCGGGGAATCCGGTTTCTCCGCGGTGTGCGGCTGGGACACGGTGGCCGACGCCGTCGCACGTCCCGACGACTTCTCGTCGAATCTGACCGGGACCATGCTGTATCAGCCCGACGGCACGGTGGGCACGTTCGCAATGGACGGGCTGGGCGGGCCCACCCAGGTGCTGGCCACCGCCGATGATCCGGCGCACGCGGCGCACCGCAAGATGCTGGTGGGGCGGCTGGCGGCCAAGCGCATCCGCACCCTGGAGACGGTGGTCGCCGACACCATGGATCGGTTGTGGCACGAGGGCCTGCACGACGGGGGCATCGAGTGGATGAGTTCCGTCGCCAACCGGCTGCCGATGCTGATCGTCGCGCGCCTGATCGGTGTGCCCGAGGAGGACGTCGACCAGCTGATGCGCTGGGCCTACGCGGGCACCCAGCTGTTGGAGGGTCTGGGCACCACCGAAGACTTGGCGGCCGCCGGTGTCGCGGTGATGGAGCTCTCGGGTTACATCGGCGACCACTTCGGGCGGGCCGCCCGTGATCCGGGCGACAACCTGCTCGGCGACGTGGCCACCGCCTGCGCCACCGGTGCCCTCGACACCGTCGCCGCGCAGGTCATGATGATCACCTTGTTCAGCGCCGGCGGCGAGTCGACCGCGTCGCTGATCGGTTCGGCGGCCTGGATTCTGGCGACCAGACCGGAGATCCAGCGCCGGGTCCGCGACTCCCCCGAGCTGCTGGGAACGTTCCTGGAGGAGGTATTGCGCTACGAACCGCCGTTTCGGGGTCACTACCGGCACGTTCGGCACGACACCGTTCTCTCCGGGGTGCAGCTACGCGCCGGGGAGCGGCTCCTGCTGCTGTGGGGCGCCGCCAACCGGGACCCCGCCCGCTTCGCCCAACCCAACGAGTTTCGGCTGGACCGCGGCGGCGTGGGCCATCTGGCCTTCGGCCGGGGCGCGCACTTCTGCGTCGGCGCAACCCTGGCCCGGATGGAGGCCCGAATCGTGATCGGCCAACTGCTGGAACGCACCTCGCACCTCGGGCTCTCCGAGGCCGGCCGGTGGTTGCCCAGCCTGCTGGTTCGGCGACTCGAGCGCCTGGGGCTCACCGTCGACTGATGGGCCCCTCGCCCACTGCGCCCCTCAGAGTGCGCGCTGCGGGCTTCCCGAGTAGGCGCTCAACGGGCGGATCAGCGCGTTGGACGCGGTCTGCTCGATGATGTGCGCGGTCCATCCGGTGATGCGGCTCATCACGAACAGCGGCGTGAACATCGGGATGTCAAAGCCCATCAGGTAATAGGCCGGCCCGGTCGGGAAGTCCAGGTTGGGCTTGATCCCGGTGGCGGCGAACATCTCGGTCTCCAGGATCCGATAGATATCCAACCAGCGCTGACCGTCCTTGGCCGCCGCGATCCGCTCCAGGGCCGCCTTCATGGTGGGCACCCGCGAGTCACCGTGCTTGTACACCCGGTGACCGAAGCCCATCACCTTGTCCTTGCGGGACAGCTTGCCGTGCAACCACTCCGCGGCCTTGCCGGGCTCACCGATCTCGATCATGTCGTGCATGACCGCCTCGTTGGCCCCGCCGTGCAACGAGCCCTTGAGCGCACCGATGGCCGCCGTGACGGCACTGTAGATGTCGGACTGGGTGGAGGTGACCACCCGCGCCGCGAAGGTGGAGGCGTTGAAGCTGTGCTCGGCATACAGCGTCATGGACTGCTCGAAGGCCGACACGATCACCGGGTCGGGCACCTCGCCGAAGCACATCCGCAGGAAGTTCTCCGCATAGCCCAGGTGGCTGTGCGGGGCGATCGGGGCCAGGCCACGGCGGCGACGCATGTCGGCGGCCACGATGGTGGGCAGCACCGCGAACATCCGCAGCGCCTTGGCGAAGTTCGCCGACTCGGAGGGGTCGTCCTCCTCTGCGTCTTCGGCACCCAGGTAGCTGATCGCGGTGCGCACCACGTCCATCGGGTGGCAGTTCTCGGGGAGCTTGTCCACCAGCGACAGCAGCGACCGGTCGGCGCGCCGAGCGGCACGCTCGCGCTGACAGAACAACGCCAGCTCGGCGTCGGTGGGCAGCTCACCGTGCCAGAGCAGGTAGGCGACCTGCTCGAAGCTGCAGTGCGCGGCCAGGTCCTGCACCGGGTATCCGCGGTAGGTCAGGGAGTTGGTCTCGGGAACCACCTTGGAGATCGAGGTGGTGTCCACGACGACACCGGCCAGGCCCTTGCGGATCTCCGGTTCTGCGGGGGCGACGGTCATTGGGACGCTCCTAACGTGAAGTTGAAGATGTCGTCGTCGAACTGGTTGTATTCGGCGTAACGCAGCAGCTCGTAGAGCCGACTGCGGTGCTGCATCTGGTCCAGAAGTCCGGATTGCGTTCCCGCGCTGTCGATTTCCCGCAGACCGACCTCGACGGCGCGCATCGCCAGCCGCAAGGTGGTGACGGGATAGATGACCGCGTTGTAGCCCAGGTCGCCCAGTTGCGCGGCAGTCAACAGTTCGGACTTGCCGAACTCGGTCATGTTGGCCAGCAGCGGGGTAGTGACTGCGGCACGGAACTTTTCGAAGTCGGCCGGGGTGTACAGCGCCTCGGTGAAGATCAGGTCCGCCCCGGCGTCGGCGTAGGCCTTGGCTCGATCGATCGCAGAGTCCAATCCTTCGATGCCGGCCGCATCGGTGCGGGCGCAGATGATGAAGTTCGGGTCGCGGCGCGCGGCTACGGCGGCGCGCAGGCGCTTGATCATCTCGCTGGTCGGCACGACGGCTTTGCCGTCGAGGTGACCGCAGCGTTTGGGGTTGACCTGGTCTTCGAGGTGGCATCCGGCCAGCCCGGCGTCTTCGAGCACCGTGATGGTGCGCGCGGCGCTCATCGGCTCACCAAAGCCGGTGTCGGCATCGATGAACGTCGGCAGGTTGATTGCGGCGGCAATCTGCGCGCCGCGACCAGCCACCTCAGTCAGCGTGGTCAGCCCGATGTCGGGCAGCCCCAGGTCGGCCGAGAGCACCGCACCGGAGACGTAGACCCCCTCGAAGCCGATCTCGGCGATCAGCTTGGCGACCAGCGGCGAGAACGCGCCGGGAATCCGTTGTAACTGACCGGACTCCAGGCCGGCCCGAAGCGCCGCCCGCTTTTCTGACGGGGCCGCGGTGGCCCCGATCAGACCGCTACTCACCGGAAGATCCCTTCCGGGGTCGCGGGCGCCTGGTCCAGCACCGACTGCGCGACGACGATGTTCAGGCCGTTCAGCTCAGCGCCGCTGAGCCCCGCCAGACCCTCGGCGGCAGCCAGGAAGCGCTCCTGCTCCGCGGTGCTCACCACGCCCTCGGCGAGCTCGACGAACTTGCCGATGTACTGCTTGCGCTCGAACGGCCGTGCTCCCAGCGGGTGGGCGTCGGCGATCGCCAGCTCGTCGGTGATCACTTCGCCGCTGGCCAGGGTCACTTCGGCGCGCGCACCGAAGGCCTTCTCGTTCGGGTCGATCGAGTGGTAGCGCCGGGTCCACTCCGGGTCCTCGACGGTGGAGATCTTGCGCCACAACGCGATGGTCTCGGGCCGGTGCGCACGCTCGGGGCTGTAGGACCGCACGTGGTGCCAGCTGCCGTCCTCCAGAGCTACGGCGAAGATGTACATCAGCGAGTGGTCGAGGGTCTCGCGCGAGGCGTCCGGGTCGAACTTCTGCGGGTCGTTGGACCCGGTGCCGATCACGTAGTGGGTGTGGTGGCTGGTGTGCAGCACGATGGTGGCCACCTGGCTCAGGTCGCCGATCCGCTCACGCAGGCGCTTCGCCAGGTCGATCAGGGCCTGGCTCTGGTACTCCGCGGAGTACTCCTTGGTGTAGGTGTCCAGGATGGCGCGCTTGGCCTCACCGGGGCCGGGCAGCGGCACCTGGTAGGTGTGGTCCTTGCCCGAGAGCATCCAGGCGATGACACCGTCTTCGCCCTCCCAGATGGGAGCCGGTGCACCCTCACCGCGCATCGCCCGGTCGACGGCCTCGATACCGACCTTGCCGGCCCACGCCGGTGCGTAGGCCTTCCAGCTGGAGATCGAGCCCTTGCGGGACTGGCGGGTGGCGGTGGTCAGGTGCAACGCCTGACCGACGGCCTGGTAGATCACCTCGGGGTCGAGCTTGAGCATGGTGCCGATGCCGGCGGCCACCGACGGCCCAAGGTGGGCGACGTGGTCGATCTTGTGCTCGTGCAGGCAGATTCCCTTGACCAGGTCCACCTGGACCTCGTAGGCGGTGGCCAGGCCGCGGATCAGGTCGTCACCGGAGAGTCCGAGCTGCTGGGCGACGGCCACCAGCGGCGGGATGTTGTCGCCGGGGTGCGAGTACTCCGCAGCCAGGAAGGTGTCGTGGAAGTCCAGCTCGCGTACCGCGGTGCCGTTGGCCCAGGCGGCCCACTCGGCCGAGTAGCTGCCTTCGATGCCGAAGACCTGGGCGCCCGGCGTGGAGGGGTGTGCCTGCGCCTGGCGGCGGGCCACCGTCACCGGCCGGCGCAGCACCGACGCGGCACTGACCGACGCGTTGTCGATGATCCGGTTGATCACCATGGCCGCGGTGTCCTCCGGCACGGCCACCGGGTCGGCGGCCACCTGAGCGATCTTCCAAGCGAGGTGTTCTTCCCGGGGGAATTCATCGGCACTGCGGCGGGTCTTCACGTCATGTAGCTGCATATTCCACACCCTACGCACGCCAGATCACCCCCGATACGCACGGGAAATGCGTATTACTGCGTCCTACTTTCCCCAATTTTGCAAACGTTGCGAATGCATTCGCGGGTTACGCTCCGTGGCATGGCACCTACCAACCGGACCTTCGCCGGGCCCCGGCTGCGACGGCTTCGTGAGGAGCGCGGCCTGACCCAGGTGGCGCTGGCACGCGCGTTGAACCTGTCGACCAGCTACGTCAACCAGCTGGAGAACGATCAGCGGCCCATCACCGTGCCGGTGCTGCTGGCGCTCACCGATCGGTTCAGCCTGCCCGCGCAGTACTTCTCCGGGGACACCGATGCCCGGCTGGTGGCAGAGCTGCGCGACATGTTCACCGCAACCGCAGGCGAACACGCGGCCAGCGACAGTCAGATCGAGGAGCTGGTCGCGCGGATGCCCGACATCGGCAACAGTCTGCTGACCATGCACCGCCAGCTCCGCGGCGCCACCGAGGAATTGGAGTCCTACCGGTCACAGATCTCGGTCGACTCGGCGCAGTCGGTGGCCCGCCCCATGCCGTTCGAGGAGGTCCGCGACTTCTTCTACGACCGTAACAACTACATCGGCGAGCTCGACAACGCCGCCGAGCGGCTGTTCATCGACACCGGAATGCGCTTCGGCGGCTTGGACATTCAGCTGGCAACGCTGTTGACCGAGCGATTCGGCATCACCGTGGCTATCGTCGATGACTTGCCGGCGGGCATCAAGCGCGTCTTCGACCCGGCCACCCGAGTGCTGCGGATCGCGCATTGGCTGCTGGCAGGCCAGCGTGCCTTCCAGATCGCCACCCAACTGGCCCTGCTGACTCAGCAGGAGCTGATGTCGGACATCGTGGCCCAGGATCAGTCGCTGAGCCCGGAGTCGCGCGGCGTGGCCAAAGTCGGTTTGGCCAACTACTTCGCCGGGGCATTCCTCTTGCCCTACCGCCAGTTCCAGCGCTCAGCCATGGACCTGCGCTACGACATCGACCTGTTGGGCCGCCGTTTCGAGGTCGGATTCGAGACGGTGTGCCATCGCCTCTCGACACTGCAGCAGCCCGGACGCCGCGGGGTGCCGTTCATCTTCGTGCGCACCGACAAGGCCGGAAACATCTCCAAGCGGCAGTCCGCCACCGCGTTTCACTTCAGCCGCGTGGGCGGCAGTTGCCCGCTGTGGGTGGTACATGATGCGTTCAGCCAGCCGGGCCGGATCGTCACCCAGGTGGCGCAGATGCCCGACGGGCGCAAGTATTTCTGGATCGCCACCACCACCCCGCCCGAGGGGCGCGGGTATCTGGGCCAGCACAAGATTTTCGCGGTCGGCTTGGGTTGCGACTTGGCGCACGCCGACAAGTTGGTGTACTCCACCGGTGTCGCGCTCAACGATGCTGCCACCGTGGTGCCGATCGGGGCGGGCTGCAAGATCTGCGAACGTGAGGCGTGCCCGCAGCGTGCGTTCCCCTTTTTGGGGCGCCGGGTGGTGGTCGACGAGAACGCCGGAAGCGGTTTGCCCTACTCGCCGGTGGTCGTGGATCCGGGTCGGTAGAACAGTGCCAGCTGCCCGATCGCGCCGGCCAGCCCCAGGCCCAGCGAGATCCACAGGCCCGGCCAGCCGTTCTTCCAGCAGTGGCAGAAGATCTGGTGGTCGGCACTGAGGTAACCCGGACCCAGCATCGCGATCGTGACGGCACCGGAAGCCAGCACCAGGTTGTATTCCCACCCGTTGTTCATCACGAAGAAGCCGTTCGATGCGTGTGCGGTCACCACCGCCACCGCCATCAGGGCCACGAAACCAGCGGCGGCGATCGGCGTGAGCAGGCCCACCGCCAGCCCCAGCCCGGCCGCGATCTCGGCCGTTGCCGCCGTCACGGCCTGGAACTTTCCGTACTTCATCCCGATGCTCTCAAACCAGCCCGCGGTGCCGGCGATTCCGCCGCCTCCGAAGAACTTGTTGAATCCGTGCGCCGCCATGGTCAGACCCAGAACCAGGCGCAAGAACAGGAGCGCGACATCAGCAGCAGTGACCATCTGCACAAACTACAACGCGGCGTCCAGCAAGCGTAAGTATCGGTCGATATCACCGATCGCCGACTCGGCGGCGTGCACGCTGATCACGACGGTGTCGCCGATCCCGTGCACCCCGTGGGTGAGCCCCATCGCCGGTGACAGCGCCGGAAACCCGGCGGTCAGCAGCACCGGCGCCGCCCCGAATCGCAGATCCGCGGCGCCGCGGTGAACGCTGGAGACCACGGTGTTGCCGGTCACCCGCTGGGGGCGGGCGTCGGGATCGAAATGGTCGATGCCCCAGCGCAGCAGCGCCGCGGGCGTCGCGGCGAAGGCCCGGTCGGCGGCGGCCGAGGCGGGGTGGCTGCCACGAGCCCGCCCACGCTCAAGGTCGGCGGCGATCCGCATGCAGCGCTCATCATGCCCCAGGTGCGGGTAAAGCCCCACCGCAACATTGCCGAAGTGATTATGCGCTTGGCGGACATCGGTTTTAGCCATCGGCACCTCTGCACCCAAATCATCACAGGGCGCGCCGAGGTGTTCCGGCAGCGCCGCAGACACCGCCGCCAGTACGGCCACGGTCACCGTCGGCCCACCCAATTCCGCCCGGCGCCGCACCAGCGTGCGCACCGCCCGGCCCCCGGCGGGCCGATTATTGGTGGCCGCCAGTGGACGGTCGCCGACGGGGGGCGGCAGCAGCCCGGCCTCGGTGTCCTGCACCCGCTTGCGGTGGGTTCGCGCCGCGAGCGCGGCCCGCCACGGCAGGAAGCCACGCCCCGGTGTCGGCACCTGAGCTACCGGAGCGTCGCGGCCGAACAGCCACGCGGCCAGCGCCGAGGCGCGTCCCCCGTCGGCCAGTGCGTGGGCCACCTGCAGCACCGCCACGGTGCCGGCGCCCGCGTGACCGGGAATGTCGTGGACCGGCGCGAACACGTGCAGCCGCCACGGCGCCACCCGGACATCAAGCTGGTCATCGGCCAGTGCCACAACAGCATCCAAGCAGCCGTTCCAGGTGTCGGCCGGTGCCTGGTGCCGGATCGCGCTCGGGTGTTCGTGGGAGGCGACCCACCGCGGGTAGCGCAGCGCACCGGCGTCGGCCACCCGGATGGTCAGATCCGGGCACTCCCGCGCCCGGTCGAGCACCTGCGCGATCGCGGAGTCGACGTCGGCCGGGACTCCGGCGAAGGCGTACAGCAGGAACTGGTCGCTGGGGATCTTCGCCGACATCCAGTAGAACTGTGCGTCGATCGCGGCCATCGGCCGATCGCGGGGCGGCGCCGGGGTCAACTCAGGAATTGCAGCACCCGCGCGGCGATCTCATCGGGTTGCTCGAGTTGCAGGAAGTGGCCGGCGTTCTCGATCACTGCCACAGCGCTGCCCGTCGGCAACGCCGGCTGCACCCACCGGGTGAACTCTGCCGACATGCAACCGTCGGTGCGCCCGTGCAGGTACAGGCTTGGCAGCAGCGGTAGTTGCAGCCAGTGCCGGTGCAACTCGGCGTAGCGATCGGGCACCCGCACGCTGCGCAGTGCTCGGTAGGGGCCCAGCGCGGCCCGCCAGCCCTCCGGGGTGCCGATGGCCGCGTCGACGTGCCGCAGATCTTCCTCGGCGGGATAGCCCGGTGACCATCGCCGCCACAGCAGCGGCAGCACCCAGGACGCCGAGCGTTCCGGCAGCCACGGCAGCTGGAAGTAGCTGATGTACCAGCTGCGCAGCATTTGCGCCGGCAGCTGGGCGGCCAGGCTGAGCCGTCCTGCCCCGCGGACCGCGCGCAGGGCCGCCGGTGGCGGCACCGACATGATCACGGCCCGGGTGAACGGACTGTCGGGCAGGGCAGCCAGGCCGGTGGCCGTCATCGCCCCCCAGTCATGACCGATCACCACGTCGCGGCCGGTCCCGCCGACGGCGGCCAGCACCCGCAGCGCGTCATCCATCAGGGCGCCGATGTGGTAGCTGCCGTCCTCGGGTATCGAAGACGGCGCGTAGCCCCGCATGAACGGCGCCACCACATACCAGCCGGCGGCGGCCAGTCGCGGCGCCAACCGGCGCCACCCGTAGGCGGTGTCGGGAAAGCCGTGCAGGCACAACGCCACCGGGTCACCCGGTGTCCCCCAACTCAGTGCCTTGAGCGCGATACCGGGCGTCGGCACGTCGATCCACCGCGGTTCAGTCATCACATAACCCCTCAGACCCCGGCCTGGCAGGCGTTTCTGTCCACCCTGTCGTCCAACCTATCTACCATCTTGAAATGCGCACAGCCCAGACCGTCGAATACGGCGGTGTCGACGGAGTCACGCTGGTCGCCGACGAGTGGAACCGGGACGCCGTCGACGCGGCCGCACATCCGACGATCCTGATGCTGCACGGCGGCGGGCAGAATCGGCACTCCTGGCACAAGACCGGCCAGATCCTGGCGGAGCGCGGCTATCACGTCATCGCGATCGACACCCGTGGTCACGGCGACAGCGACCGCGCGCCGAACGCCGACTACGCCATCGAGACCCTGACCGCCGACGCGCTGGCCGTCATCGAGGCGATCGGCCGGCCGGTGGCATTGATCGGGGCCAGCATGGGTGGCCTGACCGGCATCTTGGTGGCCGATGAGGCCGGGCCGCAGCGGGTGACCAAACTGGTTCTGGTCGATGTGGTGCCGCGCTATGAGAAGGACGGCAGCGCCCGAATCCGCGACTTCATGGCCAGCCACATCGACGGTTTCGATTCCCTGGAGCAGGCCGCCGATGCGGTGGCCGCCTACCTGCCGCACCGGACCAAGCCGCGCAGCCCGGAGGGGCTGAAGAAGAATCTTCGATCCCGTGACGGCCGGTGGTATTGGCACTGGGATCCGGCATTGATGACCAAACCCGGAGACGACCCCGCGCTGCGCACGGAGAAGATCGAGGCGGCCGCCATCGCCCTGCAGATCCCGATCCTGTTGATCCGCGGCAAGCTGTCGGATGTGGTCAGCGCCGAGGGCGTGGCAGATTTCCTGTCCAAGGTTCCGGGTGCGCACCTGGTCGAGTTGTCCGAGGCCGGTCACACCGCGGCCGGCGACGACAACGACGCCTTCAGCGCGGCCGTCGTCGAGTTCGTGTCCGGCTAGATGTTCGGGATCGGATGGCTGACCCCGACGCTGCTGGCGGCCGGTGTGCTGGGCGCGGTAGCGGTCGCCGAAGCCGTCGTGCTGGCGGTGTTGACCCGACAACTGCGGCAGACGCAGGCCGAAGTCGAGCTACTGCGCAGCCAGGTCGACACCCGCAACCTGCTGCTCAGCGGTGGGCGTGAGGCCGTCAAGACCGTGTGGCAGACGGCGAATCTGGTGCGCACGAAGGGATTCGGCGCTGCGGTGCGCAGCTCCATCGAAGACCTGGCCGACTGGGCGGCCGTGGAGCGACCCGATCTGGCCCGGCTGGCCCCCGACGGCCACGTGGTGGTGCTGTTCACCGACATCGAGGGTTCCACCGCGCTCAACGAGCGGATCGGGGACCGCGCCTGGGTGAAGCTGATCGCCCAGCACGACGCCATGGTGCAGCGCCTGGTGGAGCAGCACCGCGGTCACGTGGTCAAAAGTCAGGGCGACGGTTTCATGATCGCGTTCGCAGAGCCCGAGCAGGCGGTGCGCTGTGCCGTCGATATTCAGCGCGCGCTGGCATCACGGCGCGGCCGTAAACCGCAGCACCCCATCCGGGTCCGCATCGGGGTGCACATGGGTCGTTCGGTGCGCCGCGGCGAGGACCTGTTCGGCCGCAACGTGGCGATGGCCGCCCGGGTGGCCGCGGCCGCCGAGGGCGGCCAGATCCTGATCAGCGGACCGGTGCGCGACGCGGTGAAGGAATGCGAAGACATCTCGGTAGGCCCGGGGCGCGACGCCGAGCTGAAGGGTTTCGCCGGCACGCACCGTCTTTATGCCGTCGAGCTCAGCGACTGATCAGTCCTCGCCGCCGACCTCGGCCAGCCGCTCATGCAGCCGGGCGCGGATCTCCTCGGGCGTGTAGGCCCGCCGCCGCCGCTGGTCTCGCGCCACCAGCACGCCGCCGGCGGCCACGCCGACCACACCCGCCAGGCCGATCCATTTCCAGATGCTGCGCACGCTCACACTTTAGGGTGCTGAGCGTGGATGAACACACAGTGACTTTGGAGCGCGCGCTGGCCGAGACCCGCACCGGCGACATCTGGCTCTTCCGGGGCCGCTCCGGCCCGGACCGCGCCATCCAGACACTGTCGAACTCACCGGTGAACCACGTCGGGATGACGGTGGCGCTCGATGATCTGCCGCCGCTGATCTGGCATGCCGAGCTCGGTGACAAGTTGCATGATTTCTGGACCGGCACCAACCACCGTGGTGTGCAGCTCAACGACGCCCGAGCCGCCGTCGAACAGTGGATGGGCCGCTACGAGCAGCGCTGCTGGTTTCGTCAGCTCAGCGGCACCGTGACCCGCAAACAGGAGAACCACCTGCTGCAGGCGATCGCCCGGATGGACGGCACCGCGTTTCCCACCACGGCACGGCTGACGGGCCGATGGTTACGGGGCCGGATGCCCACCCTGGCCGACTGGACCCGCGGCATCCCGTTTCTGGACCGCAAGGCCCATGAGATCACCCAGCGCCGCAAGGCCCGCCACAATCGGGTCGCCCTGCAGACCGCGTACTGCGCCGAGACGGTGGCCATCACCTATGAGGAGATGGGCCTGCTCTCGACGGACAAGAACTCCAATTGGTTTGACCCCGGGTCGTTTTGGAGTGGCGACATCTTGCCGCTGGCTCCCGGATATCAGCTGGGCCGGGAGATCTCCGTCATCCGCTAGGCCTGCTCCTCGACGCTCAGCTCACCCATCTGCGACCAGCCGGTGGCGTCGATCTGCTGGCTGATGATCTTCGGGGTGGACACCAGCGCCTGCGGCATGTCGGCCATGGCCTGCTTGAAGTGGTCACTGTTGACGTGCGCGCCGCCCGCCTCGCCGTCACGGAAGGCTTCGACGAGCACGTATTCGTTCGGATCGTCCAGGCTGCGTGACCAGTCGAACCAGAGGTTGCCCGGTTCGGCGCGGGTGGCCTCGGTGAAACCGGCCACCAGCTGCGGCCAGCGATCGGACCATTCGGGCTTGACCGCAAACTTGACGACGATGAAGATCACCGCTGCTCCTCGTTGGTTATGCGTTGATGCTGTGACTACGTCGGGATCGGATGACATGGTGGCCGAAGCCGACCAGAATCGGTCTACATGTCCATGGCACCGGTGCACAAGCGCAACGTGATCGATTTCTTCCAGCGGCATATCGCCAACCCGATCACCCGGCGCCTGCCGACGCAGGTGCTGTTGGAGACCACCGGCCGCATCAGCGGGCAACCCCGCACCACCCCGATCGGCGGCCGGCGTGACGGCGGCCAGTTCTGGCTGGTCGCCGAGCACGGCGAGACGGCGAACTATATCCGTAACATCAAGGCCAACAATGCCGTTCGGGTTCGTATCGGTGGCCGCTGGCACAGTGGAACCGCCCACCTGATGCCCGAGGACGATGCGCGGGCGCGACTGGAGACACTGCCGCGCGCCAACAGCGCCCTGGTCCGGGCGTTCGGCACCGACTTGTTGACCGTGCGGATCGACCTGAGCTGACTTCGGCTAGCCGATTTCCAGGGTGCTGCGCACCGGGGTGACGTTGGTGGTCAGGTCCAGTACGGGGCAGTGCTTTTCGACCACCTCGTGCAGTTCCCGGTAACGCTCCTCGGTTTCGGGGCCGGTGACGGTGACCACCACCCGCACCTCCTTGAACCCGGGGCGCACGTCGTCGTCCAGACCGAAGAAGCCGCGGACGTCCAGGTCGCCTTCGGCGCGGCCGGTGATCTCATCGACCGTGATGCCCAGTTTCTCGGCCCAGTAGCGCCAGGTGACCACCTGGCAGGACAGCAGTGCGCCCAGGTAGTACTCGACCGGGTTGGGGGCGGTGTTCTCGCCGCCGAGGGCGGGCGGCTCGTCGACCTCGACCTGGTACTTGCCCAGGGTGATGGTGCTGGCCACCGCATCGTGGGCGACGGCCGAGGCGCGGAAGACGACCTGGGATCCGGCGGGGTCGGCGGCGGCGGGGTCACTGGTGGCGGCGACGACGGCGGCCAGGCGAGATGTCGAGGTGGTCATGGCGGTAAGGGTAGAGATCCCGCGCCAGGGTCGGTCAACGACGCGACCCTCCGGTGATCGGATCGAATACCATTTGCCGCCGCCAGGGGCTAGCCTGAGCGACGTGGAGGTACTACGGCACGTAATAGTTCTGCTGCACATCGTCGGATTCGCGGTGACGTTCGGGGCGTTGGTCACCGAAGCCGCGGCACGGCGCTTCCAGCTCACCAAGGTGATGGATTACGGCGTGCTGCTGTCGCTGCTGACCGGGCTTGCGCTGGCCGCACCCTGGCCCGCCGGCATCGTGCTCAACTACCCCAAGATCAGCATCAAGCTGGTGATCCTGCTGGCGCTGGGCGCCGTGCTGGGCATCGGCCGGGCTCGCCAACGCCGCTCCGGCGGGGAAGCTCCTCGCCCGCTGTTCTATGCCGCGGGCGCCCTGGCGCTGACCGCCGCGGGGCTCGCCGTCATCTGGTAGCCGGGTGCGGACCGATTTCGATCAGCGTGATCGGGTCCGCCGGTTTCAGCCCGCGCTGACCAATGCGATGTCGATCGGCGGCAGCATCGGGCACTGATAGGTGCCGGTAAGTGATGGCTCGGCCAGCGTGGTCTTACAGCCACCGACCGTGGTGCCCGCCCAGCCGTTGCCGGCTCTGTGCAGCTGACCCGACGGCGCAATCGTCAGACAATCCGGACCGCACGAGCTGAGCTCCCAGTAGAAATCGTCCTGCAGTCCTTGGCCGGTGACGTGGTATCTGCCGCTGGCAGGGTCGGCACAGGCCGGAACGGCCAGCACCATCGCCGATCCAGCTAACACCGCTGCCGCGACTGCAATTCTTTGACCTCGCATTTTGTTCCCCCCAATTCGGTTTGGGCCACTTCCGCGGCCCACCTTGTCGGAGCCTAACAGCGGTCGCCGGTGTCGTCTTCGGACTGACGAATCAAGCCGAGGATGGGATAGGGGCGCCCAACCTCGTCGAGCTCGCGGCGCCCCGTGACCACGAAGCCGCGCCGGCGGTAGAAGCCGAGGGCCTGTTCGTTCTGCTCGTTGACGTCCACCTCACGAACGCGTTGCCTCGTCACGGCGTGTTCGAGAAGCGCACTTCCGATGCCGTGGCCGTGCGCGTCGGCGTGGACGAACAGCATCTCCAGGTGCTCCCCCGCTGTGCCCGCGAAACCCACCGGCTCACCATCGATCTCGGCGACGGCGAGGCGAACGTTCGGAAAATAAGCATCCGCCAGTCGACCCTCGATGTCCGCGCGGTCGGTTTCGGCCAGAAAGTGATGTGTCGCCTCGACCGCGCTGCGCCAGATCGCCACCAGCTGCGGGTATTCGGCTGGGCCGGCGCAATCACGAATCCGCACCGCGGTCAGATTACCGATCGGGGCCGCGACAGGTCGATACCCTTGAACCGATGGACGCGATCGACGAAGCGGGCCCCTTCTTTCACGGCACCAAGGCTCCCCTGGCGGTGGGTGACCTGCTGACCGCGGGCTTCCGGTCCAACTACCGGCCCGAGATCGTGATGAACCACATCTACTTCACCGCGCTGCTCAGCGGTGCCGGACTGGCGGCCGAGCTCGCCGCCGGCGACGGGCAGCCGCGGGTGTATCGCGTGGAGCCGACCGGGGACTTCGAGAACGACCCGAACGTCACCGATAAGAAGTTTCCCGGCAACCCGACCCGCTCCTACCGCAGCAGCGAGGCGCTGCGCGTCGTCGAGGAGATCCTCGATTGGCCGCGCCTAACGCCCGAGGCCCTTCAGGAGTGGCGTGATCGGCTGGCCGCGCTGCGCGCTGACGGGCTCGACGAGATCATCAACTGAGCGACGCTCGCCACAACGTTGCTGCCGGCGAGCACCCGCTGAAAAACGGCGGCACCACCGGCGGCCACCGCGCGGTATGGGTCGATGGCACGCTCGATCAACAGCCGCACCGTGTCGAGAAGCCCGGTCACCTGGCGCCGCCTGGCACGAAGCTTGACCAGGTAGTGGCCTCCGACGCATGCTGCGGCCACCACCACCAGGATCCACAGCACAGCCGCGACCAGATAGATCGCCTCAACCACCGACATGAGGATGAGCCTGCACTATCGCCATCGCGGTGAGGTCACCGCTGAGACACACGTCGGCGACTTTGCGGCCGCAGGCCAGAATCCGCGGGTCAGGTGGCGCTGCGGCCGTCGGTCAACGCGCGCAGCAGCTCCTCATCCTGTTCCGCCGCCGCGGGTTCGACCGCTCCGTCGGTGAGCAGCCGGCGCCACCTCTCCAGGTCGAAATCCAGCGGCACCGTGGTGGTGACGAAGTCGTCGACGAGGTCGGCGAACCGTAGCGGGTCGTCGCGGAACGGGAAATGGCCGGAATCGACAAAGGTTTCCAGCCGCGAATGCGGCATGGCGGCGTGTGCGAGCTTGGCGTGCGAGTACGGCAGCACGAGATCGTGGGTGCCCCAGACGATCATGATGGGCAGACGTTCGGTGAGATAGCTGCGGTCGAGCATGGTGACCACCTGCCCGCGCCAATCCACCACGGCGCGCAGCGTCCGCACGAACGCGGCCCGCTTGTTCGGCGACCTCAAATCACCGAGCACCCGCAGCATCTCGGGCAGATCGACCAGCATCGGCGGCAGGCTCACCTTGTCGATGCGCCCCCGAACCATCCGAAGCGCTGTCTCGAATCCGGGCACCGACAGTGCGGCCAGCGCCTGCGGTGCCGCCGGCAGCGACGCCAGCCGCAGCGCGGGGTTCACCTCGCGCGTCACACCGCCCGCGGCCACCAGCACCAGCCGCTCGACCATCTGCGGGTACTGGTAGCAGAACTGCATCGCCACCCCGCCACCCAAGGAGTGCCCGATCACCGTTACCCGGTCAAAACTCAAGACCGACAGCAGATCTCGCATGCCGTTGGCAAACGCGGCGACGGAATAGTCGGCACGCGGCTGATCCGAGAGCCCGTGACCGAGCAAATCCGGGGCGATCACCGTGTATTTCTGCGCCAGCAGCGGGATCAACGGCTCCCAGGTCGAGGAATTGTCACCGATCCCGTGAATCAACAGCAGCGGCGGCCCGTCACCGGCCACCCGATACGCCCGGCGATAGCCGTGCACGGTTCGGTATTCGACTCGGAACGGATCATCCGAGACCGTCCGCAATCGCGGCTTATCCGCAGCCATCCGGCGCTCCCTCTATCCGCAGTTACCCCACAGCTAACCGCCTACCGGCCCGTTGCGCACCCTATGTTTCGAGGATTTAACGCGCGACCTGTTCACACCGTTGGGCCTGATCACCGCCCCAATCGAAGTAGCCAGCATCACCCACTTGGTGACAGCGACTTCGCCGCAGGCCCTACGCGCGAATGGGAACTCCCTCCGATTGCGTCACCGATACACATCGCGACGGTGGCCGATATGGATGACGCGCACGACCACCCGATCGTCGAAAACCTGGTAGATGACCCGAAATTCACCGCGTCGCGCGGAGTAGCGGCCTTCCAGTTGGCCGCGCAGCGGCTTGCCTACCAGGCACGGATTGTCCGCCAATGGACCCCGGATGAACTCCCAACACGCGACCGCGACGGCCTCCGGAAGTTCGTCGGTCAGCGCCCTCTTCGCGGCACCGGTGAGCTCGACGCGATAGGTCACCGCGGCAGCCGCCCGGCGGCGCGCATCTCCTCGGTCACCTCGTCGATCGTGAAGATCTCGCCACGCTCAGCCTCCACTTCGGCTGCCCGAACTTCGCGCATCAACTCCTGGTCGCTGAGGATCGCCAGCGTCTCCATGATCGAGTCGTAGTCCTCGGCGCTGAGGATCACCGCCGCACGACGGCCCTGACGTGTGACCTCGACACGCGCGTGCGTACGGACAGCTTCATCGACGAGCTTGGACAGATTCGCCCGAACTTCGGCCAACGGCAGCGTCGTCATGTACAGAATTCTAGCGTGATGGCAGGATTCGGGCGGTTGCGATCGGAGTGACGATCCAGGTTGGGCGACCCTCGGATCTCAGCTCAACTGCCAGCGGGTGAACGCCACGATCGTCGGCGCGCAGTCCGCATCGACCGACGCAATCGCTAGCGGACCGTTGGAGCGTCGCACCACATCGCGGACCGCATCCCATCGGCGCTCAAGCCCTCTGGGGTCACGCGCTCTTCAGCGGGGTGATCGCGGCGATCTGATCGGCCACCCGATCCTCGGCCAGGTCAAGGTCGTAGTGCGACTGCAGATTGAGCCAGAACTGGGCCGAGGTACCGAAGTACTTCGCAAGCCGCAATGCGGTGTCGGCGGTGATGCCGCGCTTACCGTGCACGATCTCGTTGATGCGCCGGGGCGGAACTCCGATCGACACCGCGAGCTTGTTCTGGGTGATGCCGAAGCCGTCCAGGAAGTCCTCGTGAAGGATCTCTCCGGGGTGGATCGGCAGGTGCTTGTCAGTGGTCGTCAACGATCTCCACCTCCTCCGGTCCAGCGTCGGTCCACGTGAAGCAGATCCGCCACTGGTCGTTGATTCTGATGCTGTGCTGACCAGCTCGATCGCCTTTGAGTCGCTCAAGCCGATTGCCCGGCGGCAGCCGGAGGTCGTCGAGCGTGACCGCCGAGCCGACTTGACGCAGCTTCCGTAGCGCTGTGCGTTGGATCTGTGGGTCCAACGAACGAACACGTTCACGACGCCAGAGCCGCTCAGTGTCCTTGCTCCCGAAGGACCTGATCACATGCGGAGTGTATAACGACTGCCGTTATTAACGCTAGACGTTAAACCTAAACTCCACCACATCCCCATCGGCCATGACGTAGTCCTTGCCCTCCATGCGCACCTTGCCGGCGGCCTTGGCCGCGGCCATCGAGCCGGCCTCGACCAAGTCGTCGTAGGAGACCACCTCGGCCTTGATGAAGCCCTTCTCGAAGTCGGTATGAATCACCCCGGCCGCCTTGGGGGCGGTGTCGCCCTGGTGGATGGTCCAGGCCCGTGCCTCCTTGGGCCCGGCGGTGAGGTAGGTCTGCAGTTTCAGGGTGTGAAAACCCGCCCGCGCCAACGCATCCAGGCCACGCTCGCTCTGGCCGATGGACTCCAGCAGCTCCATCGCGGACTCGTCGTCCAGCTCGGCCAGCTCGGCTTCGATCTTGGCGTCCAGGAACACCGCGTCGGCCGGGGCCACCAGCTCGCGCAGCGCGGCCACCCGCGCGGCGTCGGTGAGCACCGACTCGTCGGCGTTGAAGACGTACAGGAACGGCTTGGTGGTCAGCAGGTTCAGCTCGCGCAACGGGGCGGTGTCCACCCCGGCGGCGAACAGCGTCTTGCCGGTGTCGAGGATCGCGGCGGCGGCCACCGCGGCCTCGTGCATGGGCTTGCGGTCCTTGTTGTTGCGGGCTTCCTTCTCCAGCCGCGGGACCGCCTTCTCCAGGGTCTGCATGTCGGCCAGGATCAGTTCGGTGGCGATCACCTCGATGTCGGCCTCGGGGTCCACCTTGCCGTCCACGTGCACCACGTCGTCGTCGGCGAACACCCGCACCACCTGGCAGATGGCGTCGCATTCGCGGATGTTGGCCAGGAACTTGTTGCCCAGCCCGGCCCCCTCCGAGGCGCCCTTGACGATCCCGGCGATGTCGACGAACGTCACCGGCGCGGGCAGGATCCGCTCGGAACCGAAGATCTCCGCCAGTTTGACCAGCCGTGGGTCGGGCAGCGGCACCACACCCTCGTTCGGCTCGATGGTCGCGAACGGGTAGTTGGCGGCCAACACATCGTTGTGTGTCAGCGCGTTGAACAGGGTCGACTTACCGACGTTGGGCAACCCCACGATTCCCAGGCTCAGGCTCACGGGAAGCCAATTCTAGGAGTACGGCGGCGGCTCGCGTCGGCCGGAGTCGCCGCGCCTGCGATCGCCGCCGCGCGTGCCGCGGTGCGCTCCCGCCACCGCCAGCCGGTACCGTCAGTGTGTGGCAGCAGCGCGGGAGAAGTCGGCAGTGGCCGCTGACCACCGTTCGATCTTGCCGAGCATCGCCGGATTGCCATGGTGGAGCGCGGTGGCGGTCGCGGTGGTGGCGACCGCTATCGGAGTGGCATTTGACGCCGGTTCCGGCGATAAAGAGCTGACCTTCGTCTTCTCAGCGCTCTACGTCATGGGCTGCATTGCGGCGGTGCTGATGGTGCAGCAGTCGGGCGTCTTCACCACGGTGATCCAGCCGCCGTTGATCCTGTTCGTGATCGTGCCCGGCGCCTACTGGCTGTTCCGCGGCGGCGGATTCCCCGGCCTCAAAGCCATCGTCATCAACTGCGGATATCCGCTGATCGAGCGTTTTCCGCTGATGCTGTTCACGGCCGCGACCGTGCTGCTGATCGGGATGGTCCGCTGGTATCTCGGGATGCTCGACGGTGCCGCCGCCAAGCGCCGCACCGCCGAAGAGCACGGCACCCCGCAGCGCCTCACGTTCAGCGATCGGCTCGGCGCCATGATCTCCTCGGCCCTGACCCGCAACCCCGCGCACGCCATCGACCAGCCGGCGCCCCGCGAACAGCGCTCCGGCCAGCGCCCCCGCCGTGCCAGTGCGGAATCCCGTCGGGCCGCGCGGGAGGCCTCGGGGACCCGCGCCCGCACTCGCTCCCCCGAGCGACGTGCCAACGGCGAGGCACCCACCCGCTCCCGGCACGTCCGGCCGCCGATGGACGCCGCTGCGGCAGAACACCCGCGGCCCCGCCGGCGCCCGGCGGGCGATCCGCGCGAGGAAGCCGCGCGGCGGCGACGCCCAGGGACCGACCCCCGCGACGAGCGGCAGCCCCGCCGGCGTCCGGCCGCAGACCGGCACGACGAGCCGCGTCGGCGGCCGCGTCCACCCCAAGAAGGGCCCCGCGCCGGCGACCCGCTCTCCAGGTCCACCCGGGAGCCGTATCCGCGCAGCTACCGCCCCACCGAGGCCCCCGGCCGGCGACCGGCCGCCGACGGCCGCGCAAACGGCAACGGCAACCGCCACCCGGTGTCCCAGGTGCGTTACCGCGGGACCGACGCCGAGGCTGACGAGGCGCAGCGTCGCGCCCGGCCCCGCCCGCAGCGTGGGCAAGCCGACTCCTGGGAATTCGACATCTAGCCAGGGCCCTCCGCCGAGGAGACGCGGGCCGACAGTCTCGGTCCGAGCTGGAATCAACCATCGCCACCAGCCGAAACCGGCCAGTGCAGTTAAACCGCTGTCGCACGCCCCCCCTTTTTTCCGCCCCCAAAAAATCGAAGCTGGGCCTCTGCGTAAATTCCGCTGCCAACTTGCTGTGGATGCGCCAATGGCGGCTCCAGGCTTGGAATTTCCGGGCCGCGTCGGCCTATGATCCCGATGTTGGCGCAGCGCCAACGAGTGGTACTTGCTGATACCGGCACCAGCCGGTTCGGGGTCAATCGTCGTACCAGACCGGCAGATTGGCGAACCCCGCAGCGCGGATTACGGAGACTGTGGGTTCACGTGGCTCATTCAGCATTAACGGCGACAATGCGCTATTTCCGGCCCCCACGAATTTGCGCCCTCCCCTTATGAAGGCGGATTGACGCTGCGCGAATTCCGGCAGCTCTTTACCGAAAATGCTTTTAGCCGCTGCCGAGAAAGCTGATTCATGCAACACACCCCGACCGTTCCGACCGAAAAGCCCCGCAATGGCCTGGCCGGCCTGAAGCATTGGCGCTACGACCTGCGGTCGGGCTTCACGGTGGCCCTGATCTCGCTGCCGTTCTCGATGGGAATTGCGATCACCTCCGGCGCCCCGCCGATCTGCGGGCTCGTGTCGGCGATCATCGCCGGTTTTGTCCTGCCGTTCCTGGGCGGCTCGTACGTGACCATCAGCGGCCCGGCGGCGGGACTGGCACCCGTCCTGTTCGCCAGCATGATCACGCTGGGACAGATCCACCTCGGCAAGGGCGCCCCGGAATCCGAATTGCTCGCGGCCGGATACCCCCTGGTTCTGGTCGCCATCGCCCTTGCGGGCGTGGTTCAGGTGATCCTTGCCAAGTTGAAGGTGGCCCGGCTGAGCGCCATCTTCCCGGCCGCGGCGATTCAGGGCATGCTGGCCGCGATCGGCCTGATGATCATCGCCAAGCAGATCCCGCTGTTCATGGGCGAGAAGTTCGAGGGCCGCGAATTCTGGACGATCCTGGCCGAAGTTCCCCGCCACCTCGGGTCGATGAATCGTCCGGTCTTCATCCTGGGGGTCGGTTGTCTGGCGGGACTTTTCGTCCTGACTGCGCTGCCCGGGCGGCTGCTGAAGGTGCTGCCGCCTCCGGTCTGGGTCTTCTTCGCGGGCACGCTCGCCAGCGTCTTCATCCTCAAACTGGACAAGCGCTACCTGATCGAAGTCCCCAGTTCGATCATGGACGGGATCGTCCTGCCCCAGTTCGGAACGGTGTTCGCCCATCCCGGACTCTGGCTGGCCCTGGGATACGTGGTGCTCACCCTGGTCTTGATCGACGGTGTCGAGTCCCTGGCGACCATCGCGGCCGTCGACAGAATCGATCCTTTTCGGCGCCGCTCCGACCCGGATCGGACGCTGCAGGCCATGGGAGCCTCCAACGTCGCCTCCAGCGTGCTCGGTGGGCTGACCATCATCCCCGGCATGGTCAAGAGCACGGCCAACATTCTGGGCGGGGGCCGCACGCAGTGGGCCAACTTCTACAACGCCTGCTTCCTGTTGATGTTCGTGCTGCTGTTCAGCCACCTGATCAACAAGGTCCCACTGACGGTGTTGGCCGCCGTCCTGGTCTTCATCGGCTACAAACTGTGTCGGCCGGCGGTGTGGCTCAACGTCGCACGAGTCGGAACGGAGCAGGCCGTCATCTTCGTGATCACCTTGCTCGTGACGCTCACGACGGACCTGCTCATCGGTCTGCTCGCCGGCACCGCCGTGAAATTGGTCCTGAATCTGTGGTTGGAGAGCCTGTGGCACACGTCGCGCACCGGCTCCGATTCCCCCGAGCCGAGCCTTTCCGGTCGATTCCTCAGTCTCTTCCGCAACCCGGTGACACAGCGGGAATTCACCGAGGGCGCCTACCACCTGTACCTGGATGGTTCCCTGGTCTGTTTCAACCTGTTCCACGTCATTCGGGAATTGGGGCAGCTTCCCCCGGATGCCCGGACGGTGCAGCTGCATCTGAGCTCGCGCGTGCCCCTCGTCGATCACACCACCAGTGAGACCCTGCGCTATTTCCTGGAGGAGTTCAGCGGCCAGGACCAGCGGCCGAAGCTGACGATCGAGGGTTGGCACTACATGCGGCCCCTGTCGAGGCACGAGACGAGCCCGCGGATCGCCCTGGCCGACGTCGCGGAGTTAGGGCTCCCCCAGAGAACGGACTGACCGCTGTGGCGCCCCGGGCGCCGCGTGCAGCTAGCGCCGGCTCGGGCGGATCTCGCGGGGCAGGGCGAACACCAAGGTCTCGTTGGCCGTGGCCACCGGGAACACCGTCCCGTAGCCGTACTCGCCGAGCCGCTCCAGCACGCCGCGCACCAGGATCTCCGGTACCGACGCACCCGAGGTGACGCCGATGGTCTGCACGGGGCCGTCCTCGGGCGCCAGCCACGCCGGGTCGATGTCTTCGGCGTAGTCGACCAGGTGCGCGGCGCGGGCACCGGCACCGAGGGCCACCTCAACCAGCCGGCACGAGTTCGACGAGTTGCGTGACCCCACCACGATCACCAGCTCGCACTCCGGCGCCATCGCCTTAACCGCGGTCTGACGGTTCTGGGTGGCGTAGCAGATGTCGTCCGAGGGCGGATCCTGCAGGTTCGGGAACCGCTGGCGCAGCTTGACCACCGTCTGCATGGTCTCGTCGACACTGAGGGTGGTCTGCGACAGCCACACCACCTTGTTCTCGTCGCGGACGGTCACCGCGGCTACCGCATCTAAGCCGTCGACCAACTGCACGTTGTTGGGTGCCTCGCCGATGATCCCGACCACCTCTTCGTGGCCGGCGTGGCCGATCAGCAGGATGTCGTAGCCGTCCCGGGCGAAGCGTTTGGCCTCGTTGTGCACCTTGGTCACCAGCGGGCAGGTCGCGTCGATCACCCGCAGACCACGTTCGGCAGCGGTCTCATGCACCGTGGGAGCCACTCCGTGTGCGGAGAACACCACCATCGCGCCTTCGGGGACCTCGTCGGTCTCGTGCACGAACACCGCGCCCGCGTTGGTCAGGGTGTCCACCACGTGCTTGTTGTGCACGATCTCGTGCCGCACGTACACGGGAGCGCCGTGCTTCTCCAGCGCCCGCTCGACGGTCTCGACGGCCCGGTCCACACCCGCGCAGTAGCCGCGCGGCTCCGCGAGCAGCACCCGCTTACCGTCGTGGCCGGCGGGAACCGGCCCCCCGAGGCGGGAAGAGATCTCCACATGGACGGTCGGCGGCATGGCAACCAGCGTACGGTCTGCCGACGCGAGACCGCCAGCTCGCGGCCACGCACCCAAATACTTGGAGATGACCGGCGGGTAAGGCAGGCTGGGGGCCATGGCACCTGCACCCTTTGGAGTCCGGCTTCTGGTCGGCGCGGCAACGGTCGCGGTCGAGGAGACCCTGAAGCTGCCGCAAACCATCCTGACCTACCCGATGACGCTGGCCAGCCAGGCCGCGCACGCGGTGATGCGCTGGCAGCAGGGCGTCGCCGAGCTGGTCAACAAGGGCGACACCACCCTGGAGTCACTGTTTCCCCCCAAGGACGAGCAGCCGGAGTGGGCAACCTTCGATGACGACGACGTCGAGGACGGTTTCGACGGGGCCGGCGCGACCTTCGACGATGACGCCGACGCCGGCGCGCGTACCGAGGGGCGATTCGCCCTCTACTCCTTCAGCGAGGACGGGGCCACCCCGCCCGTCGCCGACAGCGCCCCAAGCAGCGCTGCGGACTCCGACGTGCCGACCCCCGACCTGGTCGACGAACTCGACTACGGCTCGCTGACCCTGGCCCAGCTGCGGGCCCGGCTGGCCTCGCTGAGCCTGGACGAGCTGGAGACCCTGCTCGCCTACGAAGAGGCCACCAAGGCCCGCGCACCGTTTCAGACGCTGCTGGCCAACAGGATCACCCGCACCACCGCGAAGTGACGTCCCCCGCGCCGGGTGAATCCGCCGAGAACCCGTTCCCGGTCCGCGCGGTCGCCATCCGGGTCAAGGGCTGGATCGACCGGCTGGGTTCGGTGTGGGTGGAGGGTCAGCTGACCCAGATCAACCTGCGTCCGGGCGTGCGGACGGTATTCATGGTCTTGCGGGACCCCGCCGCGGACATGTCGCTGACGGTGACGTGCAGCCCCGAGCTGGTGGCCGGCGCCCCGGTCAAGCTGACCGAGGGCACCCAGGTGGTGGTGTGCGGCAAACCCAACTTCTACACCGCACGAGGCACCTTCTCGCTGCGCCTGACCGAGATCCGTGCGGTGGGCATCGGCGAACTGCTGGCCCGTATCGAACGACTGCGCCGGCTGCTGGATGCCGAGGGCTTGTTCGACGCCCGGCTCAAGCGGCCGATCCCGTTTCTGCCCGGCACCATCGGTTTGATCACCGGGCGGGCCAGCGCCGCCGAGCACGACGTCATGACCGTGGCCGGCACCCGCTGGCCGGCGGTGCGCTTCACGGTGCGCAACACCGCCGTCCAGGGCCCGACCGCCGTGGCCCAGATGGTCGAGGCGCTGCGTGAGCTGGACGCCGACGCGGGCGTGGAGGTGATCGTGCTGGCCCGCGGCGGCGGCAGCGTCGAGGACCTGCTGCCGTTCTCCGATGAGACCTTGTGCCGGGCGATCGCCGCGTGCCGCACCCCGGTGGTCAGCGCCATCGGCCATGAACCCGACAGCCCGCTGTGCGACTTGGTGGCCGACCTGCGCGCGGCCACCCCCACCGATGCGGCGAAGCGCATCGTGCCCGACGCCGCCGCCGAGCAGGCGCTGGTCGATGACCTGAGGCGGCGCAGCGCGCACGCCGTGCGGCACTGGGTGGTGCGCGAGGAACGCCTGCTTACCCAGCTGCGCAGCCGCCCGGTGCTGGCCGACCCGCTGCGCGCGCTGACCGAGCGCGGCGAGCAGGTGCGGCGCGCCCTGGCGGCGGTGCGCCGCGACGTCACCCGGCTGATCGACCAACAGAGCGAACGGGTGGGGCATCTGTCGGCGCGCCTGGCTACCCTGGGCCCGGCCGCGACACTGGCGCGTGGCTACGCGGTGGTCCAGACTGTCGGCGCCGGCGGGCCGCACGTCCTGCGGTCGGTCGAGGACGCGGCGGCCGGTACCCGGTTGCGCATCCGGGTGGCCGACGGGGCCGTTGCAGCGACCAGTGAGGGGCGACTTCGTGAAGGACGACGTCTTGAAGGACTCGGCGATGGCAGCTGAGCACACCGATCCGGTGACACCCGTTAGTGAGCTCGGCTACGAGCAGTGCCGAGACGAGCTCATTGATGTGGTGCAGCGACTGGAACAGGGCGGGCTGGATCTCGACGCGTCGCTGAGCCTGTGGGAACGCGGCGAGCAGCTGGCCAAACGATGCGAAGAGCACCTGGCCGGGGCCCGCCGCCGAGTGCGCGAAGCCCTGGACGCCGCACCCGGCGACGACGCCGAGGCGTGACTTCGAACACAAGAACTGAAACACGTTCAGTTATGCTCGCCCGATGGGTGATCCATCACTGACTACTGAACTGGGCCGGGTACTGGTCACCGGAGGCTCCGGATTCGTCGGAACCAATTTCGTGAAGACCCTGCTGGAGCGGGGCTACCAGGTACGGTCCTTCGACCGCGCACCGTCGTCGTTGCCCGACCACCCCAACCTGGAGAAGCTCGAGGGCGACATCTGCGACCCGGCGACGGTGGCGGCGGCGGTCGCCGGTATCGACACGGTGTTCCACACCGCCGCGCTGATCGATCTGCAGGGCGGCGCAAAGGTCACCGACGAGATCCGCCGCCGCAGCTTCGCGGTCAATGTCGACGGCACCAAGAACCTGGTCCAGGCCGGGCAACGGGCCGGGGTGAAGCGGTTCGTCTACACCGCATCCAACAGCGTGGTGATGGGCGGCAAGGCCATCTCGGGCGGTAACGAGACCATGGCCTACACCACCAAGTTCAACGACCTCTACACCGAGACCAAGGTGGTGGCCGAGAAGTTCGTTCTGGGTGAGAACGGTGTGGACGGGATGTTGACCTGCTCCATCCGCCCCTCGGGGATCTGGGGCAACGGTGACCAGACCATGTTCCGCATCCTGTTCGAAAGAGTGGTCGCCGGTCAGGTGAAGGTCCTGGTCGGCGGCAAACACGCCAAGCTGGACAACTCCTACGTGCACAACCTGATCCACGGTTTCATCCTGGCCGCGCAGCATCTGGTGCCCGGCGGCTCGGCGCCCGGCCAGGCCTACTTCATCAACGACGGTGAACCGATCAACATGTTCGAGTTCGCCCGCCCGGTGGTGACGGCGTGCGGTGAGCCCTGGCCCCGGATCCGGGTTTCCGGCCGGATGGTTCGCGACATCATGGCGGTGTGGCAGTGGCTGCACTTCCGGTTCGGGCTGCCCAAGCCGCCGCTGGAGCCCGGCCCGGTGGAACGGCTCTACCTGGACAACTACTTCTCGATCGACAAGGCCGGACGCGACCTCGGTTACCAGCCGCTGTTCACCACCGAGCAGGCCATGGCCGATTGCCTGCCGTACTACAAGAAGCTTTTCGAACAGGTCAAGGCCGAAGCGCATCCGCACCTGGCGACCGTGGTCGCCGAGCCGCATCCGGAGTAGCGCCGCCTCTTCGCGAAAGGCGCTATCCAGCCGTGGGCCAACGGTGACACGATAGCCACGTGAACGGCGTGGGGCCGCCCCCGGAGCTGCCGGCCCTGGTGTGCGGCTCCTGCGGCACGCGGCTGCCCACGAACTTCAAGTTCTGCCACGAGTGTGGGACGCCCGCTGTGGCTGCCCCTTCACCGGCCGAATACAAACAGGTGACGGTGCTCTTCGCCGACGTGGTGCATTCGATGGAGATCGCCACGACGGTGGGTGCCGAGCGCCTGCGCGAGATCATGGCGGCCCTCGCCGACCGCTGCGCGGCAGTGGTGCGCCGCTACGGCGCCACGATCACCCAGTGGACCGGCGACGGGATCATGGCGGTGTTCGGTGCCCCTATCGCCCTGGAAGATCACGCCGCGCGGGCCTGCCTGGCGGCCCTGGAGGTTCAGCAGGAGGCGGCCGGCGTCGGCGCCGACGTCGGCCGGCAGGACGGCATCGAACTGCGGTTGCGGGTCGGGCTGAACTCCGGCGAGGTGATCGCGGGCGGGATCGGCTCGGGACAGTTCGGCTACGCAGCCGTGGGCGAGCAAGTCGGCATGGCCCAGCGGATGGAGTCGGTCGCCCCGCCGGGCGGGATCATGCTCAGCGCTTCGACGGCCAGGCTCGTCGACGGCACGGCATCGCTGGGGGCGGTCGAACTGGTGCAGATCAAGGGCACCGAACAACGCGTGCCCGCCCGCCAGCTGTTGGGCATGGCCGAGCGGCGTCGCGCGGTCCGGCGCGCCGAGTCGGTTCTGATCGGCAGGCGCGGGGAGCTGGCCGCCGTGGAGGCGATGCTGGATCGTGCGATCGAGGGGCGCGGCGGTGTGGCCACCGTGGTGGGGGCACCGGGCATCGGCAAAAGCCGGATGGCCCGGGAGGCTGCTGCGGCCGCGGCAGCCCGCGGAATCGACGTGGTGTGGACCTTCTGCGAGTCACACGCCAGCGACCTGCCGTTCCACGCGGTCTCGACGCTGCTGCGGGCCAGCATCGGCGTGGCCGATCAGCGCGGCGAGGACGCCCGCAGGCGGGTGCGCGAACGGGTTCGCCATACCGATCCCCAAGACCTGCTGCTGCTCGATGACGTGTTGGGCATCGCCGACGCGGACACCGAACTACCCTATTGGGAGCCCGACACCCGCCGCAGCAAGCTGACCGCGCTGATCAATGCCGCGTCCTTGGCCCGCACCGAACCCACGCTGTTCGTCATCGAGGACACCCACTGGATGGACGTCGTCAGCGAGTCACTGATCGCCGATTTTCTGGCGGTGGTCTCCCACACCTCATCGATGGCGCTGATCACCTATCGACCCGAGTACCGCGGAGCGCTGACGCAGTTGCCCTCCACCCAGCGCATAGTTCTTGCCCCACTCGATGATTCGGACATCACGTCACTGATGGGGCAACTGCTTGGACCGCATCCCTCGGTGACCGAGCTGGCGGCGATCATCGCTGGGCGGGCAGCCGGAAATCCGTTCTTCGCCGAAGAGATGGTGCGCGAGCTGGCCCAGCGCGGGACGTTGACGGGCGAACACGGCCGCTACCTCTGCCACAGTGCGGCCACCGATGTCACGGTGCCCGCCACGGTGCAGGCGACCATCGAGGCCCGCATCGACAAGCTCCCCGGCAGAGCAAAACGAACATTGAGCGCGGCCGCGGTGATCGGTGCCCGCTTCGACGCCCAACTACTGCCCGCACTGGGCGTCGATCCCGATCTCGATGACCTGCTGCACGCCGAGCTGATCGATCAGGTCCGATTCACCCCCGGCGCCGAATACGCGTTTCGGCATCCGTTGATTCGCGCGGTGGCCTACGAATCGCAACTCAGATCGGATCGGGCCAACTGGCACCGGAAACTCGCCGCCGCCATCGAGCAGGGCGCCCCCGCATCGGTGGACGACAACGCGGCACTGATCGCCGAACATCTGCAGGCGGCAGGTGACCTGCACGCGGCATATTCCTGGCACATGCGTGCCGGCGCCTGGTCCACCAATCGGGACCTGGTCGCCGCGCGAGGCAGCTGGGAGCGGGCACGGCGGATCGCCGACGCCATGCCGGCCGACTCCCCGGACCAATTGTCGATGCGTATCGCGCCAGCTCGATGATGCGTTCGGCCAACCGCAGACACTCGACCGCCTCGCCGGCCTGGACCTTGATGTTGCCCGGCGCGATCGCCAGCGCCACCATGAGGTCCGGGTCCCCGATGGACTCCAGCAGGCGGACGCAATCCGAGGCCACCCGGGACGCGTCCACGTAGCGACTGTGGAAGATCAGGGTCGTCATCAGCCCTGCCATGCCGATTGCCAGCGATACCTGATCGCCGGCCGCCGTGCACAGTTCGCGCAGTTCATCGAATCCGGTGTCGGCGACCGTGCCGCTGACCCACGAGGTGCTGCCGCACAACAGGGTTCGCGGGGAGATACGCATGGCAGATCGGCCAGGGTGGTTGATGGGCAACCGGTCGGCGACCGCTCGGGCGCGTTCCCAGCTCAGGCGCGCGGCGCGAATATCGCGGTTCTGCGCCCACGCCCCGGCGCGCATGTGCCAGCCGAATGCTGCCGGCAGATCATCAGCCGCCTCGAGATGCTCGGCGATCAACGCGGCATTCTCATCGAGGGCATCGGCGTGGTGTTCTTCGATCGCGGCGGCCAACTGCCGATGCAGCGCGGCGCGTTTGGCCTTGAGCTGGGATTCATAGGCGACGATGCGGATCAGCGGGTGGTGAAACGCATATTCGGCGCGCGGGGCGAGCCTGACTCGATCGATGAGTTCCGCGGCGAGCAGGGGCTCCACCCGGGCCTGGCCATCGAGCAACGCCAACTGGTCGGCGTCGAACCGCAGCCCGATCACCGCGGCGGCCTGCAGGGTCCGCTTAACCGCCGGGTCGAGCCGGTCGATGCGGGAGGCGATGGTGGCCTGCACCGTTGCCGGCACCACGAGATCGGCGTGATCGACCGCGCAGGAATAGTTTCCGGGCGAGCCGGTCAGCACACCGCGTTCGGCCAGGTCGCGCACCATCTCCTCGGCAAAGAGCGGGTTGCCCGCGGCCCTCTCGGCCAGCCGTTCGCGCAGGGGCGCCGCCGACGGGTCTGAGCCGACCAGATCCACGGCAAGTTGGGCGGTCTGGGATGCACTCAGCGGCCCCAGGTTGATGGTGTGCGAGCTCGCCGTGCGGCTCAGCGCCCCGTGGTATTCGGGCCGGTAGGTGACCAGCACCAGCGAGGGGGTCTGCGAGGTCACGCTCAGCAGGTCCGCCAGCAGTGCGTCGCTGACCTCATCGATCCAATGCGCGTCCTCGATCACGTAGACCGCGGGGGTGGTACGTGCCAGCGAGACCAGGTTGACCAACCGGGTCACCCGGCGCCGCCGCGCATCGGGGTCGATGGCCGACAACTCGGCCCCACCCCGAATTCCGAGCAGATCCTCCAAGAGCAGCAAGTCCTCCGGATCCGCGCCAGGAGCGCTCTCCTCGACTCGAGCTCGCGCCGCCGCATCATCAAGATCGGCGATCCCGAGCGCGGTGCGCAGCAGCGAAGTCGCGGTGTGGAAAGGGATCTCGCGCGCATGGGACTCGCAGTAGACGGCGAAGACGTCAACACCGCGACTGCGAGCTGCGGCACTGACTTCGCGGGCGATGCGGCTCTTGCCGATACCCGGCGGACCGGCGACCCCGACGACACAGCCGGTGCCCGCGATCGCCTCATCCAAAATGCCCCGCAGCGCCCCCATCTCCCAGGACCGACCCACCAGCAGCGCATCATGACGCTGCTGGTGCCGGCGCTCAGGGGACATCCCCAGCGGCCGCCGCACCGGCACCGGCTCATCGGCGCCCTTGATCCGGGCCAGCTCGGGCTCGCCCAGTACCGCGACATGGTGCACCAGCCGGGCAGTCGATTCGCTGAGCATCACGCCGCCGGGCGGCGCAACAGACTCCATCCGCTGCGCGAAACCGACCTCCTCGCCGATAGCCGTGTAGTTCTGCGCGGCCGAGCCGAGTTCTCCGGCAACCACCTGACCGGAATTCAGTCCCACCCGCAGCGCCAGGTCTACACCGTCGGCGTGGGACAGCTCCGTGGCCAGCTGCTGGGCCTGCTGCTGAATCTCCAACGCCGCCAGGCATCCCCGCACCGCGTGGTCCTCCAACGCCAGCGGCACACCGAACACCGCCATGACCGCGTCGCCGATGAACTTCTCCACCCGGCCGCCATACCGCCGCACCACGGAGTTACACCGGTCGAACAGCTCGGCCATGATCTCGCGCAACCGCTCCGCGCCCACCTCAGCGGCAAGGTCCATCGAATGGACCACGTCGGCGAACAACACCGTGACTTGCTTGTATTCGGCGGGCGCGGGCGCCGCGACCGATGCGCCGCATTCGGAACAGAACTTGGCGCTGCGCTGCAATTCGGTGGCGCACGAGATGCACGTGGTCATGGAATCACTGCCCCTGGCACCTGATTGTCGCGCCCATCGTCACGCCGCCGATCCGGGATTTCACCCGATCGGAAAAGAATAGGCCCGCAGCGCCACACGGTTGATTTGTTTAATGCAAAATCAACATCCAAGGAGGCTCATGAACGCAGTTCTGGTCACAGGTGCATTCGGCCTTGTCGGGTCAGCGGTGGTGCGGCAGTTGGCGGCCGACGGTCGCAGCGTCGTCGCCACCGACCTCGACAACGCGGCCAACCGTAAGGCGGCCGCAGCCCTGCCGCCGGCGGTGCAGGTGCGCTACGCCGATCTGACCGATGCGGCAGCAGTGGCCAGCCTGGTCGACTCCGTTCGTCCCGCGGCGATCATCCACCTTGCCGCGGTGATACCGCCGTTCATCTACTCCCGCCGTGACGTGGCGCGCCGCGTCAATGTCGATGCCACCGGCCATCTGCTGGCGGCCGCCGCCGCCCCCTCCCGCTTCGTGCAGGCCTCCAGCATCGCGGTGTACGGGTCACGCAACCCGTACACGGTCTCGGGCGTGCTGACCGCCGATACCCCGACGCATCCCGCCGACGTCTATGGCGATCAGAAGCTGCAGGCCGAACAGTTGGTGCGCGCCTCACCGCTGGATTGGGTGATCCTGCGACTGGGCGGGGTGATCACCGTCGATCCCGGCGCCTATATGAAGCTCGACAATCTGTATTTCGAGCAGTTGCTTCCCACCGACGGCAGGCTGCAGACCGTCGATGTCCGCGATGTCGCTTCCGCTTTCGTCGCGGCCACCACCGCGCCCGTCAGCGGCGAAACCCTGCTGATCGGTGGCGACGATTCGCACCGCCAGATTCAGGGCGACATCGCACCGACCGTGGCCGCTGCCATGGGGCTGGTCAACGGTCTGCCCCCCGGGTTGCCCGGCAATCCCGACCACGATGAGGACTGGTTCACCACCGACTGGATGGATTCGGGCCGCGCCCAAGAAGCCTTGGGCTTTCAGCATCACTCCTGGCCGGACATGCTGGCCGAGACGGCCACGCGGGCCGGAGCGCTGCGAGGACTGCTGCGGATGGTGGCGCCGTTGGCCCGCAGAGTATTACAAAGCCGTGCCCCCTATCACCGCAGTGGACAGCAGTTCGCCGACCCCTGGCGGGCTATCGCCGACAAATGGAATGAGCCGCGCCCGTGAACGCCGAATTCACCCCCACTCAACGGCGCGCGTTGGCCGTCTTCACCGTCCTGGCGCTGGCGTTCGGCGCGTATTTCCTGCGCGATTACTTCGTGCTGATCGTGGTGGCCGCGGTGGGCGCCTACCTGTTCACACCGCTGTTTCGTCTGCTGGGACGGCGGCTGCCCACCGGGTTAGCGGCCACCGTCACGCTGCTGACAGCGCTGTTCGCGGTGATCGTTCCGGTCGGTGTGTCGGTTTTCCTGGCGGTGGCGCAGATCTCCCGCACCGCAGGTGAAGTCGCCGAGTGGGTGCAGGCCACCGACCCCACCGTGCTGGGCGACAAGGCACTGAAATTCGTCAACGGCACGTTGGCCCGGCTGCCGTTCGTGCATGTCGAGGTGACCATGGAGTCACTGCGCCACGCCATGGTCACGGTGGCACAGAAGGGCGGCGAACTCCTGCTGCACGTGCTGCAGGGCGCCGTTGGCGGCGTGGTCGGCGCGATCACCTCGGCGATCATCTTCTTGTACGTGTTCCTGGCGATGCTGACCCACCGCGAAGAGCTGCACACCCTGATCGGCCGGCTCAACCCGCTGGGCGCCGAAGCCACCGACCTGTACCTGGCCAAGATGGGTTCGATGGTGCGCGGCACCGTCGGCGGACAGTTCGTGATCGCGTTCTGCCAGGGGCTCAGCGGCGCCGCATCCATCTACATCGCCGGCTTTCACCAGGCCTTCTTCATCTTTGCGATCCTGCTGACCGCGCTGTCGATCATCCCGCTCGGCGGCGGCATCGTCACCATGCCGTTCGGCATCGGCATGGCCTTGTTCGGCAACGTCCCCGGCGGGTTGTTCGTGTTCTTCTTCCACCTCATCGTGGTGACCAACATCGACAACTTCCTGCGCCCCATGCTGGTGCCACGTGATGCCCGGCTCAACTCGGCGCTGATGCTGCTGGCGGTCTTCTCCGGAATCAGCATGTTCGGCTTCTGGGGCATCGTGATCGGTCCGGTGCTGATGATCATCATCGTCACCACCATCGACGTGTATCTGGCGGTCTACCACGGGGTGGAGATGCAGCGACCCGACGAAGATCCCACGCCACGCCGGCGAATCCCGCTGCCACGTTTCCTGTCTCGGGCCAGCGCGGACTAAGCGGACGGCGCTTGGCGCCTAGCGCGTTGCCGGCAGCGGCGGCTGGGACTGCACGGCGGCCGCCAGAGTGCGGAACGTTTCCTGGTCACCGGCGCTGGTGATGGCGAGCTGGGCCGCCCCCGACTTTCCGGCCAGCCGAGTGGTCCACACCGGATCGCCGTCGCCCCCGTAGACCACCCAACGGGTGCCGTCGACGTCCTCGGCTCCGGTGGGGTGCAGCCCGGGACTGATCGAGGCGACCAGTGGGACCTCGTCGGCGTTGCTCTGCGTCAGGCTGATGTACCTGCCCGACGGGCTGATGTAGCCGACCCGCGAGGTGACCGCCCGCAGCCGCTGACCCGCGGAGTCGGTGCGCCCGTCGGTGATGCTGCCTCGGGTGCCGGAGTTGGGTTGCCAGCCCTCGGGCAGTTTCGGCAGGCGCACCGGGAACCCCAACGTCTGCGCGTCCGCGGTCAGCGCGGCGGTGGCGTCATAGGCGGGTACCGGGCCCGCGGTGACCCCACCGGGCCGAAAAGCGCAGGTTCCGGCCAGGCCGGCCAGCGCGACGCAGGCCAGGACCAGGGGAATGAGCGACCAGATCATGTCGCGCCAGTCCTGCAGGATGCGTGGTTTGGCGGGCTTGGGCGCCGGTTGGGGCTCTGTGGTCACGGGACCCAGTATCCCAGCTCAACAGTGCCGATCTGGCTCTGGGAGAATCATCAGCCGTGACTGGCATGACGGGACCAACGCGACGCGAAGCCCCAGACCGCAACCTGGCCTTGGAGCTGGTGCGGGTGACCGAGGCAGGAGCCATGGCTTCCGGCCGCTGGGTGGGCCGCGGCGACAAGGAAGGCGGCGACGGCGCGGCCGTCGACGCGATGCGTGAACTGGTGAACTCGGTGTCCATGCGCGGCGTCGTGGTGATCGGCGAGGGCGAGAAAGACCACGCGCCGATGCTCTACAACGGCGAAGAGGTGGGCAACGGCGACGGTCCCGACTGCGACTTCGCGGTCGACCCCGTCGACGGCACCACCTTGATGAGCAAGGGCATGCCCAACGCGATCTCGGTGCTGGCGGTGGCCGAGCGCGGCGCCATGTTCGACCCGTCGGCGGTGTTCTACATGAACAAGATCGCCGTCGGCCCCGAAGCCGCGGACGTCCTGGACATCACCAAGCCGATCGCGGACAACATCGCCGCGGTCGCCAAGGTCAAGGGCCTGACGGCCCGCGATATGACGGTGTGCATCCTGGACCGGCCCCGGCACGCCCAGCTGATCGCCGACGCGCGGGCCACCGGGGCGCGCATCCGCCTGATCACCGACGGCGACGTGGCGGGCGCCATCTCTGCGTGCCGGCCGGACTCGGGCACCGACATGCTGGCCGGTATCGGCGGGACCCCGGAGGGGATCATCGCCGCGGCCGCGATCCGCTGCATGGGCGGGGCGATCCAGGCGCAGCTGGCGCCCACCGATGACGCCGAGCGGCAGAAGGCCATCGACGCGGGCTACGACCTGGATGCGGTGCTGACCACCGAGGACCTGGTCTCCGGCGAGAACGTGTTCTTCTGTGCCACCGGTGTCACCGATGGTGACCTGCTCAAGGGTGTTCGCTACTACCCCGGCGGTTGCACCACCCAATCGATCGTGATGCGCTCCAAGTCCGGCACCGTCCGGATGATCGAGGCCTACCACCGGCTGTCGAAGCTCAACGAGTACTCGGCCGTCGACTTCACCGGCGACTCTCACGCCGCCTATCCCCTGCCCTGACCGTCAAGCGAGGACCGGAAAAGCTATGAGCGAGATCGAATACCGCATCGAACACGACACCATGGGCGAGGTCCGGGTGCCGGTGACCGCCTTGTGGCGCGCCCAGACCCAGCGCGCGGTGGAGAACTTCCCCATCTCCGGGCGTGGCCTGGAGCGCACCCAGATCCGGGCGCTCGGCCTGCTCAAGAGCGCCTGTGCGCAGGTGAACGCCGACCTGGGCCTGCTGGCTCCGGAGAAGGCCGCCGCCATCAAGGCCGCCGCCGCCGAGATCGCCGACGGCAAGCACGACGACCAGTTCCCCATCGATGTGTTCCAGACCGGCTCGGGCACGAGCTCGAACATGAACACCAACGAGGTAATCGCCTCGATCGCGGCGGCCAACGGCGTGACGGTGCACCCCAACGACGACGTGAACATGTCGCAGTCGTCCAACGACACCTTCCCGACCGCCACCCACATCGCGGCCACCGAGGCCGCGGTGCGCCACCTGATTCCGTCGCTGCAGGTGCTGCATGACGCGCTGGCCGACAAGGCCGCGCAGTGGCGCACCGTGGTGAAGTCGGGCCGCACCCACCTGATGGACGCCGTCCCGGTCACGCTGGGCCAGGAGTTCTCCGGCTACGCCCGCCAGATCGCCGCCGGTATCGAGCGCGTGCAGGCCACGCTGCCCCGCCTCGGCGAGCTGGCGATCGGCGGCACCGCCGTCGGCACCGGCCTGAACGCCCCCGACGGCTTCGGCGCCAAGGTGGTCGAGGTGCTGGTGGCCGAGACCGGCCTGACCGAGCTGCGCACCGCGGCCAACTCGTTCGAGGCACAGGCGGCGCGTGACGGCCTGGTCGAGGCATCCGGCGCGTTGCGCACCATCGCGGTGTCGCTGACCAAGATCGCCAACGACATCCGCTGGATGGGCTCGGGCCCGCTGACCGGCCTGGCCGAGATTCAGCTGCCCGACCTGCAGCCGGGCAGCTCGATCATGCCGGGCAAGGTCAATCCCGTGCTGCCCGAGGCGGTCACCCAGGTGGCGGCCCAGGTGATCGGCAACGACGCGGCGATCGCCTGGGGCGGTGGCAGTGGCGCCTTCGAGCTCAACGTCTACATCCCGATGATGGCCCGCAACATGCTGGAGTCCTTCACGCTGCTGTCCAACGTCTCTCGCCTGTTCGCCGAGCGCTGCATCGTCGGTCTGGTGGCCAACGAAGAGCACCTGCGCGAGCTGGCCGAGTCCAGCCCGTCGATCGTGACCCCGCTGAACTCCGCGATCGGCTACGAGGAAGCCGCCGCGGTGGCCAAGCAGGCCCTCAAGGAGCGCAAGACCATTCGCCAGACGGTGATCGATCGCGGCTTGATCGGCGACAACCTGTCGGAGGCAGAGTTGGACCGCCGCCTCGACGTGCTGGCCATGGCCAAGGTGAAGGACTGACCCGCCGCCGCGGATGAATCCTGAGTCCGCCGTATCGGAGCTGGGCCGGTCGACGATCACGAAAGTGACGCGCCGGCTCATCCCGTTTCTGGCGCTGCTCTATTTCATCAACTATCTGGACCGGGTCAACATCGGGTTCGCCGGGCCCAACGGCATGAATGCCGAGCTGGGCCTGAGCGCAACCATGTTCGGGTTCGCGTCGGGGATCTTCTTCTTCGGCTACCTGTTCCTGGAAGTGCCCAGCAACATCGCGCTGCACCGGTTCGGCGCCCGGCGCTGGCTGGCCCGGATCATGCTGACCTGGGGAATGGTCAGCACCGCAATCGCTTTCGTGCCCAACGCGCACACCCTGGTGGTGCTGCGATTCCTGCTCGGGGTGACCGAGGCCGGCTTCTTTCCGGGCATCATCTTGTACCTGACGTTGTGGTTTCCGGCCAAGCAGCGTGCCTGGGCGGTATCGCTGTTCATGGTGGCGGTCCCGGTGTCGACCGCTGTCGGTTCCACGCTCTCGGCACTGGTGATCGACTGGGGCCACGGGGTTCTCGGGCTGGCCGGGTGGCGTTTCATGTTCCTGGTCGAGGGACTTCCGGCTGTGGCCTTGGCGATCGCGTGCTGGTTCTACCTGACCGACCGTCCAGCCCAGGCTCGTTGGCTCGACGCCGACGAACGGCAGTGGCTGCAGAGCACGCTGGAGGCGGAGCGGGCGACGGCGGAGGGCGCTGCGCACTGGCCGCTGCGCAAGGCGCTCACCCATCCGCGGATGCTGGCGCTGGCATTCATCTACTTCGGCATCGTCTACGGGCTGTATGCCGTCGGGTTCTTCCTGCCGACGATCGTCGCGGGGTTTCAGCAGCAGTACGGCAGCCATCTGGGCATCATCGGGCGTGGCCTGGTGACCGCCATCCCCTACGCCATCGCGGCGATCGTGATGGTGTTCTGGGCCCGCCACGCCGACCGGACCGGCGAACGCGTCTGGCATGTGGCGATCCCGGCGATCATCGGCGGGGTGAGCACCCCCGCGGCGCTCTACATGGCCAACCCGTATCTGGCGATGGTCGCGATCACACTGACCACGTGTTCGATCATGTGCGCCATGCCGGTCTTCTGGGCGTTGCCCTCGACTTTTCTCACCGGGGCCGCGGCGGCCGGCGGTATTGCGCTGATCAATTCGCTGGGCAACATCAGCGGCTTCGGCGGCCCCTATGTCACCGGATGGCTCAACGACCTGACCGGTGGTCCCCACGCCTCGCTGTGGGTGGTGGGCGGCTTTTCGCTGGCGTCGGCCGCGGTGGTGATCCTGCTGGGCGCGGCTCCGGCGACTACCAGATCAGCGGGGCCAGAAACTTTCTCGCGTACGCGCTGACCGCCTGCTCGTCGCCCGGGTCGAGCACCGACGTGGGCACCTGAGCGATCGAGGCGGCCAGGCGCACATGCACTTCGGCGGCGGCCACCAACTCGTCATCGGGCATGGTGGCCCCGGCGGCGCGCAGCGCCTTGGCCATGGCCCGCGATGCGCTGTCGAGGAACACCTCGACCTCCTGGTACATCCCGGCCAGCGTCGGGACACCGGCGTCCAGGCGCAGCAGCTTGCGCACCACCGGGTCGGAGGTGAGCACCCGCAGGCCGGCACGAAACGCCGCGACAGCGGCGTTCTGCGGGCCGGAGTCCACCGCCACGGTGCGCAGCTGGAGCATCGCATTGTCGAAGGCACGGCGGCCGAGCTCGGTGATCAGCACGTCACGGGTCGGAAAGCGCCGGTAGAGCGTGCTGCGGCTGACACCCGCCTGGCGGGCGATCACGTCAAGGCTCGCGCGCCCCACCCCCACCAGACCGACTTCCTCGGCGGCCGCTTTGAGGATGGCCTCCTCCTGCTCGGCGGGGCTGGCGGTGCTGCGTCGCGGCGTCATCGGGGTGTCATCGCATCGGACAGCCGGCCGGCGGCGCGAAGGAGTCCAGCGCGACCGAGCGGTGCATCTTGACCAGCTTCTCGTACTGCATCCGGTTGTACGCCAGCGGCACCAGCACCACCCGATCCGGCAGCACCCGCCACGCCATCTGCACAAGCTGGGTGTAGAAGGCGAATTCGGCGTCGTGGCGCGGTTCCCACCGGAAGCCGGTCAGCTCCCGCACGCCCGGGTGCATGATCCCGAACGAGCAGATCTTCACCACCCGGCCGGCCCCGGCGCTCAGGACCGACCAGAGCGGAGCGGCCGCGGCCCGAACCGGCGCCGGCAACGCCGAAGGCAGCGGCAACCGGCCCAGACCTGCGGTGACGCGATCCAAGAAGGGGTTGGCCGCCAGGTCGGTGTGCACCATGTCGTCGTAGTAGGCGGCGGCCGCGGCATAGGTGGCGGGGAACTTGCCGGATTTGCCGGGCAGCTCAAGGGCCCCAAAAGCCTCGATCAGCTGCTGGTAGGCCGCTTCCCGTTCGGCGTCATTCCAGGCGATTCCGGTGACGGGGGTGAACGAATTGAGCGTCACGAACATGCCGCTGATCGCGATCCAGTTCCACAGGCGTGGGTTCAGTGCGCTGTAGCGGACGTCGGCGAACTCCCCCTTGCCGTGGCCGTGCACGTCGCGATGCATCCGCTTGAGGCGTTCACCTTCCGCGGCGCGGTCCTCGGCGTCACCCCAGATGGCAAGCAGCGCAGAGAATCCGCTGCGGATCGCGCGGTCGGTGAAGTTGCGTTCGAAGCGACCGGTCTTGTCGACCGCGGCGGCCACCGGCACCAACGCCACCTCGTCGAAGGCCGCGGCACCGAACAGGCCCGACAGCACGCTGCCGGAGTGCCGGCGGAACTGGGCCATGACCTCGGGCCGTATGCGAGCGGTCGGGGCAATGCTGGTGACGTTGCTGGTCACTGCTGTCATGTGGCCTCCTCGGCTCGCTTGACACAAAGAATAGTTTTTTGTGTCAAAGTGTCAAGAGTCGCAGATGCAGTAGTGCACCACTGAGGCCGTCGCGGCTCCGGCGAGCGAGCATGTCGTTGTGTTCCCAACATCATGAGGCGGAACCGCTCGAAGGAGCTGACCATGCGACCAACACTGCGTCCCTTTGTCACGGCCGGGGTCGCCGTGCTCGGTGGCGGTCTGATCTCTGTCACGCCGATAGCCGCACCCGCTGCGCACCCGCCCGCCGTTGCTCTCGCCGCGGCCGAAGTCCCCGGTGATCTTGCCGGCCTGGTCGGCGGCACGTGGGCTGACGCGGCGACAAGCGAGGCGACCCTGGCGCTACTCGATCCCGAGTTCTGGCAAATGTTCTGGGCCGACCTGTTCAATCCCGACGCCGGGTCCGCCGCCTGGCTAGATCTCGTCGGAGCAATCGAAGAGCTTCCCCTGATCGGTCCACTGCTCTGGGGCGTCGGATTGTTCGTGGTGTTCCCGGGGGCATTGCTGTTGGCCTATCTGTGGTCGCAGATCGCGCCCAGCTTCGATAGCCCGCAGTTCGCCGCCGCAGCCGACGCAGCCGTGGCGTTCGATCCCAGCAGCCTCATCCACGACGTGAGTGCGATGCTCGATCCCGGTGTCCTGACATCGGGCCTAGACCTGACGTCCGTGGTCGACGTCGGCGCGGTATTCGACCCCGACGCCAGCCTCCCGGATCTGGGCGGGATTCTGGCCGGTCTCATCCCGTAGGCTCACGCCCCGTTGTTGGGTCCCCCCGAATTCGCCCCGGCGATGTCGGTGATCGGCAGGTTCGGCATCGGCGGCGGCGACGGCGTGGCCGGCAGACCCGGGATGTCGGCGGGCGGGATGTCGCGCAGGTCGTTGGCCGGTGGGCCGTTCTCCCGGCCCCCGTACACGCTGCCCGGTGCGCGCGGGCCGAGCAGCTGGCTGACCGTCACCACGTGGTAGCCATTGGCCTTGAGCACCGGAAGAAACTGGTACACCAGATCGACGGTGGACGAGTACGTGTCATGGAACAGCACCACCGAACCGGGCTTGATCTGAGTCATCAGCATGTAGCGGGTGGCGTTGGTGTCGGCGTCGTTGATCCAGTCGAACGGGATGACGTCCCACAGAATGGCGGCCTGCCCGGCCGCCGCGGCCTGCGCATTGACCGCATCATCGGTGAGGCCGCCGGGCGGGCGCCACAGTGTGGGGGTGACACCGGTGGCGGCCCGGATCGCGTCGGTGGCCTTCGAGAACTGCGCGGGCACGTCGGCGGCGGGAATCGTGGTCATGTTCGGGTGTTCCCAGGTGTGACTGCCGATCTCCATACCTGCCTCGGAGATCCGCCGGGCTCCCGCCGGGTCGGCCGCCACCTTGTTGCCGATCAGGAAGAACGTCGAGCGCGCGCCCGCGTCGTTCAAGATCTGCAGCAGCCGGTCGGTATAGGGCGACGGCCCGTCATCGAAGGTCAGCGCCACACACTTGGCCACGGCGCAGTCCACGGGTTCGGCTGCTGCCGGGTGCGGCGGGGCTGCGCACGCCCCGATCAGCACTGCCGCGACCGCCACGGCCGTCCCTGCTCCTAACCGCACCCCGGCAGCCTACCGGGCGATCTCAGTGCAGATCGGGACCGCTGATCTCCTCGAGCATCTCGGTGACCAGCGCGGCGATCGGCGACCGCTCACTGCGCAGCAGGGTGATGTGGGCGAAAAGCGGGTGGCCCTTGAGCTTCTCGATCACCGCCGCGATGCCGTCGTGCCGGCCGACCCGCAGGTTGTCCCGCTGCGCGACGTCGTGGGTGAGCACCACCCGCGACCCCGTGCCCAGTCGCGACAACACGGTCAGCAGGACATTGCGTTCCAGCGACTGCGCCTCGTCGACGATCACGAACGAGTCGTGCAGCGAGCGGCCCCGGATGTGGGTGAGCGGCAACACCTCAAGCATGCCGCGGGACAGCACTTCCTCGAGCACCGCCGGACTGGCCAGCCCCTCCAAGGTGTCGAACACCGCCTGGGCCCAGGGCCCCATCTTGTCGCTCTCACTGCCGGGCAGGTAGCCCAGCTCCTGACCGCCGACGGCGTAGAGCGGGCGGAACACCACGACCTTGCGCTGGGTGCGGCGCTCCAAGACCGCTTCCAGGCCGGCGCACAGCGCCAGCGCCGACTTGCCGGTGCCGGCCTTGCCGCCCAGCGAGACGATGCCCACCGACTCGTCGAGCAGCAAGTCCAGCGCCACCCGCTGTTCGGCGGAACGTCCACGCAGGCCGAATGCCTCGCGGTCCCCGCGGACCAGCTGCACCCGCTTGGCGGCGTTGACCCGGCCCAAAGCATGCGAGCCGCCGCCCAGCAACCGGATTCCGGTGTGGCACGGCAGGTCCCGGGCTTCCTCCAGGTCGATCTCACCCTCGTCGAACAGGGCGTCGATGTCCTCGACCGCCGCGTCCACCTCGGCCATTCCGGTCCAGCCGGAGACCACGACGTCCTGGGCGTGGTACTCGTCGGCGGCCAGGCCCAGCGCGGCGGCCTTGACCCGCAGCGGGATGTCCTTGCTGACCAGCGTCACCAAGCGGCCCTCGGCGGCCAGATTGGCCGCGCAGGTCAGGATGCGCGAGTCGTTGCTGTCGGTCCGAAACCCGGTCGGTAGCACAGCAGGGTCGCTGTGATTGAGCTCGACGTGCAATGTGCCGCCCTGTGTCCCAACGGGAATGGGCTGATCGAGACGGCCATGCTCCAGTCGCATGTCGTCGAAGAGCCGCAGCGCCTGGCGCGCGAACCAGCCCAACTCGTGATGGTGGCGTTTGGCCTCCAACTCGCTGATGACCACCAATGGGACGACAACTTCGTGTTCGGCGAACCGGGTGCAAGCCCAGGGGTCCGACAACAGCACAGAGGTGTCGAGCACGTACGTCCGGATTTCAGGCACTAAGCGCTCCAGCGGTGAGGGCACGCGCGACCCCGCGCGAGCAATTCGACGGGGGCACGGCACAGTACCGGGGCCGGTCCTGTCGTAATCACGACCGGTGGTGCCGAAGAGACAGCGAGGCGAGCCATCGATTGCGACGGTACCCCCGTCGGCGGGCGCGTGCTGGGCAGGCGCGCCGGAGTTTTCAGCTGACGACGAAGGCCTTCATGTCGGGGTGTGCGGCCAGGCCCCACGCGCTGATTCGATCCGAGATCACCCGGCGCAGCTGCTCGGGCCCGAAGATGCCGGCCTCGGCGATTCCGGGCTGACGGTCGGCGTAGCCGTCGATGTCGGCGTCGACGATCTTGAGCTCGGCGGCACGAGCCGCGATGGCCGCAACCGTCTCGTCGTGCACGTAGTCCAGGCAGTGCACGACCAGGTTCGCGAAGAACTCCTCGTGCCGTTCCTCATCCGCGGCGATCCGGCCGATCAGGCCCTTGAGCACAGGCTCGTCGAGCTTGTCGGCGAGGTTGCGGCAGTACTCGGCGCACGCACGCTCGTAGAAGGCCATGAACACCAAGGTCTCGACCTGGCTGTAGCGGTCGGCGCGGTAGCCCTTCTGGACGTGCTCCATGCGGACCCGCTCGTTCTCGTCCGGGTCGATCTCGCGAGTCACGATCAGGTACTCGCGCAGGGCGATGGCGTGCAGGTGCTCCTCGGCGGTCCACCGGCCGATCCAGCGGGCCCACTTGTCCTCGAGGATGAAGTGCTCGACCAGCTCGCGGTGGTAGCCGGCCAGGCTGTCCTTCTCCACGAGCAGGACCTCGCAGGCGTCGGTGATCACCTTGGGCAGGCTGACCTGCGAGGGATCCCAGTCCTGGCCGCCCAGGAAGGCGAAGTTCTGGCCCTGCTCGAAGGGCACATAGTCGTGGGCGTACCACGGGTCCACCGTGTCGATGTGCCGGACCAAGTTCGCGTCGACCACCGGCTCCAGCTCGCGGATCAGTGCATTAGCAACGGGACGTTCAGCCATGAAAGTAACTGTAACCCGAATTCACACTATCTTGTCAACTCGGGGCCACGGCGTGTTCCCGCTAGGCCAGCTTCCAGTCCTCCAGGCCGTCGTAGAGCGGAAAGTCCTGTGCCAGCTTGGCGACCCGAGCCCGCAACGCCGGCACGTCAGCGGCCGAACCAGCCGCCAGCGCGGTGGCGATGATGTCGGCGACCTCGGTGAACTCGGTGTCCCCGAAGCCACGGGCTGCCAGCGCCGGAGTGCCCACCCGAAGCCCGGAGGTCACCATCGGCGGCCGCGGGTCGTTCGGGACCGCGTTGCGGTTGACGGTGATGCCGACCTCGTGCAGCAGGTCCTCGGCCATCTGACCGTCCAGCGGCGAGTCACGCAGGTCGACGAGCACCAGGTGCACGTCGGTGCCGCCACTGACCACCGAGACGCCGGCCTTGGCCACGTCGGCGGCCAGCAGCCGCTCGGCGATGATCTTCGCGCCGGAGAGCACCCGCTGCTGACGCTCGGCGAACTCGGCCGTACCGGCGACCTTCAGCGCGACGGCCTTGGCGGCGATCACGTGCATCAGCGGACCGCCCTGCTGCCCGGGGAAGACCGCCGAGTTGATCTGCTTGGCGAATTCCTTCTTGCCCATGATCAGCCCGGAGCGCGGACCGCCCAGGGTCTTGTGCACGGTGGTCGACACCAGCTGCGCGTGCGGCACCGGTGAGGGGTGCAGGCCCGCTGCCACCAGCCCGGCGAAGTGGGCCATGTCCACCCACAGGGTCGCGTCGACCTCGTCGGCGATCGAGCGGAACGCCTCGAAGTCCAGGGTGCGCGGGTAAGCCGACCAGCCGGCGATGATCACCTTCGGCTTGAACTCCAATGCCTGTGCCCGCACCACATCCATGTCGATCCGGTGAGTGACAGCGTCGACGCCGTAGAAAGCGTTCTCGTAGAGCTTTCCGGAGAAGTTCAGGCGCATGCCGTGGGTCAGGTGTCCGCCGTTGGCCAGATCCAGGCCCAGCAGCCGGTCGCCGGGCTCCATCAGCGCCTGCAGCACCGCGGCATTGGCCTGGGCGCCCGAGTGCGGCTGGACGTTGGCGAAATCTGCGCCGAACAGCGCCTTGGCGCGGTCACGGGCGATGTTCTCCACCACGTCGACGTGCTCGCAGCCACCGTAGTAACGCCGGCCCGGCAGGCCCTCGGCGTACTTGTTGGTCAGTACGCTGCCCTGCGCCTGCAGCACCGCCCGCGGCACGAAGTTCTCCGAGGCGATCATCTCCAGCGTGTCGCGCTGACGCCCCAGCTCCTTGCCGAGCAGTTCGGCGATGTCGGGGTCGAGTTCGGCCAACGGCGTCGACATAGTGGATGCGGGGCGGGTGTTCGGTGCAGCAGTCACGCCCTCCAGTCTGGCACGCGGACCTTCACCCGATTGCCGCAGGCCAGCGATCGCCGCCCGTTCGCCCAGTGTGCGGATTTATTCGCAAACCACGAGGTCCGGTGTGTAAAACCGCACACTCGGGGGCCCGGCGGAGCGCCGAAGCCCGTCAGTCGGCCCGCAACGCCGACGGCGTCAGCGGTTCATCGAGCAGCCGGCGGAATCGCTCGGTGCGGCTCACCCCCGCGGGCGCGGCATCCAGCCAGCCGCGCAGCAGCCGGTAGCCCTCCACGTAGGTCGAGGTATAGGCCCGCCACAGCGGCGAGGACAGGAACCGCAGGCTCTGCCGGGCCCGGTCGTCGGTGACCAGCAGCCACCGGCGCAGGTAATCGATCACCTCCTCGGCGTCGCGGTGTTCGTCGTGCAGCATGAGCGCCGCGTCCTGGCGCACGTCGGCCAGGGCCGCGGCGGCCTCGGACACCGCTTCGGCCCGCTCTCCGTCGAAGTTCAGGCCCAGGTCGGCATAGATCTCCGCGGCCCAGGCACCCCAACCTGGCCCAACCACGGCATACAGCGCCAGATCAGCCAGCCCCTCCGCCATCAGGCACTGGGGGGTGTTGACCAGGAAGATGGTCTGCTCGGCCTGACCCAGCTTCTCGACCAGCCCGGCCTCCTTGCGGCAGTGCTCGGTGTGATGGCCCGGATAGGACTCGTGGGCCACCAGTCTCGGCAGGTTCGACATGAGCTGCTTGAGGTCGGCGTTGACCGCCACCGTGGAGCGGTAGTCGCCGCGGTAGTAGTTGAACCCCGACCACGGCTTGTCGGTCACCACCTCGTAGGTGATCAGCTCGGTCTCCGGCAGCGGGAAGTGCACCCGCACCCGGTCACGCAGGGCCGAGGAGAACGCGTGGATGGCCGCTTCGAGCCGCTCCGGCGGAATCTCCTCGGCCTGGCGGTAGGCGGTCATGCGCTCGACCAGTGGGCCGGTACCCCCCAACGCCTCATCCAGGCGGGCATGGGCCTGGCGGTAACGGTCGGTGTCACCTTTGACGATGTCGACGTCGAAGTACTCGCGTACCTCCTCGACGAAACCGACCTGCTCCCCCGCGAACTTGCGACCGGCGCACGCCAACGCGCGCAGGTGCACGCGTAGGTATTCGGCGCGTTCGGGATCCAGTCCGCCGGGCAGCGCCGCGGCCAGCCGGTCGGCCTCGCGGGCCAGCGCCGACGGGTCCGGCACCGGCTCATCGGCAACAAGTCGTTGCAGCGCCGGGTCGCCGGTGAAGGCGTCGACGTACCCCTGCTCGATCCGGTCGAAGCGCAGACCGAGCAACAGGTATTCGCGGATCAAAGCGGCGGGCTCCATACCCGATCAGGCTAGTGGTCGGGGTTGCTGCAAGACTGTGTGGTCATGCGGCGGCTGAGTGAGCCGAGTCCATACGTGGAGTTCGACCGACGTCAATGGCGGACACTGCGTATGTCGACGCCCATGCCGCTCAGTGAGGCCGAAGTCGTGGCCCTGCGCGGCCTCGGCGAGCAGGTCGACTTGCTGGAGGTCGAAGAGGTCTACCTGCCGCTGGCTCGCCTTCTGCACCTGCAGGTGGCGGCCCGCCAGCAGCTGTTCGCGGCCACCGCGGAATTCCTCGGCGAGAACGACCTGAGCCCCGACCGGCCGGTGCCCTTCATCATCGGGGTGGCCGGCAGTGTGGCCGTCGGCAAGTCGACGACCGCCCGCGTGCTGCAGGCGCTGCTGGCCCGCTGGGACCACCATCCTCGCGTGGACCTGGTGACCACCGACGGCTTCCTGTACCCCAATCACGAGTTGAAGCGCCGGAACCTGATGCACCGCAAGGGGTTCCCCGAGAGCTACAACCGCCGCGCGTTGATGCGCTTTGTCACCTCGGTGAAGTCCGGCGCGGACTACGTGTGCGCGCCGGTGTATTCACACATGAGCTACGACATCGTCTCGAGCTCCAAGCAGGTGGTTCAGCACCCCGACATCCTGATCCTCGAAGGCCTCAACGTGTTGCAGACCGGGCCGACGCTGATGATCTCGGACCTGTTCGACTTCTCGCTCTACGTCGACGCGCGGGTGGAAGACATCGAGCGCTGGTACATCTCACGATTCCTGGCGATGCGCTCCACCTCGTTCGCCAATCCCGACTCGCACTTCCACCACTATGCGGCACTCAACGACGCGCAGGCGGTGGCCGCCGCCCGCGATATCTGGCGTTCGATCAACCGTCCGAACCTGATCGAGAACATCCTGCCCACCCGGCCGCGGGCCACCCTGGTGCTGCGCAAAGACGCCGATCACTCCATCAATCGACTGCGGCTGCGCAAGCTCTGATCCCGGGCCGCGAGCGGCCTAGGGCTGCGTCGCGGTGCCGGGCTGCGGCTGACCCGGTGGCGGCGCCGGCTCGCCAGGCGGCGGAGGCACCGGCTCGCCGGGCGGCGGAAGCTCTGCCGCGGGACCGGGCACCGGCTCGGGCGGCGGCGGGAAAATCGGCGGCGGCGGGAATGCCGGTGGCGGCGGGAACTCCGGGGGTGGCGGGAAGCCAGGCGGTGGCGGGAACCCCGGCGGCGGGACCTCAGGTCCCGGCGACGGCTCGGCCGCACCCGGAGGTGGCACCGCGGGGGTCGGCGTGGCGGCAGCAGTCAAGGTGTCCGGGCACAGCTCGTGTTGTGCGGCGTCGATCATGACCTTGGTGACGCCGTCGGCGACCTTGGCGCCGAAGCGGTCCTTGGCGGGCCGGCCCTTCCGCAGGTTCTGGCAGATGACCGTGCCGAACTGCACCGCGCCGGACGGCGTGGTCAGCCCGGGACTGTTCTGGTACTTGAAGCCGTGCGAATCGAGGTAGCTGAGGTAGCTCTTCTCGTCAGCCTGCGCCGGCGCAGCGGCGAACATCAGGGTTCCGGGGATCAGCGTCATCGCCGCCAGCCGCCACATCATGGGAGTGAACTTTAGACGGTGGCGGCGGCGGCGACACGTTGAGAGGGCCGCGTCTCAGCCCAGACGACGCAGGCCGCGGTACTGCAGTCCCGCGAAGAACGCGGTGTAGGCGGCGCAGGCCAGGGTCGCTGCTACACCTATCCCGGTCAGCGGCAAAGCTCCGTCCACGACCGCGGCGATGGCCACCACGGTGCACACCACGTTGGCGGCGATCACGCCGATGCCGACCCCGCGCAGCTCTTCCATGGCGGACAGGAAGTAGACCACCACGCCGTAGGTGATGCAGAACGCGGCCAACCCGTACTCGTGGGCGGCGGTCAAGCCTTCCAGGGCTGCCATCGGGGCTGCGGCTAGTGCGACGGCCAAGCCGGCCACGCCGACGATCACGGCGTCGGCGCGCAGCGCGAAGCGCAGCAGTGAATCGGTCGAGTCCGACAGGGTCGGGGTGCTGATGGCGGTCATGGGTCGATCTCCCTTCGAGGCGTGGCGCTGAACACCCTCGAGGCTGCTCGGCAGCTGCTGCCAGATCGACCCGCGACACTGCCAAGCACTGCCAAGCCCAGGTCACAGACCCGAGGACACCGGCATCCGGCCCCGCAGGTCGGCGGCGATCACTCGCGCGCCCGCGTTCTGCCAGTTGTGCAGCGACCGCTGCGGCACCTCGGTCACCAGCCATTGCCAGGCCTGCCGGGCGGTGGGATCGAGCCCGGCCGCGGTGGCGTTCTGCGCGTAGGCCCGCACACCCACGACATAGGGGAAGTACAGGGCGTTGTAGTGGCGCCACTGTTCGGTGGTGCCGAACTCGCCGCCGTCCCGCGGCTTGAGGGCCGCGATCCGGTCAGCCAGCAGGGCCTTGAGTTCGTTGGCGCGTTCCAGCGGTGCGTCGGGTGCACCCCGGGCCGCCAAACGTTCGTCGATGACCGGCAACGCGGTCAGTGGACTGGCGACGAGCTTGGACAGGTCGCCGTAGTGACCCAGCGCCCGCCGGGTCAGCCGGGCGAAGGTCTCCTCGTCGAGTTCGTCGAGCGGGCCGGTCGATCGCAGCGGCAGCGCCGCCTCGGTGACGCGCAGCGCGGCACGGTCGGCGCGCAACGCCGGGTATCGCCAGAACGCGAGCCGGTCCCAGAGCCCGGCCAGCCGGTCGACGAACACCTGGACCTCGATGCCGACCGCGATGGTGGTGAACAGCAGCACGGTCAGCGAGGTCTGCGCCACGGGTTCGGTGCGGGTGAGCCACAGCCCGATCAACACCTGCCCGCCCAGCAGTGCTGCCATCGCGACGGCAGCCAGAAACGACCGCAGCATGTCCTGGCGCAGCGCCTGTCCCTCGTCGAAGGCGTCCCACAGTGCCACCGCCACCCCCAGCAGAAGCACGTCGACGCCGGTGCTGGCCAGCGCGATCCCGCTGGGCACCACGCCCAGCGGAATGATCAGGATGGCGTTGGCCAAGGCGAAGAACAGCGTCGCGACAGCGGCAACGCCGAGCACCGACCCGGGCTGCGCGGGCCGGATCAGTGCCTTGACCATGGCTGCCAACGTCGCCACCGAGATCACCCCGAACAACAGCCAATGCCCGGCCCGCGGCGGCCCCTCGACGCTGCCGGCCCACGTCGCGCCGATCAGTGCCGCGGTCGCCACCACGCTGATGAACGCCACATCGCGCACCCGGCCGGTCCAGCGGTCGCACGGCCGGCCCAACTCCAGCAGCACCGCAAACCAGGCCACCCCCGGCAGCACCGCCAGGTAGATCTCCACCCGCCCCAGCAGCTCCGGCTGCCACAGCGTGCGCACCGCGTCGGCGGCAACCACCGCCGCAAATCCGCACAACCCGACTGCGGCCAGCGCCAGCACCGGCTTGCGTGGGTCACGGGCCAGCAGATACATCCCGAGCCACCAGCTGAGGGTGAAGACCAGCGCCGACAACACGACCATGCTCGCTACCGCCCGAATCTCCGGTGCCGCTCGCTGTAGTCACGCAGGGCCCGCAGGAAGTCGACCCGACGGAACGCCGGCCAATGGGCCTCGGTGAACCACATCTCCGAGTAGGCGCTCTGCCACAGCAGGAAGCCCGACAATCGCTGCTCCCCCGAAGTCCGGATCACCAGGTCCGGATCGGGCTGACCGGAGGTGTAGAGGTTCTCCGAGATGCCCTCGACCGTCACCGCGTCGACCAGTTCCTCGGCGGTGGCGCCGTTGGCCAGCTGCTTGCTCAGTAGGCCGCGTACCGCGTCGACGATCTCCTGCCGGCCGCCGTATCCCACGGCGACGTTGACGTGCAGCCGCGAGCCTGCCCGGTCTGGATCGGCGGTGCTTACAGTGCTTTCGACAGCCTCGCGCAGGCGCCGAGCGGGCTCTTCGCCCAGCAGCTCCAGGTCCCCCACGGTACGTACCGTCCAGTGGTTGGCGGGCGCGCAGATCTCCTCCACCACGTCGGTGATGATCTCGATGAGCGCGGCCAGTTCGGCGGGATCGCGCTGCAGGTTCTCGGTGGACAGCAGATAGACGGTGGCCATCTCGATACCCGCGTCGGCACACCAGCGCAGCATCTCGGCGATCTTGGCCGCGCCCATCCGGTAGCCGTAGCTGACATCGTCGTAGCCGGCATCGCGCGCCCAACGGCGGTTGCCGTCGCAGAGAACAGCGATGTGGCGCGGCAGATTCGACCGCGACGCCGCCAAGCCCTGCCGTAGGCGCAGCTCGTAGATCCGGTACAGCGGCTCCTTCAAGCGCGCCGGGATGATCGCCACAAAAACCCAGACTACTGTGATCGAAAGCAGTCCGGGATCCGCGTGGAGTCAGGAAGGTCCATGAGCACCCACACCGACATGATCGCCGAGCAGAATCCGAACGACCTGCCGGCCGACATCCTCATGCCGCACACCAAACCGCGGGCCCGCGGCTGGATCCACCTGGTATCGGCCATCGTGGCCGTCATCGCCGGGATCACCCTGACCGCGGTGGCCTGGACGATGGCCGGGCTTGAGGCCGGGCTGGCGACGTTGGCCTACACCATCTCGGTGGTGGGCATGTTCGCCGTCAGCGCCACCTATCACCGGATCACCTGGAAATCGGTCGTCACGCGCATGCGCATGAAACGGCTCGACCACGCGATGATCTTCCTCTTCATCGCCGGCACCTACACCCCGTTCGCGCTGCTGGCAATGGACCACGGCGCCCAAGAGCGGCTGGTGATGACGATCGTGTGGGGTGGCGCGCTGGCTGGTGTGGTGCTCAAGCTGTTCTGGCCTACCGCACCCAAATGGGTCGGGGTGCCGCTCTATCTCTTGCTGGGCTGGGTGTCAGCCTTCTTCATCGCGACGATCATGCACAACGCGGGCGTCGCCGCGATGGTGCTGCTGGCCGTCGGCGGCATGCTGTACAGCGTCGGCGCGATCATGTACGCGCTGAAGTGGCCGGACCCGTGGCCGGAGACGTTCGGCTACCACGAGTTCTTCCACGCCTGCACCGCGGTGGCCGCGATCTGTCAGTACATCGCGATCTGGTTCGCGGTACTGCACTAGCCGGGCGCCGCGCGAGCCTACAGCTGGGTGATGTTCTCCGCCGACCAGTAGGCCTTCATGCCGGCGATCTTGCCCTCGCCGTCGAACACCATCACGTCGATGGGCTCGATGCGCATCCGGTGGTCGCCATTGGTGATGGTCAGCGCGAACTGGAAGGCTGCCTCGTTGCCGGCGACCCGCAGCGACACCAGCTCCGCCTTGCGGTCCAGGCCGGTGATGGCCGAGTAGAAGTTGCGGATGGCCTGGTGACCGATGTGCACCTCGCCGCCGACCGGGTCCTCCAAGGTGGCGTCGGCCGCATACAACTCCACCAGCGCGGCGGCGTCGCCGCCGCCGACCAGCTCGATGTAACGGTGGACGGTCTCGGTGATGGCCTGTGCCTTGTCAGGTGCGGAGGTCATGTGCCGCACGTTACACGGATGCCGGATCTGCGGGCACCGCAAGGGCCGCAGCCAACTCCGCCGCACCGCGCACCGGCAGGTCGCACACCTGGCCGTGGCAGATGTAGGCGGCATCGGCACCGTTGAGCTGCCCTCGACCCCTCAGCAGTTCGGAGGAGTCGGCGGGCCCGCCGACGACGATCGTGCCGCCGGGCGCCAGGCGGCGCGCCTGCGCCAGCAGTGCCGAATCCGGTCCGGCGCAGGCCACCGCGATCTGCAGCGGGCCCCGCACGGCTGCCTCGGCGACACCCAGCCAGTGCCCGGCCGAACGCGGCGAACCTGCCAGCAGTGCGGCGTGCGCTGCCAAGGCGTCGGCGGCCGCGCGGCCGTAGCGTTCGCCGCGGTCCGCGGGGACCAGGCGGGCAGCGGTCAACAACGCCTCGGTGATCAGGGCCGCCCCCGACGGGGTGGCGCCATCCACCGGATCGCTCGGCCGCAGCATGAGTGCCTCGGCGTCGTCGGCGGTGTCGAACCAGCGCCCCGGGGTGTCCGGATCGGCGAAGTGATCCAGCGCGGTGTCCAACAGGTCGGCGGCCGCATCGCACAGGCGTTGCGCGCCGGTGAGCTGATACACGCTGAGCAGTCCGGTCGCCAGGGCGCCGTAGTCCTCCAGGATCGCCGCGCTGTCGCCCACCCGTCCGCCCAGGCTGGCCCGGCGCAGCCGGCCGTCCACCAGGTGCAGGCCCAGCAGCTTCTCCGCGCACTCTTGGGCTGCCGCGCTCAGGCCCGGATCTCCCAGCGCCACAGCCGCTTCGGCCAGGCCGGTGATCGCCAGGCCGTTCCAGGCCGTCACCACCTTGTCGTCGCGAGCGGGCTGCGGCCGCAACAGCCGGGCGGCCAACAGCCGCTGGCGCACCCGATCGAATCGCTGCGGATCGTCGGGGTCCACCGGAAGCTGCAGCACTGAGCCGCCGGACTCGAACGTGCCGCCGGTGGTGACCCCGAAAACCTCTGCCGCCCAGAGCCCGTCGTCGGGCCCCAGCACGTCGATCAGCTGCTCGGGCGTCCACACATAGGTCGAGCCCTCCCGACCGTCGGCGTCGGCGTCCAGCGACGAGATGAACATCCCGTTCTCGGACAGGTCCGCCAACAGGAATTGGGCCGTCTGCGCGGTCACCCGGGCGGCCAGCGGATCGCCGGTGCGCCGTGCCCAGTGCGCGTAGGCGCGCAGCAGCAACGCATTGTCGTAGAGCATCTTCTCGAAATGCGGCACCACCCAGGCGGCGTCGACACTGTAGCGGGCGAAGCCTCCGGCGAGCTGGTCGTAGATGCCGCCGCGCGCCATCGCCGCGCCGACACGGGCCACCGCCCGAAGGGCCTCGGGTGTCGCGGTCCGCTCGTAGTGACGCAGCAGCGCCTCCATCAGCGCCGACGGCGGGAACTTGGGGGCACCCCCGAATCCGCCATGGATGCTGTCCTCGTCGCGCAGCACCGTCACCACGCTGGTGTCGCACAGCGCCGCATCGATCGGCGGTCCGCCCCCGGGTGATCCGCCGGCCATCGAACGCAGCTCGGCGGCAATGTTGTCCGAGGCCTCCTCGACCTCATCCCGGCTTTCGTCCCAGGTGGCCGTGATCGCCGAAAGCAGCTTCAGGAAAGCGTCTTTGGTGTAGTAGGTGCCACAGTAGAAGGGGCGGCCATCGGGGGTCAGAAAGCAGGTCATCGGCCAGCCGCCGCTGCCGGTCAACGCCTGGGTAGCGGTCATGTAGATCGCGTCGATGTCCGGGCGTTCTTCCCGGTCGACCTTGATGCAGACGAAGCCTGCGTTCATCACCGCGGCCACCTCGGAATCTTCGAACGCGCCGTGCGCCATCACGTGACACCAGTGGCAGGCCGCGTACCCGACCGACAGCAGGATCGGCACGTCGCGCTCGGCGGCCTCCGCCAACGCCTCGGGCGACCACTCCCACCAGTCCACCGGGTTGTCGGCATGTTGCCGCAGATACGGGCTGGCGGACGCTGCGAGACGGTTGGCCACTGCTCCACGCTAACTCTGCTAGCTGGCGGCCCGCGCCCATGCCCCCACACCTACGCCGTCCATACAACTCATGACCAGATCGAGAACGAACGCTGAACTCTTGAATTCTGCTGCAAAGCAACGCTGTTGACTATTCCTACCATTGCTAGCATTCGCCGGTAAGACGACCCGAGGGATGTGATCGACATCAATCGACGTGCCGTACTGTGCGTGCTTGCCCTAGCCGCTGCACTGCTGTCAGGGTGCGGCGGCGGCCAGGACGCCCCATCGTCGACCCAGTCGGCAGCCGCCTCGGCGCCCGCAGTGGACTGCGGCGGCTCCCCCATCCTCCAGGCCAGCGGCTCCACCGCCCAGGCCCATGCCATGACCCTGTTCGTCGCGGCCTTTCAGCAGGCCTGCCCGGGACAGAGCCTGGCCTACCAGGCCAACGGATCCGGGGCCGGCATCGAGGAGTTCATGGCCGCAAAGACCGACTTCGGCGGATCCGATTCCCCACTGACCAAAGGGGAATTCGACCGCGCACAGCAGCGCTGCGGCGCGCCAGCATGGAACCTGCCTATGGTGTTCGAGCCCATCGCCATCGCCTTCCGCCTAGACGGCCTGACATCGCTGAACCTCGACGGACCCACCGCGGCAAAGATCTTCAACGGCGCCATCACCACCTGGGACGACCCGGCCATCGCCGCGCTCAACACCGGAACCCCACTGCCCGCCAAGGCGATCCGGGTGGTGTCACGCAGCGACGAGTCCGGGACCACCGACAACTTTCAGCGCTACCTGGACACCGCTTCCGCCGGCACCTGGGGCAGGGGCGCCGGCCGGAGGTTCAACGGCACCGCCGGGGTGAGCGCGCACGGCAACGACGGCGTCGCCGCGGCGACGGCCGACCTCGACGGGGCGATCACCTACACCGCGTGGGCCTTCGCCCAGGACCACCGGCTGGGCATGGCCAACGTGATCACCTCAGCGGGCCCGGATCCGGTTGCGATCAGCGAGGATTCCATCGGCAAGACGATCTCGTCGGCGTGGTTCCTGCGCGACGGCAACGACCTTGCCCTGGACACCATCTCGTTCTACCGACCCAACCAGGCCGGTGCCTATCCGATCGTGCTGGCCACCTATGAGGTCACCTGCTCGCAGTATCGCGATCCGCAGATCGAAACGGCGGTGCGGGCATTCCTGCAGAGCGCGATCGGCGACGGCCAGCTCGCCCTGGCCGACCACGGCTATGTGCCCATCCCCCAACCGTTGAAGTCGCGCCTGTCGGCAGCCATCGACGCGATCACCTGACGCCAGACGTCATGCAGTCCATAACCGCGCCGCCCGAAGTCAGCTCCGCGTTGGTGAACACCGGCCCCGGTGCGACGTCACTGCTTGAAGCCGCCGCAGCGTGGCGACTCCTCGGAACACAACTGGACGAACAGGCGGACGGCTACGTATCCGCGGTGTCGACGCTGGTCGACTCCTGGCGCGGCCGGTCCGCGGCGGCCATGGTGCAGTCTGCCGAGCCGTACCTGCTGTGGTTGCGCGCCACCGCACAACACTGCCGGCGCACCGCCACCTCCATTCAGCACGCCGCGGCGGCGTTCGATTCGGTCCGCGCCGCGGTGACCCCGACCGCCGCGATAGCAGCCAACCGCGCGCGCCGCACACAGCTACTGGCCACCAACCGCTTCGGAACCAACTCCGCGGCGATCGCGGAGAACGAAAGCCAGTATTTGGGCATGTGGACCACCAACACCGCCGCAATGGTTCGCTATCGGGCCGCGTCGGCGCAGGCCACCACCCTGAGCGGATTCAACGCACCCACGGCCACACCCTCAGCCGAAACCACCTCACCGGACTCGATTCTGGCGTCCCTGCAGGCATTGGTGAACCCCTACGATCCCAACTACGGCTGGTCCGGGCTGGCCAACACCTACGCGAATCAGTTCGTGTCGTCGGGATTCCCCATCAACCTGCTCAGCTACCTCGCCCAGAACACCTCTGCGCAGGCCTTGCAGAACGTCAACGCCGCTATCGGGGAGGGCCTGACCGAGGGCGAGGCCGCCATTGCTCCCGCGCTGCCACTTGGCGGGCTGGGTGCGCTGGGCGCCGCGGGACTCACCGAAATGCCTTCAGCGGCATTAGGTGTGGGAATGAAGGTGGGACCGCTGACCGTGCCGCCTGCGGCCGCGGGATCTCTGGCCACGGCGCAGGCACCGGTGCAGCTGGCGTCGGCGGCGGCGCCACTGCCTGCGGCCGAATCCGCCGCATTCTCCGGAGTGCCGGCGATTATGCCGCCGGTCGTGCCCCCGTCGGCGGCCACGGGAAGCGGCTGGCGCAAACGCCGGCAGCAGAAGTACGAGGATCTGGAAGTCGGTTTGGAGCTGCGGGGCCCGGTGATGCCCAAACCGCCTTCTGCCGGCTGACGGGCTACCCGTGATGCCGGGGGCAGAAAGCACTGACACTGACCCCGACAAAGAAGCCCGCGTGATATCCATCGAGCCGACTGCTCTGCATCACCTCGGACACCACGTCACTCTTCTGCCGGCCGCCGTCGAGTTCATCGCAGACCTCATGTCCGGCCATCACCGCGGACTGCCCTGAGGCGAAGTCGATGCCCTTAGCGTTGAGGGCGCCCAGAAATGTGGTGTCGACGGCGTCGGCGTGCACCGCCGGCGAGTCGATCAGGCCGATCAACAGAACGGTCAAGATGGCCGGGGACAGCACCAGCCCGGGTGAGCGATCAACGAGCATGACCAACCCTGAACCTTTCTCCCAAGCCGGGGTCCGGGCCATCATCGCATGCCGCGACGGGGCTGGCGAGACGCTCGGCCTGCAGTGAAATCCTCAGGGGTAAAGGTTAATCCGGGCGCCGCCCGCCCGAAACCCGGCGTTGGGCAACTGTTACCGCGGCGGCCGTCGCTACCCGTCGTCTCCCGGAAGGTCGCCGGCCGAAGCAGACCCGACAGTGCCCTCGTCGGCGGCCTGATCGGCGGCCGGGTGCTCGGGGTCGAACGACTCGGGCAGCTTCTTGAGCTGATGATTCATCGACCGCACCAGCAAGAACGTGCCCAGCAACAGCAGCACGATGACCAGCAGTCCGAAGGGACTGGCCTTGCCGAAATCCGGCCCGGTGTCACGCGGCACCTCATCGGCCGCCATCCATAACACCGTCAGCACCGCGTGGTTCATCCGTTGTCCTCGATCCCGGCGAACAAGTCCGTCTCGGGCAGAGTAACCGGCACCCGGGAGCGGGCCAGCTCGAACTCTTCGGTCGGCCAGAGACGCTGTTGCCACTCGATCGGAGCGGCGAAGAAGTCGCCGTTGGGGTCGATCTGGGTGGCGTGCGCCCGCAGCGCGTCGTCGCGCTGACTGAAGTAGTCGGCGCATTCGACCCGGGTGGTCACCCGGTTGGCGAACACGTCGTGATCGGGCTGCCAGTGCTCCAGCCATTTGGCGAACGGTCCGACCTCGCCGTTGCGGGCGAATTCATCTTGCAACAGCTGCATCCGCTGCCGCAGGAAGCCGTGGTTGTAGTACAGCTTCGCCACGCTCCAGGGGTCCCCGGAGTCCGAGTAGAGACGATGATCGCCGGCCGCCTCGAACGCGGCAAGCGACACCTGGTGGCAGCGAATGTGGTCGGGGTGCGGGTACCCGCCGTTCTCGTCGTAGGTGGTCATCACGTGCGGCCGGAACTGGCGAATCACCCGCACCAGCGCTTCGGTGGACACCTCCAGCGGCACCAGCGCGAAGCAGTCGTCGGGCAACGGCGGCAGCGGGTCACCCTTGGGCAGGCCGGAGTCGATGAAACCCAGCCAATGGTGTTCGACGCCCAGGATCTCGGCGGCTTTGGCCATCTCGTCGCGCCGCACGTCGGCTATCCGGCCGTGGACATCGGGCAGGTCCATCGCGGGATTGAGGATGTCGCCGCGCTCACCGCCGGTGAGCGTCACCACCATGACCCGGTGCCCAGCGGCGGTGTAGCGGGCCAGGGTGGCCGCACCCTTGCTGGACTCGTCGTCGGGGTGGGCGTGCACCGCCATCAATCGCAGTCCACTCATGCGCACATTCCCCGTTCCCTCCAGGTTCCTCCTGCCGGAACCCCGGACCGGACGCCTATAGTTCCAGATGGTTTCCGGCCCCCATCGTTACACCACCTGCGACGGGCGCGGAAACCGCTCCCGACTCCACCGGCGACCATGGGACACACCTCACGATGACCGACTCCAAGCCGGCCCGCTACGGCGACGCCCGGGGCAGCGCGTTGCCCCGACGGTTGCTGGCGATCGCGCTGGGTGCCCTGGCGATCGCCACCGTCGCCGCCCTGGCAGTGGTCGGTTATCAGCGGTTCGCGACCGCCGAGGTCAAAGGTGAGCTGTACGGCTATGAGGTGCTCGACGACCAGACGGTCTCGGTTAAGTTCAGCGTGACTCGATCCGACCCCTCGCAGCCCGCGGCCTGCATCGTGCGGGTCCGATCGAGTGACGGCAGTGAGACCGGTCGGCGCGAAGTCCTGGTTCCGCCATCGGAGTCGGCCACCGTTCAGGTGACTACGATCGTGAAATCTTCCCAGCACCCTGTCATGGGCGACGTCTACGGTTGCGGCAGCGACGTCCCGGATTATCTCCGTTCACCCTGACGTTGCGGTGGTATCCTGTACGGATACACGGTTCCAGCTGGGACCGTGTATTGCTGCATTAGCACGATTGTATTTGACAAGCGTCGCCCCGCTGCCCCTGGCTCCGGACCCGACGACACGAGGAGCACAGTGAGATGACGGACACCCAGGTGACCTGGTTGACGCAGGAGTCACACGACCGGCTCAAGGCGGAGCTTGACCAGCTGATCGCGAACCGCCCGGTGATCGCCGCAGAGATCAACGACCGCCGCGAAGAGGGCGACCTGCGCGAGAACGGCGGATATCACGCCGCTCGCGAGGAGCAGGGCCAGCAAGAGGCCCGCATCCGCCAACTGCAGGAGCTGCTCAACAACGCCAAGGTCGGCGAGGCCCCGACCCAGTCCGGCGTCGCGCTGCCGGGCTCGGTGGTGACGGTCTACTACGACGGCGACAAGTCCGACACCGAGACCTTCCTGATCGCCACTCGGCAGGAGGGCGTGAACGTCGACAAGCTTGAGGTGTACTCGCCGAACTCACCGCTGGGCCACGCCCTGCTCGGTGCCAAGGTGGGCGAGGAGCGCAGCTACACCGTGCCCAGCGGCAAGACCGTCAAGGTGGCGCTGGTCAGCGCGGAGCCCTACCACTCCTGAGCTCGGTCACCCCGACTGATCAGGCCAGCGCCTGGGTGAGGTCGGCGATCAGGTCGTCGATGTCCTCGATGCCCACCGACAGGCGCACCAAGTCGTCGGGGACCTCCAGTTGCGAGCCCGCCGTGGACGCATGCGTCATTGCGCCGGGCAGTTCGATCAGCGACTCGACCCCGCCCAGGGATTCGGCCAGGATGAAGATCTGCGTTCCGGCGCACAGCTTTTCCGCGGCCGCCCGGCCGCCGCGCATCCGTACCGACACCATGCCGCCAAAGCCGCGCATCTGCGCCGCGGCGACGTCGTGGCCCCGGTGCGCCGGCAGCCCCGGGTAGAGCACCTGGCTCACCGCGGGATGCTCGTCGAGGAATTCCGCGACCGCCGCGGCGTTCTCGCTGTGCCGTTGCATGCGCAGGACCAGCGTCTTCAGGCCGCGCAGCGTCAGGTAGGCATCGAAGGGCCCGGGGACGGCCCCCGCCCCGTTCTGCAGGAAGGCGAACGCGGCATCGAGCTCTTCGTCGTCGGTGACCAGCGCACCGCCCACCACATCGGAATGCCCGCCGATGTACTTGGTGGTGGAATGCAGCACCACGTCGGCGCCCAGTGTCAGGGGCTGCTGTAACGCCGGCGAGGCGAAGGTGTTGTCCACCAGGACCCGGGCCCCGGCTTCTTTACCCAGGGCGGCGATTCCGGCGATGTCGGCGATCGACAGCAGCGGGTTGGTGGGAGTCTCCACCCAGATCAACTTGGTCTTATCGGTGAGGGCACCGCGTACCGCGTCCAGGTCGGACAACGCGACCGGGGTGTGCGTCACTCCCCACTGGGTGAAGACCTTGTCGATCAGCCGGAAAGTGCCGCCGTAGGCGTCGTCGGGAATGATCAGGTGATCGCCGGGGCGCAGCATCGCGCGCAGGGCGCAGTCCGTGGCGGCCATCCCCGAACCGAAGGCCCGGCCGAACCGTCCCCGTTCCACCGCGGCCAGCGCGGCCTCCAGCGCGGCGCGGGTCGGATTGCCGGTGCGGGCGTATTCGAAGTCGCCGCGCAGGCCGCCGACGCCGTCCTGGGCGAAGGTGCTGCTGGCATAGATCGGTACGTTGACCGCCCCGGTGGCCGGGTCCGGCCGAAAGCCGGCGTGGATCGCGGTGGTGGACAGACCGGAGCCGGCGTGCGGGTGCCCCTGACTCAACGGATCGGCAGGCAGACGGTGGTCATGATCTTGTCCGCGATCGTCTGACGCTTGGCGTCCCACAGTGGGAAGAGATACCCGATGCACAAGATGGCGCCGTCGATGATGTGCGCCAGCTGGCGCACGATCGACATCCCGAAACCGATGGGTTGACCGGTGGTTTCGGAGACCACCTTGAACTTCAGCACCGACTTGCCGATGCTCGACCCGGTGGTGCCCTGCCGGTAGCCGTAGTTCCAGATTCCGAAGGCCAGCGCGGCCAGCCAACCCAGGAACATCAACGTGGCGCCGGTGCTCGACGGGCTCACCGTGCAGACGAAGCCGTCCGAGCCGGTGATGCATTCCTTATCGGCGGTGGTGCCGGCGATCATCGACGGGATGCCGTAGAGCACCAGGATCGGCAGGAAGTCGACGAAGTACGCGGCCACCCGGGTCAACCAGGAGGTGTAGGCCTCCTGCGGCAGCTGACCGACCGGGGTTCCGGTCTGGCCCGGGTAGGCGCCGTAGCCCGGCGCCGGCGGCGGGTAGTTGCCGGGCTACGG
>NZ_MVHH01000140.1 GCF_002086515.1 Mycolicibacter arupensis
GACCTGCTGGGCCGGCGCCACCACGGGCGCCCGCGCCGGCCCAGCAGGTCCCCGGGCCGCTGCCGGTAGCCCCGGCTCCGGTGCCGGTGCCCGTACCGGTGGCGCCGCCGCCACCACCGCCGGTGCTGCCGCCCCCGCCGTTGCCGAACCTGGGTATCCCGGGCCTGCCCGGTGGTCCACCGCTGTTCGGCCCGCCCAAGGGTGGGTGGGGACCCGGCGACAAAGGACGTGGTGGGGGAC
>NZ_MVHH01000141.1 GCF_002086515.1 Mycolicibacter arupensis
AAAGATAGACATTACTGAGTTCGTGACAGCCTGAACTTTGCCGTAACTTTCATTCCAAAGCTGGGCGCTTATGACCCGTTCAACTTCGGAGCGAAGTTTCTGGAATTGGGATTCACTCATTCGAATACATCCCCCAAATAAAGAGTGCCTTTCTTGCTGCTGATCAACTTAGAACGATTCGCCTTATTGAAATCCTCAGCGGCCTGCACTTGCTCAGCCGGAGTTCTGGATGAAAGAAC
>NZ_MVHH01000142.1 GCF_002086515.1 Mycolicibacter arupensis
CGAGGTACCACCGGCACCGCCGTCACCACCAACACCACCAACACCACCATTGCCGCCGGTGTTAACGGCGTCGCCGCCGTCGCCGCCGGTGTCCCCGGTACCGGCAGCGGCATCGGTACCCATGACACCGTCCTTGCCGGCACCACCGACACCACCAACACCACCGCGGCCACCGGCGCCACCGGCGCCACCATCACCGGCCAGCGAACCACCCGCACCACCGGCACCACCAACACCGC
>NZ_MVHH01000143.1 GCF_002086515.1 Mycolicibacter arupensis
CTGCCATTGATGCCGATGCCCGTAGTGCCGGGCAACGCAACCACGATGCCCTGACTGCGATGGGCCGGGCCCTGCTGGCTTCCGGGGACCTCGGTCAGCACAACGGGTTACCGGCCACCATCATCGTCTCCACCAGCCTGGCCGACCTCGAGTCCGGCACCGGCAAGGCCCACACCGGCGGGGGTACCTGGCTGCCGATGCGTGATGTGATCGCGATGGCCAGCCACGCCCACCACT
>NZ_MVHH01000144.1 GCF_002086515.1 Mycolicibacter arupensis
GGTCAGGCCGAGGTCGCCTTCGATGAACTGGCGGGCGTTGGCTTCCCAGTCGACTTCGGGATAGGCGGACAGGTGGGCGTTGTAGTTGCCCACGGCGCCGTTGATCTTGCCCAGCAACTCGATGCCGGCGACCTGCTTGATCTGCCGCTCCAGGCGGTAGACGACGTTAGCCAGTTCCTTGCCCAGGGTGGTCGGCGAGGCGGGCTGGCCGTGGGTGCGGGAGAGCATC
>NZ_MVHH01000145.1 GCF_002086515.1 Mycolicibacter arupensis
GGCCGCAGCGCAGGGTCAGATCGGTGATGTCGGTGCGGCGGGTTGTGGCGTAGTCGGAGTCGTGATGCACCTCGCAGTGATAGCCCGATATGGGGCAGTTGGGATGCGAGCACCCGCGTTCTTTGGCATACAACACGATCCGCTGCCCCGGCGAGGCCAATCGCTTGGTGTGGAACAGCGCGAGTTCTTTTGCGCCGTCGTAGATGCGTAGGTAGTGGTGGGCGTGGC
>NZ_MVHH01000146.1 GCF_002086515.1 Mycolicibacter arupensis
GCGGTTCGCCGGCCTGACGCCGACCGAATACCGCCTGCTGGAAACCTTCCTCGCCGCGGAAGGCGAGACCCTGACCAAGGCCTTCCTTTACCAGCATGTCCTGCACCGCGGTCATACCCAGCATGATCGCAGCCTGGACATGCACGTCAGTCACCTGCGGCGCAAGCTGCAACGCCTCGGTTACGCCGGTCACCAGTTGCATACCGTCTGGGGCAAGGGTTACGTCC
>NZ_MVHH01000147.1 GCF_002086515.1 Mycolicibacter arupensis
CGCCGTGTTAGCGACGGGGGCTTCCTTGAGCGACAAGTGGGTTTCGACGCTGGGTGGTGGTTCGGATGCTGTCAGCCGTGCCACGACATTGAGGATGTGTTCGGCGCTCAGGCTGCCGCTCTCCAGTACCAGCTCAACGGCTACCAGCACGGCATCGAGTCCGGCGACCGGTACGGCAGCCAGGACTTGCGCCATGATCAGGTCACCGCCGGCATGACGCCCCAGAC
>NZ_MVHH01000148.1 GCF_002086515.1 Mycolicibacter arupensis
GTGGGGAGCAAACAGGATTAGATACCCTGGTGGTCCACGCCGTAAACGATGTCGACTAGCCGTTGGGATCCTTGAGATCTTAGTGGCGCAGCTAACGCGATAAGTCGACCGCCTGGGGAGTACGGCCGCAAGGTTAAAACTCAAATGAATTGACGGGGGCCCGCACAAGCGGTGGAGCATGTGGTTTAATTCGAAGCAACGCGAAGAACCTGACCTGGCC
>NZ_MVHH01000149.1 GCF_002086515.1 Mycolicibacter arupensis
CCAGGTGCGCTTCGGCCTGGGCCAGGGTACCGGCATCGATATCGGCGGGCAGGTAATGGAAGAAGGAGCGAATCACCGCGATATGAGCGGTGCTGATGGTGCCGGCTCGTTGCGCGGTGGCCACCGCGGGCCGTTCCGGGGCTAGGGGTTCGCCGGTCAGGGTGCGGCGGGCTCCGAGTTCGGCGGCTTCGGCGATACGGCGTCCGGCTTCGCCGCGGG
>NZ_MVHH01000015.1 GCF_002086515.1 Mycolicibacter arupensis
CTGCCCGAAGCTGCTTAACCACAAATCCCGTGTCCACTACATGGGGGCAAGGCCCGACTCACCTACTCGGTTCGCTGTCGACTCGGCAGGCCAGCACCGTTGCGGATAACTGTTGGCGCATCAGCGAGGGACTGCGGCTTTCCGAACTGCGGCGCGCATTGGTCGAACCAGGCCCGTCGATTCCCGTTCGCATTGATACTCAAGCCTTTCCGGAGGCACCCACGTGTTATCTGCCGGGCGTCGACGACGCCGGGAAGCGTTGCTGGCACCAGTTCATGTCGTCGTCGGCGACGCTGTTCCCGGTCGTGAACGATCGGTTGGTCGAGGCGATCCAGCTCGCCCTGATCGACATTCTGCTGTTGGATCTGATCGCGAAATCGCCTGGCGGATCAGCGCCGATGAGCGTGTTGGGCAAAGCGTGTGCACTGCAACCCAGTCGACTGACCCAGCAGATCAGCCGCCTGGAGTCCGACGGGCTGGTGCGCCGCGGCCCCAGCCAAGGTGATCGGCGGCGCGTCGTTGTCACTATCACGCCGCACGGTCGTGTGCGGTTGGGACCAGCACTTGCCTGCTACGCCAAAGAAATTCGCAGTCACTACTTGGGCCCGATGTCGCGCCAGCAGGCTATCGCCCTGGGCGATGCGTGCCGTCGGATCAGCTCGCCTCTCAAAGCCAATGCCGGGCAATCGGCCCGGTCAGATCGCCCGAGTTCGCTCTGAGTAGTCACTAGGACCCATTGTGGCTCCCAGTGTTCTCACAGTTTGCTGAAGTCGGGCAGTGTGGTTCTGCTTGGGGGACAACCGGAATGGTTACCGGCTGGTAATTACCGCTTGAAACAGTTGAGGCCCCGGTAGTCGCCGATGAGTGACTTCCGATTGTGGCGTTGACCAGGGAATTTGATCTCGGTCGAAAGGTCCCGGCGTGCCGCCACGTCAAACGTCTTCGTGGATAACAACGTTCGATTAGAGACACTTAGCCCTCGCTTAGTTACGTTCAGCGCTGTTCAGTGCCTCACCAATCCATCTGCCGAGGAGTTCCCCTTGCACGCCACCGTTCGCCCCTATGCCACCGCTGGCGTGGCTCTGGTCGGAGCCAGTCTCGTCGCCATCACCCCGGTGTCCGCGCCGTTGCCTGTTCTGCGGGATGTCCAATCCCACGCGGTGGCATTGACGGGGGCGTTCCAGGATGTCCTCAGTGCCGCCTCGGCGAATGTCACGACCATGCTCAACAACTGGTACCTGGCGCCCGGGGTGGGGATGCAACAGTTTTGGGCCAACCAGATGGACTACGCCGACCGGCTGCTCAACGACCCGTCGAGCTCCACCAACGACGTCAACGAGGAGATTCAGAAGCATCTGAATGCGGTGATCTCGGGCTGGGCGCTGCAGAACGAGACCGACGCAACGCATTCCACGGTGCTCAACCACACGATGGACGGCACCCATGCGCTGATGTTCGGCCAGATCGGCGGCTACATCCCTGCCGATGTCGATGCCAGCCAGATCATGCCGATCATCGACTACCTGGGATCGCCGGCAAGCGCCGTGCTGATGGGCATGATCGGGCCGGGCATCAGCCCGTGGGTGGCGCTGCTCAACAGCATCACCGACCACGACAGCCTGGGCGACACCCTGATCAACATGGGCGGCGCGTTCTTCAACGGCGCCACCTTGAACCTGGACGCCCTGCTGCCGATGATCAACGGCTTCGGGGTGTTTCCGGCCGGAATGAACATGGATCACCTGGACATCGCCTTCGGTGGGCTGCTGTCGCCGGGCGCCGTTGCGGTCGGCCCGTATCAGGTGCTCGGCCCTGGCGGCGAGGTCGCCGCCTCGGTGCCCGCAGTGGGTGGATCGATCTTCCAAAGTGTCGGTATCGAATTCAGCGGGGTTCCGGTGCTGGGCACTCTCGATCTCAACAGCGCCGGCATCGGACCGATCGCGGCCTGGCAGGCCTGGGGTCAGACCGTCGGCGCGCTGCTCGGGTCGGGCTGGGACGGCAAGGGCCCGGTCGTAGTCACTCCGCCGTTGGCCGGTGCGGAGCTGCCCCTGCTTGATGACGGCGGCTCCGGCGCCGCAACTGATGCGTTCGGCTGGCTGGGCGACCTGCTCGGGCTCTGATTCCCCTAAACCATTACTTCCCAACTCTTCAGAGAGGTCCCGCTCACGATGAACCGTCACCACACCAGCCCGTGTCGCCACCGCCGCACGATCGGCGCCGTTGGCGCCGCCGGTGCGTTCCTAGCCTTCGGAATGGTGCCGCTGAGCGTGGCGCCGCCGGCTCAGGCCGATGAATTCGACTGGATCGCTGATCTTTTCGATCCCTCCGCGTGGCTGGTACCCGAGCCGGCCGACGCGGGCACCTTCGACTGGACCACCATGCTGGATCAGTGGTTCTACGAGCCGATGCACACCTCGATGGAGAACTGGATCAACAGTGACCTCGGGGCGATGGTCAACGGCTGGATCAACACCTCAGCCGGGCAGTTCCTGATCGGTGACGGTGCCGATGGCACCGAAGCCAATCCCGATGGTGATAACGGCGGCTTGTGGTTCGGCGACGGTGGAAACGGTTGGGACAGCACCGAAGCCGGGGTGGCCGGCGGCAACGGCGGCAATGCGGCCGGCTGGTTCGGCGATGGCGGCACCGGTGGTGACGGCGGCGCGGGCGCCAATGGCGGTGACGGCGGCGCCGGCGGCACCTGGATGGGCAACGGCGGACACGGCGGTGCCGGGGGTGCCACAGCCGATGCCCTGGGCAACGGCGGAAACGGAGGAAACGGCGGCAATGCTTCTGCGTGGTTCTTCGGCAACGGTGGAGACGGTGGTCTAGGCGCGGCCGGGGCAGCGGGTGCTGCGGGAACCTACACAGGCGGCGGTGACGGGAACGGCACCGGCGGAGGCAATGGCGGCAACGGCGGCAATGGCGGGCGCAGCAGCTTCATGTTCGGCAACGGCGGCAGCGGTGGCAACGCCGGCGACGCCGGTGATGGCGGCAACGGCGCCACCGGAACCCTCGATCATGTCGACGGCGGCAATGGCGGTAACGGCGGCTGGAGTGGTGGTAGCGCGGGCGCGGGAGGGGGACGCGGGTCGAGCATCTACACCAGCCCCATGTACGGGCACGCGGGACAGGCCGGTATGGCCGGCGACGGCGGCGACGGGGGCGCCGGCGGCAACGCCTACCAAGACGCCACCGGCCACTACCTCGGCAACGGCGGCAACGGCAGCTACGGTGGCGACGCCGGTACCGGTGACGGCGCGAACGGTGGTAATGGCGGCAGCGGCGGTATCGGACGCAACGGCGGCGACGGCGGCGACGCCGGCGGTAACTGGAACTACACCTCCGGGAACGCCGGTAACGGTGGCAACGGTGGAGACGCCACCGCCGGCCAGGCCGGCAACGGCGGTGAGGGCGGCTACACGTTGGGTGGCGCCAGCGGCAGTGGCGGTAACGGCGGTAATGGCGCCACCGACGACGCAGGCGTGAAGACCATCGGCGGCAATGGCGGTAATGGCGGCTTCATCGGAGGCAAGCTCGGCGGCGGGGTCGGCGGTAACGGCGGCACCGGCACCTACGCCGGGGGTAACGGCGGTAACGGCGGAGATGGCGGCGGCAATGGCGGCAACGGCGGCACCAGCACCGGCTGGAACGACGGGACCGGCACCATCTGGAGTCGAGGCGGAAATGGCGGTGCTGGCGGCTCCGGCTTCATCGGCTACGGCCCCGTAGCCGGCGGTGCTGGGGGCGCCGGCGGGGCTGGCGGTGACGGCGCCACCGGCGCCGGGGTGGTCAGCGTGGGCGGCAACGGTGGTAGCGGCGGTAGCGGCGGAGGTACCTCCGGTGGGAGCGCGGCCGGCAATGGTGGCAGCGGTGGTAGCGGCGGCAGCGGTACCGCCTCGGGCGGCAATGGTGGTACTGGTGGTGCCGGCGGAACCGCGTCTATCCCCTTTACCGGCGGCGAAGGCGGTATCGCCGGGAACGGTGGCGCCGGCGGTGCCGGTGGCGACAGCGGCGGCGCCACGATGCCCACTGACAACCCCTACGGTGTTGGCCCAAGCCACGCCGGCAACGGCGGTGACGGCGGTAGGGGCGGATCTGGGACCATCGGCGCCAGCGGCAGCGGCGGTGCCGGCGGCACCGGTGGTAATGCGCAGGGCACCGTGAACGCCGGCAATGGTGGCAACGGCGGCGCCGGTGGTGCGGGTTCGGTCGGCGCGCCCGCAGCCAATCCCGCACACGGGCCCGGCGGTGACGGCCGCGACGGTGGCACCGCCGGCAACGGCGGCCTTGGCGGCGCCGGCGGTACCGCGGCCTCCGGCAACGGCGGCAGCGGCGGCACGGGCGGCGCGGGCGGCACCGGCGGCGCCGGTAGCAGGGGCGGCAACGGCGGCACCGACTCCAGCGGCAACACCCTGCCCGGCGGCAACGGCGGTGACGGTGGAACCGGCGGCAATGGCGCGGCCGGCGGCGCGGGCGGCACCAGCACCAACGGGTCCAACGGCGCTCATGGCGCGGCCGGGGCGGCCGGCTCGGGCGGCTCCGGTGGCGCGGCCGGTACCGGCACCCCGCCGGGACAGCCCGGCACCACCGGTAGCAGCGGCCAACCTGGCTGACCCGGTGACGAGCTGACGCAGACTCGCACTAAAGGCGCCGTGCGCGTGCGAGTTTGCGTCTGCTCGGGAGCACTGACCCGGCCAAGGTACGATTTCCCGCGGTGGCGTGGCAGAGCGGCCTAATGCACTCGCCTTGAAAGCGAGAGACGGCTAACACCGTCCGGGGGTTCAAATCCCTCCGCCACCGCCATTTTTCGCATCCCAGTTCACGTCCCTGGGGGTGGTGTAAGTAGTGGCGGCGTGTCGGTCCTGATGTAGAGGGCCATCGCGGGAGTCTCTGTGGTGAAACGACCAAGGATCACTACCGAGAGGAACACCGCGATGGCCCTGGATCAGTCTGCCTTGCTCGAGGTGCTCGATGCATTGCGCACCGCCGATGCCGGCGAGCGAATCACCCAAGCCGCCGAAACCATCTACCAAGCACTGATAGAGGCGGAGTTGACCGCGTTGATCGGTGCCACACCGCATGAGCGCACCGAGACCAGAACCAATCAGCGCAACGGCTCACGGCCGCGCACCTTGACCACGGTCGCCGGCGATCTGGAGCTGCGCATCCCCAAGCTGCGCTCGGGCTCATTTTTCCCGGCGCTGCTGGAGCGCCGCCGCCGAGTCGATCAGTGCCTGTTCGCGGTGGTGATGGAGGCCTACCTGCACGGCACGTCGACCCGCAAGGTCGATGACCTGGTCAAAGCCCTCGGCGCTGACAGTGGCATCTCCAAAAGCGAGGTCTCGCGGATCTGCGCGGACCTGGACACCGAAGTGGCCGCCTTCCGCGACCGCCCACTGGGTGAGCAAGCGTTTCCGTATGTGTTCCTTGATGCCACCTACTGCAAGGCACGGGTCAATCACCGGGTGGTCTCCCAGGCGGTGGTCATCGCCACCGGGGTGGCCGCCGACGGGCGCCGCGAAGTCCTCGGGTTCGACGTCGGCGACTCCGAAGACGGCGCGTTTTGGACGGCGTTTCTGCGGTCGCTGAAATCCCGCGGCCTGACTGGAGTACAGCTGGTGATCTCCGATGCCCACGCCGGGTTGCGGGCCGCCATCGAAGCCGTACTCATCGGGGCGGCTTGGCAACGGTGTCGGGTGCATTTCGTGCGCAACGTATTAGCCCAGGTGCCCAAGGGATCAGCCGAGATGGTGGCCGCGGCGATCCGGACCATCTTCGCCCAGCCCGATGCCGAGCACGTGCGCGAGCAACTCGACACCATCGCCACGATGCTGAGTCGCCAGCTGCCCAAGGTCGAGACCATGCTGCGTGATGCCGCTGAGGACATCACCGCGTTCGCCGACTTTCCGGTGGCGCACTGGAAAAAAATCTGGTCGACCAATCCGTTAGAGCGCCTCAACCGCGAGATCAAGCGCCGCACCGACGTCGTCGGCGTCTTCCCGAATCCGGCCGCACTGCTGCGGCTGGCCGGCTCGGTGCTCGTCGAAGCCCACGACGAATGGCAGGTCGCCGAAAAACGCTACCTATCCGAAGCCACCCTGGCCCTGCTCAACACCAGCAACCTCAGCGACAAACCCACCGAAAGCGTTGCCCCCACACCAGCACTCACGGCATAGTGGAAACCTGCAGAGCCTCACGCGAAAACGCCGGCTCGACTTACACCACTCCACGGGACACGACCGCATCCCATGTACACCGGGTTAGGCGGAGTCCGTCCGCGGGCACCTCACCGGTGACCGCAGTCGCGTGTGGCCGGATACCGTGCAACCCCGCCCTATTCAGCCAAGGCGGCCCCCGGACGCCGTCGGCCCTCCGGTCGCACGCATATTCAGCGCGTAGGGATTCTGCGGCAATTTCGGACGCCGCCGCGACAGTTCCGATACACCTGGACATTGCCAACCGATCTATTTGCATGCAAAATCTGGACGAGTTGTCGGCCCTTGAATTTCTTGAGGCTCTGGCCCGGCGAGCGCACGCCGCGGGCCACTTGGCCTTGGTCGATATTTGTACCGACTGGCAAGGGCGGCGTCAGCGCCGCCGTCGGACTGGCCGGTGGTGCTGGAGGCAACGGCGGCAACAGTGGTGCCGGTGGTGCGGCTGGTGGTCCCGGTGCGATCCCCGGTACCAGCGGCGCTACCGGCGCCAACGGCAACCCCGGCAACCCCGGCACGCCTGGCTAACGCCGACAGATCGCGTATCGCGGCCGTCGGGTCCCTCACCGGACTCGGCGGCCGCGGTCGCGTTTCAGGCCGATTCCGTTCACTCTGCGCTCACGGCGCAAGTCACTCGCACTTTCTCGCCGTAGCCGCAGAGTCAGCAACAACGTGAAGTGCCGGCGCAACGGCTCAGCCCGGTTGACGTAATGCCATTTGTCGCTCAGAGGTGGGCACCAGCCCACATGGCCCGGAGCGGTGACGCCTGTGGCGCTTGAGGTTACGCTCGCGGCATCTCCGCGACGATGGTGTTCATCAAAGCGGTGTAGCGCTTGGCCTCCGGGTCCTGGCCGGGCTTGCCGCTGGAAATCAGGCCGGCCGACAGCCCCCGCTCGGGGTCGGTCCAGACGGCGCAATTCACCAGGCCCAGATGACCGAACGCAGCCGGAGCGCCCCGGCCGAACGGCCCGAACCGCTTGGACCCCAACATGAAACCGGTGCCCCAGCGCAGTGGCGCCAGCCCGGTGGCCACGTCGGGCCGCAATCGGCGGCACTGCGCCGTCGCCGCGCGCAGGGTCTCCGGTGACAGCACCCGCACCCCGTCGAGTTCGCCTCCGCGGCGCCAGATCTCGGCGAACCGCGACAGCTCGAACGCGGTGGAGATGGTGTTCGATGACGGCACCACCGTGGTCAGGAAGAACGGGCTGTTGGTCACCGGGATGATCTCGTACACCGACCCGCCGATCGCTTTGCGGAACACCGCGACCGCCGCACCGGTCGGCTGCTTGCCGGTGGCGTGGCTGGGTGCCACCAACGGAATATCTTGCGGGGCAACGCCGTAATTGGTCCATCGGAACCCCAGCGGGTCCAGGATTTCGGTCGCCAACACGTCGCGGATGTCTTTGCCGGTGGCCGCCCGCACGATCTCCCGGGTCAGCGGCCCCCAGGTCAGGGCGTGGTACATGTGCATCAGCCCCGGTGGGTACACCAGCCGCAGGTTGGCCAGCTGCGCCTGGGCGTACTCCGGGTCGTCGGCGCGGTTGAGGTCGGGCTTGGGACCGGTGGCGAACGGCACCCCGGCGCTGTGTGTCATCACGTGCCGAATGGTGGTGCGGTGCTTGCCGTGTCGGCCGTAGTCGGGCAGATAGTCACTGACCCGATCATCCAGGGCGAAGGCGCCGCGCTCGGCCAGCATGTGCATGACGGTGCTGGTGATGGCCTTGGCGGTCGAGTACACGCAGAACGGGGTGTCCACCGTCACCGGGACCAGCTCCGCATCAGCGGGATCCGAAGGACCGTTGCCCCAGCCGTGCCCGATGGCCCGGTTGAGCACCACCCGACCGTTGTGGCGCAGACACAACTGGATGGCCGGGTGCAGGCCGGCGGAATACCAGTGCCGGGCGGCCTGCCAGATCCGGTCCACGGCCGCCGGGTCGATACCGGCGTGGTCCTCCTCGCCGACCACGGTGACGGCGTCGAGGTCGGCGGGGACACGGATGGTGCCGTCAGTTGTCATGCCCGCCACGTTACGTGGGCCGCCGGGCCCCGCCCCGACCGAAATAGAGTTCCTGGGTCGCCACGCAGACCAGCTGCCCGGCCCGGTTGTACAGCGTCGCGCTCGTCAGTCCGCGCCCGGCGACCCCGCTGGGCGTGAACTGATCCGAGAGCACCCAATCCGAGAGGTCGACGGGCCGCTGAAACCACAGCGCGTGGTCGATCAGCGCGTTGAACGTGCTGGCCTGGTTGGCTCGCCGCATGGCCAGCGCCGCCTCGACCATCTTGGTGCCGGTCAGGTAGGTCAGCAGGGCACTGTGCATCGCGGGATCAGCGGGAACCGCGCCGGACGGCTTCCACCACATCCGCAGCCGCGGCGACGGTTCGGCACCCTCCATGGCGATCCGCGGGGGCGCGTCCACGTAGCGCACGTCGAACGGGTGCGGCTGCACCCAGTAACCGCCCAGTTCGCCCGCGTAGGCGGCGTGCTGCTCCTGCGACGTCGGCAGCGACTCCGGTTCGGGAACTTCCGGTATCGGCTGCTGGTATTCGGGTGCGTCGACGGCGGTGGTGAACGACGACAGCACTTCGAGCAGGATCTGGCCGTCCTGGCGGGCGGTGACCTGGCGCGTCGACAGCGTGCCGCCGTCGCGGGCCACCTCCACGTGCAGGTCCACCGGGCGGCGGGCGTCCCCGGCCCGCAGGTAATAGACGTGCACACTGTGCGGCACCCGGCCCGGCGCGGTGCGGCTGGCGGCGATCAGCGCCTGGCCGGCGATATGTCCGCCGACGATATGGTGGGCCGGATTGTCCAGCTGGGTGGCCACGAAGTGCTCGTCGTCGGTGCGCTCGACGTCGAGGGTGGCGATGATCTTGGCCAGGGCCGGTTGGCGGTGGGCCATGTCGTCGCTCATGCGTGCGCGCCCATCTCCATCAGGTACACCCCCGCGCCGATCAGCACCACGCCACCGGCCATCACCGGCGTGAACGGGTCGTCGAAAAAGAACCGGGCCAGCAGCGCGGTCAACGCCACTCCGACTCCCGACCAGACTCCGTAGGCCACCCCGACCGGAATCCCGCGCTTGAGCACCATCGCCAGCAACACGAAGGACACCACATAGCCGACGGCCACCGGGATCACCCACTGCCACCGGCTGAATCCGTCGGAGGCGCGCATCGACAGCGTTCCGGCGACCTCGAAACCGATCGCGCCGAGCAGCAGGAGCCAGGCCATCACTCGCCGGTGAACTCGGGCTTGCGTTTGCCCATGATGGCGCCGATGCCCTCCATCAGGTCTTTGGACGCCAAGAACGCCGAGTTCCACGCCGCCACATAGCGCAGGCTGGCCGCCACCCGGTCGGTGCGCTGCTCGTCCAAAACGTCCTTGACCCCGGCCACGGTCAGCGGCGGGTTGGCGGCGATCTCGGTCGCGGTGGCGTGTGCGGCGGCCAGGCAGGCATCGGCGTCGGCATAGACGTCGTTGACCAGGCCGATCTTCTCTGCCCGCGCGGCGTCGATGTCCTTGCCGGTCAGCGCGAGCTCACGCAGGTGACCGTCGGACAAAATCAGCGGAAGCCGGGCCAGGCTGCCCACATCGGCGACGATGGCGAGTTTGACCTCGCGCACGCTGAACTTGGCGTCCGCAGCGGCGTAGCGGATGTCGACCGCCGAGATCAGGTCGACCCCGCCGCCGATGCACCAGCCCTGGACCGCGGCGATGGTCGGGGTGCGGCAGTCGGCCACCGCGGTGATCGCACCCTGCATGCGCTGCAGCTCGCGGTGGAAGTCCGCCCGCGGCCGGGCCAGCGCCCCTTCGGCCAGCATCGGCGTCATGGTGCCGCCCATCGCGGCCAGATCCAGCCCGTAGCTGAAGTTCTTGCCGGAGCCGGTCAGCACGATCGCCCGCACGTCGCGGTCGGCGTCCAGCGCGGCGAAGACCTCCGGGAGTTCCGCCCAGAACGCCGGGCCCATCGCATTGCCCTTGCCCGGCCCGATCAGCGTGACCTGGGCGACGTGGTCTTTGATCTCGACGGTGACGGATTCATAGGTGTCGGCCATACCCAGACCGTAGCGTGGTCGCATGCCCTCTGAGATGCGACCCAGCCCTGACGAGCCTCCCGCCGACGAGCTCGCCGCCGCCGAGGCCGGGTGGGCCGTACTCGAGCAGGTGCTCGGCGGCATCACCAGCGACGAATGGTCTAACCAGACGCCGTGTTCAGAGTTCGACGTCGCACAGCTGACCGACCATCTGCTGCATTCCCTCACCGTGCTCGGTGGCGCGGCGGGCGCGCAGATTCCCCCGCGCGAGGCAGGCGATGCAGTGCTCCGGCAGGTCACCGCCGCGGCCCGGCCTGCCTTGGACGCGTGGCACAGCCGCGGCCTCGACGGTGCCGTCACGATCGGGCCGGCTGAGCTGCCGGCGCGGGTGGCGGCCGGGATCTTGTCGCTGGAGTTCCTGGTGCATGCGTGGGACTACGCGACGGCCACCGATCGCGCCGTGAACGTGTCAGAGCCCCTGGCCGACTACGTGCACAGCCTGGCCCGCAGGATCATCACGCCGGAGGGCCGGGTGCGAGCGGGCTTCGATGATCCGGTCGACGTCCCCGATTCGGCTTCGAGCCTGGACCGGCTCCTCGCCTTCACCGGCCGGTCATAGCTTCGCAACCTGCGCGCCAACCGGGCGTCGTTCACTTTCCGTAGCGTCGATGGGGCATGAACGTTGCTGGGTGGGTCTGGGGGCTGACTATCGTCGGCCTCGTCGGGTTGCTGGCCTTCGACTTCGTCTTTCACGTTCGCCAACCGCACGTTCCCACGCTCCGGGAGTCGGCGGTGTGGTCCGCAGGCTACGTCGGCGTCGCCATGCTCTTCGGCTTCGGGATGTTCGCCTTCGGCGGCGTGGATGCCGGTTCGGAGTATTTCGCCGGCTACATCACCGAGAAGGCGCTCTCCGTCGACAACCTGTTCGTCTTCCTGGTGATCATGGCCCGCTTCCGGGTGCCCGCCGCAGAACAACAGAAGGTCCTGCTGTTCGGGATCGTCTTGGCGTTGATCGCCCGGACCGGATTCATCTTTGTCGGCGTGGCGGTGATCAACACCTTCAGCTGGGCGTTCTATGTGCTGGGCCTGATCCTGCTGGTCAGTGCCGCCGGGATGCTGCGCTCAGGCAGTGACCAGCAGGCTCATGCCGGTGACACCGCCGTCACCCGGCTGGCCCGCAAGGTCGCCCGCGGCCCGATGCTGGTGGTGATGCTCGCCATCGCCGGCACCGACGTGATTTTCGCGCTTGACTCGCTGCCGGCGATCTTCGGCCTCACCCGCGACACCTACACGGTGTTCACCGCCACGGCGTTCGCACTCCTGGGACTGCGCCAGCTCTATTTCCTGGTCGACGGCCTGCTGGACCGGTTGGTCTACCTCTCGACCGGTCTGTTCCTGATACTGGCGTTCATCGGCACCAAGCTGGTGCTGCACGGCCTGCACGACAACAACCTGCCGTTCATCAACGACGGCAGGCCGGTCCCGGTGGTGGAGATCGGGACGGGATTGTCGCTGCTGGTGATCGTCGGAGTGCTCAGCATCACCGTGGTGGCCTCGTTGCTGAGCGGGCGCAGTCGAACCCAGAACGCCGCGGGCGATCCTCGGGACGAACTCGCGCTCCTTCCGTGAGCGGTTAGACCCGCTCCAGGTAGAAGTAGAAGTAGCGCCCCACTCCGTCCTGGTAATCCAGGACTCCGCCCTTGCCGTTCATGATGCCCAGCACGGTGTTGTCGTCGATCCGCTTGAAGTGATCGTGGGTCGGCTGGCCGTCGTAGACCATGGTGGCCACCACTTCGCCGCGGAACTCCTCGGCCCACAGGCTTGCCTCGCCCTTGCCCAGCTTGACGTTGGAGAACTTGTTGCCGTCCTCGTCGAGGCATACCAGCGGTTGCACGTCGGTGACCGAGTTGAACGTTTTGCCGAACCAGCGGGCCTTCTCCAACAGGCCGTTCATCTTGTGGCCGGTGACGAACTCCCCGCCACGCCACTCGCCGATCATCAGCTCCAGGGTGGCCGGCGGCAGCGCCGCCCAGAAGTCGTCGATCTCGGCGTCGGGGATCTGCCCGGTCCGCTCCTTCAGCGCGGCGAACGTCGCGCGGGCCTGGTCGTCATTCATGGGTGCCATTTCCTTTGGTGGTATCCGCCGAACGTGAAGTTAGCTTCACTATCGCTGGTCGAGCGTGCAGCTGGCGTCACGCTCGGCGGGGGAGTCGGAGAAGTCTCAGGCGGCCTTGTTCACGGCCCGCTTGAGGCCGAACAGCAGTCCGTGTGCCAGCACCGAGGCAACGGCGGGCAGACGGTTGTCGGCGCTGACGGTGTAGCTGATCTCGGTGCCGGCTCCGGTCGACCGCAGGGCCACGTTGCCGACGTAGTTGCGGAAGGGGACACCCGACACGCCGCGGTAGCTGAGCCGTTGTTCCGGCTCGAAAGCGATGATCTCCTCCACCAACGGGGCCATCCCGGGCACCGCCTGGATGCGGCGCTGGGCGCCGACGCCGTTGGGCTCGGGAGCGCCGGGCTGGATCACGGTGATCTTGAGTCCGGGGGCCCAGCCGGACATGCCCTCATAGTCCGACAGCACCGCCCACACCCGAGACGGGGATGCGGCGACGGTGGTGGTCGCGGTCGCGTGCATAGCTTTCCTCCTCAGCGGTACGTCTGTGCGAACCGTAACAGCGCGTCGTTCTCCTCCGGCGCGCCGATGGTCACCCGGACCCCGTCCTGCCCGTACGGGCGGACCACGATGCGGGCCGCCGCGGCGGCGGCCACGAAGTCGGCAGTGCGCTCCGCCAACGGCAGCCACACGAAGTTGGCCTGCGAATCCGGCAGCTCGAACCCGGCGTCGCGCAGCGCCGCCGAGACGCGGGTCCGCTCGGCCACCACGGCGTCGGTTCGGGCCAGCAGCTCATCGGCGGCGTCCAATGAGGCGATCCCGGCGGCCTGCGCCACGCTCGACACGGTGAACGGCACGTAGACCTTGCCCAGCTCGGTGATGATCTCGGGACTGGCCACGGCATATCCCAGTCGCAGGCCCGCCAGCCCGTAAGCCTTCGAAAATGTCCGCAGCACAACCACATTGGAGTGGCGTCGTACCAGTCCCAAACTGTCGGGCAGCAGTGGCTCGCGGATGTATTCGACGTACGCCTCATCGATGGCGATCAGGATGTGCGATGGCACCGCAGCCACGAATCGGGCCAGGGCCTCGGGATCGACCACGGTGGAGGTCGGATTGTTCGGGTTGCAGACGAAGATCAGCCGGGTGCGGTCGGTGATGGCCGCCAGCATGGCGTCCAGGTCGTAGGTGTGCTCGCGCAGCGGCACCTGCACGGGCACGGCGCCGGCGGTACGCACCTGCAATGGGTAGATCTCGAAACTGCGCCAGCCGAACAGCACCTCGTCGCCGGTTCCACTGCTGATCTGGATCAGCTGCTGGCACAGGCTCACCGAACCGCACCCCGCCGCCACATGCTGCGGGGTGAACCCGACATGTTCGGCCAACCGGGCACGCAGGGCGGCGTAACCGTTGTCCGGATAACGGTTGGTGGTGGACAGGGCGGCGTCGACGGCCTTGACCACGCTGGGCAACGGCGGGAACACCGTCTCGTTGCTGGCGAGTTTGATCGATCCCGGGACTGTCTTTCCCTCGACGTAGGCCGGCAGTGCGGCAATCTCTGGGCGCAGGCGGACGGTCACGGACCACAGCATATGTGGAGCGTGTGGGGGCTAGTGGCCCGCGGTTTCGGAACTGGGGCAGTGATCCGGTACCCTCAACGAGTTCGAGGAGGCGTGCCAGAGCGGCCGAATGGGACTCACTGCTAATGAGTTGTCCCCTTTACGGGGGACCGGAGGTTCAAATCCTCTCGCCTCCGCAACGGCCGGGCTTGCTCGACCGACAACTGAAGACCGGCGCCCGTAGCTCAACGGATAGAGCATCTGACTACGGATCAGAAGGTTGGGGGTTCGAATCCCTTCGGGCGCACTGTGTGTTCAGCAAGAGCTCCGGCCACGGCCGGAGCTCTTGCCATTTGCGAACCAGGAACCCCACCAACGGTGACATTAGGTTAGCCTTACCTACAGTGAGTGGGATGGCGCGTTCGATCGGCCGTCCGTGATTCCGAGGACGGCAGTGAACGCCGCAGGAGGTAACCGCTATGGCTGCGCGAGTTGGTTTGGGAGATCTCGAACGCACTGTCATGGAGTGTCTGTGGTCGGCGCCGGGTTCGTTGACCGTCCGCGAGGTGCACTCCTCGGTGTCCGCCAAGCGAAACCTCGCCTACACCACGATCATGACTGTGCTGCAACGGCTTGCGAAGAAGAACCTGGTGATTCAGCGCCGGGAGCATCGCGCGCACCGCTATGTGCCCAGGAGGGGCCGTGCCGAGCTGGTCGCCGAACTCATGTCTGATGCGCTCGATCAGGTCGCCGACTCCGGCGGTCGCGAGGCCGCGCTGGTCCATTTTGTCGAACGTGTCGGCGCTGACGAAGCCACCGCATTGCGGCGGGCTCTTGCCGAACTCAACGATGCCTGACCGCGACCGTTGGGCCACCAGACGGCCGGATTCAACTGTCGTCCGGCGCAAACCAGGCCTTCTTGGCCTGCCAGGAACGCGCCAGTCCATAGGCAACCACCGCCACCGACGCGCAGACGCAGGCCCAGATGGCGGGGCCGGCGTAACCGCCCACCCAGCTTGAGGCGACGGCGACCGCACAGGCCGTCACCCCGAAAGCCATCGACGTCGCGTACAGCGCGAGTGTGGTCCTGGCCCGCTGATCGTGGCGCAGCGCCACCATCAGCCGGCCGATGTACCCGGCCAGATAGAGCATCAGAGTTGCGGATGCCACCTCGACAACGGTCAGCCAACGGTTTCCGGCCAGGCCGGCGTACATGTCTGGTTCGTAGCCGCGTTTGGCATAGGCGAACGCCACCACGACTACCGCGACGCCAGCGCCCACCGGCATCAGGAGATGGTTGCGCATGATCGGCCACACGTGCGCGGGATCGGCGAGGCGCACCAGCATGTGGTAGATGTTCCCGATCACCGCCGCGATCAGACACATCCAACCGAGTACCTGCTGGACGTTCCACAGCCCCAGCAGGCTGTGCAGGGGCGGACCGAGTTCCGTGCCCGCCCACGGCGTCAGCAGCAGCAGTGCGCAACCCTGCAGCGCGATGGCTAGGGTGGCGCCGGCTTCCCAGCGCGACCGCCAGGTGTCGCGGCGAACCCACAGGCAATAGGTGACGATCGCCAGTGTGGTCACGATGAAAGACGCCGTCATGGCGCACCGCTTATCGACTCGCCACCGTCGGCGGTGAACCAGGCGGTCTTGGCCTGCCAGGATCGTGCGAGCCCGTAGGCGAAGGTTGCCACCGACAGGCACACGCACGCCCAGATCGTCGGTCCTACGTAGTGGCCGGTCCAGATCGAGAAGACGGCGGCCACGCATCCGGCCACGGCGAAAACCATCGCCACCACATAGAGCTGCAGGGTGGTCCTAGCCCGGTGGTCGTGTCGCAGGGACAACAGCAACCGAGCGACGTACCCGCTCAGATACAGCACGATCGCGGCGGCGGTCGCCTCGATGACGGTCACCCATGGATCGCCGGTGAGGCGGGCGAACAGGTCCGGTTCGAATCCGCGTTCGGCATTGATGAAGGCAACCAGGATGACGGTGAGACTCAGCCCCACCGGTGCCAACAGATGCCTGCGCATGATCGGCCACACGTGCGCGGGGTCGGTCAGGCGCACCAGCATGTGGTAGATGTTCCCCAGCACTCCCGCCAGCAGGCACAGCCAACCGAGAATCTGCTGGGCGTTCCACAGCCCCAGGATGGTGTGCAGGGGTGGGCTCAGCTGGGTGGCCGCCCAGGGCGAGAGCAGCAGCAGGCCGAGGCCCTCCATCGCGATGGCAAAGGTGGCGCCTGCCTCCCACCGTGACCACCAGGTGTCACGGCGAACCCACAAGCAGTAGAGGACCATCACGAGGGTGGCCACGATGATCGCTGCGGTCATTGAGCGCCGACGGCCTTCTCGTTCCCGTTGGCGGTGAACCAGGCGCTCTTGGCCTGCCAGGATCGCGCGGACCCGTAAGCGAAGGTTCCCACCGCCAGACAGATGCAGAGCCAGATCCCGGGGCTGGCGTCGTCGCCGTCGACCCAACTTGAGCCGACCACGATCAGGCATGCTGCGGTGACGAAAGCCATCGAGGTCAGGTACAGGTCAATTGTTCTTTTGGCCCGCGGATCGTGCCGCAGCACCAGCATGAGCCTGCCGGCATAGCCGCTGAGGTAGATCATCAGGACGCAACCCGCCAGTTGGTACAGCATCATCCAGCCATCGACGCTGGGGGCGGCGAAGACGTCAGGCTGATATTCCTGGTCGGAGTGCAGGTAAGCCGGCAGCATTATTGCCAAGCCCAGCCAGATGGGGAGCAGCAGCTGGCGGCGCATGATCAGCCGCACCTGAATGGCGTCGGCGAGCCGCAAGAGTAGGTGATAGATGTTTGCCGTCACAGCCGCGATCAGGCACAGGTGGCCGACCAGCTGTTGAACGTTCCATACCCTGAGGCCGCGGTGAAGCACCTGGCCGAACTCGACCCCAGCCCACGGCGACATCAGCAGCAGCGCGCAGGCCTCCAGTGCCAGGGCGAGGGTTGCGGCGCTCTCCCACCGGGTCCACCAAGTTTCGCGGCGGACCCAGAGGCTATAGGCGACGATCGCCAAGGTGGTGACAATGATTCCCGATATCATCGAACGCTCTCACGACAACGCTTGTGGGGGGGTGGGCTGTGCTGCCGGACGCCCGCTATTGGTGAACCACGCTGCTTTGGCTCGCCACGAGCGGGCCGAACCGTAGGCGAAAATCGTCACGGAAGTGCATGTGCACAGCCAAATCAGCGGGCTGACATCGGCTTTGGTCCAGGCATTGCTCATCATCGCCATGATGCCCGCCACCGCGAACGCCGTCGAGGCGGTGTACAGCTCGATGGTCTCCTTGGCGCGCGGATCGGAGCGCAGCATCAACAGCACGCGCGTTGCGTAGCCGGCCAGATACATCATCAGCAGGGACAGCAGGGCCCAGTACCCGCGTGCCCAGGCGCCGTCGCCGCCGAGGGTCGAGAAGCCGTCCGGCCGGTAGCCCGCGTCGGCGACCACGAACGTGGCCACCATTGCCACAATGCCGAGCTGGACAGGCAATCGCACGTGCCGACGGAACAGCGGACGGAATCTGTCGAAGTCGGCCAGCCGGGCCAGCACGTGGTAGATGTTGGCGGCGACGGCGATCACGAAGCAGATATGCCCGGCCAGCTGTTGGATGTTCCATACCCGCAGGGTGCTATGCGCCGCCGGTCCCAGGGTCTCGGCGGCCCACGGCGACATCAGCACCAGTCCGATGGTCTCCAGCGCGATAGCCAGGGTGATGCCGAACTCCCACCGTGACCGCCAGGTGTCGCCACGCACCCACAGGCTGTAGAGCGCCACCGTCACGGTGGCGCCGATGAGCACCGGCGTCATGCATCGACGGTACTTGTTAACGGTGCCGTCAGACGGGCGGTTTGTCCAGATCCGCCTTGAGATCACCCAGGCGCAGCGGCTGCACGGTCGACTCCAGGTATTCGGCGACGGCGTCGTGCTCGATCAATCCGAAACGCACCTGCAGGTCAACCGGGTTGAGCCCGAAGTAGCGGGCAACACGGATCAGGTTGTCGGCGCTGATCAGCCGACCTTCGTGCGCTGCCTTGTAATAGGCCGATTTGCGGTAACCGAATGCCTCGTAGACCTCGGTCGCTCCGAGCGGCCTGCCCACGAGGTATGGCAACACAACGGTTGGGTCTTTGTGACGATCGTCCACAGCAATACACCTTAGCTCTCGTTGGTGGACCACACAAGTATTTCAGCAACGCCTAGGAGCGTAATTGTCCGATTACATACCGGGAGTAAGCAATTCAAGCATTGCACGGGCTGCAATCTTGGTTCCTAGCGGGATGGCGGAAAGGTCGACCACGTAGTCGGGGGCATGTGGGGTGTAGGGAAACAATTGACCGCGCTCAGCGGACTGTGCGTACACCTGCGGATCGGCCACCCCTACCAGCAGATACGTCAACGGCATATCGACGTGCGGCCCCTTGAGCAGGTGACAGTCCTCCGAGCCGGTGAGGGCGGGCAACTGGCGGACAACCTTGTCCTTACCGAGCAGCTCGCCCAGGGCGGTGGCCACTCGATCGGTGAGGACGGCATCGTTGACCAGCGGTGTTGCACCGCCGGCCAGCGTGATCTCGGGCAGTTGGTCCTCGCCGACGCCGAAGCTGCGCGCGATGCCCGAGCAGATCGCCGCAATCCTGGTCAGCAGCGTCTCGCGCACATCGGGGTGGAACCACCGCAGGTTGACCTTGAGCAGCGCCCGGTCCGGGATCACGTTGTAGGTGCTGCCGGCCTGCAGTGAACCGACCGTGAGCACCGCGATCTCGCCCGGAGTGACGGAGCGACTGACGATGCTCTGGAACTGCACCACGGCCTGGGACGCCATCAGCACAGGATCGCGGGCCAGCTGAGGCATTGACCCGTGCCCCCCGACGCCGTGGAACACGATGTCGAGCTGGTCGGTGCCGGCCATCCGCTCGCCGCCGACCGCGGCGACCATGCCCACCGGCATCGGGGCCGTGTGCATGGCCAGGAAGGCATCCGGCCGGGGAGCCACGTCGTAAAGACCCGCGTCGACCATGGCGTGCGCCCCGGCGATCAGTTCCTCGGCCGGCTGGCCGATCAGCACCGCGGTGCCCGACCAGGAATTGGTGGTCTCCGCGAGCACCTTGGCCAAGCCCAGCATCCATGTCACATGCGCATCGTGTCCGCACATGTGCCCCAGCTCCGGGTTGCTGCTGGCGTAATCCAGGCCGGTGGCCTCGGGCACCTGCAGCGCATCCATGTCAGCGCGATACATCACCACCGGGCCGGGCCCGTTGGCTAGCACCGCCACCACCCCGGTGCCGCCGATCCCGGTGGTCACCGTCATACCGAGGTCGCTGAGCGCCTGGGCGATCTTCCGCGCGGTGCGCACCTCCGCGAATCCCAGCTCGGGGTTGCGATGCAGATCTTTGAAGATGTCGACCAGGCGCCGCGCGTCCGCGGTGACGATCTCATCGATCCGGTCGGTCCCGCCCGTCATGCCGCGCTCTCCATCCAGATCTGGGCCCGCTCGAAGAGCCAAACGGCCGCCTCGTGCAACTGATCGCCGACTTCCTGCTGCGCCATGCCCGCCGACGCCCGGGCCAGGGTGCCCTCGATCACGATGGCCAGCTTGAAACCGGCCATCACCGTGTACCACCCGATATGGGACAGGTCGCGAGAGCTGCCCGCGGCGTAGCGTGCCACCAGTTCGTCGGGGGAGGCGAGCCCGTCCATGCCGGTCAGCGTGTGGCTGAACACGCTGGAACCGTCGTCTTGACGCCAGGTGGCCAACAGCCACCCCAGATCCAGCAGCGGATCACCGATGGTCGACATCTCCCAGTCCACGATCGCCGCCAACTCGGGGCCGGTGGGAGAGAACATCACATTGGCCGCGTGATAGTCGCCGTGCAGGATCCCCGGCTTCCAGGATGCCGGAATGTTGCGCTGCAGCCAGTCGGCGACGTCGTGCAGCCCCGGCAGATCCGGTCCCGGATAGTTCTCGAACTGCCGGTAGGAGTCCAACTCGGAGAGCCACCGCGGCACTTGGCGTTCCAGGAAGCCGTCGGGCTTGCCGTAATCCGCCAACCCCACCGCGACGTGGTCTACGGCGCCGAGCTTGGCCAGGGCGTCGGCCATCGACAGTCCCATCCCGTGCCGCACCAGTGGATCGCCGGCATGCAGGGCGGGCAGGTCGCCGCTGGCGTTGAAGCCGTCGACGGGCTCCATCAGATAGAAGACCGCGTCACCGAGCACCGCGGGGTTGTCGCAGACCGCGATCAGTCCCGGGTGCGGCACGTCGGTGCCGGCCAGTGCCGCCAGCAGCCGGGTTTCCCGCAGCATCACCGCGTTGCTGCGTGGCCGCAGGTGCTGCGGACCGCGCCGCAGCACGTAACTTCGGCCGTCGCGAGTGAACCGCAGCATGACGTTCTGAGTTCCGCCGGATAACTCCGTGACGTCATCGAGCGGGCCCTCGCCCAGGCCTTGGTCGGACATCCACTGCGCCACCGCTTCGAGGTCCACGGGGGAAACCTACCCGCGAACCCCGCGTCGGTTGCGGTGATTGGCGGGCCTGGTCGCCGGGCGGCTCAGTTCTTGGGACGCGGCTGCTGGGAGATCGTCTGGACCCGGATCGAGTCCTCGCCGAACAGGAAGGTGTCGACCCCGTCGACGCCGAAGCCCGTCGCGTCCAGCGACCACTCCAGCAGCAGGACGTCACCGCTGTAGGTCTGCGACTTGATCTGGAACTTCGCGTCGGCCAGCACCGCGGACAGCTGGCTGAACGCGGCGCGGATGCCGTCCAGTCCCCGAGCTACGCCGGCCGCGGTGATCAGCTCCGAATCGTCGGCGTAGTCGACGAGCAACTCCTCGACGTCGCCGGCGAGCAGTGCCTCAAGGTGGTGGTCGAAGATCTCCTGGGGTGAGCGTGCCATGGGATGAAGATATCGGCAGGACCGAACATACTGGTAGGTGATGACTGCGCCACGGGGATCGGTCGAACGTGTCGTGATGGCGCGTGCCGATGGCAAGCCGATCACCGCGCTGGTGGTCGACGACGAGACGGTGTTGGCCGAGATGGTGTCGATGGCGCTGCGCTACGAGGGGTGGACCACCGTCACCGCCGGTGACGGCGCTGCGGCGCTCGCTGCAGCCAAAGCCGACCGTCCCGATGTCGTGGTGCTCGACGTGATGCTTCCCGATATGAGCGGACTCGACGTGCTGCACCGGCTGCGCGACGTCAATCCGAACCTGCCGGTGCTGTTCTTGACCGCCAAGGACGGCGTGGAGGATCGCATCGCGGGCCTGGCCGCGGGCGGCGATGACTACGTCACCAAGCCGTTCAGCATCGAGGAGGTGGTCTTGCGACTGCGAGCCCTGCTGCGGCGCACGGGAGTCAGTGCCGCCGGCAGCGGCGCACAGATTGTGGTCGGAGACCTGATTCTGGACGAGGACTCCCACGAGGTGACGCGCGGCGGTGACCCGATCACGTTGACGTCCACCGAATTCGAACTGCTGCGGTATCTGATGCACAACGCCAAGCGGGTGTTGTCCAAGGCGCAGATCCTGGACCGGGTATGGGACTACGACTTCGGGGGGCGAGCCAACATCGTCGAGCTCTACATCTCCTACCTGCGCAAGAAGATCGACAACGGCCGAGAGCCGATGATCCACACTTTGCGTGGCGCGGGCTATGTGCTCAAACCGGCCGGGTAGATCGCCGCGCGCCGACGCCCGGCGCAGCTGGTCGCTGCGGGCGCGGCTGCTCGCCGGCCAGATCGCCCTGCTCTCCCTCGCCTGTCTCGGGATCGGCGCGGTCACCGAGCTGGCGCTGTATCAATTTCTGGTCAGCCAAGTCGACCATCAGCTGCACGACGCCTCGCAACGCTCTGCGCGGCTGCACGGACCGCACCTACTTCCGCTAGGACACCGCCACCACTGGTCCCGGCCAGGGCCTGGTCCAGACTTTCTGGACGCGCCGGGTCAGCCCGCCGGCATGGTCGGCGCGGTGGTGGACAACGCAGAATCTCCCGGCGAAGGCAACGGCATCGAGGCCGGATATCTGAGTACCTCAGGGCAGCGTGAGGAACTGAGTCCTTCTGCCGCAACGCAGTTGGCCGACGTGACTGCTGGGGCCGAGTCGGTGACCCGGCGACTCGACGGCATGGGCCGCTACCGGGTGGTCGCCACCATGGCCCGTCGCGGCGGGGACGTGGTGGTGACAGGGCTGCCCTTGGCGACGGTCGAGGACACCCTGCTCCGAGTGCTGCTGATCTTCGGGCTGGTGACCTTGGTCGCGGTCGGCGCCGCGGCCACCGCCGGCAGTGTGGTGATCCGGCGCGCGCTGGCCCCGTTGCGCCGCGTGGCCCAGACCGCAGGGGAGGTGGCAGGCCTGCCGCTGGATCGCGGGGAGGCGGCCCTGCCGGTGCGGGTCGCCGAATCCGACGCCAACCCGCGTACCGAGGTCGGGCAACTCGGTGCCGCGGTCAACCGGATGCTTGACCACATCGCCGCCGCGCTGTCGACTCGACAGGACAGCGAGACCCGGGTGCGCCAGTTTGTCGCTGACGCCAGCCATGAGCTGCGCACCCCTTTGACCGCGATTCGCGGATATACCGAACTGGCGCAGCGTATTCCGGTTTCCGACAGTGCGGACCCCGAGGCTTTGCGGCACGCGCTAAGTCGGGTGCAGTCCGAAACCGAGCGGATGACACAGCTGGTCGAGGATCTGCTGCTGCTGGCGCGGCTGGACTCCGGGCGCCCCTTGGAGCATGAGCCGGTGGACCTGTCGCGGCTGGCGGTGGATGCGGTCAGCGACGCCCATATCGGCGGCCCTGATCACCAGTGGCGACTTGAGCTGCCCGACGATCCGGTGATGGTGCCCGGCGACGGCGCCCGGCTGCACCAGGTGGTGGCCAACCTGCTCACCAACGCCCGCGTGCACACCGGACCGGGAACCGTGGTGACGCTACGGCTCAGCGTGTACGGCAACGACGCGGTGCTGACCGTCACCGACGACGGCCCGGGCATTCCCGCGGACTTCCTGCCGGAGATCTTCCAGCGGTTCGCCCGGGGTGATACCTCCCGATCACGCAAGGGCGGCAGCACCGGGCTCGGGTTGGCGATCGCCTCGGCGGTGGTTCGGGCACACCGGGGGGCCATCGCCGTCACCAGCGAACCCGGCCGCACCGCCTTCACCGTGCGCCTGCCCAGGTAGCCCCCTTTTTTCCGCGAGCGTGCATGTTTGCCCGGCAACACGCCCCGGGTTTGACGTACAACTGCGCACGCTCGCCCCGGGGGTTTGCGCACGTCGCCCGAGGGGTAGGTGACCCGGATGAATCCCGAACTGTCACCCGAGCCGGGCGGGCCGCAAGAGCCGCCGGAACGACTGGTGCCCGCAGAGCCGCCGGAACGACTAGCGCCTGCGGAAGTGCCGGAACGACTGCTTCCCGAAGACCTGCCGGAAAAGTGACGCGACGGGCGTCTCGGCCGCGGTGCGGCGGCGACGTTAACCCGCGCCGCGGGACCGCAATGATGGCAAGCTGTAGGCCATGGAAAACCAGCCGGTCAGCGCGACCATCGCGGCCGCCCACGCCGAACATCAAAAGACCCTTCCCTTCGGCGATACAACGGATTTCGATGATGCCGACCAGGGATTCATCGCTGCGCTGAATCCCTGCGTCGTCACCGCCGCCGACGGACGGGTGGTCTGGGACAACGACAGCTACGGCTTCCTCGCCGGGGACCCGCCTGACTCGGTGCACCCGTCGCTGTGGCGCCAGTCCCAGCTGGCGGCCAAGCAGGGTCTCTATGAAGTGGTCGAGGGTATCTACCAGGTGCGCGGCTTCGATCTGTCCAACATCACCTTCGTCGAAGGCGACTCCGGGGTGATCGTCATCGATCCGCTGATCTCCACCGAAGTCGCCGCCGCCGCGCTGAAGCTCTACCGTGCGCATCGCGGAGATCGCGCGGTCACGGCCGTCATCTATACCCACAGTCATGTCGACCATTTCGGTGGCGTGCTGGGCGTGACAACCCAGGCCGACGTCGACGCCGGCCGGGTCGCGGTGATCGCGCCGGAAGGTCTGGTCGAGCACGCGGTGTCGGAGAACGTCTATGCCGGAACGGCGATGGCGCGCCGGGCCTCCTACATGTACGGCACGCTCCTTCAGCGAGGTCCGTCTGGGCAGGTCGGCTGTGGCCTTGGGCAGAACACCTCGACGGGAGAGGTCAGCATCATCGTCCCGACGGTGACGATCACCGACACCGGCCAGACGCACACCGTCGACGGTGTACTGATCGAATTTCAGATGGCCCCCGGCACCGAGGCCCCGGCCGAGATGCATTTCTACTTCCCGCAGTTCCGGGCGTTGTGCATGGCCGAGAACGCCACCCACAACCTGCACAATCTGGTGACCCTGCGCGGAGCGGTGGTGCGAGACCCGCATGCTTGGGCCAACTATCTGACCGAGGCCATCGACACCTTTGCCGGGCGCACCGATGTGGTATTCGCGTCCCACCACTGGCCGACGTGGGGGCATGACCGGATCGTCGAATACCTTGCCCTGCAGCGTGATCTGTATGCCTATCTGCATGATCAGACCTTGCGCCTGCTCAACCAGGGCTACACCGGCATCGAGATCGCCGAGCAGTTCCAGCTGCCGCCGGCGCTGGAAAACGCCTGGCACGCAAGGGGCTACTACGGTTCGGTGAGCCACAACGTCAAGGCGATCTACCAGCGTTATCTGGGCTGGTTCGACGGCAACCCGGCCCGGCTCTGGCCACACCCGCCCGAGGCGGCCGGACCCCGCTATGTGGCGGCCATGGGCGGTGCGGATCGCGTGGTCGATCTGGCCTCAAAGGCCGTCGGTGACGGCGATTTCCGTTGGGCGGCCACACTACTCGACCACGTTATGTTCACCGATGCTGAACATGCCGGCGCCCGAAAGCTTTATGCGGACACCCTCGAACAACTCGGTTACGGTGCGGAGAACGCGACCTGGCGCAACTTCTTCCTCACCGGAGCCGCCGAACTGCGCGGCGGCGTGCTGGGCACGGCGGTGAGCACCACCTCGACATCGATGCTCAGCCAGCTCGCCGTGGAACAGATCTTCGACGCCCTGGCGGTCCGCATCAACGGGCCGCGGGCGTGGGAGCTCGACCTCACCTTGGACGTGGCGATCGCCGACGACGGCGACTACCGGCTGACGTTGCGCAACGGTGTGCTGGTGCAGCGCCGCCTGGTGGGCGGCGGTGACGGCGTCGCCGATGCCACGGTGTCGGTGAGCACCAAGATGCGGCTGCTGGCCGCGGCGCTGGGCGATCTGCAGTCGGCCGGCCTGCAGATCTCAGGCGACCAGTCCGCACTGCCCCGGTTGCTGGGCGTCCTCGACCGTCCCGACCCGAGTTTCAACATCGTCACCCCGTGACGCCGGTGCGCACTGGCCCTCTAGGGTGACAGACGTGCAGTTGCTGTTGATCCGCCACGCGCTTCCGCTGCGCAGCGAGTACGGCCAGGGTTCAGACCCTGAACTGTCCGAAACCGGCATCGCCCAGGCGCAGCGCCTGCCGGAGGCGTTGGCGCGGTTCCCGATTACCCGCCTGGTCAGCAGCCCGCAGCGTCGGGCCATCCAGACCGCCGAGCCGCTGGCCGCCCACCTCGGTCGCAGCGTGGACATCGATGAGCGCTTCGCCGAATACGACCGGGAACTGGCGGGGTATCTGCCGGTGGAGCAGCTGCGTGCCGAGCGCCCGCAGGACTGGGCTCGGATGGCCCAGGGCCACCTGCCCAGTGGCGTCGATGAAGCCGCGTTCTGCGCCCGGGTCGGCGAAGCTCTCGCCGATGTGGCGGCTCAGGCCGATCCGGACGACACGGTCGCGGTGTTCAGCCACGGCGGCGTCATCAATGTGGTGCTGCACCAGATCCTGGGCACGCAGCGGCTGTTGTCGTTTCCCATCGACTATGTGTCGATCACCCGGCTGCTGTACTCCCGCTCCGGCCAGGCCGCGGTGGCGGCCACCAACGGCACCGAGCACGTCTGGGACCTGCTTCCGCGCAACCAGGCCCGGTTCTGATCTACCGCTGAGCCGCGAGGTTCTTTTTGGCGGCGCGCCGCAGCTGGAATATCCGCGCGGTGCCGACCAGGGCGGTCAACAGCCCGCCGCAGATGGCCGCGAGCAGGATCGCCACGCCCGCGGGCAGGCTCCACGTCCAGGTCAAGAACGCCAGGTCCACCGGTGCGGTGTTCTGGGTGACGAACACCAGCAGCACGATCAGAACCAGGAAACCGGCGATCAGCGCTGTCCACAGCGCGCCGGCACGGGTCAACGGCATGCTCGGCGGAGGAGGAGGCGGCGGTGTGCTGATGTCGCCCTGCGCTGGGTCGAAGGGCACGCTCGGATCGCTGCTCATGGGGACATCTTGCCGCCTGCGGCGCGGAAATAACCGGGTTCTCGTGACTTTGAGCACCGGGGGCCCTACTGCGGGCTCGCGGCGGGTCGCCTACGGTGGGTTGGTGAGCTCAGCCCCGTCCAACCCGTGGCCGGCCATTCTGACCTGGCGGGCGCCCGACGCCCCCCGCATGGAGTCGGTGCGGGTGCAGTTGTCCGGAAACCGCATCAGGGCCAACGGCCGGATCGTGTCCGGCGCCACCGCGGACCATCCGGCGTTCGGCGTCTATTACGACCTGCACACCGATGAGTCCGGCGCCACCAAACGGCTGGGCCTGACCGTCTCGCTCGCCGAACGTGAACGTCAGCTGGTGATCGCCCGTGACGAAGAGAACATGTGGCTGGTGACCGACGCCCGGGGACAGTCGCGCGCGGCCTACGACGGCGCGCTGGATATCGACATGCTGTTCAGCCCGTTCTTCAACACGCTGCCGATCCGGCGGGCGCGGCTGCAGGAGCGCGCTGGCACGATCACCCTGCCCACGCTGTACCTGAACCTGCCCGACATGACGGTGGTGGCGGCAACGGCCAGCTACAGCAGCGCGGGGACCGGTGACGGCATCAAGGTGATCTCGCCGGGCACCGACGCTCGGGGCGTCACCGTCACCGTCGACGCCGACGGTTTCGTCATCGACTATCCCGGGTTGGCAACGCGGATCTGATCACCCCGCCGGCTCGGCCGGCGGCGGCCAGTTCCCGGCGCCAGTCGGTGGCGCCCACGACGACGGTGACGATCTCGCTGCGGGGAAAGTTGTCGTAGCGCGTGCGCGCGGCATGCCCATGATTGACCAGTTCGGCCACCGAGTCCGACGCCGACAGTGAGTCGCGCGCGTCGGCCAGCAGCGCGATGGCACGATCCAGGGCCGGCAGCAGTTGCTGCCAGTTGGCCTCGCACATAGCCCGGACCAGGTCCGGGGCAGTCCCGGCGACTCGGGTGCCGTCCCGGAACGATCCCGCCGCCAGGGCGAACGCCAGCGGGACATCGGCGGCGGTGACGGCCAGCGCCTCGGCCAGCAGATGCGGCAGATGCGAAATGGCGGCCGCGGCGGCGTCGTGCTCGGTGGAGCGGGCCGGAACCGCCACCGATCCGCAGTCCAGGATCAGATCCAGCACCTCGGCGAACACCTGCGGATCGACGTGGTCGTCGACACTGATCACCCACGGCGCGCCCTGGAACAGCTCGGCGTGCCCGGCCGGCCAGCCGGAATGGGCGGTACCGGCCATCGGGTGGCCGCCGACGAAGCGGGTCTGCAGTCCGGCGGCGGTGATCGCCTCGAGCACCGCGCTCTTGACGCTGGTGACGTCGGTCAGCGGGCATTGGGGTGCCAGCCGGCTGATGGGGCCGAGCAGCATCGGCAGCGCCGGCACGGGGACGGCGATCACGATCAGGGCACCCGTCTGCGCGGCCCGGGTCAGGGCCGATTCCAGCTCGGTGGTGGCGTCGAAACCGTCGGCCACCGCGGCGTTGACCCCGTCGGCGGACCTGTTGTAGCCGAACGCCTCCCGGCCGGCTGCCGCTGCCGCACGCAGCACCGAGCCGCCGATCAGGCCCAGCCCCAATACGCACACCGGTGTTTTCACTGTGCTTGCCGTCACCTGTCCAGGTTGGCACACGCTGGTAAAGGGCGTAGACGGCGACTACCGTAGGCGCCCATGGGAGCACAGAGCTCGTCCGCACAGGGCCGGCCGGCAGACACGCTGGACGGTTTCGGAGTGGCTGTTGTGCGCGAAGACGGCAAGTGGCGTTGCACGTCGATGCGCGCCGCAGCGCTTACCAGCCTTTCCACAGCAGAGACGGAGCTTCGTGAGTTACGCAGTGCCGGAGCGGTTTTCGGTCTGATCGACGTCGACGACGAGTTTTTCGTAATCATCCGGCCCGGCCCGGCCGGCACCCGGCTGCTGCTCTCGGACGCCACGGCCGCGCTGGACTACGACCTCGCCGACGAGGTGCTTGAGGAGATCGACGCCGATATCGACGCCGATGACCTGGAAGACGCCGACCCGTTCGAGGAGGGCGATCTCGCGGTGCTGTCCGACATCGGGCTGCCCGCCGCGGTGCTCAGCGTCATCCTGGACGAGTCCGACCTGAGCGTCGAAGAGCAACTGCACCGGATCGCCACCGAGATGGGATTCGACGAGCAGCTCACCGCGGCGCTGCCGCAGCGGTGACCGGCGCGCCCGCCGACGAGGACCTGATCCGCGCGGCCCTGGTGGCGGCCGGGCGGGCCGGTCCCGGTGATGTTCCCGTGGGTGCGGTGATCGTGGGTCCCGACGGCACCGTGCTGGCGCAGGCGGCCAATGCTCGCGAAGCCCTGGGCGACCCCACCGCCCATGCCGAGGTGCTGGCGATCCGCGCTGCGGCCGCCGTGCTGGGCGACGGCTGGCGACTGACCGGCGCGACGTTGGCCGTCACCCTGGAGCCGTGCACCATGTGCGCGGGTGCCCTGGTGGCCGCGCGGGTGGAGCGTCTGGTGTTCGGCGCCTATGAACCCAAGACCGGCGCGGTCGGCTCACTGTGGGACGTGGTGCGGGATCGGCGCCTCAATCACCGCCCGCAGGTGCGCGGTGGAGTGCTGGCCGCCGAGTGCGCTGCGCCACTGGAAGAGTTCTTCGCCCGACAGCGATTGGGCTGAGGGGCACTTCGTTGGGTACGCTGTCCCGCGGTGGCGTGTCCGAGCGGCCTAAGGAGCACGCCTCGAAAGCGTGTGTGGGGTAACCCCCCACCGAGGGTTCAAATCCCTCCGCCACCGCCAAGAGCCCCGCTCCTGTCTATGCAGGTAGCGGGGTTTTTTGCGCTCTGCATGCAGTCCCGGTCAGGCTCCCGTGCCCCCACACTTTGCCCACAACCCGGCTACCTGTGGGTTAATGCCGGCTGTGCAGAGTGGCCGCGGCAGTCCGCGCCCTACGAACCATGTGGTCCGCGATAGGGACCCTCTTCGGCTCCAATGACCCCTTCTGACGATCTAGTGTTGCAGCGTGTCGGGGCACATGTATCGCTGCGCACCCTCAATCAGGGGATCGCGGTAAGCGTTCTGCTGAAACCCCAGAAACGGGATGTCCGCGGTGGTACCGCCGTTGTGGAACACATCGCACACCATATTGGCGACCATGACGTTGCTGACGTCAGCGCCCGGCGTACCGAAGTAGCCCTGCGGAACACCCTGCGAGTGGATGAAGTCCAGGAACTCCTGCTTATCCGCACTCGCCACTGCGCCTGTCCAGAAAAGCAATCCCAACGAGGCCACAGCCACACCAGTCAGCCGCAGGACGTTCCTTGTCGCACCACTTCTTGTCATTCCCCAGAGATATCACCTGACGCATTGCCATCGCAGGTTGTCGTAGGCCGGCGCCAGGCCAGAAAGTGAATCACGGCCGTCCGCGGTAGTAGTAGCAGCGCACCCCGTTTGCTAACAACGCGACAAACCGCACAATGGCGCTTCGCCTCGCAGGTAACCTGACCATTCCATGAGGCTCACAGTGCCGGTCCGCGTCGCACTTATCGCGGCCCCGGTCCTCGTGTTTCTGCCTGTTGGCGTCGTGTCGGTCGTCGAAAAGTCTTCCAGCGCATCCACGGTGGTCACTTCGAACTATCCGACCACCTCGCGCGCCGTCGCAGAACCCCGCCCTGCTCTGACGAAGCTCAACTCCCTGCCGGTCAAGGGACGTGCGCCGAAGACGCATTTCGGTCGAGCACTGTTCGGCGACCAATGGACAGACGATGTAACCGTTGAAGGCGGCCACAACGGGTGCGATACCCGCAACGACATGCTGCGCCGTGATCTCGCCGGGGCCGGCTTCAAACCTGGTCGCAAGACCTGCGTTGTCCTTTCCGGCACCCTGAACGACCCTTATACCGGCGAGACGATCCTGTTCCAGCGGGGCGCCGGATCATCGAGTCAAGTCCAGGTAGACCACGTCGTTCCGCTACTCGACGCATGGCAGAAGGGTGCCCAGGACTGGGACTACATGGCCCGTCGAAACTTCGCCAATGACCCCATCAACCTGCAAACCACCACTGCCGCAGCCAATCGAGAGAAGGGCTCCGCAGATGCGGCCACATGGCTGCCGCCCAATAAGGCTTACCGCTGCACCTATGCAACCCGCATCATCGACATCAAGGCCCGCTACGGGCTGTGGGTGACCCAATCTGAGCGTGACGCGCTGGCCCGTGTGCTCGCCGAATACTGCTAGCCGCAACGGGCATGAATGCCCACGTCTGGCCCACTTCCGGGGTGATCTCCAACCCGCGAAATCCGGTCCATCGACCCGCTGATCAGCGCGGCCGGTCCACCGCATACGTCCCGGCGTCGTCGACGAACTCCACCCGTACCTGGCGCGCTGCGCCGTCCACGGTGACCGAGCAGGTGAAGCTGGTGCCGCTGCGCACGGTCGGGTTGACCCCGTTGTTGCAGCGGACGTTCGTCACGTCCGTGCGTCCGTAGCCGTCGATCGGGTCGGTGAGTACCTGGCGCACACCGTCCTGTGCCCGTGACACGTCCAGCTCGACCGGTCCGGACCCGCCCACGCCACGTAGCACCCATGCCAGCAGCACGGTCAGGGCAAGCAGCCCGGTGATGGCCGTGGCGATCAATAGCGCCCGGCTCGGTCGAGACGGGGGAGCGGCGGGCGTGGGGCGTTGGCCGGCGGCCGCCTTGGGCTGCGCGTGGTCCCGCCGCACCGGCGGCCGCGGACCGGGCGCCGCGGGCCGGTGCCCCCGCGGTGGCCGGGGAGCCTGCGGTGGAGGTGTCGGGGGCCGGCGCAACTCGAGGTACCAGGGCTGCTCGGGCGGCCGGGGGCGCCGCACCGGCGGCGGTTGTGGTCCCCGCGGCCGGGGCGGCTGCTGCGGTGGCCGCGGCAGCGGGTTGGCCCTGCGGTCCGGGGGCCTGCGCGGGTCTTCGGGATGGCTCACGGCAGCTGGCCCATCACCCGAACCGTTTCAGGCAGCCATCGCTGTCGCCGAGCAGTCCGGAGCGAAACGCCAGAATCCGGGTGAAACCCGCCGGAACCGTGTCGTCGTTGGCGTCACTGGCGACGATCCCGTTCATGAGCAGGCCGGTGACCGCCTCGTCCAGATCGCCGCCGGCCAGTGTCAGACCCGGCCCGGACGACAACGTCATGGGCTCGGCCATCCGGCGCTGCGCCACGCCGGTCAGGCACGCCGTGCGTAACGCCGCCGCCGCGGATTCCAGATCGACCTCTCGTTCCCGCTGCACCGCAAGCGCATACCGCGACGTCACCGCCGACAACCCGGTGTTGTCGCCCTGGGGCAGGCCCAGCGTCGACTGATCCGTCGGCGCGCTCATCTCCTGCAACGCGGGTAGGTCCACCACGATGAGGTTGGACTCGGGGCAGTAGGCCACCGGGTCGGGCTGGTGGCCGCTGGGACATTTGCCCGACGTAGACAGATCCGGTGGGCGCGACAGGCCAAAGATCTGGCCCAGCTGTTCCATCAGGGTCGCCAGCACCGCGTCGTCGATCACCAGATCGCTTTGCGGGTTCTCCGAATCGAACAGCGAGTCCGGCAGATTGCCCCGACGAGCGCCGATCTCGTCCATGGTGATCTCGCCGCACATCTCGGCACCGCCGTCGAAGCCGGTCTGAAAAGCGCTCACCCGGTCCAGCGCCGTGCCGTGCTCGTCGGAGATCGACAGCGGATTGTCGGGCGTCGACACCGGATCGCGGATCACGATCAGACCGGCCAGCACGTGGTTGAGTCCATCGCCGGTGCTCACCTGGACCCGCGGCGAACTTCCCGCGGCGACCCACTGCAGATACACGCCGGCGAAACAGTCGGCCTGCTGTTCGCGGACCAGGGTGCGTGTCAGCGGGTTGACGGTCCCGGCCATGTTCTGCAGGGCGTGGCCGTACTCGTGGGCCAGCGTCCCGTTGATCGCCATGTCGCCGAAGTACTTTCGTGCGGTGGGCAGAAACTTGGCGCGGTCCCAGGCCATGGTGTCCAGCCGGCGGCAGTACATGGCATTCGGCAGATGGTAAACGTCTCCGCCGCACACTGGCGGTCCGTCGGGGTCGGTGGAGTCATAGGAGATCAGTGACGAGACGGGCTGAAAACGTCCAGGCAGCTCCGGGCCGTAGTGCTGAGTCCAGAAGTCCTCGATGTCGTCGATCGCCAGCAGCGACAGCCGGTCGATCTCGCCGCCATCGCTGCCCTGCACGCGGGCGGTGACGGGGCCGACCTCACCGCGCGGGCCGCTGGGGCCTTCGGTGGTGGGCAGCCCGCCGACCCGGCCGGGGTCATACAACATGGATCTCGCCTTACCCGCGACCACGGTGGGTGTGCCGGTCTGCGCGCAGCCCGACAGTGCCAGGATCACGGTGGCTACCCCGAAAAGTGTTCTGGCGGTGCGGTGGAATCGGTATCGCGGCATCATCACCTGCTCAGGTAGGCCACGATCCCGTTGGTGACGGCCGTGGCGTACTGCGCCCGCCCGTCGGCGCTCTCCAGCAGTGCTGCGTCCTGCGGATTGCGCATGTTGCCCAGCTCGACCAGCACCGCCGGATACTCGGCCAGGTTCAGCCCGGCCAGATCCGCCCGGCCGTACAGGCCTTCGGCGCCCAGATAACTCGATGGGGGAATTCCGGCTGCTGTCAGGGAATCCCGGATGTCGGCGGCCAGCGCCAGTGCCGGACCGGACTGGGCATCGTTGAGAGCCGGGCTGGAGTAGTTGACGTGAAATCCGCGGCCTGAGGCCGGTGCGCCGTCGGCGTGAATGGACACGATCGCGTCCGGGTGCGCGGCGTTGGCCGCCGCCGCCCGCGCGTCGATGCACGGGCCCACCGACGTGTCGTCACCGCGCGAGAGCTCGGTGTGCACCCCGAGCTGATCGAGGGCGGCCCGAACGCGGTTGGTCACGTCCCAGGTCAGGGCGTGCTCGGGGTAGCCGTCGTCGGACGCGGTGCCACTGGTCTGACAGGGCTTGGTGCCGCCGCGGCCGTTAGGTACTTGCCGGCCGATCGAGGCGTCGTTGGCACCGCTGTGGCCCGGATCCAGAAAGACGGTTTTGCCGGCAATGGCGGGGGCGGTGGGATCTGCGGCGGCTGCGGGCGCCACTACGCCGGCCGCCAGGAGGAACGCGGCCGAGACAAGGGGGCCCAGGCTCCGGCGACGCACCGGGCAAGACTAGCAAGCGGTCACGGGGTCCTTAGGGGTCTAATGGATCGATGCAGCTGATGTCACCGCTCGATTCGGTCTTCCTGCTGACCGAGACGCGTGAGCACCCCATGCACGTCGGCGGGTTGATGTTGTTGGAGCCGCCAGAAGGCGCCGGGCCGGAGTTCGTCGGCGAGATCTACCGGGGGCTGCTGGCCGCCGGCGACCTGCAGCCCGACTTCCGCAAGCGTCCGGCGAAGCTGCTCGGCGGAATCTCCAGTGTGGGGTGGGCCTTCGACGACGACGTCGATCTCGACTACCACGTGCGGCGCTCGGCGCTGCCTGCGCCGGGGCGGGTGCGTGAATTGCTGGAGCTGACATCGAGGCTGCACGGCAGCCTGCTCGACCGGCACCGCCCGCTGTGGGAGGCCCACGTGGTGGAGGGCCTGGCCGACGGCCGGTTCGCTGTGTATGTCAAGGTCCACCACTCGCTGATCGATGGTGTCTCACTGTTGCGACTGATGCGACGCACCCTGTCGGTCGACCCGCACGAGCCGGAACTGCGCACCCCGTGGTCCGTGCGGCTGTCGTCGCGGCCCCGCACCGAATCTTCCTCCCCGTTGGGCGAACTGACGCAGATGGTCAAAGGCGTTGCCGCCCTGGGGCCGTCCACACTCAAGCTGGCGCGTGCCGCGCTGCTGGAACAGCAACTGACGCTGCCCTTCGAAGCGCCGCGCACCATGCTCAACGTCAAGATCGGCGGGGCGCGCCGGTGCGCGGCGCAGTCCTGGCCGGTGGAGCGGATCATTGCCGTCAAACGGGCGGCCGGGGTCACCCTCAACGATGTGGTGCTGGCGATGTGCGCCGGGGCGCTGCGGGCCTATCTCGACGAGCAGCATGCCCTGCCGGACCATCCCCTGGTGGCGATGGTCCCGGTGAGTCTGAGGACCGAGGCCGAAGCCGATTCCGGGGGCAACATGGTCGGCGCGATTCTGTGCAATCTGGCCACCGACGTGAAGGATCCGGCGCAGCGGCTGGCGACCATCAGCGCGTCGATGCGGGGCAACAAGAAGGTGTTCAGTGAGCTGCCGCGTACCCAGGCGCTGGCCTTGTCGGCGGCCAACATGGCGCCGCTGGCGCTGGCAGCCATCCCCGGGTTCGTCTCCACGGCCAAGCCGCCGTTCAACATCGTCATCTCCAACGTGCCCGGTCCGGCCGAGCCGCTGTATTGGCACGGCGCTCGCCTGGACGGCAACTATCCGATGTCGATCGCCTTGGATGGCCAGGCGCTGAACATGACCGTCGTCAGCAATGCCGGCAACCTCGACTTCGGGCTGGTCGGCTGCCGTCGCTCGGTGCCGCATCTGCAACGACTGCTCGGGCACCTGGACACGGCGCTGGAGGACCTGGAACACGCCCTGGGGGTGTAAAAGGTGGCCAAGCACAGTGCCGGGCTGCTGTTGTACCGCGCGGGCGCCGACGGCGGGGTCGAGGTGCTGATCGTGCACCCCGGTGGGCCGTTGTGGGCGCGCAGGGATGACGGCGCCTGGTCGATCCCCAAGGGGGAGTATCCCGACGGTGCGGACCCCTGGGACACCGCGCGACGCGAATTCGTCGAGGAGATCGGCCTGCAGCCGCCCGACGGCGAACGGACCGAACTCGGTGTGGTGCGTCAGGCCGGCGGCAAACTGGTCACGGTGTTCGCGGTGCGCGGCGAGCTCGACGTCACCGATGCCCGCAGTAATACGTTCGAGCTGGAGTGGCCGCCGCGATCCGGGAAGCTGCGCGAGTTTCCCGAGGTCGACCGTGTCGGTTGGTTCCCAGTGGACCAGGCACGCGTCAAACTGCTGGCGGGCCAGCGTCCGGCCCTGGATCGGTTGACGAGCTACCTGGGCCTTGAGTCCTAAGCCCCGGTCTGGGGCGGTGGCGTTCCTTGTTGCTGCTGACGCCGCTGCGCCAGGCTGGACACGATCATCCGGGCCAGCGTGCCCGCTCCACTTGCCCCAGCTCCCTGCGGGGCCCGGACTGCCGGCGTCGCAGGCGCCTGCCACTGTGCCAGCGGATGCAGTTCGCCGGCGAGGAACTGCCGCCGACATTCGCCCCGTTGGATCTTGCCGCTTGAGGTGGTGGGCACCCGCATGGCCGGCACCAGTAACACGTGATGGGCGTCCAAGCCGTGCTGTTCGCTGACCGCCGCGCGGATGGTCTCCATGATCGCCGGATAGTCGCTCTCGGCGACCTGCTGCCGATAGTCCAGTTCCTGCACGATCACCAGTCGGGCGTCGTCATGCGGTTTCGGTTGCACCGAGAAGACCGCGCCGCGGTCAGGCAGCAACGCCGGATGGCTGTCCTGCACCGTCGGCTCGATGTTGTTCGGGAAGTAGTTGCTGTCACCGATGGTGACGAGGTCCTTCCACCGCCCGGTGACGAATACCTCTCCCTGGCACAGGAATCCCATGTCGCCGGTGCGCAGGAAGGGGCCTTCGCCGGTGTCCGCGAGGAATCCGGCGAAGCTGTGCGCGTTCTCTATCGGCCGTGCCCAGTACCCCTGCGCGACGCTGGGCCCAGACACCCAGATCTCGCCGACCTCGTCCGGCCCCAGGCTGCGGCGGGTCTCCGGGTCGGCGATCACGACCCGTTGGCCGTAGACCGGCGGGCCGCAGCTGACCACGGCGACGGCGTCGGTGGTGGCGTCGACGTCGACGGTGCGGTTCTCGCTCAGCGCCTTGCTGTCGACGTAGCGGACGCCGGCGACCTCAGGAGTGGGGTCGGCGGCGACTAGCAGGGTGGCCTCGGCCAGGCCGTAGCACGGCAGAAACGCCTCGATGCGGAATCCTGCCGGAGCGAACGCGTCGGCGAATTCCTGAATGGTCGAAGCGTGGATCGGTTCGGAACTGCTGGCAGCGGTGGTCCAGTTCGACAGGTCCAGCGCCGCACGCTGTTCGGGGGTGCTTTGTTTGACGCACAACCGGTAGGCGCTGTTGGGCGCCGCGGTGGTGTGAGCGCCGAACCGCGACATGGCTTCCAGCCACGCCATCGGCCGCTGGAAGAAGACGATCGGTGACATCAAGACGGTGGTGCAGCCGACGTAGATCATCTCCAGGACCCCGCCGATCAGGCCCATGTCGTGCTGCTGCGGCAGGAAGTAGACGCTCGTCTCGTGCTCGTTGCCGTGGTAGGCGCGCCGGATGGACTCCAAGTTGTGCATGAGGTTGCCGTGCGTCACCACCACACCCTTGGGTGACTTGGTCGACCCGGAGGTGTACTGGATCATCGCGGTGGTGTTCGGGTCGATCTCCGGTGCCTGCCACGCTTCGGGCGCGTCGGCGTGGTCGATGGCGCACCATCGCAGCGACGTCATGCCGGGCACATCTGCGGCCGCCGTCTGAAGTTGGTTTTGGGTGGTGGAGGTCGCGACCGCGAAGGTGGCCTGCGCGTCGGGTGCGACCAGCTTCAGGCGGGCCAGGGGAGTGTCGACCGGCACCGCGATCGCCCCGGCGTAAAAGCAGCCGAAGATGCTGATGATGCTGTCCAGGCCCGGTCGGCAGATCGCCAGCACGCGCTGCCCGGCAGCGCCCTGGCGCCGCAATGCGGAACCAACTGCCCGGGCCTGGGCGTCGAGTTCGCGATACGTCAGGCTTGCCGTGACGTTGTTGCCGTCGGGGGCGAAGCGGAAGGCGACTTTGTCCCCGTACCGGTCGGCTTGTACCCGCAGCAGGTCCACCAAGGTGTGGGCGTTCGGCAAAAACTGCTCTGACATCCCGACACCATAATCCGTGTGGACAGCGGCGCGACTAGGCGCGTGTCTTCTCCGCGTGGCCCTCGCACCACTGTTCCGGCGGTACCTGTGCGCGGACATCGGCGATGTGGTCACCGCAGCCGTCCCAGGTGGTCTTGCCACAGACCCGACACGGCACGGGGTAGCACATCGGCGGTTCCTTTCAGGCGGTGCGCAACGTATCCGCCAGCGTATCGATGACGGTGCGGATCTTCTCGCTCACCTCGTCGGCGATCGGCGCCAATGCCGGATTGTCGACGACTTGCGCCATCAGCCCCGGGTTCATGGCCTCCACCAGCACGGTGCCCGGGTGCTCGGTGTCTTCGCGGATCACCACGTTGCACGGCAGCAGCACCCCGATGCGCTTCTCTGCTGTCACGGCGCGGTGCGCCAGCGGCGGGTTGCAGGCGCCCAGGATCAGGTAGCGCTCCATGTCTTTGCCGAGCTTGGCCTTCAGTGTCGCCTGCATGTCGATCTCGGTCAGCACCCCGAAACCGTTGTCTTTCAGCACTTCCCGGGTCTTCTGTGCAACGGTGTCGAAATCGGAGCCGGTCACCGCTGTGCTCAGTGCCACGGACATGAGACCTCCTTGGTTGTCGTGACACCAGCCTACCAAAAACCCCTGGGGGTATATACCGACACGGTATCGTCGCCTCATGCAAACCCTGCGCACGCCCGATGACCGGTTCGCCGGCCTGCCGGATTTCGCCTATTCGCCGCAGTACTGCGAGCTCGGCGACGATGACGGGGGGACGCTGCGGGTGGCGTGGGTTCAGGACGGCCCCGAAGATGGCGAGCCGATCCTGATGCTGCACGGCGAACCGTCTTGGTCCTACCTCTACCGCAAGATGATCCCGATCCTGGCCGAGGCCGGCTATCGGGTGATCTGCCCGGACCTGGTCGGATTCGGTCGTTCCGACAAGCCCACCCGCGCGCAAGACCACACCTACGCGCGCCACGTCGAGTGGATGCGCGCATTGGCCTTCGACGTCCTGGATCTGCGCAACGTGACCCTGGTGGGCCAGGACTGGGGAGGGTTGATCGGGCTGCGGATTCTCGCCGAGAACCCCGACCGGTTCAGTGGCGTCGTGGTGGCCAACACCGGCCTGCCCACCGGCGACATCGCCATGCCCGAGATCTGGTGGCGCTTCCGGGAGGCGATCCAGACCGCACCGACGATCGATGTCGGATGGTTCGTGCAGTCCGGGTGCCGCCGCCCGATGAGCGATGAGGTGCGGGCCGGCTACGACGCCCCGTTCCCCGACGACAGTTACTGCGTGGGCCCCCGCACCATGCCGACCTTGATCCCGACCACTCCCGAGGACGTCGCCGCCCCGGCCAACCGGGCGGCGTGGGCCACGCTGTGCGCCTCGCAGACCCCGATGCTGGTCGCGTTCAGTGACGGCGACCCGATCACCGGGGCCATGGCGCCCATCTTCGAGCGCGAGATGGCCGGAGCGCACGGCCGGGCCCATCCGGTGATCCACGACGCCGGGCACTTCCTGCAGGAGGACGCCGGCGAAGAACTCGCCCGCTACGTCGTGGAGTTCCTGCGGCGCTGAGCTTCCGGCGCCGGCGGAAGGACAGGCACCGTCGCCCGCCTTTGCGCGACAACATCGCCCGGTTGGCCTTGCGAGCCCGAGTTGTCGCTCAGAGGCGGGCAACAGACACACTGTCTACCGGCCGGGGCTTCAGTGACAGATGTGGCGCCAGCACCCATGATGGACACCATGGATCTGCCCGTGGCGCCGCCGGTGACCCCGATGCTCGCCAAGGCGGCCGCCGCCGTCCCCGAAGGCACCGAACCGGGCCTGTGGTCCTACGAACCCAAATGGGACGGCTTTCGCGCCATCGTGTTTCGCGACGGCGACGACGTCGAGCTGCAATCGCGGACCGGCAAGCCGCTGGGCCGCTACTTCCCGGAGCTGCTGGAGGCGCTGCGCGCCGAGACCGCACCGCGCTGTGTGCTCGACGGCGAAGTGGTGGTGCCCCGTCAGATCGGCGGTCGCACGCGCCTGGACTGGGACTCGCTGAGTCAGCGGATCCACCCCGCGCAGAGCAGGGTGCGGCTGCTGGCCGAACAGACCCCGGCGCAGTTCATCGCCTTCGACGCCTTGGCGACGGGGGACAAGTCGTTGCTGGGCGAGCCGTTCCGGGTGCGGCGGGAGGTGCTGCCCGGTTTGATCACCGGGGGTGCCAGCTGCCATGTCACCCGCGCCACGCCGGACGCCGAGCAGGCCAGGCGCTGGCTCACCACTTTCGAAGGCGCCGGACTGGACGGAGTGATCGCCAAACGCAATGACGGGCACTACCTGCCGGGCAAGCGTGAAATGGTCAAGGTCAAACACCACCGGGACGCCGACTGCGTGGTGATGGGTTACCGCATCCACAAGAGCGGCAACGGCATCGGTTCCCTGCTGCTGGGTCTCTACCGCCCCGATGGCGAGCTGGCCATGGTGGGCGGTTCAGCCGCGTTCAGTGACGCCGAACGGCTCACCCTCTTGGCCGAGCTGGAGCCCCTGCGCCTGGGCGAGGTTCGCGACGGCGAAGCGAGCCGGTGGAACTCCGCTGCCGACAAGCAGTGGGTCCCGATCCGGCCCGAGCGCGTCGCCGAGGTCGCCTATGACCAGATGGAAGGGGACCGTTTCCGGCACACCGTGAAGTTGCGGCGATGGCGCCCCGACCGGGACCCGGCCAGCTGTACCTTCGATCAGCTCGAGGTACCGCTGAACTACGACCTCGCTGACGTGCTGGTGCCCTGAGATGGCCGGCGCAGAGGAACTGGACGTTGCCGGCACCGCCGTCCGCTTCACCAGCGGCGACAAGCTCTATTTTCCGCGGCTCGGTAACGGCGGCTCCAAGCGGGCGCTGGCCGACTATTACCTGGCCGTGGCGAGCGGACCGCTGCTGCGTGCTTTGGCCGACCGGCCCAGCCATCTGCAGCGCTTCCCGGACGGCATCGAGGGCGAGGAGGTGTACCAGAAGCGGCTGCCGCGTTCGCATCCGGACGACCTGGAGTCCTGCCGGGTGACCTTCCCCTCCGGGCGGACCGCAGACGTCCTGAAAGTCACCCGGCCGGCCGACATCTTGTGGGCGGTGCAGATGAGCACCGTGACGTTTCACCCCTGGCCGGTCCGCTGCGCTGACACCGACCACCCCGATGAACTGCGCATCGACCTGGACCCGCAGCCGGGCACCGGCTTCGCGCAGGCGCGCGTGGTGGCGCTGGAGGTGCTCAAACCACTGCTCGACGAGCTGGGCTTGGTGGGCTACGTCAAGACCTCGGGCGGCCGTGGCTTGCACATCTACCTGCGGATCAAGGCCGACTGGGACTTCATCGAGGTCCGCCGGGCCGGTATCGCGCTGGCTCGCGAGATGGAGCGGCGGGCCCCGGAGGCGGTCACCTGCTCGTGGTGGAAGGAAGAGCGTGGCGAGCGGATCTTCGTCGACTTCAACCAGAACGCCCGCGACCGCACCATGGCGTCGGCCTATTCGGCACGCGCCACGCCGATCGCCACCGTGTCCACGCCGTTGACGTGGGACGAGCTGGCCGACGGCGCCGATCCGGACGACTACACCATCAGCACCGTGCCGGATCTGATCGCACGCCGCGGTGACCCGTGGAGCACCATCGACGACCTCGAACAATCGTTGGAGCCGCTGTTCGAGCTGGCCGCCGCCGACGAAGCCCGCGGGCTGGGCGACATGCCCTATCCGCCGAACTACCCGAAGATGCCGGGCGAACCCAAGCGGGTGCAACCCAGCCGCGACACCGACCGCAGGTAGCGCGCTAGAAGAGCGTGCTGCAGTGCGGCGCCCGCTCGGTGCAGAAGGCCGCGTCCAGCTCCCGCAGCGCCCCCTCGCGCAGTTCGGTGATGCGGTGCGCACGGTGTAGTTCGGCAGCGCGATGGGCCCCCAGGTAGATCGTGCCCAGCTCGCCGAGGCCCAGTCGGACGTCGGCGGGACCGTCCTCCGGAGTGCATTTGCCCATGCCGTCACGGATCTGGAGCCGGAATCGCCCCCCGGCGACGGTCAGCGGGTCGGCAACTTCCAGGATGAGATCGGCGTCGGCGGAGTAGGTGCGCGCGGCCAGCACTTCGGGCACCTTCATGATCCTGATCCAGAGAAAATCGCTGAGCCCCGCCGTTGTGGCCGCCGCCTGATCCTTGAGCTTGAGGGGAAGCGGATCGTCGACCGGGACTTCGATGACGATGTTGTCGAAGATCTCGAAGCCGGACAGCGTCGCGAGCAGTTCGGTATGGGCTTCGTCGGTGATCGGGCAGAAGTCCTGAATGACCACGGTGCCGAACGGTGGCCGAAATGCGTGGGCCGGCGCCCCCATCACCCGGTACGTCAGAAAGCCATCCGGATGAATGACGAAGTTCAGCGGCGAGGCGGCGTCGCGTTGGGACTCCCGGTCTTCCAAGAAGTCGTCCCACCAGGCGGCGTCGCGGGTCAGTTCGCCGTGGGTCTTGGCGCACCAGCGGTCGAAGAGTTCGGGCAGCAGATGCCGCGCCCCTTCGGCGGTGACCTCGCGCGCCCGGTTGCTGCCCGGCGGAGTGCGCAGTTCCGCCGATCGCGGATCGACGTGGTACTGGCGGCAGTAGCTGGCGACGCCGGCCCCCATGATCTCGTAGGCGGGCGGCTGGGTCGGAACACCACACAGAATCGGATAGCCGCGCTCCTGCAGAATTCCGAAACCCTGCGCGCTGATCTGTTGCCAGATTCCCCTGCCCTGATGCGTGGCGGCGACGGTGATCATGGCCAGCCACGCGGCGTCCAGGCCGGCGCCGCCCGGAACGGTGAGGCGCAGCCGGTAGTACAGCGAGGTGCCGACCAGAAACGGGTGCTCTGGGTCGGAGACGTCTTCGGCGACCAGAATGTCGCCCAGCTTGACGCGCCGCTTCCACGCCTCAATGTCCCCGGTGTCCGCCGAGGTTCCGTAGATGCGGGCCTGATTCTGATAGACCGCCGGCCAATCCTCATCGGTGGCCAGCCTGACTCTGATGTTGTTGTCTGTCGTGTTCATCGTCCCTCCTCGTGGGTGGCTGCTCGCGGAGATCTGTGGTCGGTTCCGTCACGGCGGGACCGATGTGCACTCCGGGGCTGCGGTTTCAGCGGACGCTGTTGGCGCGCCGGAAAGCCCGGGTTGATCGACGTCGGCGGCCCGGCGGCCCGGCGCGAAGCGCTGATGCAGCCGCGCAATGGGTTTGGGTGCCCACCAGGTCCATGCACCGGCGAGGTGAATGAATGCCGGCACCAGGACCATGCGTACCAAGGTGGCGTCGGCCAGTACAGCCAGGGTCAGTCCGAGGCCGAGCATCCGCATAAAAGAGATATGCGCGGGTATCAGTGCGGCAAACGAGATCGACATCACCACGGCCGCCGCGGTGACGACCCGCCCGATGCCGGCCAGGCCCAGGGTGGTGCTGGTGTCGATGGCGGCCCGCACCTGGGCGGGGGTCCGCGGTGCCGCGGCGGCTTTGGCGGCGACCCAGTATTCGTGAATCCGCGAGATCAAAAAGATCTCGTAGTCCATCGACAATCCGAAGGCGATGCAGAACAACAACACGGGGATGTTGACATTCAAGGTGCCGGTGGGAGTTGTGCCCAACCCTCCGAGGTGGCCGTCTTGGAATATCCACACCATCGCGCCGAAGGCAGCCGTCAGCGACAGCAGATTGCAGACCAGCGCCTGCACCGGCAGCACCACACTGCCGGTGAGCAGGAACAGCAGCGTGAAGGTGACGCCGGCGATCATCCCCAGCGCGGCCGGCAACCGGGTGGTCAGTGCGTCGATGCTGTCGCGATTGGTCTGCGCCAATCCCGCCAGTTGCACTGGGCGACCCTGCGGTGCGGCAACCTCATGCAGCCGGTCTAGTTGGGCGTTCGAGGCCTCGGAGAACAACGGTGCGGTGCTGGTGACGGTCACGAATGCGCTGCCGTCAGCGATGCCGGTAGGTGCGGCAGGCGGGCCGCTTCGGTGCCCGGCCACGTACGTCCCCGTCGGTGCGGTCACCGCCGCGACGTCCGGTAGCCGCGAGAGCTCGCCCGCATACCGCCCGAGGTCGGCGGCGCTCAAGCCTTCGGCATCGGGGATCACCACCGACACGGCGATACCAACGTCGCTGTCGAACTCACCTTCCAACATCTCAGCCACCTGCCGTGACGAGGCGGATTCGGGCAGCACCCGCTCGTCGGGAAATCCCCACTTCACGCCGAGAAACGGTGCGCCGAGCAACAGCAGCAGGGCCACGACTGCCGCGGCGACCGGAACCGCGTGGCGCAACACGAACTTCGTGGACCGGTACCAGAACACCCAACCGGCCGGCTCGTAGGCCTGACCGCGCCTGGCCGCCATGCCGAAGAGCACGCGATGCGCCAGACCGCGCACATCCAGCGCATCGAGTCGCGAACCCATCAAGACGATGGCCGCCGGGGTCACCACCACCGCGGCCGTCGCCACGATTGCCGCGGTCGCCACCACGGTGTACGCGGCCGACTTCAACAGCGTCATCGGGAACAGGGCCATCACCGCCATCGACAGCCCCACAGTGGTGGCCGAGAACAGCACGGTGCGCCCAGCGGTGGTCATGGTCTGCAGCAGTGCCCGTTCCCGGTCGCTGCGCTGGGCCAGTTCCTCGCGGTAGCGGCTGATGATCAGCAAGGTGTAGTCGATCGCGAGGGCCAGACCCATGGCAATGCTCAGATCCAGCGCATACGTTGACACCTCGGTCACGGCATTGAGCAGCCGCAGCATCGACATGGTGCCGACTATTGCCAAGGTGCCCAGGCAGATCGGCAGCACTGCTGCCGCCAGGCCGCCGAACACCCAGACCAACACCGCGAAGCTCAAGGGAATCGCGAGGGCTTCCATCCGCCACAGGTCGTGTTCGTTCTGCCGAGTGATCTGGGCGTAGGCCACCGCCATACCACCGGCACGAACGGTGACGCCGTCATCGCGGTCATGGGCCAGGTCGTGGGCAAGTGCTTCGGCGTATCTCGGGGCCTCGTTCTCCCCGCCTTTGAGGTTGGCCACCACTAAGCCCGAGTGTGAGTCCCTGCTTACCAGTGCTTCGGCGGTCCCCGGTGGCGACGTCCATGCTGAGGAGACGTCGAGCACCCATTCCGAACGTTTCACGTGGTCGATGATGTCGGTGGCGGCGGCGCGGGCCTGCTCACTTCGAACGCCACCGGGGGCGGTCACCACCAGCAACATCTTTTGATCGGTTTGGTCGAACTTGTCCCGCAGTAGCGCGGTTGCTTGAGCTGACTCTGACGTCGGGTCCTGGAACCCTCCCGCCGAGAGCTTGCTTACCACCGGGAGGCCGTAGATCGCGGCCGCCAGCGCAATCAACGCGGCGACCGCAACAGTTCGGCGCGGCGCGGCGATGGCAAGTCGAGTGACTGCTCGCAGCATCTCCGGCTCCCTTCCGCTGTCCGCTTACGCGGTCGCACGCTGCTGTGTGCCCGAGCGCCCTGGTGCACCTGTCGGCGGACCTTGCGGGACTCGCCCTCGATCCGGGCCCTCGCTGGCCTCGGCGGCTTCGACGCGGGCGAGTTTGATGATTGCCGTCACCATCACCAGCGTCGCCGCAGCCAGGAGGAGCAGCGCCAGGTGACCGGTATTGATCGTCTCGCCGAGAACCAGGACACCCAGCGCCGCCGCCACCACCGGCTGCGACACCTCCAGCGCCGGCATGGAAGCGGTCAGCGGTCCGGCGCGAAACGCCGCCTGCCCAAGTACCAGGCCGCCCGCCATTGCCAGGAGGCATCCGTAAAGCTCGGGTGCCCGGGCCACCTCCCACAGTCCGTCGCCCAACCTGCCGGTGACCTGTTTGGCGAGGACGGCGAACACGCCCCACAGCGATCCCGCCACGAACGCCAGCAGGACCGCCGACAGCGCACCGTGTCGCCGTTGCGCGAACGCGACACAGGCCAGCAGCAGCGGCCCGAACGCAAGGGCCACCGCGACCCAGGTGGGGCCGGGCGCCGTCGCGAGACCGGGTCGGGGGTTGCCCACCGTGACGATCGCAATGACGGCGGCGGTGAGCAGGCCGGCCCAGGTCCATTCGGATGCGCTCATCGGGCGGCGGTTCCACCGGGCGTTGATCACCAGCGCGAACAGCACCGAAGGCACGAGCATCACCTGGACCAGCAGCACCGAGTACTGGCTCAGGGCCGCGGCCTGCAGCCCGATGCTCGCGGCCAGCAGTACCGCGCCCCAACGCCACTGCCGATCACGCACCAGTCGCGCCAGCAGGTCGAGATAGCCCAGTGGCTGGCTGTTGAACCGATAGGCGGCGCGCTGCTGCAAGATGTCGCCGAGCGCGATGCACACGGCCGAACTCAACGCGAGCAACGAGGCGATGCACGCCTTGACCATGCGCAGTACCTCCCGTGACTCGGGCCGGCCGGCAATGAGCTGTCACACCGCCGGCTGAACAGTTGTCAGTGATGGCCGGCTACAGCCTGTCGGTGTCGAGGTTCTCGCCGAGAAATGCCTGGTGGCTGAGTACCCCGCGACCCCGATCGGAAACCCCGGGCGCGTTCTTGTTGGTGGCCTTGGACGGCGGAGAGTATCGGCAGTGCACGGCATCCTCCTCCTCAGGAGCCAGAAAATCTATCTCATTGAATATAGATTTCTGATACCACGGGAGTTATAAAGACGCAAGGTTCCCAGCGCGGACGGCCCGGACCTAGGCGGGGCCACCGGCCTTTCAGTCCGCGCGCGCTGCCAACAGGCCGACGCAGGTGGCGGTGAGCAGCCGGGTCAAAGCGGTGGTGAAATCCAGATTCCAATCCGGTGGAACCTGAGATTCCACGGCGTACGCCTCGGTGAGGTCCGCCGGCGGATGGGCGATCTGCCACAGCGGGGCCGCCAGCGAATACGAGGCCAGCAGCAGGTCTAGTGCACCCTCTTTGCCCAGGCCGGGCAGGGCCCGCTCGATGGCGTCGGCCATGGCCAGCCCCGCCGCGGTGCTCTTTCGCCGGACCTCGACGACGACGTCGGCGTCGACCTCGTGCTCCAGATGCAGGTGCAGGTTGGCCAGCATGTCGCAGAACAGCGGGTCTGCAACCAATCCGCTGGTCAGGGTGGCTGCCACACGTGCCGCAGACATCGGCCCGGGCTCGTTCAATGCCGTGCAGACGTTCGACTCCCAGCGCTGCCAGCTTTCGGCGGCCAGCCGCAGTAGCACTTCCTTGTGGGAGCTGAAGTAGCGCCGCACCGCGGAGTGATGAACCCCGGCTCGGCTGGCGACCGCGGTCAGCGTGACCGATGCGACCCCGGTTTCGGCGGCCACCGAACGCGCCGCCTCCATCAGTGCTTCGGCCCGCTGACGCTTCTTCTCGTCGCTGCGCGCGCGTTGGAAGGTCACCGGGGCCACGGGGGCAGGATAACGCACATGATGTGCGTTGCGGGGCTCCGTGCGCGTGCTGTAGCGTGCGTTTACGCACGTTGACTTGGGTTAGGGTACCCAAAGATGACATGGTGAAGGGGACTCCGATTTTCAAGGTGCTGAGCCGGGTGTGGATACCCCTGGTGATCGTGGCAGTGGTGTGTGTCGCCGCATTCGCCGTGACGCGTATCCACGGCCTGTTCGGCTCCGAGAAGCGCCCGTCCTACTCCGACGGCCAGAACGATGAGACCAAACCGTTCAACCCCAAGCGATTGACCTATGAGATCTTCGGCCCGCCCGGAACCATTGCGGACATCAGCTATTTCGACGTCAACTCCGAACCGCAACGGGTTCAGGACGTGGCGCTGCCGTGGCAGCTCGAAATCGTGACCACGCTGCCCGCCGTGGTGGGAAGCATCATGGCGCAGGGCAACAGCAACAGCATCGGTTGCCGGATCACCGTCGACGGTGAGGTCAAAGCCGAACGGATCTCCAACGAGGTGAACGCCTACACGTTCTGTCTGCTGAAGGCGGCATGAGCCGGCCCGCACAGCACGGCGCCGGCGGCAACCCCCAGCGACCGTTCATCGCACGGACCATCCGCAAATTCGCGGTTCCCATCATCCTGGCGTGGTTCGCGCTGATCGCCGTGCTGGCCGCCACGATCCCACCGCTGGAAGAGGTCGGCAAGCAGAACGCCGTCTCGGCGAGCCCCACCGACGCCCCCTCCATGCAGGCCATGACCGAGATGGGCAAGGTCTTCAAGGAATCGGACTCCGACAGCACCGCGATGATCGTGCTGGAGGCCGATCACGAGCTGGGCGACGCCGAACACGAGTACTACGCCGAGGTGGTCGACAAGCTCAAGGCCGACACCGCCCACGTCCAGCACGTCCAGGATTTCTGGGGCGACCCGATGACCGCCGTAGGCGCCCAAAGTGCCGACGGCAGAGCGACGTACGTGCAGTTGAATCTGGTCGGCAATATCGGTCAGGCCGCGGCCAACGAGTCCATCGCAGCGGTTCGCGACATCGTGGATTCGGTCCAGACCCCGCCGGGGCTGACCGTCTACGTCACCGGAACCGCGGCCCTGGCCGCCGATATGAACCACGCCGGCGACAAGTCGATGTTCAGGATGATGGTGGTCACCATCCTGGTGATCCTGACCATGCTGTTGCTCGTCTACCGCTCCGTCGTCACGGTGGCGCTGCTACTGGGCATGGTCTACATGGAGCTCAACGCCGCCAGCGGCGTGGTGGCATTCATGGGACACCATCATTGGGTCGGGCTGACCACGTTCGCGGTGAACCTGCTGGTCTCGCTGGCGATCGCCGCCGGCACCGACTATGCGATCTTCCTGATCGGCCGCTACCACGAGGCGCGGCAAGCCGGCGAAGACCGGGAATCGGCCTACTACACCGCATTCGGCGGTGTCGCGCACGTCATCTTGGGGTCGGGCCTGACCATCGCCGGAGCGGTGTTCTGCCTGCACTTCACCCGGATGCCCTACTTCGTCACGCTGGGCATCCCGTGTGCGGTGGGCATGCTCGTCTCGGTCACCGCGGCGCTGACGCTGGGCCCGGCGGTCATCACCGTCGGCAGCCGGTTCGGCCTGTTCGACCCCAAGCGCGCCACCAGCACCCGCGGGTGGCGGCGGGTGGCCACGGTGATCGTCCGTTGGCCCGGACCGGTTCTGGTTGCCTCGCTGGCGGTCGCCGCCGTCGGGCTGCTGGCCCTGCCGGGCTACCAGCAGGCCTACGACGACCGCAAGTACATCCCCACCGACATCCCCGCCAACGAGGGCTTCGCCGCGGCCGATCGGCACTTCTCGCAGTCCCGCATGATGCCCGAGGTGCTGCTGATCGAATCCGATCACGACCTGCGCAACCCGTCGGACTTCCTGATCATCGACAAGCTGGCCAAGTCGGTGTTCAAGGTCGTCGGGATCTCCCGGGTCCAGGCGATCACCCGCCCGCAGGGCACCCCCCTGGAACACACTTCTATCCCGTTCCAGATCAGCATGCAGAACGCCGGCCAGTTGCAGACCATGCAGTTCCAGAAGAAACGCATGGACGACATGCTGACGCAGGCCGAGGCGATGGAGCAGACCATCGCCACCATGCGCCAGATGTACGGCTACATGAGCCAGATGACGGGTATCACCCACGAGATGGTCATGGACATGGACGATCTCCAGCAGCAGATCTACGACATCCGCGACCACATCGCCGACTTCGAAGATTTCTGGCGGCCGATCCGCAATTACTTCTACTGGGAACCGCACTGCTTCGACATCCCGATCTGTTTCTCGCTGCGCTCGGCGTTCGACATGGTCGACAGCGTGGACCCGATGAGTCAGAGCATGGACAAGATGATTGCGCACATGGGCGACATGGACGCACTTCTGCCGCAGATGCTGACCACCTTCCCGCCGATGATCGACACCATGGAGACCATGCGGACCATGATGCTGACGATGCACAGCACCATGTCCGGCATCTTCGACCAGATGGACGAGATGAGCGACAACGCCACGGCCATGGGCAAGGCGTTCGACGAGTCCAAGAACGACGACTCGTTCTACCTGCCGCCAGAGGTGTTCGAGAACCCGGACTTCAAGCGCGCGATGAACATGTTCATCGCGCCGGATGGCAAGGCCGTCCGGATGATGATCTCGCACCGCGGCAATCCGGCTACCGCCGAAGGCATTTCGCACATCGACAAGATCCGCGTCGCGGCCGAGGAAGCGCTCAAGGGCACGCCGCTCGAAGACGCCAAGATCTATCTGGGCGGGACCGCGTCACTGTTCAAGGACATGCACGACGGCTCCAGCTATGACCTGCTGATCGCCGGAATCGCTTCGCTGTGCCTGATTTTCATCATCATGCTGCTGATCACCCGGGCGCTGATCGCGGCGCTGGTGATCGTCGGAACCGTGGCACTGTCGCTTGGGGCGTCGTTCGGTCTGTCGGTGTTGTTCTGGCAGTACCTCATCGGCATCCAGTTGCACTGGCTGGTGCTGGTGATGTCGGTGATCATCCTGCTGGCGGTGGGATCGGACTACAACCTGCTGCTGGTCGCCCGATTCAAGGAAGAGATCCACGCCGGGCTGCGCACCGGCATCATCCGGGCGATGGGCGGCACCGGGAAGGTGGTGACGTCGGCGGGCCTGGTTTTTGCCCTCACCATGACGTCGATGGCGGTCAGCGACCTGCGCATCATCGGGCAGATCGGTACCACGATCGGTCTGGGTCTGCTGTTCGACACGTTGATCGTGCGGTCGTTCATGACGCCGTCCATCGCGGCCCTGCTGGGGCGCTGGTTCTGGTGGCCCATCAACGTGTTGCCGCACGTGGGCGGCAAGGCCGCCCGGCACCGCGAGGCGGCCGCCTTGGCGCGCGGTGGGGATGGGCAAGACACCGAGGAGTTGGCTCACAAGCGTTAGCCCGCTGTGAGCGATTCCATGGTCGAACGGCCACAAACAATTAGGTAGCATGACTAAAGTTATGTAGCATGACGAAGTGAGTTCGGCGGGCTGGTTGTGCCGTTTATCGCCGCTTTCGCCTCACCCGTCTCAGCGGTCTCACCTGCGGGTTTGGCTAGCAGAAAACTGACACAGTGAAAGGACCGGGGGAATGGCTACAGTGGATTCCATGCGTACGCACCGCCCGTTTCTGCGGGGCATCGTCGTGGCCGCTGCCGCCGCAAGCGCAGCCATGGCCGCCGCGTTGCTGCCCGCCGTCGCCTCCGCCGACGCGACCGACGACTTCCCGATTCCGCGTCGGGTGATTCACACTGACTGCAGTGCCGAGCAGATGCTGGCCGCCAGCCGCGACCTGTCGCCGATCTACTACGAGCGCTACATGATCGATATGCACAACAAGCCGGTGCAGGTGCAGCACGCGGCCATCGACAAGATGCACTGGTTCTTTTCGCTCAGCCCCGAGCAGCGCCGGGCCTACTCCGAGGAGTTGGCGACCAACTTCGCCGACCCACTGACGGTGTCGTGGCCCAACCACGCGAAGATCTTCTTCAACAACAAGGGTGTTGTTGCCAAGTCGACCGAGGCATGCAGCCAGTACCCCCGCGACGACATGTCGGTGTGGGACTGGGCGCCCAAGCCGTAACGGCAGATCGATGAACGGTTCCCACCGTCGCATCTTGCGGCTTCTGGTCGGCGCCGCTGCGGCCGCCGGGGGCCTGTTCCTGGCGGCTCCCGGATCACCCGCGCAGGCCCAGCCCGCGGGGTTTCCCAACTTCGACGACTTCGCCACGGTGCCGGTGGACAACTACATCTCGACCGGACCCAAGGGGCCGGGGCGATGGGTGAACTTCTCCACGCCCTACAACGTCGCCTGTCAATTCGATGCCATCGATCCGCCGGCGGGAACGTCGCAGGCCATCATCTGTGACGGTGACATGCCCGGATTGGCCAACGCGCCGCTGGGCTCGGGTGCCCCCGTGCCCGATGGCTGCGTGATCGGCACCGTACGCTCGCAGGGCGCTGCGGGCCTACGGCTCAACCGTGAACCGGCCACTTGCGGCCGCCAGTTCTCCAACGGCGCATTCCTGGGTGTCGGGCAGAAGCTGTCCTACGGCAACGTCACCTGTGCGGTGGGCAATGATCAGCTGGTCGCCTGCCTGGACACCTCGCTGGGGCAGCACGGGTTCGTGCTGAGCCCCTCGGGCAGCACCGCGTTCTGAGGCCCCCGCGCGCTACGGGGTGACGGTGAACGTGGTCGTGTACGTGCGCGGGTGGTAGGGCGGCGGCGGGGAATCGGGCCCGATCGGCCAGCCCTGCGGTGTCGGCCAGGTGCTGACGCGCATCGTGACCTGCTCCTGCCCATTGGGGAGAGTCTCGACGTTGACGATGCTCGGCCCGTACGGCACAGCCGGCTGGTTGCCGGGACTCACAATCAAGCCCGGGCCGGTGAGCTCCTGTGCGGGCGCCTGCAGCAGGCCCTGAGGGCTGCCCGCGGCAACGCCCACGATCTGGCCGCCGTCGCTCGCGCTGGTCAACAGATATCCGCCCTGAGGTAGCGAGACGATCTGATTCTCCCGGTTGGCCGAACCCAGATTGGTGAAGGATCCGACCTCGTGCAGGCTGTTCATCCAGGCATGGGGCGGGTCCCCGGCGGCGACCGGCGCCGACTGCCACAGGGCACGCTGACCGTCCTGGCCGACGTTGCCGACGATCATCATGGTTCCCGATGCGGGGTCGTAGACGCCGCTGGCCTGCGAGATGCCCACCTTGGTGTCTGCGCCCAGGGGGGTGCCCAGCAGTGGCCCCAGGTCAGTGGCCGGGTCGGCCAGGTCCTGTACCCGCGATTCCGGTGCGATGTAGTTGTCCGGCGAGGTGCCCGGCCCGTAGGGCCGCACGCTGTAGAACGCGTAGTGCTGTCCGTCGGGGCCGACGGCGGTCCCGGTCGGCAGCGCGCGGAAACCGTCATCGACGGGGAACGGGTTGTCCATGTCGGGCTGTCCGGGGAGGCGCAGTCGGGGGTGGCCGGTTTCCGGGTCGCCGGTGATGACGATGCCGGTGCCCGGGATCGTCGCGCCCAGGTCGTAGGGAGCGCCGTCCTGCTTCTCCGGCATCGGCGGGCTGCCCACGCCGTTGATGTTCGGATCGCGTGGCTGCTGGCCGTCAGCGGCAATGGTGTTGTCCACCAGCCGAATGTGCGAATCCCCGTCCTGGCCGCTACCCAGTCTGTAGTGGTTGGTCAGGGCCTGCGCGAGGTGGGCGCGGCGCTCGTCGTCGCCGGCCGCGGCAGAGACCACGTGGTGGATCTCGCGGGTCTTGGCGGTCAGGAATCGCTGGAACTGTCGCGAACCCGCGGGGGTGTCCAGGCCTGGCCATGTGGCGGCCGATTCGCGGATCTCGGCTTCGATGGCATTGAGGCGCTGCCGAGAACCGGTGTTGGCGCGCACGACCTGCTGCAGCATCGCCTGAAACTCTGTGTCGGCCGCTGCCGACGCGGCCAGCCGGGTCGCGAGCGCCTCTTCACGCGCACGCGCCGCGTCCGCAAAAGCCCCGACGTTCTCGGCCATAGCGCCAGGGTAGTCGGGCCGGATCGGGCCTACGGGGTCTTTTTCGCCCGCCGCTTGCCCGACGGGCGCAGCGCGTCGCCGTCGGCAGCCTCCGGCTCGGCGGTCTCGTCGCCGTCTGCCTCGACGCTCTCGGTGGCTTCCGAATCGGCGTCTTCGGTGTCGGATTCAGCTTCCGCGTCGGACTCGTCCTCGGCGTCCACCTCGGCCTCGGCGTCCACAGTGTCCTGCGCCGTCTCGTCGCCGGACTTCTTCCCCCGGCGGCGCCCCTGCTTGGGCTGCTTTTCGGCCTTGGGCTTGATCGGTTTGGGCGGCGGCGGCGGCATCTCGGCGACGACCGCCAGGTAAAACGCGCCGATCCCCAGCAGGGCGATCGCGGCCGCGGCGCCGTAGATCCCGAACAGCCACGTTCCGAAGCTGTCCAGCGACAACCAGATCTCACTGACAGCGGTGCCCGCGATCAAGGCGCCGGCTACCAGGTGCGCCACGATCGAGCCGGACCGCAGGGACAGCGCCAGCTGCGGGGTGCCGTACTCGGGCTTGCGGGCCTGCTTCAAGACAGCCGCCACCGGCAGCGCCATCGCCGCCACCAGCAGTCCGAGCAGGACACGCATCACCGTGCCCAGCACGTGTGGGGCGAAGCCGGTCAGCTCCCACCATCGGGGCAGGACGAACAGGAAATACAGCAGGACCGCGAGGGTCGAGAGCGACGCGTGCCAAACCGTGGCGACGGTACGACTCACGCCACCTCCCATGCTCGTCAGCTAGTGATTCAGGTGCGACCGGACCATCATCGTTCGGTCCGGCCGCACCTGAATCGGGTGCGGAGGATAGGGGATTTGAACCCCTGAGGGCTATTAACCCAACCCGCGTTCCAGGCGAGCGCCATAGGCCACTAGGCGAATCCTCCGTCGGCAATGGTAGCTGAGTCCGTCGCGGGCCTCGCGCGCCGCTCGTCCTGCCCGGCTTCGCCGCGCTCGCGACCACCGCTGTGCCCGCTGGCGCTGGCCCGCAGCGCCCGGCTTCGCCGCGCTCGCGACCACCGCTGTGCCCGCTGGCGCTGGCCCGCAGCGCCCGGCTTCGCCGCGCTCGCGACCACCGCTAGACTTACCCCTGGACCCCGCGCGGCGTCCATCCTGTGAACTCCCCCAGGGCCGGAAGGCAGCAAGGGTCAATGGGCTCTGGCGGGTGCGCGGGGTCCCCTTATGTCGGGCCTTCGACGCTGAAAGGCGCACCCGTGTCGCTGCAATCCCTCAACCGTGCCGACCTGACCGCGCAATATGAGCGCTTCCAGCGGGACTACGCCGATCTGCAGGCCAAGAAGCTCGCATTGGACCTCACCCGCGGCAAGCCGGCGCCCGAGCAGCTCGACCTGGCCAACGGCCTGCTGGGCCTGCCCGGCCCGGACGACTATCGCAGTGACGACGGCACCGACACGCGCAACTACGGCGGCCTGCAGGGCCTGCCCGAGCTGCGGGCCATCTTCGGGGAGCTGCTCGGCATCGCGGTGCCCAACCTGATCGCCGGCAACAACGCCAGCCTCGAGTTCATGCACGACGTCATCGTCTTCTCGATGCTGCACGGTGGGGTGGACTCGCCGCGGCCCTGGAGTCAGGAACCGGCCGTCAAGTTCTTGTGCCCGGTGCCCGGCTATGACCGGCACTTCGCGATCACCGAGACCCTGGGAATCGAGATGATCGGTGTCCCGATGCGCGAAGACGGCCCCGACGTCGACCTGATCGAAGAGCTGGTCGCGGCCGACCCCGCGATCAAGGGCATGTGGACCGTGCCGATATTCGGCAACCCGACCGGCATTACCTACTCGTGGGAGACCGTGCGCCGTCTGGTGCAGATGAAGACCGCGGCTCCCGACTTCCGGCTGTTCTGGGACAACGCGTACGCGGTGCACACCCTGACCGCCGAGTTCCCCCACCAGATCGACGTGCTGGGCTTGGCGGCGGCCGCGGGCAACCCGAACCGGCCGTACGTGTTCGCCTCCACCTCCAAGATCACCTTCGCCGGCGCCGGCGTCAGCTTCTTCGGCGGTTCGCTGGGCAACATCGCCTGGTACCTGCAATACGCCGGAAAGCGCTCGATCGGCCCGGACAAGGTCAACCAGCTGCGTCACCTGCGGTTCTTCGGTGACGCCGACGGCGTGCGGCGGCACATGCGTCGCCACCAGGAGATTCTGGAGCCCAAGTTCGCCCTGGCCGCCGAGATTCTTCAGGCCCGCCTCGGCGACGCCAAGATCGCGTCGTGGACCGACCCCAAGGGGGGCTACTTCATCAGCCTGGACGTCTTGCCGGGTACCGCGCGGCGCACCGTCGCGCTGGCCAAGGACGCCGGGATCGCGGTCACCAAGGCGGGTGCTTCCTTCCCGTACCGCAAGGACCCCGACGACACGAACATTCGGATCGCCCCGTCGTTCCCGTCCAGCGAGGATCTGCGCAACGCAGTGGACGGACTGGCCACGTGTGCGCTGCTGGCCGCCGCCGAGCAGCTGCTGGGCTGAGATGACAAACCTGCGGGAGTGCGCGGTGGTGGCGGCAGCGGTGCTGGCCCTCGGGCAGGCGCCTGCGGCATACGCAGTGCCCGAACGGCCGGTCGAGCCGCCGTCGGTGCAGGCTTCCGATGTGGTGGCCGAGCAGGCCGTCGACGCCTTGCCGCCCCGGGCGCTGGAGGAACTCGACGTGTTCCGCCGCGATGCCGCCGACGCGGCGCTGGGGCATCCCGTGATGTACGGCGACGGCCAGTGCTATCCGCTGGTGCAGCACTACATCCAGGCTCTGGGTTTCTGGCACAACACCGACCCCAGCGGCAATGCGTTCGATCTCTACCACCATTTCCCCACCAATGGTCTGGCTCAGTACTTCGATCAGGTGCCGTTCGACGGCGGCCTCAATGAGCCTCGTGTCGGCGACATCGTCGTCTATGGTCCGGGCGGGTTCGTCAGCGAACACGGGCATGCCGGAGTTGTCACCGCCGTGCGCGGCAGCGGCAGCCTGATGGGCTACGAGGTCGCCGAACAGAACTCCGGCGGACGGCTGTTCGTGACGCTGAACTGGCGCGACATCACTCCGATGTGGAACACACTGGGGTACCTGCGCCCCAAGGTGTAGCGCCGGTGCTGCCGGGCCTGCAACGTCGTCGGCCCGAGCAAGTAACCTCCCTTGCGTGGCGCTCTACCGCAAGTACCGGCCGGCAACCTTCGCCGAAGTGGTGGGGCAGGAACACGTCACCGATCCGCTGTGCACGGCGCTGTCGGCGGGCCGGATCAACCATGCCTACCTGTTCTCCGGACCCCGCGGCTGCGGTAAGACGTCATCGGCGCGGATCCTGGCGCGGTCGCTGAACTGTGCGCAGGGCCCCACCCCCACGCCGTGCGGAACGTGCGACTCCTGCGTGGCATTGGCCCCCAACGGGCCGGGCAGCATCGACGTCGTCGAACTCGACGCGGCCAGTCACGGTGGTGTCGATGACACGCGCGATCTTCGGGACCGCGCCTTCTACGCGCCGGCCCAATCGCGCTACCGGATCTTCATCATCGACGAAGCGCACATGGTCACCACCGCAGGATTCAATGCGTTGCTCAAGATCGTCGAGGAGCCGCCCGATCATCTGATCTTCGTGTTCGCCACCACCGAGCCGGAAAAGGTGCTGCCGACCATCCGCAGTCGCACCCATCACTACCCGTTCCGGCTGCTGGCGCCGCGCACCATGCGTGAGCTGATCGGGCGGATCTGCGAGCAGGAACACGTCGCCGTGGACGACGCGGTCTATCCCCTGGTGATCCGTGCCGGTGGGGGATCGCCGCGCGACACCCTCTCGGTGCTGGACCAGTTGCTGGCCGGCTCCGAGCCCATGCCCGGCAGCCCCGACATCAGTCACGTTCGCTACCAGCGGGCCTTGGGCCTGTTGGGGGCCACCGACGTCGCCCTGATCGACGAGGCGGTCGACGCACTGGCCGCCGGCGACGCCGCGTCCCTGTTCGGCGCGGTGGAGGCGGTGGTCGACGCCGGTCACGACCCACGCCGATTCGCCATCGATCTGCTGGAGCGGTTCCGCGACCTGATCGTGTTGCAGGCGGTGCCCGACGCGGTGGCCAAGGGTGTGGTGGACGCGCCGGAGGACATGCTGGAACGGATGCATGACCAGGCCGCCCGGCTGGGCCCGGCCACCCTTGCCCGCTATGCCGAGGTGGTGCACGCAGGCCTGGGTGAGATGCGGGGTGCCACCGCTCCCCGGCTGCTGCTGGAAGTGGTGTGCGCCAGGCTGCTGTTGCCCTCGGCCGCCGACACCGAAGCCGCCCTGCTGCAACGCATCGAGCGCATCGAGGGCCGCCTGGACATGTCGATTCCGGCGGGCCCAGTGCGGACCGGCGCCGCGCCGTCCGATGGTGCGCCGGCCACCGCCCCCGCGCCGGCGGCCGCCAAGCCGGCGCCGGCCGCCGCCGCGACCGCCAAGCAGTTCACCCGCCGCTCGTCGCGGGCCGCCGAACCCGCGCCGCAACCGGAGTCCGCGCCCCGGCCGGCGCCTGCGCCCGTCAGCGCCGCACCTGCGGCACCGGCACCGGCACCGTCGCCGGAACCCGCACCCGCGCCTCAACCCCCAGCACCTGCGGCACCTACGCCCGCAGCGGCACCGACTCCGGGTGAACCGGACGTCGCGGCCGTCCGCGCGATGTGGACCACGGTGCGCGACAAGGTGCGTCAGCGCAGCCGCTCTACCGAGGCGATGCTGGCCGGCGCGACGGTACGCACCATCGACGGCAACACGCTGGTGCTGACCCACGAGACGGCCTCGCTGGCCAGGCGACTCTCCGAACCGCGCAACACCGACGTCATCACCGAGGCGCTCAAAGACGCACTCGGGGTGAACTGGCGAGTGCGCTGCGACGCCGGTGGGCCGGCCCCAGAGTCGTCGGCATCGGCGGCGCCCGCCCCGGCCGACGTGGAATCGGCGCGGCGCGCCGACGAGGACGCCATGTTGGCCGAGGCTGCGGTGGACGCCGGCTCTGATGCGCCCCCGCGGCGCGACCCCGAAGAAGTTGCTCTGGAGTTGCTGCAGAACGAACTGGGCGCTCGCCGGATCAGCGGCGACTAGAGACCGGGGCGGGTGTTTCTAGGGGGTCCACCAGGGTCGCATCGGTAGGCCCCCATCCCCGCCCTGGTTGTCGACGTTGCCGGCCAGCACATGGTGGAGCTGGCATTGGTTGCGTTCGAAGCCGATCACCGCCGCCGCCATGTACAGGCCCCACACCTTGGCCCGGCCCAGCCCGACTTCGGCCACCGCCTCGTCCCAGTGGTCCACCAGGTTCTGGCACCAGCCGCGCAGCGTCTTGGCGTAGTGGAGCCGGAAGTCCTCCTCGTGCAGGATCTCTAGACCGGTCTCCTGGATCTCAGCGGTGATGGTTCCAATGCCCGTGATCTCGCCGTCGGGGAAGACATACCGGTCGGTGAAGGGGTCGCCCTTGTAGACGGAATTGTCCGCCGTGGTGATGCAGTGGTTGAGCAGCAGCCCGCCGGTGCGCAGTTTCGATCTGAGGAAACCGAAGTAGGCCGGGTAATTCTTCACCCCGATGTGCTCAGTCATGCCGATCGATGAGACGGCGTCGAACTCGGTTTCCTGCACGTCTCGGTAGTCGCAGTGCCGCACCTGGGCGAACTCGGAGAGTCCTTCATCGGCGATCGCCTGCTGTGCCCACGCGACCTGCTCTGCGGCCAGGGTGGCACCGAGTGCATACACCCCGCGCCGCGCGGCGTAGCGCACCATGCCGCCCCAGCCGCACCCGACGTCAAGGAGGCGATCGCCGGGCTGCAGACGGAGCTTGTCGAAGATCAGCCGGTACTTGTTCTCCTGGGCTTCTTCCAGAGTGGCCTCGGGGTTCGGATAGATCGCGCAGGTGTAGGTCATCGACGGGCCCAGCACCCACTCGTAGAAGGTGTTCGACACGTCGTAGTGGTGATGGATCGCGTCGGCGTCTCGTGACTTGCTGTGGCGCAGTCCCGTGGCGTTGCGCCGCCATTTCGGTGGCGCCTCCTCCGGGGGCGGCGCGATCGGCTTGAGGTTCCGCAGGCCGATAGAGCGGACGATGTTGGCCAGATCGCGCGGAGACGGGTGTTTGAATTCCAGATCCGCCATGGCGTTGAGCACGTCATAGGGATTGCCCGGATGTACACCGTGCAGTTCGAGGTCGCCGGCGACGTAGGCGCGGGCTATCCCGAGTTGGCCCAGCGAGGTGGCCAGGTAGTTGGTGGCTCGCGGATTCAGCAGGTCCACGCCCAGTTCCGCATCGCTGGGCCCGGCGCTGCTGCCGTCGTAGGCGGAGATCTTCAGCGGTGGCTGGCCGCCGCCGGCCAGTAACACCAGAATCTCGGCCAGGCCCAGCCTGCCGTTCGTCGTGGTTGCAGTGTCTCTCGTCAGCGTTTTCGCTGTCATGGTTTACCCCCCGTTGTCGAGATGCGGATAACCGCCCGGGCGGCGCCTCAAACACGCGTAACGTTGCAGCCCCATGGGCGAGGAGACCGGAACCACCACGTGCGCGATCATCGGCGGCGGGCCTGCAGGCATGGTTCTCGGTCTGTTACTGGCCCGGGCCGGCGTGCAGGTGACGTTGCTGGAGAAGCACGCCGACTTTCTGCGTGACTTCCGTGGCGACACCGTTCACCCGACCACGCTGCGCCTGCTCGATGAGCTGGGGCTCTGGGAGCGCTTCACGGCGTTGGCGCACAGTCAGATCCGCCAGCTCAGCCTCGATGTGGCCGGGCGTGACGTCACCGTGGTCGACTTCAGCCGGATACGTGGCCAGCCGCACCCCTACGTCGCGATGGTGCCGCAGTGGGACCTGCTCAACCTGCTCGCCGAATCCGCACAGACCGAGCCGACGTTCACCTTGCGTATGCAGTCCGAGGTCACCGGCCTGATCTACGAGCACGGCCGGGTCGCCGGGGTGCGCTATCAGGACCGCGAAGGGCCCGGTGAACTGCGGGCCGACCTCACGGTGGCCTGCGACGGCCGGTGGTCGATAGCGCGGCAGGTCGCCGGGCTGGACGTACGCGAGTTTCCGGTGAACTTCGACGTGTGGTGGTTCCGGCTGCCTACCGATGCCGCCACCGAGCCCACGCTGCTGCCCCGCCTGGGCGCGGGAAAGGCCGCCATCATGATTCCGCGTGACGGCTATTTCCAGGTGGCCTTCCTGGGCCTCAAGGGCACTGATGCGCAGGTGCGGGCCCGCGGTATCGAATCCTTCCGCCGTGAGGTGGTCGAGCTCATCCCCGAGGCTGCCGACACAGTGGCGGCCCTGCGCACCATGGACGACATCAAACACCTCGATGTCCGATTGAACCGATTGCGGCGCTGGAGCATTGATGGGCTGCTGTGTATCGGCGACGCGGCGCACGCCATGTCGCCCATGGGAGGTGTCGGCATCAACCTGGCGGTGCAGGACGCGGTGGCCGCGGCGACGATTCTGGCCGACCCGCTCCGGCGCGGCCGGGTGAGCAGGCGTGACCTGGAGGCGGTGCAGCGGCGCCGTGAGCTGCCCACGGTCGTCACCCAGTCGGTGCAGCGTCTGGCGCACCGGACGCTGAATCCGATCCTGCGCGGCCAGAACTTCAGCCCGCCGGCTCGGGTGGCATCCCTGTTCAGTGCGCTGCCCTGGCTGTCGGCCCTGCCGGCCTACCTGGTCGGAGTGGGGGTGCGCCCCGAGCGGGCACCCGCTTTCGCGCGCAGGGGCTGAGGGCTAAGGCCTCCACCACGGTCGCAGCGGCAGGCCTGTCGCTGCATCCCCGTTGGCCGCCAGCACGTGATGGAGCTGAATCACATTGTGCTCGAACCCCAATCGGGATCCGGCCATATACAGCCCCCACACCTTCGCGGTGGCCAGCCCCACCTCCCGGACGGCCTCATCCCAGTGCGCCACCAGGTTGGCGCACCAGTCCCTCAGGGTCAGCTCGTAGTGGTTACGCAGGTTCTCGCAGTGCAGCACTTCCAGGCCGGCGTCCTGAATCTCGCTGGTGATCCGGCCCGATCCGGCCAACTCCCCGTCGGGGAACACGTACCGGTCGATGAAGTCACCTGCGGCAGCGCCGGATCTGTTGTCCGCCCGGGTGATGCAGTGGTTGAGCAGCAGGCCGCCGGGTCGCAGCCTGGACTTGAGGAAGCCGAAGTAGGCGGGGTAGTGGGCGACGCCGATGTGTTCGGTCATCCCGATCGAGGAGACCGCGTCGAATCCTGTTTCACCCACGTCGCGATAGTCGCAGTGCCGCACCTCGGCGAATTCGGAGAGACCGGCTTCGGCGATCGCACGCTGCGCCCACCGGGCCTGCTGGGCCGAGAGGGTCGCCCCGATGGCATGCACTCCATGGCGCGCGGCGTAGCGCACCATGCCGCCCCAGCCGCAGCCGACGTCGAGCAGCCGGTCGCCCGGTTGCAGACGGAGCTTGTCGAAGATCAACCGGTGCTTGTTCTCCTGGGCCTGCTCCAGAGTTGCGTCCCGATCTGGGTAGACCGCGCAGGTGTAGGCCATCGACGGCCCCAGCACCCACTCGTAGAAGTCATTGGACACGTCGTAGTGATGGTGAATCGCGTCGGCATCTCGAGATTTGCTGTGCCGCAGTCCTTCTGCGATTCGACGCCAGCGAGGCAGCGCTTCTTGGGGTGGCGGCGCTATCGGCCGCAGGTGCTCGATGCCGATGGAACGCACGATGTTCGCCAGCACACGGGGCGAGGGCCGGCTGAAGTGCAGTTCATCGGCGAGCGCCTTGAGTAATTGATACGGGTCGCCGGGATGCACGCCGTGCAGCCCCAGGTCGCCGGCGATATAGGCGCGGGCCATGCCCAGGTCGCCCGGAGCCGTGACCAGATACGTGGTGCCCCGCGGAGTCAACAGGTCCAGCCCCAGGGGAGCGTCCTTGGGGCCGGCAGTACTGCCGTCGTAAGCGGTGAATCGCAGCGGCAGGTGTCCGTCGGTGGCCAGGGTCTCCAAGATCTGGGCCAGGCTCAATCGGCCCGTCGGAGTGTGCACCTGCTCGCTGCCGACGGTCATTGCCGCCGCACCGCCTTGGCATACAGATCCAGTAGCCGAGAGTCGGGGTCGTAGGTCTTCTTGAGCATTCGGTAGGTCGCACCGCCGTAGAGCTGATCGAACTCACCGGGGGTGTAGTAGGCGTCGGAGTACAGCGACTTGTGGCCGTCGAGTTCGCTCACCTTGGACTCGATCAGGCGATTGGTGGCGCCCTCGGTGGCCCCGGCCGGCACCGACGACCAGAATCCGACATTGACGTAGGTGTGGTTGGACCGGATCGGGTAGAGCGGCCACTCCTCGTCGCCGCGCAGCCGCAGCGGGCACAACCACACCGGCTCGATCGGCACGTTGGCGAAGAACCAGTCCAGAAACTCCCGGCAGTTCTCCAGCGGGACCTCGATGTCCTGCACCACCCGCTCGCGCGGCGGGCGATGGTTGCGCCTGTCGATCCGATCGGCGATGGCGAAACGTCGGTCGTAGGCGATCAGCTTCGAATACACGCTGCTGCGCCGGTAGCGGCGTGGCCACCAGCGGCGCACCAGCGGGCGCTGGGCGCCGAAGGCCCGCGAGCACCAGAACCAGTCGGTGTCCCAGCGCCACAGGTAGTCGTGGGTGGTCAGCCGGTCGTCTTTGATTCCGCGTGGGTGCCGAATCGAGCGGTAGTAGATCTGCTGGCCGGTGTAGTCGCTGACCGCGCCGGGGGAGTCGGTCGCGATCCCGACGCACAGATAGCTCTCCTGGGGCGAGAACGCCACCCCGTCGAGGTAGTCGACCGGGACCCCTTCGAAGCCGCCGGTGTCGATGATGCGGTCCATCGTGGAGACCAACTCGGACAGGGAGTCGAAGCGGATGTGCCGCAACGCGACGAAGGGTTTGACGTCTTCGAGCTCGATCCGCAGGCGCGTCGCGTATCCCAACGTCCCATAGGAGTTGGGAAACGCGTGGAAGAGGTCTTCATGCTGTTCTCGCGACACGGTCAGCAGATCGCCGCCGCCGGTGAGCACGTCCATCTCCAGCACCGATTCGTGGGGCAACCCGTTGCGGAACGACGCGGATTCGATACCCAGGCCGCTGACCGCGCCTCCCACCGTGATCGTCTTCAGTTGCGGGACCACCAACGGCGTCAGCCCGTAGGGCAGGGTGGCCGCGACCACGTCCTCGTAGGTGCACATGCCTTCGACGTCGGCCGTGCGGTTCTGCGGGTCGACAGCGATGACACGCACCAGCCCCGAGGTGTCCAGGCCGGGGGCCTGCCGTTTTCTGCGGGCCCGGAACAGATTCGAGGTGGGCTTGGCCAGGCGCACCGATGCGTCGGCGGGAATGCTGCGGTAGCTGTCCAGCAGCCGCTGCACCCCCCCCAGTGTGGGATGTCGGTGTATCGGCCGGCCGAACGGACATCACCCTCCACGCTAACGGCGGATCGGCCGATGTGCACGTAGCGGCGCGGTGACCCGCGGGCTCAGGGCACCAGGGTTTGACTGCTCAGATATCCGATGACGCCACGAGCCACTGCGTCGGCGTAGCGCTGGCGGCCTGCCGGGCTCTCCATCAGGGCCGCGTCGGTCGCGTTCTTCATGTTGCCCAGCTCGACGAGCACGGACGGGTATTCGGCCAGATTCAGTCCGGCCAGATCGGCGCGCCCCTTCAGGCCGTCGGTGCCGATGTAGTTTGCCGGCGGTATGCCCGCGGCCTGCAGCTGCCCGGCCATGACCTGGGCTAACCGCACCGCCGGTCCTTCTTGGGCCGAGTTCAGCGGCGGCGCGGAGTAGTTGACGTGGAAGCCGTGGCCGTTGGCCGGCCCGCCGTCGGCGTGGATGGACACGATGGCATTGGGGTGCAGTGCGTTGGCGGCGGTGGCGCGGGCGTCGACGCACGGAGCAGGCCCGGTGTCGTCGCCTCGTGACATCGCGGTGCGGACACCGGCGGACGTCAGGGCCTGGCGGATCCGCAACGTGGTGTCCCAGGTGAAGCTGTGCTCGGGATAGCCGGAATTGGTCGCCGTGCCGCTGGTCTGACAGTTCTTGGTGCCACCGCGGCCGTTGGGCACCTGGCGGCTCAGGGCGGCCGGGTCGCCGGAACCGCTGTGCCCGGGGTCGAGGAAGACGATCATGCCCGCGATAGGGGCAGCTGAGGCCGGCGGCGCGCTCGGCACCACGGCGGCCACCATCAGGCCGGTGATGATCGCGGTGCCGACACGGACAAGAACTGGTACGCGCACACCGCCAAGGTAGGCCGGGGCCGACTACGCTGGAGTCCTCACGCGCGCCGGGTCTGTCCAGCTGTAACCAAGCCGCAACCCGGTCGAGACCGCGCAGACGATCGACGCAAAGGGAGTGTCATGCAACCAGGAGGCCCGCCCGACATGTCGGCGCTGCTGGCCCAGGCCCAGCAGATGCAGCAGCGACTGCTGCAGGCACAACAGGAGTTGGCAGTCACCGAGGTACACGGTGAGGCCGGCGGCGGCCTGGTCAAGGTCACCTCCAACGGCAGCGGTCAGGTGCTCGCCGTGCACATCGACCCGAAGGTCGTCGACCCCGACGACATCGAGACCTTGCAGGACCTGATGGTGGGAGCGCTCGCAGACGCCTCGAAGAAGGCGCATGCACTGGCCCAGCAGCGGTTGTCACCGCTGGCCGGCGGCATGGGCGGCGCGCTCGGCATGCCGGGAGCCTAGGTGTTCGAGGGTCCGGTCCAGGACCTGATCGATGAGCTGGGCAAGCTGCCGGGCATCGGGCCCAAGAGTGCCCAGCGGATCGCTTTTCATCTGCTGTCGGTGGAGCCGCCGGAGATCGACCGGCTCACCGCGGTCCTGACCAAGGTCCGCGATGGGGTGCAGTTCTGTGAGGTGTGCGGCAACGTCTCCGATGCGCAGCGCTGCCGGATCTGCGCCGATGCGCGCCGTGACGTCGCCCAGATCTGCGTCGTCGAAGAACCCAAGGACGTCGCAGCCATCGAGCGCACCCGGGAGTTCCGGGGTCGCTATCACGTGCTCGGCGGTGCGCTGGATCCGTTGTCGGGGATCGGCCCGGAGCAACTGCGGGTGCGTGAGCTGCTCAATCGGGTGGGGGAGCGCATCGACGGGGTAGACGTCAGTGAGGTGATCATCGCCACCGACCCCAACACCGAGGGCGAGGCCACCGCCACCTATTTGGTGCGGGTACTGCGTGACATCCCCGGGTTGAGCGTGACGCGCTTGGCGTCCGGCTTGCCCATGGGCGGTGACCTGGAGTTCGCCGACGAGCTGACCTTGGGCCGGGCCTTCACGGGCCGCCGCGCCATGGCCTGATTTTTCCCTCGAAACCGACGTTGTGCAGGCGCGTTCCCGCATTGTGTCTGCACAACGTCGGTCTCGAGCGATGTCAGTCGGGGTTGGCATCATTCCGTCATGGGCGGGGTCTTCATCGGCAGCGAGGCGATCTCTGCAGGCCGGCTGACCCGCCACGCGGCTGGCGCCCCTGAGTCGCTACGCCGGCTGCAGCACCTCGGCGATGGCCACCCCGGCGCCGATCGCGGCGCGTGCGGTCCGAACCTTCTCCGGGATACCGGCAGCCACCACGGCCACCAGGACACCGTCGCGCTCGTAGTAGGCCAGGAATCGGCGGCCGTCGTCTTCGGCCAGATGCACGATGTCGCCGGCGCGCGGACGGCCCAGGCACTGAATTTTGACGTCGTATTGGTCGCTCCAGAAGTACGGCACGCCTGGGCTGGTAGCCGCTTCGCTCTCCAGCATCGCCGCCACCAGGACCTTCGCCTGCTCGGCGACGTTGCTCCAGTGTTCGACGCGGACCTGGGTCCCGGTCGCGTCGCGCCAGGACGCCACGTCGCCGATTGCCCACACATCCGGGGCGCTGGTGCGGCCGGCCTCGTCGCAGACGACGCCGTCGGCCACGTCGATATCGCTGCCGAGCAGCCACTCGGTGGCCGGGCGCGATCCGATGCCGACGACCACGAGGTCGGCATCGATCGCCGAACCGTCGGACAGGGTCACCGACGCGACGGCCTTGTCGCCGGAGACGGACGCCACCGTCACCCCGGTACGCACGTCGACGTCTTCGTCGCGGTGCAGCCGCGCGATCAACGCCCCGGTCTGCTCGCCCAGCACGCCGGCCAGGGGTGCGGCCTGCGGTTCCACCAGCACCACCTGCACGCCCAGGGTTCGCAGACTGGCCGCCACCTCGCAGCCGATGAAGCCTGCGCCCACCACCACGGCGCGGCGTGCGCTCGCGGCGCGGGTCCGCAGCGCGGTGCAGTCGTCGAGTGAGCGCAGCACGCAGATACCGTCCAGGTCGCCGAACGCCGTGATGCGGTTGGGCACCAGGCCGGTGGCGATCACCAGCTGGTCGTAGTCCAGCACCTGTCCGTCGGCCAGCTCCAGGCTGTGTCCGGACACGTCGACGGCGCGGGCGGGACAGCCGAGGCGCACGGTGATCTGGTTGTCCTCGTAGAAACCGGCCGGCTTGAGGGCGACGCTGGCGACTTCCCCCCGCAGCATCTGCTTGGACAGCGGCGGGCGGTCATAGGGCAGGTGATCTTCGGCGCCGACGATCGTGAGTGGGCCGTCAAAGCCGTTGCGGCGGAGCTGTTCTGCGGTGCGGACCGCCGCCAGCCCCGCCCCGACAATGAGTGTCCCGCTCACGGCCGGACCACTTCCACCATCTCGAAGTCGGCCTTGGCGGCGCCGCAGTCCGGGCAGCTCCAGTCCTCGGGAATGTCGGCCCAGCGGGTGCCGGGCTCGATACCGTCCTCGGGCCAGCCCAGCGCCTCGTCGTACTCGAAACCGCACTGCAGGCACCGAAACAACTTGTAGTCGCTCATCAGTTCGCTCCCGTCGGTTGGAAATCCAGCTTCTCGCGCACCGCACAATCCGGGCAGGCCCAGTCCTCGGGGATCTGGTGCCAGGGTGTGCCGGCGCCGAACCCCTCCCGGGGCGCCCCGGTGGCCTCGTCGTAGATGTAGCCGCAGCCCGGGCATGCGTACCGGGCCATCAGGCGGGCACCTGGTAGCGGGCCAGGATCTTCTCCCGGCGGCGTGGCGAGAGGTTGGCGCGGGTGATGTCGCCGTTGTAGTGCTCGAGCACCCGGTGGTCCATCAGCTTGCGCCACACCGGAGGGAAGTAGGTGACCCCGATGAGCGCTCCATAGCCGGCCGGCAGGTTCGGCGAGTCATCGAAGCTGCGTAGGGTCTGGTAGCGCCGCGTGGGGTTGGCGTGGTGGTCGCTGTGCCGCTGCAGGTGGTACAGGAACAGGTTGGTCACCATGTGGTCGGAGTTCCAGCTGTGCTGCGGCGTGCAGCGCTCGTAGCGGCCGCTGGCCTGCTTCTGGCGCACCAGTCCGTAGTGCTCCAGGTAGTTCACCGACTCCAGCAGCGACGAGCCGTAGATGGCGTTGATCAGCACGTAGGGCACCAACGCGACCCCGAACACCGCGATCAGCACGCCCCAGAACAGCACCGACATGGCCAGGGCGTTGAGCACGTCGTTGTCCGCCCAGGTCCGCGGGTTCCACGGGCTCTTACCGGTCCGGCGGATCCGTTGAGCTTCCAGCTCCCACGCCGAGCGGATACCGCCGACGACGCTGCGCGGCAGGAACTCCCAGAACGTCTCGCCGAAGCGGGCCGACGCCGGGTCCTCCGGGGTGGCCACCCGAACGTGATGGCCGCGGTTGTGCTCGACGTAGAAGTGCCCGTAGCAGACCTGGGCCAGTGTGATCTTGGCCAGCCACCGCTCCAGCGACTCCCGCTTGTGGCCCAACTCGTGGGCGGTGTTGATGCCGACCCCCGCCACCGTCGCCACGGTGAGCGCCACGCCGATCTTGCCCAGCCAGCCCAGTGACCCGTCGAACCCGAGCCAGCCCAGATCCGAGGCCGTGAACAGGTAGGCGCCGAAGATGGCGGTGGCGTACTGGAAGGGGATGTAGGCGTAGGTGGCGTAGCGGTAGTACTTGTCGTTCTCCAGCGCCGCCATCACCTCATCCGGCGGGTTCTGCCCATCGGCGCCGATCCACAGGTCCAGCGCCGGCAGCAACACGTAGAGCAGGATCGGCCCGATGTACAACGGCACCTGCGCTGCGGTGTGCAGTCCGGCCAGGTTCAGCGCCCAGACCAGCGGGAGCATGAGAAACAGCATGGTGGGCACCACCAGGCCTAACAGCCACAGGTGTCGCTTCTTGTCCTGCCAGACCCTCGGTTCGCTGGCCATCTCGGTGCTCATCGCATTTCAACCTCTCGCCGGTCCACACCACGGTTTTTCCGATGTGCCTGACGTTAGGTAGTTACGCCGCCTTGCCGCTCGTCCGGCGCGGCTGGAAATCGGACGGCTATTCGTCTTGCGAGGACAACACCGCAGCCCCGTACCACTGACACAGCAGCAGTGCGATCTCCACATCCAGCCGATCTTCGGTGATCGGGCGCCCGCGCCGCTCGCCCGCCCGCTGCACCCGGTACTTGACGGTGTTGACATGGAGGTGGAGCAGCTCGCCGGCAGCCTTGAAACTCGATCCGGTCCGCAGAAACACGCGCAGCGTCTCGCGGAGTCGGCCGTCGGCTTCGGTGTCGCCGGCCAGTGGGCCCAGGACCTCGGCGACCCAGGCCCGCGCGGCCGCAATGTTGTCTGATCCGAGTAGGGCCGCTGCGCCGAGCCCGGGGTCGCCGGCGGCACTGACCCGATTGGCGCTTGCGCCGGATGCCGCCATCAGGGTGTGTGCTGCCAGCGCCTGTTGGTGCGACCGGCGGAAACCCTCGAGCCCGGGCAGCGGGTCGCCGATGGCCACCCAGGGTTCGCCGTCGGCGTTCTGTGCGAATGTTCGGATCTGTTGCACCACATCGGATCCGGCGCAGGATTGCAGTGGCAGCCAGGCCCATCCGGTGGTGCTGTCGGCGGGGACGAACAACGGTGATCCCTGCAGTGGAAGCGCCTCCGCCAGGTGCTTGACGAAAGCCTCCGCCGCGGCCAGCCGGTCTACCCCTGTGTCGGGATACCAGACCACGATCGCGGCATGGGTGCGTCGCAGCGGATAGCGGATCGCGGTCGTCATCGCGTCGACGTCGCGGCCATCGTCGGCGAGAATCTCACGGACCCGCAACGCGCGCACTGCATTTCGGCTCTCCAGCCAGCGTTCCCGTTCGGCCTGATAGACCGCGGAGACTTGTTGCGACATCTCGTCGATGTAGCCGAACATGAGCGCCGACATGGCACCGAGCACGCTCAGGCTCAAGTCGGGGTCCAGTGCCGCGGCACGAATCTCGCTCAGCACCAGTTGCAGTGCCACGGAGTGGCCGAGCCGGTAGCCGCGCACCAGCGCGTTGACCGGCACCCCGCGCTGGGCCAGCCGGCGGGCATGTTCCAGGGCGACCGGCGGTGCCGCGATATCGGCCACCGGAATGTTGTGCCGGATCGCCGAGAAATATGTGTCGACGTTCGCCGACACGGTCTCGTGCAGGAGCTGCAGCAGTGACGAATCACTGGTCAGATCCGGCGATTCCCTGGCGACCATGTCTTCGATCACGCCGATGGTCTCCGGCAGGCGGTCGTAGAGCCGCTGCGAGATTCCGATCGCGGCCTCGGCGACATCGCTCTGATCGATCATGGTGTGACCGTAGTCAGACTCGGCGAGGTGCGGCGAGCCTTTCGCGGCGCAACAGGTCGACTTCGGGCAGCTCGAGCGGGGCCAGGTCACCGACCACCTTCGCCAGCAGCAGGTCGGCCAGTTCCGGGTTGCGGGCCAGGCACGGTCCGTGCAGGTAGGTGGCGACCACGCTGCCCTGCACCGCGCCGTCGAAACCGTCGCCCGCCCGGTTTCCCGCACCCTTGGTGACCGCGCTCAGCGGCGCAGCGTCCGGTCCGAGCACGGTGCCGCCGCGGTGGTTCTCGAAACCGGTCAGCGGTGCCGACAGTCCCGCCAGCAGCGGTGTGGCCACCACCTCGCCGATGGTGCGCGACTCCTGCGGAGAGGTAGTCACATCCAGCAGCCCGACGCCGTCGACCCGTTCGCCGGCCGAGGTCTCATACCAGTGCCCGAGTACCTGAATGGCCGCGCAGATCGCCAGCACCGGAGCGCCGCGCGCCGCCGCGCGTTGCAGCCCGGGGTGGGTGATCAGGTGCCGGGTGGCCAGCCGTTGTGCGTAGTCCTCGGCGCCGCCCAGGGTGTAGAGGTCCAGGGAGTCCGGCACCGGGTCGGCCAGCGTGATCTCGACGATCTCGGCGGCAATGTCGCGCGCCAGCAGCCGTTGGCGCAGCACCACGGCGTTGCCGCCGTCACCATAGGTCCCCATCACGTCGGGCAGCACCAGCCCGATCCGCACCGGATCAGCCATCACCCAACCTCCGCTGCAACGCCAGGAAGGCGGTGTAGTTGGCGACCACCTCCACCGGCCCGGGCGGGCAGGATGCGATCGCCGCCAGCGTGTCGTGCACCAGGGTGTGCTGCACCCCGGCGTAGCCCAGCCGCACGGCCAGGTCGGTGCCGCGCTCGCCGGCCGCCACCACGGTGGTGTCGTCGAAGTGCTCGAAGCGCACATCCCACAGCCACGACAGGTCTTCGCCGTCGGGCACCTGGCCATTGACGGCGATCACCACCCCGGCGGCGTGCTTGTCGACCATGGACAGGGCTTCTTGCCAGCCGGCCGGGTTCTTGGCCAGCAGCATCCGCACGGTGTGCTCGCCGACGTGCACGCGGCGGTAGCGCCCGGCCACCTCGTCGACCGCCGAGACCGCGGCCACCGCGGTGGCCGGATCCGCCCCGAGCGCCACGGCGGCGGCGACGGCTTGGGCGGCATTGCCGCGGTTGACGGTGCCGGGCAGTGCCAGTCGCATCGGCAGCACCAGCCCGTCGGGTCCGTAGAGCGCGTCGTCGTCGAACCACCACTGGGGGGTGGGACGGCTGAATTCGCTTCCGGTGGAGCGCCAATGCCCGTCCTGGCGGTCGATCACCTCGCCGCTGCGCGGGCAGCTGACCGAGTCGCCGGCCCACCCGGCTCCGGCGGCGACCCACACCACGTTGGGGCAGTCGTAGGCCGCCGACGCCATCAGCACGTCGTCGCAGTTGGCGACGACAACGGTCTGGGGATGGCGGGCCAGGCCGCCCCGCAGGGCGCGCTCGACGGCGTTGATCTCTCCGACCCGGTCCAGCTGGTCCCGGGACAGGTTGAGGAGCACCACCGCGGCCGGGGACACCGCATCGGCGACGTGCGGTACGTGCATCTCGTCGACCTCGAGCGCCGCCAGCTGTGCGGTTCGGTCGGCGGCCAGGGCCGACACCAGGCCGGCGTCCATGTTGGCGCCTTCGGAGTTGGTGGCCACCGGCCCCAGGTCGCGCAGCGCCGCGGCGAGCATCCGGGTGGTTGTCGACTTACCGTTGGTGCCGGTGACGATCGCGGTGCGCCGCCCGGCGGCGAGCTGACGCAGGATCGAGCGATCCAGGTTCATCGCGATCAGGCCGCCGATCATTGCGCCTGCCCCGCGGCCGGTCACCCGCGATGCCCAGCGGGCACTGGCGCCTGCGGCCAGCGCCAGGCGTCCGCGGGCGGTGATCATGGCGGTGATTTTAGGGCTGCCACTTGGAGCAGCGACACGGGCGGTGCGCGCCCGGATCGGTCACCCCGGCATGCCATCCTCGTGAGATGAGTGCGCGGTGGGGCCGCCCGGCCCGTGAAACCGGCGACGGCTGGGTCGTTGTGGACGTCGAGACATCGGGGTTTCGGCCGGGGCAGGCTCGGGTGCTCAGCGTGGCCGCGCTGGCACTGGACGCCGAGGGCCGCGTGGAGCAGGCGGTGTCGCACCTGCTCAATCCCGGTACCGACCCGGGGCCCACCCATGTGCATGGGCTCACCGCGGAGATGCTGGTGGGGCAACCGCAGTTCGCCGATGTGGTCGATGAGGTCGCCGCATTGCTGACCGGGCGCACGCTGGTGGCCCACAACGTGGCGTTCGACTACACGTTTCTGGCGGCCGAGGCCGAGATGGCCGGCGTCGCGCTGCCCGTCGACTCGGTGATGTGCACGTTGGAGCTCACCCGGCGGCTGGATCTGGGTCTGCCGAACCTGCGGTTGCAGTCCTTGGCGGCGCACTGGGGTGTGGTCCAGACCCGGGCGCACGATGCCCTGGACGACGCCCGGGTGCTGGCCGGCGTGCTGGAACCCGCGTTGCAGCGCGCGCGAGAGCGCGACGTGTGGCTGCCGGTACGCCCGGTCACCCGGCGGCGCTGGCCCAACGGCCGGATCACCCACGAGGAGCTGCGGCCGCTGAAGTCGTTGGCGTCGCGGATGCCCTGCGCCTACCTCAACCCGGGCCGCTACGTGCGGGGACGGCCGTTGGTGCAGGGTATGCGGGTGGCGTTGTCGGCGGAGTGCACCCGCACCCACGAGGAACTCGTGGAGCGGATCCTGCACGCCGGGCTGGCCTACAGCGATGTCGTCGATACGCACACCTCGCTGGTGATCTGCAACGACGAGCAGCCTGAACAGGGCAAGGGCTACCTGGCGCAGGAACTCGGTGTGCCGACGGTCTCCGACCGCGACTTCATGGCGTGCGTCGACCGTGTGGGCGGGGTGGTCTCGGGCACCGATATCGAGGAGTTCATCGATACCGGGGTGGCCGGCGAGCAGATCTCGCTGTTTTAACGCGTCGCCGCGACGCGAAATGTCCCAAATTGGGACATCGGAAGATGAACAGTTGCCCCCATGCTGTTAACCGTGACGAAACATTTGCGGCACCCGGCAGGGCAGCGATGACCACCGCTGTACGCGACGACCGGACCCCCGCTGACGTGACTCCGCTGGCTGGGTGGGCCCGCCGGGGTGCGTCGAATCCCGCTCACCGCCGGGACCACACGATGCTGGACGAGGTTGTGGAGAACGGACCCAGCCTTGCCGGTCAGCTGGTCGGGCTGGCTGCCCGGCTCAGCATTCGGCCCATCCTGGCCGTCGGCGCACAGCTGCCCAACGCGCCGTGGCCATGGGGCCTGTTGGACCACGCTGCCCGGGTCGTCCCCTCCGCCCCGGGCAGCGTTCGCCGCACGGTTCGGTTGCCACGCTGCACGGCGCGGCTGGTCCGCGCCGCCGGTGTGCGGCCCGCCGACGGCCGGGGCCGCGTCGTGCTGTATCTGCACGGCGGCGCCTTCTTGACGTGTGGCGTCAACACCCATGACCGGCTGGTCACCACGCTGTCGGAGTATGCCGACAGCCCGGCGCTGGTCGTGGGCTACCGGATGATCCCCAAGCACTCCGTCGGCGCGGCGATCGACGACTGCTACGACGGCTATCAGTGGCTGCGGAGCCAGGGGTATGCGCCCGATCAGATCGTGGTGGCCGGCGATTCCGCCGGAGGCTACCTGGCGCTGGCGCTGGCGGTGCGGCTCCTTGACGAGGCGGAACAGCCCGCCGCCGTTGTCTGCATGTCGCCGTTGACCCAGATCGCCAAGGCGTCCAGGCGTGAGCACCCGAACAGTGCCACCGATGCGATGTTCCCCGCCAAGGCCTTCGACGCGTTGGTCGACCTGATCACCCACGCCGCCCGGCGTCGCGGCGCCGACGGTACGCGCGAGGAGATCTTCGAACCGCTCGACCACATCGAGTCAGGGTTGTGCCCCACCCTGATCCATGTGTCCGGGTCCGAGGCGATGCTGCAGGACGCCACCCTGGTGGCGCGCAGGCTGGCCGGCGTCGGGGTTCCGGTCCAGCTGCGGGTGTGGCCCGGTCAGATGCACGTGTTCCAGATCGCCCCGATCGTGCCTGAGGCCCACCGTTCGCTGCGTCAGATCGGTGCCTACATCCGTGAGATGACCGATTGGACGGCGGTGCCGGAGGGCGTCGACGACTACGTGGTGATCCCGTAGGTCTTCAGCTTTCGGTACAGGCTTGACCGCGACATCCCCAGCTGCGCTGCGGCGGCGACCCGGTTCCCGCCGGCCTGCCGCAGGGCCACGACGATAGCGTCGCGTTCGATCGCTTCGAGCTGGGTCAGGGCGCGGCGGGACGCACTCTGGCAGTAGCCGGGCAGATCGGTGTCGGTGAGTTCGCCGACGTGGCGTTGGCGCAGCGCATGCTCCAGGGCTTCGCGCAGTTGGGAGATGTTGCCGGGCCACGAATAGCGGCCGATGAGCCGGTGCGCTGCCGGGCTGAGCCGCACCTTGCGTTCGGCTGCGATCCCGCGCAGCAGCGCGGCGGTGATGCCGGGCAGGTCATCGGTGCGGTAGCGCAGCGGCGGCACCGTGATCGCCGCATCGAAATGCCCCAGCAGCGCGCCGAGCGCCGGCGTCGATCCGGTGGGATCGTGCGACACCGTGGCGACCCGCCAACTGGGGGAGTCGAACGATTCGACCGCCGAGAAGAACCCGTCCAGCCTGCCGATTCCCTTGGCGTCGGCCTGGTCGATGTCGCGTGCGATGTACAGCGTGGGCCGGTCTGCATCGTGGCGCAGGGGACCGTCCGGGCCGTCGGTTGCAGGGTGTCCGGGGTCCACGATCACGATGCGGGCGCCGGGATGGACCGACTGGAAAAGCTGGGTTGCCAGGGTGAACTTGCCCACCCCGGCCTCGCCGACCAGCAGCACCGGTGTGTGGTGTTCCACTGCGTCGCGCAGTTCACCGCAGGCCCGCACCCAGGCGGGCGAGCGGCCGCCGGCCAACGGCTCGGACGAGCCGAAGAGTGGGGGCGTATCGGGTGGTGGCGGGCCGGGTTCGGCGGGTTCCGCAGCACTGTCGGTGCGCCGAGACGTCGCCGGTTCGGCGATCACCAGCATTCCGGCGATCTGCGCGCCGGCGAAGACGCGGACGCCGCGAATGCGCACCAGACGTTGACTTCCCGGCAGGAGAAGGGTGTCGCTGGCACGTTCCTTGTGGGCCAAGAGGAAGGTTGCGTGGTCGCGGAGCACCTGTTGCTCGCCGGCGTCGAACAGCCGTTGGGCGGCCGGGTTGGCGATCTGCAGGGCCGCACCGAAGGCGAACACCGCCACCCGCACCGAGCGGGCGGTGACGCGCAGGTAGGCGTCGAAGACGGCCTGTTGGGCCTGGCCGCGGTCCAGCAGCAGGTTACGGCTGATCTCCCGGGCGGCGGTCTTGACCAGGATCGGCATGGCCGGGCTCCACGCGTGGGCGAGGGTGGCGATGGCGATCACGCCCTCGACGCGCCCGGTGACGGGGTCGAGGATCGGGGCGCCGCCGGCGGCGAAGTTCCGCAAGCTTTCGCTGTAGTGCTCGGCGCCGACGATGCTGACGGCCTGGCCCGACTCGAAGACGGTTCCGGCGCCGTTGGTGCCCACGGCGCCCTCCGAGAAGTCGAATCCCGGCGCGTACTGGGCACCGTCGAACAGGGGCGTGGCCGCCGCGCAGGAGTCGACCCGCGCGACGACACGCACCCTGCGGTCGGTCAGACCCACCGCCAAGGGTAGGTCGGAGGTGGAGATGTCTTCTCTGAGCTGGTCCAGAACGGGTCGGGCGCAGCGCGCCAGCAGCGAATCGGTGTCGATCTCATCGCTGTAGGTGCTGAGGGGGCGGACGGCGTCGACGCCGGCGTCGCGGCTCCGCTCCCACGACGCGGCGATCACCTCGGAGACGTCCGCTGCGCTGGGGCCGGGGCCGGCCCTCAGCAGCGGGTTGTCATCCCCGGCCATCGCGTCACTCGCGTCATCCTCGCCCCCCGTGGGTCCTAGCCGAGCCGAGCCGCCCGGTTCACCGCGGAAACCACCGCACGCAGGGAGGCTGTGGTGATCGACGGTGCGATCCCCACGCCCCATACGGTCCGGTCGCCGATCTGAGCCTCCACGTACGCCGCGGCCTTGGCCTCCTCGCCGGCACTCATCGCGTGCTCGGAGTAGTCCAGCACGTTCACCTGCACGCCGACCCTGCTCAGCGCGTCGACGAACGCGGCCAGCGGCCCATTGCCGGACCCCGCGATCTCCGTCTCCACCCCGTCGACCTTGACGACCGCCTCGATGCGGTCGGTCCCGTCGTCGGTCTCGGCCGCGATCAGCTTCTGGTGCATGCGCTCCAGGGGCCGGATCGGGTTCAGGTATTCGTCGGCGAACGCATCCCACATCTCTTTGGGGGTGACCTCGCCGCCTTCTCCGTCGGTCAGCTGCTGAATCACCTTGGAGAATTCGATCTGCAGCCGGCGCGGCAGCACCAGGCCATGATCGGTCTTCATCACGTAAGCCACGCCGCCCTTGCCGGACTGCGAGTTGACTCGGATCACCGCCTCGTAGGTGCGGCCCACGTCGCGGGGGTCGATCGGCAGGTAGGGAACCTGCCACAGCAGGTCGTCGACGTCGACGTCCGCGGCGTCGGCATCGACCTTCATCTGGTCCAGGCCCTTGTTGATGGCGTCCTGGTGACTGCCGGAGAACGCGGTGTAGACCAGGTCGCCGCCGTAGGGGTGCCGCTCGGGAACGCCCAGCTGGTTGCAGTACTCCACGGTGCGGCGGATCTCGTCGATGTTGGAGAAGTCGATCTGCGGGTCCACCCCACGGGAGAACATGTTCAGCCCCAGCGTCACCAGGCACACGTTGCCGGTGCGTTCGCCGTTGCCGAACAGGCAGCCCTCGATCCTGTCGGCCCCGGCCTGATAGCCCAGTTCCGCGGCGGCCACCGCGGTGCCGCGGTCGTTGTGCGGATGCAGGCTCAGGATCACGCTGTCGCGCCGCTTGAGGTTGCGGCTCATCCATTCGATCGAGTCGGCGTAGACGTTGGGCGTGGCCATCTCGACCGTTGCGGGCAGGTTGAAGATGATCGGGTTGTCCGGCGTCGGCTCGATCACGTCGCCGACGGCGTCGCACACCGCCTTGGCGTACTCCAGCTCGGTTCCGGTGTAGGACTCCGGCGAGTACTCGTAGCGCCACCGGGTGTCCGGGTACTTGGCCTGTTCCTGGAGGCACTTGCGGGCCCCGGCGACCGCGATGGCCTGCACCGCCTCCCGGTCGGCGCGGAACACCACGCGGCGCTGCAGCACCGATGTCGAGTTGTAGAAGTGCACGATCACGTTCTTGGCGTCGGCGCAGGCTTCGAAGGTGCGCTCGATCAGCTCGTCGCGGCACTGGGTCAGCACCTGCAGGGTGACGTCGTCGGGAACCGCGCCGTCGTTGATGATCTCGCGAACGAAGTCGAAATCGGTCTGGCTGGCCGAGGGAAAACCGACCTCGATCTCCTTGTAACCCATGGCCACCAGCAGGTCGAACATCCGGCGTTTGCGGGCCGGGCTCATCGGGTCGATCAGGGCCTGGTTGCCGTCGCGCAGGTCGACCGCGCACCACAGCGGCGCGCGTTCGATGATGCGGTCCGGCCAGGTGCGGTCAAACGGGACCGGGCTACCGCCCGGCACCTCATCGGTGAAGCTGCGGTACCGGTTGACCGGCATCGCCGAGCCGCGCTGGGGGTTCCAGGCGGGCTGGCCGGGGCCACGCGGCCCCGCGGGTTTGGTGATGGCGCGGCTGGACGTGAAGGCGTCCGGGCTGGAAGTACTGGAAGAAGTAGTCACGATTTTCGCTCCGGCTTGTCAGGGCTTGACAGGGTTTGTCAAAGGGACTCAGACCGGCGCATCGGCGAAACCCGCGACGGGAAGCCGGTCCTGGTCAGACCCCGTCGCGGCGTCCGAGCAGGAGCACGCGCAGCACGCAGCAAAGCTTACACGCTGATCCTGCGCCCACGGCGCGACGTACTCCCACGTCGCCGCCCAGGACGCCGAGTGAGCGGGTGAACGCCGTCCCCTATCCTTGTTGAGGTTCTGATAAAGGCCCGATCAATGAGATCGGCGGAAAGGACGACCGTGGCGCTCGTCGTGCAGAAATACGGCGGATCGTCGGTGGCCGACGCCGACCGGGTCCGCCGGGTCGCGGAGCGCATCGTCGAGACCAAAAGGGCCGGTAACGAGGTCGTGGTGGTCTGCTCGGCGATGGGTGACACCACCGATGACCTCCTCGACCTCGCACAGCAGGTCTGCTCGGCGCCGCCGGCCCGTGAGCTGGACATGTTGCTGACCGCCGGTGAGCGGATCTCCAACGCCCTGGTCGCCATGGCCGTCGAGGAACTGGGCTGCAATGCGCGGTCCTTCACCGGTTCCCAAGCCGGCGTCATCACCACGGGGGCGCACGGCAAGGCCAAGATCATCGACGTCACCCCGGGCCGGCTGCAGGCCGCCCTCGGTGAAGACCAGGTCGTTCTGGTCGCCGGTTTCCAGGGGGTCAGCCAGGACACCAAGGACGTCACCACCTTGGGGCGGGGCGGCTCGGACACCACCGCGGTGGCGCTGGCCGCGGCGCTCAAAGCCGACGTCTGCGAGATCTACACCGACGTCGACGGCATCTTCAGTGCCGACCCGCGCATCGTGCCCAACGCCAAGCGCCTGGACACCGTGACTTTCGAGGAGATGCTCGAACTCGCCGCGTGCGGAGCCAAGGTGCTCATGCTGCGCTGCGTGGAGTACGCCCGCCGCTACCACCTGCCCATCCATGTCCGGTCGTCCTACTCGGACAAGCCGGGCACCATCGTTTCCGGATCGATCGAGGACATCCCCATGGAAGACGCCATCCTGACCGGAGTCGCACACGACCGCAGCGAGGCCAAGGTGACCGTGGTCGGTATCCCCGACCTGCCCGGTTACGCGGCCAAGATCTTCCGCGCGGTCGCCGACGCCGACATCAACATCGACATGGTGTTGCAGAACGTCTCCAAGATCGAAGACGGCAAGACCGACATCACCTTCACCTGCCCGCGCGACAACGGTCCGGCGGCGGTGGCCAAGCTGGAATCGCTCAAGAGCGAGATCGGCTTCACCGAGGTGCTCTACGACGCCAAGGTGGGCAAGGTGTCGCTGATCGGCGCCGGCATGCGCAGCCACCCGGGTGTGACGGCCACGTTCTGCGAGACGCTGGCCGACAACGGGGTCAACATCGACCTGATCTCCACCTCCGAGATCCGGATCTCGGTGCTGTGCGCCGAAGACGATCTGGACAAGGCCGTGGTATCGCTGCACGAGGCGTTTGGCCTGGGCAGTGATGAGGCGGCCACCGTCTACGGCGGGACGGGGCGATAAATGGTTTCCATCGGTGTGGTCGGTGCCACCGGCCAGGTCGGCCAGGTGATGCGCGCCCTGCTCGAGGAGCGCAACTTCCCGGCCGAGCAGGTGCGGTTCTTCGCCTCGGCGCGCTCGGCCGGACGCAAACTGCCGTTCCGCGGCGCCGAGATCGAGGTCGAGGACTCCGAGACCGCGGACCCCTCGGGACTGGACATCGCGCTGTTCTCCGCCGGAGCGACCATGTCGCGGGTGCAGGCGCCGCGGTTCGCCGCCGCCGGGGTCACGGTCATCGACAACTCGTCGGCGTGGCGCAAGGACCCCGACGTGCCCCTGGTGGTCTCCGAGGTGAACTTCGACCGTGACGTGCGGGGCAAGAAGTTGGCAAAGGGAATCATCGCCAACCCGAACTGCACCACGATGGCGGCCATGCCGGTGCTCAAGCCGCTGCACGACGAGGCCGGCCTGACCCGGCTGATCGTCTCGACCTACCAGGCGGTTTCGGGCAGCGGGCTGGCCGGAGTGCAGGAGCTGGCGAGCCAGGTCCGAGCCGTGGTCGACGGCGCCGAGCAGCTGGTGCACGACGGCGGTGCAGTGGGTTTCCCGGCGCCGGACAAGTACGTGGCGCCCATCGCGTTCAACGTGGTGGCACTGGCGGGTTCGTTGGTCGATGACGGCTCGGGTGAGACCGACGAGGACCAGAAGCTGCGTTACGAGAGCCGCAAGATCCTCGGCATCCCAGAGCTTTTGGTCAGTGGGACGTGTGTTCGGGTGCCGGTGTTCACCGGCCACTCGCTGTCGATCAACGCCGAGTTCGCCCGGCCGCTGTCGCCGCAGCGGGCCACCGAGCTGCTGGCGGGTGCTCCGGGTGTGACGGTGACCGACGTGCCGACCCCCTTGGCTGCCGCCGGTGCCGACGATTCGCTGGTGGGCCGGATCCGGGTTGACCCGGGCGCTCCCGATGGGCGCGGTCTGGCGCTGTTTGTCTCCGGTGACAACTTGCGTAAAGGCGCGGCGCTCAACACGATTCAGATCGCCGAGCTGCTGGCGGGATCTTCCGGGGCCTGACCCCCGACTGGTCCGGGCGCCGAACGTGCACTCAGCGCGAAATCTTCCGAGGTTTCTCGGTCTGAGTGCACGCTGGGCGGGGTCGGCGTTGCTGGCGTTGCTGTTGGCCCTGCCCGTTCCCGCGCATGCCGAGCCGCCCGCGCCCATCCCGCGTCCACTGCTGTGGCCGCTGGCCGAAGGCCAGGTGGTGCGGATGGGGCCCAGCGCCGGCACCGGAACGCCCACCGGCGATTACGGCATCGGCGCCACCGATCTGTGTGAGTTCATGGAGTTTCCCAGCGCGATGCTGCAGATCTGCGGTGACAGTTTCGCAGGCCAGGGTGTGGGCTATGGCGGCTGGTATTCGCCGATCGCGCTGCGCCTTGACCCCGATTCGGTCGACGACGCCGACGGGGTGCGCTACACCGGTGTGCTCGGAGTCGACAAACCGCTGCTGGCCGACCCCGCCCCGGCGGGCAGTACGCAGCTGCCGGCCGGAATCGTCTCGATCAACCGGACCAACTATCTGATGGTGACCACCGCCAAGATGCTGGTACCCCAGAGTTCACGGTTGGTGAAAGCCGATCCGGCGCAACCGGGTTGGCAGACCGTTCCGGGTTCGGTGCGGCCCGCCACCTATCAGGATTACGGCCAGTCCCAGATCAGCGGTTACTACGATCCGATTCCGACTCCGGACTCCGACGCCGGCTGGGTGTACATCGTGGCCAACAACTTTGACCGCAGCGCTTCGCCGACGTTGTACCGCGTCACCCCGGATGAGTTCACCGACCGCTCCTCCTGGCAGGGCTGGTCGGCAGACAATGGCTGGGGGCACACGCCGACGCCGTTGTGGAACGACCAGATCGGTGAGCTGAGTCTGCGGCAGATCGACGGCAAGCCGGTGCTGTCCTACTTCAACGGCACGACCGGGAACATGGAAGTGCGGGTGGCCTACGAGCCGACCGGGCTGGGGACCGCGCCGGTGACCACGGTGGTGCAGCACGCCGAGTGGCCGGATCCCCCCGTGCCCGTCGAGACCCTGCCCTCGCCGTTCGACAATCGGCTCGCCCAGCCCTACGGCGGCTACATCTCGCCGGGATCCACGCTGGACGAGCTCCGGGTCTTCGTCAGCCAATGGAACACCCAGCCGCGTGACCGGGCGCCCTATCGGGTGATCCAGTTCGCGGTCAACCCGTTCAAGCCCTGGTCGGTCAGCTGAACAGGCTCCACAGGCCGGACCAGAAGTCGCCCAACAGGTCGGCTCCGGCCGCACCGGACCAAGCCTGGCCCTGGGGAGCGAAGTCCAGCGCGTAGTCGCCGAGAGCGCTTGCGACGTTGTTGCTGCTGCCGTCCCAACCGGCATAGGCCACGGAGTGCGCGCCCTCGGCCGTGGCGGTGTTGAAGTTGCTGTCGTACACGCCGAGCTGCACGGAGGCGCCCGCGCCGGCGACGGCGTAGTCGCCGACGGCGCTCGCCACGTTCCCGTCGCCATAGACCGCCGAGGCGCTGGCGTGGTCGCCCACCGCCCAGGCGTAGTTGAACGATCCGTGGTCTCCGGCCTCGGCGAAACTGTCCGGCCCCTGGGCCGCGGCGAAGTTGAAGAAGCCATTGGTGGCATAGGCGTCAGAGCCGTCGCCATAAGCGATGGCGATGTTGCCGAAGCTCGACTCCGCCGTTGCGGTCCCCAAGCTCACCAGGTCAAGCCCGCTGATGGAGATGGCGATGTTGGAGAAGTCGGTCGGCAGAGTCGGCAGCGTCGCGGCCGCCGAACCCACCACCGCGGCGTCGCTGAAATCCGCTGCCGCAACAACGGCGGCGACGCCCAGCGCACCGGCTCCACCGTCGGCGGAGGGCGGGCCGGCGTTGGCTACTCCCGTGGCCAGCGCGGCCCCGCCCCCCAGCCCCAGTGCCAGCACGCCGAGGCTGCCGACACGACTCCACTGTCCGATGTCCGTTCCTTTCGTGGAAGGCGCTCGCCGCTAGAGCTCGGACTCTAGAACAGATTCCACAGGCTGGACCAGAAATCCGCCCCGCCGTCACCGAGGAGATTGACGTCGGCGTCCGCAGGGTTGTACGGGTTGCCGTCGGGGGCGTAGTCCTGGACGTAGTCACCGATGGCGCTCGCCGCGTTGTTGCTGCTGCCATCCCAGCCCGCGTAGGCGAGCGCGTGCAGGCCCTCGGCGGTGGCGGTGTTGTAGTGGCTGTCGTAGACGCCCCACACCACGGAGGCGCCCGCCGTGGCGACGGCGTAGTCGCCGGTGGCGGTGGCCACGTTGCCGTTGCCCCAGGCCGCGGTGGCGCTGGCGTGGTCGCCGAGCGCGGCGGCGTAGTTGAACGACCCGGTGTCCCCGACGATGGCGATGCTGTGTGAGCCCTGCGCGGAGGCGTAGTTGAAGAAACCGCTCATCGCGTTGGCGTTGGCGTAGTCACCGTAGGCGATAGCGATGTTGCCGAAGCTCGAGTCCGCGGATGCGGTGCCCAGGCTCAGCAGGTCGATGCCGCTGATCGAGATGGCGAAGTTGCCGAAGTCGGTGGGCAGAGTCGGCAGCGTGGCTGCGGCGATGCCCACCGTGCTGGCGGCGTCGCTGAAGTCGGCGGCCGCCAACGCCCCGAAGACGCCCAGCGCGCCGGCTCCGCCGTCAGCCGAGTTCGTGCCGGCCTCCGCCACGCCGGCCGCCGCCATGGCGGCCCCGATACCCAGCCCCACAGCCACTGCGCCCAGGCTGCTCACACGTTTCCGATTCCCCATTGTTCTGCCTCCCCTGCTGCTAACCGCCCTGGTGGCTGGTCGTAGGGCCGATGCTAGGACCGTCGACGCCGTCGCCGATACAGGGTTTTCCCTGGACTTTCTGAAGCTATTTCTAGGTTCGGGCTCATAGCTGACGCATAGCGCAGGCCTAGCGGCGCCCGGTGTTTGCCCAGGCAGGATCGATGTATGACCGAAACACCTGAGATCACCCCCCCGCCCGCACCGCCGGGAGAGCCCAAGCCCTACTGGCTCTACCGACTCGCCGCCTGGGTCGTCATCGTCGCCGGCGTCGTCTTCATCGTGTCGTCGATCTTCTTCGCCGGCGTCTGGGCCAGCCACGGTGGCTTCCGGGGACAGCACTGCCACGGGCACCACGGCCACCACGGCCAGCACGCGATGTTCCACAAAGCCCACCACCGCGGACCGGGGCCCATGTGGCCGGGACCGGACAGGCCCGGGCCCGATGAGCTACCGCCCTCGGTCGCCACTCAGGCCCCCGCGCCAACGCCGGGCCGGTAACCCCGGCGGGTCGCGATCGCCGGCCGTCGCACCTGGACAGAAGGGGCGGCGGCCGGCGTCGTTGTGGGGCATGATGGATCGGTATGAGCGAGTCGCCGATCACCACGCCTCCGTCGCTGCCTCCTCCGTCCTCGCCACCACCGCCCAACCGGCTCTACCAGGCTGCGGCCTGGGTGGTGATCGTGGCGGGAACCGTCTTCGTCGCAGCGGTCATCTTCGGTGCTGGTGCCTACGTCAGCGGTGGCGGTTGGCGCGGGCACCATCACGGCCCGTGCATGATGCATCACGGTCCCGCGATGGGACCCGGCTTCGGTCCCGCCGGTCCCGGCGAGGAACCGGAATGGCCGGGTTTGCGGCCCGCCGGTCCGGGTAATGGTCCTGGTGGTCCCGGCGGTCCCGCTGGAACACCCGCACCGCCTCCGCCGCGTCGCTGACACGCGCGAGGCAGCGCCGCGTCGACACGAGCTCTTGACCACAAGAGGAGACGATCATGACCGAGCACCACACCACCACCGATGCTGGGATCCCGGCACCCAGTGACGGTGAGTCGCTGACAGTCGGACCGGATGGCCCCCTTCTGCTCCAGGATCACTACCTGATCGAGCAGATGGCGATGTTCAACCGGGAGCGCACCCCCGAACGTCAACCGCACGCCAAGGGTGGCGGGGCATTCGGGCACTTCGAGGTCACCGCGGACGTCACCCGGTACACCAGGGCCGCGGTGTTTGCGCCCGGCGCCAAGACCGAGACCCTGACCAGGTTCTCCACGGTCGCCGGGGAGCGGGGCAGCCCAGACACCTGGCGGGACCCCCGCGGTTTCGCGACGAAGTTCTACACCTCAGAGGGCAATTTCGACCTGGTCGGCAACAACACCCCGGTCTTCTTCATGCGCGACCCGCTGAAGTTCCAGCACTTCATCCGCTCGCAGAAGCGTCGCGCCGCCAGCAACCTTCGTGATCACAACATGCAGTGGGACTTCTGGAGCCTCACGCCGGAGTCGGCGCACCAGGTCACCTGGCTGATGGGCGACCGGGGCATTCCGAAGAACTGGCGGCACATGAACGGCTACTCCAGCCACACCTACAGCTGGGTCAACGCCGCCGGTGAGATCTTCTGGGTCAAGTACCACTTCATCAGCGACCAGGGCGTCGACTTCCTCACCCAGGAGGAGGCGGACCGGTTGGCCGGGGTGGATGCCGACTATCACCAGCGGGACCTCTATGAGGCGATCGAGCGCGGTGAGTATCCGAGTTGGACGCTCAAGATGCAGATCATGCCGTTCGAAGAGGCAAAGACCTACCGTTACAACCCCTTTGACCTCACCAAGGTATGGCCGCATGGCGACTACCCGTTGATCGACGTCGGCAAGCTGACCCTGGATCGCAATGTCAGCGACTATCACAGTGAGATCGAGCAGGCGGCGTTCCAGCCCAACAATATGGTGCCCGGAACCGGTTTGAGCCCGGACAAGATGCTGCTGGCCAGGGGATTCTCCTACGCCGACGCGCACCGTGCCCGGATCGGCACCAACTACAGCCAATTGCCGGTCAACGCACCGAAATCCGAGGTGCACAGCTACTCCAAGGACGGCGCCATGCGGTTCGTCAATGCGACGGACCCGGTATATGCGCCGAACTCGATGGGTGGCCCCAAGGCGGACCCCGCCCGGGCGGCCGAGGTGCGCTGGCATGCCGACGGTGACATGGTGCGCGCCGCCTACACGCTGCGCGAAGACGACGACGACTTCAGTCAGGCCCGAACTCTGGTCCGGGATGTGCTCGACGACGATGCGCGGAAACGGCTGGCCGCCAACATCATCGGGCATGTCTCTGCCGGGGTGACCGAGCCGGTGCTGTCGCGGGTATTCGAGTACTGGCGCAACATCGACCCCGACCTGGGAAGCGCGGTGGAGGCCGGGGTGCGGGCCAACCTTGCCTGACGGCCGGCGGGCCGCCGCAATGGCGTTGCTGGGCATCGGCATTGCCGCCATGGCGGCGGTGCCGGTAGCCGCGGCGAGTCCTTCGGATCCGGGCGTGGTGTCCTACGCGGTGCTGCCCAAGGGTTCAGTGGGCAACATCGTGGGCGCCCCGATGGGTTTCGAAGCCGTCTCGGGCCAGCCGTTCCAGGCGTTCTGGGTCGACGACCCGGCATGTAACAACTGGGCCGACATCGGCCTGCCCGAGATCTTCAATGACGCCGATCTGGCGTCGTTCAACAGCGCTGTCACCCAGACCGCGTCCAATGACCAAGGGCATTTCGTCAAGCAGGCGGTGGGAGTCTTTGCCACCCAAGAGGCTGCCACTGGGGCATTCCGCCGCGTCGTGGACCGAACCGTCGGCTGCTCGGGACGGACCACCGCGATGCATCTGGACAACGGACTCACCCAGGTCTGGGAGTTCAGCGGCGGGCCGGCGACGGCGGCCGACGCGGCCTGGACCAAGCGGGAAGCCGGGACCGACCGGCGTTGCTTCAACCAGACCCGACTGCGCGCCAACGTGGTGTTGCAGGCCAAGGTCTGCCAGTCCGGTAACGCCGGCCCGGCGGTGAACGTGCTGGCAGGGGCGATGCAGAACTCCCTGGGACAGTGATCTTCGGACTTCTTGTCCTACCTCTCGGGTAGCGTCGGGAAGATCGACGGGCGGAGGGGTTGATATGGGGTTCGCCGCGGCGGCGCAACTGTCCCGCGGAGATGAGTCTTGCCTCGGTGGCCCCGAGCTGTCTGGAGCGGCCCAGGCCGCCGACTACATCGCCCAGAGCTGCCTCACCGATGCCCCGCACGGCCGCGTCGGCCTGGAGATCGAAGCGCACTGTTTCGACCCGGCCGACCCACACCGCCGTCCCGGGTGGGCGGAGATCGGTGACGTGCTGCGGGCGCTGCCGGCGTTGCCGGGGCGCAGTGTCGTCACCGTCGAACCCGGTGGCGCGGTGGAGCTCTCCGGCCCGCCGCTGAGCGGGGCCCTGGCCGCCATCGAGGCCATGGCCGCCGATCAGGCGGTGCTGCGGGCGGCGTTCGCCGCCGCCGGGCTGGGTCTGGTGCAGCTGGGCGCCGATCCGCTGCGGCCGACGCAGCGGATCAACCCCGGCGAGCGCTACGCCGCCATGGAACAGTTCTTCGCCGCCAGCCACACCGGTTCGGCGGGTGCTGCGATGATGACCGCCACCGCTTCTGTTCAGCTCAACCTGGACGCCGGCGTCCAGCAGGGCTGGGCGGACCGGGTCCGGCTGGCTCACGCGTTGGGTCCGACGATGGTGGCGATCGCCGCGAATTCCCCACTGCTGTCGGGTGATTTCTCCGGCTGGCGCTCGACTCGGCAACGGGTATGGAGCCGGTTGGACTCGGCGCGCTGCGGTCCCGTCCTCGGTCTGGACGGCACCGACCCCGCCACCGACTGGGCGCGCTACGCGCTCAAGGCGCCGGTCATGTTGGTGCACACGCCAGAAGCCATTCCGGTCAGCCGCTATGTGCCTTTCGCCGACTGGGCCGACGGGCGGGTGCGTCTGGGCGGCCGCCGTGCCGGCATCGCGGACCTCGACTACCACCTGACCACGTTGTTTCCGCCGGTGCGCCCGCGCGGCTGGCTGGAGATCCGGTACCTCGACAGCGTCGATGGCACCCTATGGCCGGCGCTGGTATTCCTGCTCGCCACCTTGCTCGACGACCCGGCCGCTGCCGACGGAGCCGCCGAGGCGGTCGCACCCGTCGCCACGGCGTGGGACGTGGCGGCCCGGGTCGGCCTTGCCGAGCCACGGTTACATGCCGCGGCTATGCACTGCGTCCAGCTGGTCGCCGACCGGGCACCGGCATCGCTGCGCGACGGAATGGACAGGTTGGTGGGCCTGGTGGAACGGGGCCGCTGCCCGGCCGACGATGTCACCGATGAGGCGACCCGGACCGGTACTGCGGCGACGGTGAGCCGATTGGCGCGCAGCCAGTCATGACCACCGCCGCAATTCTGGCCCGTGACCTCACCCGGGCGCGAGACCGCACGTTGGCGCTCGTCGATTTCGACGATGCCGAACTGCACCGCCAGTACGACCCGCTGATGAGCCCACTGGTGTGGGACCTGGCTCATATCGGTCAGCAGGAGGAGCTGTGGCTGTTGCGCGGCGGCGATCCGGACCGACCCGGCATGCTGCCCGCCGATGTCGAGGGCCTGTACGACGCCTTCACGCACCCCCGGGCCAGCCGTGTCGACTTACCGCTGCTGGCGCCCGAGCAGGCCAGAAAATACTGCGCGACCGTGCGTTCCAAGGTTTTCGACCGGTTGGAGAACCTGCCCGTCGATGCCGGCGGGCCCGCGGACGGGTTCGTTTTCGGCCTGGTGCTCAGTCACGAACACCAGCACGACGAGACCATGCTGCAGGCACTGAACCTGCGGGCCGGCCCACCCCTGCTCGGTGCGGGTGCCCTGTTGCCCGCCGGCCGGCCCGATCTGGCGGGAACTTCGGTCCTGGTAGCGGGCGGAGAGTTCGTCCTGGGCGTCGACGCCGCCGACGAGCCCTTCGCGCTGGACAATGAGCGCCCGGCGCACCGCGTCGACGTCGCGGACTTCCGGATCGGGCGGGTGCCGGTGACCAACCGTGAATGGCGCGCGTTCATCGATGACGGCGGCTATCGGCAGCCAAGGTGGTGGAGCGAACGCGGTTGGCGCCACTGCCTGCACGCCGGATTGAGCGCTCCGGAGTTCTGGGGTCCCGACCACCGCTCCCGGGTGCGGTTCGGTCGTGCAGAGGAGCTTCCCGACGATGAACCGGTGCAGCACGTCAGCTACTTCGAGGCCCAGGCGTACGCGGCATGGGCCGGCGCCCGGCTTCCCACCGAGATCGAATGGGAGAAGGCCTGCGCCTGGGACCCGGTGCTCGGGGCGCGCCGCCGTTATCCCTGGGGTGACGCGCCAGTGTCAGCGGAGCTGGCCAATCTCGACGGTGCCGCACTGCGTCCGGCGCCGGTCGGGGTCTACCCGAACGGGGCGTCGGCCTACGGCGCTCAACAGCTGCTCGGCGACGTGTGGGAGTGGACCAGTTCACCGCTGCGGCCGTGGCCGGGATTTCATCCGATGATCTACCAACGTTATTCAGAGCCGTTCTTCGACGGCGACTACCGGGTACTGCGCGGCGGATCATGGGCGGTCGCGCGCGAGATCCTGCGTCCGAGCTTTCGGAACTGGGACCATCCCTACCGGCGGCAGATCTTCGCCGGTGTACGACTGGCCTGGGACGTCTGATGTGCCGGCACCTGGGCTGGTTGGGCAGGCCGCGGTCGGTGGCGGAGTTGATGCTGGAGCCGCCGCACTCCCTGCTGGTGCAGTCCTATGCACCGCGTCGGCAACAGCACGGTCTGCTCAACGCCGACGGTTGGGGCGCAGGATTTTTCGACGGTGCCCAGCCGCGGCGATGGCGCAGTGCGGCGCCGTTGTGGGGTGATGCCTCCTTCGCCTCGGTAGCCCCGGTGCTCACCAGTCATTGTGTGGTGGCCGCGGTGCGCTCGGCCACCGTCGGCATGCCCATTGAGGCCAGTGCCACGGCGCCCTTCACCGACGGCAACTGGCTGCTGTCGCACAATGGCGTGGTGGACCGCGCGGTGTTGTCCACCACGCTGGTAGCCGAATCGCTCTGCGACAGTGCGATCCTGGCGGCCTCGATCTTTTCGCGCGGAGTGGATTCGCTGGCGCAGGTGATCGTCGAGATCGGCGCTGCAGATCCGAAAGCCCGGCTGAACATTCTGGCGGCCAACGGTTCACAGATGGTAGCGACCACCTGGGGGGACACCTTGTCGATGTTGCACGGAGCAGACGGCGTGGTACTGGCCAGTGAACCCTACGACGAGGACCCACGCTGGGTGGACATTCCCGACCGGCACCTGGTCGACGTGCGCGACGGCGAGGTTCGGGTCACGGCATTGGGTGCGCCACGATGACGGGTCCCGGGGCGGCCGCGGTCTCTATCACGAACTACTTGGCTGCCGACGCGGCGGGCACCGCGCTCCGCGACGACGTCCGGCACGGGCTGACGCAACAGCCGAAGTCACTGCCGCCCAAATGGTTCTACGACGACGTCGGCAGTGAGCTGTTCGACCGGATCACCCGGTTGCCCGAGTACTACCCGACCCGCGCCGAGGCGGAGATCCTGCGCGCGCACTCCGCCGAGGTGGCGGCACTGTCGGGTGCTGACACCTTGGTGGAACTCGGCAGTGGCACCTCGGAGAAGACCCGGATGCTGTTGGGTGCGCTGCGGGACGCCGGAGCGCTGCGCCGGTTCGTCCCGTTCGACGTGGATGCCGGCGTGCTGGAGACCGCCGGGGAAGCCATCGCCCGTGACTATCCTGGTGTGCTGGTGCAGGCTGTCTGCGGCGACTTCGAGCACCACCTGAAACACATTCCCGACGGCGGCAGAAGGCTGTTCGTGTTCTTGGGGTCGACGATCGGAAATCTGACCTCCGGCCCGCGCGCCGAGTTCCTGGCCGACCTCGCCGCCGTCATGCATGACGGTGATGGCCTGCTGCTGGGTACCGATCTGGTCAAGGACACCGGGCGGCTGGTGCGCGCCTACGACGATGCGGCCGGAGTGACCGCGGCATTCAATCGCAACGTGCTCGCGGTGGTGAACCGAGAACTCGATGCCGATTTCGACCTGGAGGCCTTTGCTCATGTGGCGCGCTGGAATGCTGCGGAGCAACGCATCGAGATGTGGCTGCGCTCCTGCCGAGCCCAGCGCATTGCGGTTCGGGCGCTTGGCCTTGATGTCGAGTTCACCGACGGAGAAGAGATGCTGACCGAGGTGTCGTGCAAGTTCCGGCCGGAACAGGTGGCCGACGAGCTGGCCGCCGCGGGGCTACGGCGGCAGCGCTGGTGGACCGACGCAGCAGGCGATTTCGGACTGTCGCTGGCCGTCAGGTGAGTCTTGCCGACAGCTGGCGGGCTGCGCGGCCTCCCGCCGCCGGACTGCACCTGGACAGTGCTGCATGCTCGCGCCAGAGCTACGCCGCCTTGGACGCCGCCACCCAGCACGCCCGCCATGAGGCCGAGGTCGGCGGCTACGTCGCTGCCGAGGCCGCCACGCCGGTTCTGGAAGCCGGCCGGGCGGCTTTCGCCGCATTGACGGCCATGACTCCCGACCAGGTGGTGTTCACCACCGGGTCGCGGCATGCTCTGACGTTGTTGCTGTCCCGGTGGCCGGGTCAACGTCGGACCGTGGCCTGCCTGCCGGGTGAGTACGGGCCCAATCTGGCGGTGATGGCGGCCCACGGGTTCAGCCGGCAGACGCTACCGGTGGACCACGCCGGCCGACTGCTGCTCGACGAGGCGGCCGCCATGCTCGGTGCCGCACCGCCAGGCCTGGTTCACCTGACCCCTGTCGGCAGTCATCGTGGGTTGGTTCAGCCCCTGGCAGCCTTGGCGGACATCTGCCGCGAGCGCGGTGTTCCCCTGATCGTCGACGCGGCGCAGGCCCTGGGCCAGATCGATTGTGCGGTAGGCGCCGATGCCGTCTATTCGTCATCCCGCAAGTGGCTGGCCGGACCGCGCGGGGTCGGGGTGCTGGCTGTGCGGCCGGAGCTGGCTGCCCTGGCATCGCCCGGCCCAGAGGCCGGCGATGTGAACGTGGCTGCACAGGTGGGCTTCTGCGTCGCTGTGGGTGAACATCTCGCGCTCGGCCCGGCGACCGTGCGTGCGGCATTGGCAGAGGTGGGGTCGTTGAGCCGTCGGGTGCTGGCGGACCTGCCCGGCTGGCGGGTGGTGGAGCCCGATGACGAACCCAGTGCCATCACCACTTTGGCCCCGCTGCGGGGTGCCGACCCGGCGGCAGTGCGCGCGTGGCTGATCGCCGAGCACGCGATCGTTACCACCGCGGCGGGTGTGGAGCGCGCACCGGCGGAACTGACCGGGCCGGTACTGCGGATCTCTCCACATCTCGACGCCACCGTGTCGGATCTGGAGGCGTTCCGCGCGGCGTTGGCCGCCGCCCCGCACCCCTGAGGGAATCGCTTGTCGCGGAGGGCTAGTGGCCGAAAAGCCCGCCACCACGGCCGCCGCCACCGAACAGGCCACCGCCGCCTCCGCCGAACAGGCC
>NZ_MVHH01000150.1 GCF_002086515.1 Mycolicibacter arupensis
CACCTGGAAATAGCCGCCAGTTCGGGTCAGCACCGAGCCGGGGGCGAATAACAGCTGGTCGAGGTGGCTGTGGAAGGCCACGCCCTGTTCACGCAGGCGTTGGCCGACGGCCTGGTCGCGGCGTTCCTCGTTCACCCCGTATTCCTGGTTGACGTGTACCGCGCCGACTCCCAGTTCCCGACAGAGCCGGCCGATGACTTCCGGGGCTTGCCGCCA
>NZ_MVHH01000151.1 GCF_002086515.1 Mycolicibacter arupensis
GAACTTGAACACCACGCCGTCGATCTCGTAGGCCAGCGCATCGCGTCGGCGACCGATGTCGTCGTAGTAGTCGCGGCAGGCCTGGGCGCCCTTGACCAGGCGCAGCTCGCGACTGATGGGGATACCCCAGCCGCGGAACGCCTCGAGGATGCCCACCTGGGTGTCCGGCAACGTCCCGCTGACTTGGCCGAAGCCGTAGGCACAGAACTCCAG
>NZ_MVHH01000152.1 GCF_002086515.1 Mycolicibacter arupensis
CAAGCCATTGTTGCTGGGTGCCTACGCGCTGGCACTGCTGACCGCCTACCCGGCGCTGTCCTGGCTGGTCCGCGAGCCGAGTTTCGCCGGCCTGCTCGGCGTCGAGTTGTGGCTGTCGTTCCTCTACAGCAGCTACAACGGCGCGATGGTGGTGGCGTTGACCGAGGTGATGCCGGCGGACGTGCGCACTACCGGTTTCTCCCTCGCCTACAG
>NZ_MVHH01000153.1 GCF_002086515.1 Mycolicibacter arupensis
CGCGTGGGTGGCCATGCCGGAAGAGCGCTGTCGCCATTGTCGCTCGAGACCGACCAGCGCACCGAGGCCGAGGGCCGTCACCAGGCCGATGGCGATTTCCGGGGTCATGCTGTGCTCCTGTGAAAAACCGCCCATTCTACGCCGTTCCGTTGGGCCGCGCCGGGGCCGACGGCCCTGGGCGGATAAGCCTCTTGCGTTTACCTTTACAGTAA
>NZ_MVHH01000154.1 GCF_002086515.1 Mycolicibacter arupensis
GTGACCCACCACGTCGGCGGCTACCTGAAGATCGCCCCGGAGCACACCGAGCGCGGTCCGCTGGACAAGATGATGAAGCCGGGGATCGGCACCTACGACCGCTTCAAGCAGATGTTCGAGAAGTTCTCGAAGGAAGCCGGCAAGGAGCAGTACCTGATCCCGTACTTCATCGCCGCCCATCCCGGGACCACCGACGAAGACATGATGAAC
>NZ_MVHH01000155.1 GCF_002086515.1 Mycolicibacter arupensis
ACGGCGAGATCTGCATGGTGGTCGGTTTCTCCGGCGACATCCTGCAGGCCGCGACCCGCGCCAAGGAGGCCAACAACGGCGTGGAAGTGCGCTACTCGACGCCGAAGGAAGGCTCGCCGCTGTGGTTCGACATGGTCTCGATGCCGGTCGACGCGCCCGACGAGAAGGCCGGCTACGCCTTCATGAACTACCTGCTGCGTCCCGAGG
>NZ_MVHH01000156.1 GCF_002086515.1 Mycolicibacter arupensis
CACGTCGATCACCTCGCCGAGCTTGTCGATCATCGGCACCACGCCGGAGGTGGACAGGGTCACCTTGCGCTTGGAAATACCGTAGCCGAGGTCGTCCATCATGATGTTCATGGCGGCGACCACGTTGTCGAAGTTCAGCAGCGGCTCGCCCATGCCCATCATCACGACATTGGTGATGGCGCGGTCGATCTTTGCCGGAACGGTAC
>NZ_MVHH01000157.1 GCF_002086515.1 Mycolicibacter arupensis
GTGCGCGTTGTAGTCGGCGAAGGAATCGAGGCTGACGCGGGCGAAGCGGGCGACGATTTCAGGATGCTTCTCGGCGAAGTCCTTGCGCGCCACCCACACCTCGAAGGTCGGCGCACCCCACTGGCCGACTTCGGCGGCGTCGGTGAGGACCTTGCCGCTTTTCTTGATCTCGCCCAGCGCCGGCGACCAGACGAAGGCCCCGGCGA
>NZ_MVHH01000016.1 GCF_002086515.1 Mycolicibacter arupensis
TTCGTTTCTACGAGGACTCGGGGCTACTACCGCCGCCGGCACGCACCCCGTCCGGGTACCGCGACTATGGACCGGAGGTCGTGGAGCGAATCCGGTTCATCCATCGGGGTCAAGCCGCCGGGCTGACCTTGCAGAAAGTGCGCCAGATCCTGGCGATCCACGACCGCGGCGAGGCACCGTGCGGGCACGTGCGACAGGTCCTGGGCACCCGCCTCGACCAAGTCCGCGCCCAGATCGCCGAACTGGTCGCCCTCGAAGGCCACCTGCAGACGCTTGTCGACCACGCATCGCACGCCGCGCCCACCGAACACGACCATTCCACGGTGTGCTGGATTTTAGAAGAAAACGACCTGGACGCCGAGGCCTCCGCCGAACTCAGCCACCCCGCGACTAGGACGAGACGATGAGCGATAGCGAAGTGCGTGGACGGTCATGGACTGATACCTGGTTGCCGGCAGCCCTGCTGGGTGTGGCGGGTGTGAGTTGGTGGTGGACAGTGGTCAGCGCCAGCGACATGGGCATGGGCATGGGCGGCGACGCGATGTCCATGGATACCCAGCCGGAAATGCCCATGGGCACCATGGCGCCGATGTCCTTTGCGGCGTTCCTCCTCGCGTGGGCGGCCATGATGGCCGCGATGATGCTTCCCCCGGTCCTACCCGTTGTGCGCCGCTATACCCGCGCCGCCGGCGGCGGCGCCGCGCCAGGGGTTATCTTCGTGGCCGCATACCTGGCCCTGTGGAGTGTTGCGGGAATCCCCGCGTTTCTGGCGTGGAGCCGCCTCAATGAACCACTGGCACACGCCGATCCGTGGGCCGGCAGGCTTGCCGGCGCCGTGGCGGTGGCCGCCGGGCTGTATCAGCTCACGCCGTTAAAAGCGACATGCCTGCGGCACTGTCACGCGCCGACTTCCTTATCTCTGCCGCAGGGGACGCATCGCGACGGTCTGGCCCGGGCGTTTGGTGCCGGTGGCCGCTACGGCACGTTTTGCCTCGGCTCCTGCTGGATGCTGTTCGTATTGCTGATCGCCCTGGGCACCATGCAACTGGCGTGGATGCTGGCGCTCTCGGTGCTGATCTGGCTGGAGAAAGTAACCCCTTTCGGTGATCGGCTCACCCGAGTGACAGCGGCCATGCTGATCGTCCTTGGTCTCGTGTTGCTGGCGCACCCCGCACTTGTCACCCACCTCGTCTAATTCAGACACGCCGTGGCGACGACGCAACAGCGAACCCGCGCGCTACCCCGTGGGGGGCCGCCATGCGTTCCGTGCGGTCTGCCCGGTTGTGGCAAGAGTTGCGGCGTCGTTACCTACCCGACCGACCGTTGCCTGTGGTGGGCAGGAGTTCGGCGATCAAGGCTTGGACGCGGTTGGCGATGTCGTCGCGGATGGAGCGGACGGTGTCGAGGGGTTGGCTGGCGGGGTCGAGCAGTTGCCAGTCGCGGTAGGCGACTCCCGGGAAGTAGGGGCAGGTGTCGCCGCAGCCCATGGTGATCACGACGTCGCTGGTCTGCACTTGATTGCCGGTGAGCACCTTGGGGGTGGCGGCGGTAATGTCGATGCCCAGCTCGGCCATCGCCGCCACGGCCACTGCGTTGAGCTGATCGGCGGGTTCGGTACCGGCGGAGCGGACCTCGATGCGGTCACCAGCCAGGTGGGTCAGCAGCGCGGCCGCCATTTGGGAGCGTCCAGCGTTATGAACGCAGACAAACAGCACGCTGGGTTTGTCGGCCATCAGCGGGCACCGCTTGGTTGCGACTCAGATCGGAAGAGGCGGGTGCGTAGCGCCAAGGAGACGTAAACCAGCCCGACCAGCACGGGTACTTCGATGAGCGGTCCGACAACCCCGGCAAGGGCCTGCCCGGATGTCACGCCGTAGGTGGCGATCGCCACCGCGATCGCCAGTTCGAAGTTGTTGCCGGCGGCGGTGAACGCCAACGTGGTGGTGCGCTCGTAGCCCATGTTCAGCACAACCCCGAGCAGGTAGCCGGCGGCCCACATGATCGCGAAGTACGCCAGCAGCGGCACTGCGATGCGGGCCACATCCCCTGGCCGGGAGGTGATTTGGTGCCCTTGTAGGGCGAACAGGATGACGATGGTGAACAGCAACCCATACAGTGCCCACGGGCCGATGCGCGGCAGGAACCGCGACTCATACCAATCGCGGCTCTTGGCGCGTTCGCCGAAGCGGCGCGACAGGTATCCGGCCAGCAAGGGGATACCCAGGAAGATCAGGACGGATTTGGCGATCTGCCACACCGAGACGTCGATTCCGCTCTGCGACAGGCCAAGCCAGCCAGGCAGCACCGACAGGTAGAACCAGCCCAGCGCGGCGAACATGACGACCTGGAAGGTCGAGTTTAAGGCGACCAGCACGGCGGCGGCTTCGCGGTCCCCGCACGCCAGGTCATTCCAGATGATGACCATGGCGATGCAGCGGGCCAACCCGACGATGATCAGGCCGGTGCGGTATTCGGGCAGATCGGGTAGCAGCGTCCACGCCAGTGCGAACATCAGCGCCGGCCCGATCAGCCAGTTCAGCAGCAGTGAGGACACCAGCAGTTTGCGGTCGGCGGTGACCTCGCCGAGTCGGTCGTAGCGGACCTTGGCCAACGGTGGGTACATCATCACCAGCAGACCAAGGGTGATCGGCAGCGAAATGCCATCGACCTCAATGGCACTGATCCCGGCTCCCAGGCCAGGTATCAGACGCCCAAAAAGCAGGCCGGCGGCCATCGCCACACCGATCCACACCGGCAAAAACCGGTCCAGTGTCGACATTTTGGCGGCCACTGCGGATGCAGCAGTCGTTACGGCGGTGTCGCTCATCCGCAGCACCCTGCGTCGGCTTTGGTGGCGCGAATGATCGCGCCGTGCATTCCTTCGGCGATTTCGTGGGTGAACTCGACGGTGGCGTCGGTGAATCCGACCGCGGCCAGTCCGTCGAGGTACTCCTGGCGTGACAGTGCCCCGGCGATGCAGCCGACGTAGGAGCCTCGCTCGGCGCGCTCGGCCACGCTGAGGTGGTCTTCGGCCACGACGTCGGAGATCCCGATCCGTCCACCGGGGACCAGGACGCGAAACATCTCGGCGAGCACGGCCGGTTTGTCGGCCGACAGGTTGATCACGCAGTTGGAGATCACCACGTCGACGGCGCAGTCCGGCAGCGGGATGTCCTCGATGGTGCCCTTGCGGAACTCGACGTTGGTGGCGCCGGCCTTGGCTTTGTTCTCCTCGGCCAAGGCGAGCATTTCGTCGGTCATGTCGACGCCGTACGCGTACCCCTGCGGGCCGACCCGCCGTGCCGAGAGAAGCACGTCGATACCGCCACCGGACCCCAGGTCGAGTACTCGTTCGCCCGGGCGCAGGTCGGCGACCGCGGTCGGGTTGCCGCAGCCCAGGCTGGCTTCAACGGCCATGATGGGCAGCTCGGAGTGCTCGTCGGAACCGTAGAGGCCGGCGCCGAAGATGACGCCGACATCGGCTGAATCGCTGGACCCGCAGCAGCTCGCTGCGCTCAGCACGTCGCTGTTGGTGTCGCCAGTGCGCACCGCGTCGGCGGCGGCACCGTAGCTCGCCTTGACCTGGTCACGCAGTGCGTCGTGTTCGGTGGTCATTCGTCTCACTTCCATTCATCGACAGCTGTCTATGCGTGCAGTCTGCACGACCCATCGATGACTGTCAATGCGGATGGCATACTGTGGTCATGTCCGTCATAAGCGCGTCCGCTACCGGTTCGCTGCTTGCGGCCGACGTGGCAGCGTGTTGCAGCCCGCTCACCGACGGCGTGCTGGACGTGGCGACCGCCGAGCGGCTGGCGGGCGTGCTCAAGGCGGTAGCTGAGCCGACCCGGCTGCGGCTGGTATCGCTGATCGCGGGCTATGAGGGTGCCGAGGCCTGCGTGTGCGACCTGACCGCACCGGTGGGACTGACCCAACCGACAGTGTCACACCACCTCAAAATTCTGGTCGAAGCTGGCTTGCTGGAACGAACACAACGCGGCAAATGGGCCTATTACCGGCTGGTGCCCGCCGCCCTGGAGGCGCTGGCTGGGGTATTCGCCCGCGCTGGTCGTCACTGACATACGGACCCGGCGCCGCAGACAGGTCCGTGCGGTAGTGTTGATCGTCCGCAGCAGGTTTGAAGCCCGTGCGTGGCGCACCCTGAACAACCGGCAGTCAGTGGGTCGGCTGTGAGGTGGCGGGCTTGGCGGCCCAGGCGAGACCGGCCAGTGCGGTGGCCATGCACGCGGCGACATAGCCGAACGCAACTGTCGGCGAAGCAACGGTGTAGAGCAGACCGGCGACGGCGCTGGCGAGCAGATTCCCGGCGGCCTGCACGGTGGCCAGCAGCCCGAACGCCGACCCGCGCACCTGCTCGGGTGCGAGCGCAGCCACCGCGGCGTGCTCGGCGGTTTCCGCGCAGCCGATGCCGATCCCGGCGGCGATGAACGCCACCGCCAGTACCACGATCACCGGGCCGGTGATTGCAAACAGCAGGTAGGCCACCAGGAACGCCACCACACCGCCGCCAACGACCAGCAGCGGACCCCGGGTGCCCAGCCGATCGACGAGGTGGCCGGCGGGAAAGGACACCACGGTGGCGGCGATGTTGTAGGCGGTGTACAGCGCAAGCGCAATCTGGGTGCCCGCTTGCGTGCCATGGTCAGGGGTCAGGAGGTCGATCGCGCGCAAGATGAGCAGGGTCGCGGCGAGGTTGCCGCACTCGAATAGAGCGAACGCCCCCAGTAGTCGCCCGAGCTGTCCGCGCAACACAGGCCGAATCTGCACGCGAAGCTTGCGGCGTTCCCGCACGGCGGGAAGCTTGGCCTGGCGAATCGCGTACACGATGGCAGCCGCAGCGAACAGGCCGGGGATCACCGAGAGCAGGATTGCGGTCCGTACCGAGAACATCGCCACCAGGCCCAGCGCGAGCAGCGGCCCCAAGATCGCGCCGAGGTTGTCCATCATGCGCTCAAACCCGTAGGCGCGCCCATAGGCGGCGGCCGGGACGACATCGGCGAGCAGCGCGTTGCGCGCTGGAACCCGCAGACCCCGGGCGGCCCAGGCCCCACCGCGCAGCAAGCCAGCGGTGACCACGCTGCCGGCCGTCCCGATCAGCGACGAGAGCACCGCGGTGGCGGTATAGCCACCGACCGCCACCCGGCGGCGACGGCCGACGTCATCGGCCAGCGGGCCACCCAGGAATCGGCCGGCCCCGGCGAGCCCATCGGAAATCCCCTCAATTAGCCCCAGCGCGGACGCGGGCGCACCGAGGGTGCCGGTGACCAGGCTGGCCATCAGCGCGGTCGGTACCTCATGTCCGACATCGGCCAGCAGACTCGCCATGCCGATCCCGCCGACCCCGCGCGTCATCCAGACCGGCCGCGACCCCGCGGTGTTCTGCATGGTCTGGATCGGATCGGGGTCCCCACCCTGTTGTGTCACCCGCTGCGCTCCTCTGATCACCGAATCCCTGCAGACAACAGGGCCAACTCGCCGAGCTCGCGAGAACCCCAGCCCCGCACGGCGTGCAGCGAGAATCCTCGCGAGCGTAACCCTCGGGCTGACGGCCGTTGGGGTCGACAACCACCCGGCATCGACGGTCCCCACCGACTAAATTCTGCTGATTTGAGCGTCGGTCCCTGTGGCCAGGCTGCGGCGATCTACGGGCAGTGCCCCAGATAGATTGTCAAAGACACGCCGATACCTCAGATTCCGTGACAATGCCCTACGTCAGATGTCAACGGACAGCTTCAACCCGACCACCTTGGTTGAGGCACCTAATTGATGGTTGCCACGCACACCGTCACTGTGACGAAAGCGGCCATACGGTCCATCCGTCGATGTTGTATCGGCGCGCATCCTTTCGTCGCCGCACCTAGGAAATGCAGAGGTTCGTGAGACAAAATTTGGTGCAGCCGTCGTGAGACACAACGGAAATACACAGGTCAGCGGGATGTACCGATGCACTCCAATTTGAGAACCTACACTACCAATTGTAGGGTCTCACGCCGCGTGTCATATTCTCAGCGGCGGTGTCATGTCCTTGTCATGTGTCTCACGAACGTGTCATGCGCGAGGACGCATGCTTCGGAGTGATTGCTGGGATGCCGTTGACGGCGCGGCGTCGAGGGTTGCTACCGGCTCGTCGCCGTGTTCTGGGAGCTGACCGCCGTTAATGTCGGCCGCTCTAGTTTTGTGGTGATGAGCTGTGCGATGAATCGACCGGTGCGCGGACCGTTAGCGGTCAAGCGGCGGTGCATCCAGCATCTGCACTGAGGTTCCATCGCAGTGGTAGCGAACGGTAGTCACCACCCCATCGCTACAGGCGCTACTGAATCCCCCCGGCGTGTCCGGAGACTCTGTTTCTTGGAAAGGATGGAGTCATGTCAGGGAGTACGTCGAAGAGGTACCCGGCCGAGTTGCGTGAGCGGGCGGTCCGGATGGTCGGCGAGATTAGAGCCGATCACGAGTCGGAGTGGGCGGCGATGTGCAAGGTCGCCGAGCTGCTCGGGATCGGGACGCCGGAGACCGTTCGCAAGTGGTGCCGGCAGGCCGAGGTCGACGCAGGCCAGCGGGCCGGTGTGACCACTGAGGAATCGGCGGAACTGAAGCTCCTCAAGCGCGAGAACGCCGAGCTTAAGCGGGCCAACGCGATCCTCAAGAGTGCGTCGGCTTTCTTCGCGGCCGAACTCGACCGGCCACTGCGCTGATCGTGCGCTACATCGACGAGCACGTCGGTGCCCGCCACGACGATGCCGACGGGCCAGGTCTGCGGTGGGGTGTCGAGTCGATCTGCGTCCAGCTCACCGAGCTGGGAGCCAAGATCGCCCCCGCGACCTACTACGAACACCGTGGGCGCAGCCCCAGCAAGCAGGAGGTTCGAGACGCCGAATTGAAGCCGAAGATCGCTGCCGCTCACGAGGCGAACTACGGCGTCTACGGTGCCCGGAAAGTATGGCTGACGCTGAACCGTGAACGGCCCAAAAAGGCCCCGCCGATCGCGCGCTGCACCGTGGAACGACTCATGGGCGAACTCGGACTGGCCGGCGCAGTTCGCGGCAAGATCAAGCGGACAACGATCAGTGACCCGCGCTCGGCGAAGCCGAATGACTTGGTAAACCGTAACTTTCGGCCGTTAGCACCAGATCTGCTGTGGGTTTCCACTTCACTTACGTCTCGACCTGGTCGGGCTGGTGCTACACCGCGTTCGTGATCGATGCGTATGCCCGGCGGATCCTGGGCTGGTCAGTGGCGACCACGATGACCAGCCAACTCGTCGTCGACGCCGTCGAGCAGGCTATCTGGACCCGCAAGCGGGCCGGCAAGGACTTGACCGGCTTGGTCGCCCATCACGATCACGGGGTCCAGTACCTGTCGGTGGCCTACTCTGAGCGACTCGCTGAGGCGGGGATCAAGCCCTCGACCGGGGCCGTCGCTCCTGGGAGCACAACCGCGCCACGCGGTTCTCTCCGGCGACGATCCCGCGGCCGGGCAACTCATCGGCGATAAATCGGTATCCGAAAGCCGGGTCATCGGCATGGATGTCGCGAGCAGCGTTGATCAGGTGAGCATCATCCCAATCACGCTGGGTTAGTGGTTCTTTGCGCCACTTGTAGAACGCTTGGGTGGAACCCCAGGACCCGGCAGGTCACCGTGACGGGAATCCCGTCGCCGGCAAGGTCAAGGACCAGCAGGTACATCATTCTGGGTTGGCGTCCCGCGACAGGTAGCCCACCGCACGGCGCATCATCTCGGCTTCCTGCTCAAGGAGCTTGATCCGCTTGTGCGCCTCGCGCAGCTGCACCGACAGATCCTTGTCGGCAGATGCATATCCTGGTCGGTCGACACCCTCGTCTCGGTCGGCGATCTTGAGCCAGCGATGCAGGCAGGCCTCGGAGATCCCGAAGTCCTTCGCGATCTGGCGCAACGGCGCCTCGCCCTTGCGGGCCACTGCGATCACGTCAGCACGGAACTCGGCAGGAAACGGCTTCGGCACGAGATTGATCCTTCCAGCAAGGACGAATCCTCACAGATCAGGAGTCAACCAAACCGGGGGCAGTCCCCCCACGGTCGGTTGTCAGCTTCAACCGATGTCCTACGGGCGAGGGTATGCGGAGGCGCAATCCCGCTAGTGACGCTAGCGCGACGCGCCTAACGCAGATACGATGCCTCCGATGGAGGCCATCAGTAGCACGGACGCGAAGAACCAGCTCAACCGGCTTTTGAATGACGTCAAAGCCGGCGCGTCGTTCACCATCACCAGCCACGGCCAACCCGTCGCGCGGCTCGTACCTATCAGCGCTGTACCGCGCAGATTTGGCCAGTTACCCAGCCTGGTTGTATCAAGCGACTTCGATGACGCACTACCGGAAGCGGAGCTCGCGGCCTGGGAAGATGCCGAGGCGTGAACGTCCTGCTCGATACCCATACTCTGCTGTGGCTGGTCAGCAAGCCTTCGAACGTAGACGCCGACACGCTCGCGATTTTGAGCGATCCGGGAACGTCGGTGTGGGTCAGCGCTGCCTCGGCATGGGAGATCGCGACCAAGACCAGGCTGGGCCGCCTCGACGGTGGAGCTCTGCTGTCGACCTGGACCGACGTCATAGCCGACATGAGCAGCACGGAACTAGCGATTGACTCCGCTGACGCGATCCTCGCCGGGCGACTTCCTTGGGAACACCGCGACCCGTTCGACCGCATCATCGTCGCCCAGGCGTTACGCCGCAATCTGACCATCGCCACCCGCGATATCAAGATCATCGATGCGGCGATCACACCAACCCTCAAGGCCTGAACCAGAACCAGCTCGATGGTGGCTCCAGGCCGCATCATCTCGCTAACCTCGATATGTGCCGGAGCCGCCGAACACCCCGCCCGCGCGAGAGGTCCTTCGCCCAGATCGAACCAGTTCCGACGGCGACGGTTCTCCCAGCCCGATCGTTCTCGACGTGGAGGGCTCCGGTGTCCAACCGCCGGTCACCCCTCGGGTGCGGAGGCTGTTCTGGCTACTGGAGCGATTCGCGCCCGCCATCGGGTCGCGCTGGGCGGTTGAACTGTGGTGCACTCCACCGGTCCTTGAGTCCAGCCTGCGCATGCCGCCCGGCGTCCCTCCTGGTCAACCGCTGGAAGCGCACTGGGACGGGCACCGGGTCGCGGGCGAATCCTGGGGCGAGGGGCCGCCGGTCTACCTTGTGCACGGCTGGGGCGGGCGGCGTCCGCACCTCGGCATGTTCATCAAACCCCTGGTCGAATCCGGGCACCGCGTTATCGCCTTCGACCTGCCCAGCCACAACGAGTCAGACCCGGGCGTACTGGCGCCCGGTCGCACCACAGCCATCGAGTGCGCCGAAGCGGTGGCAGCCATGATCCGGACACATGGGCCGGCCCGCGCGGTAGTCGCCCACTCCCTCGGGTGTAACGCGACCGCATTCGCGGCGTCGTGGGGCGCGACGGTCGGGAGGTTGGTGTTTCTCGCGCCGATGGGCGAGTTCCCGATCTACCTGGATCTGTTCGCCGCGCGCCACAACTTCGGCCGGCGGATACGCGCCGGTCTACATCGACGCCTGGAACGCCGTATCGGCATGCCGCTTGAGGACACCAATATGGTCCGGATCGCCGAGAACACCGATTACCCGCCGCTGCTGCTCATCCACGACCCCGATGACCCCGACACCCCCTATGTGACGAGCGAGAAGGTCGTCGCGTCCTGGCCAGGCGCACGCCTGATGACGACGGCGGGCCTCGGCCGGCTGGCACATTTCCGAATCTTGCGGCACCGACCGGCGATTCGCGCAGGAATCGAATTCATCGGTCCCGCATCGGAGTGAACAGCGCCTGACAGTAAGGCCACCCCTAGATGCTGTAGCGCCGCAACCGCTGCAACCGCCGCATGCCCGCGGCGGCCACTTTCTCGCCGGCGGGCCGCAGCGCTTCCTCGAGCCGCCCCCGAACCTCCGAGGTGTCCAGGTGCGTGCCAATCGCGACGAGGTGGCTGGCCCCGGAACTGGCAGGCGCGGTCACCACGTGCACCGACGTGCCGACGACGTTGACCAGGTAATGACGTTTGCCGATCGCGACGGTGCCCTTGATCCGGTAGACGCCCTGCGGCGGCTGCTCGAGCAGGTCGATGAGTGGCCCCGGGTCAACGGCGCCGTCGCCGACGACGGTGACCGAAGCGGCATGCACGTGGGCGTGGTGCTCGCCGGGAGCGTCGGCAGGCTCGTCGAGGAGCAACTCCCGAAACGACATCTGCCCGGACTCGCCGCCGTCGCTGATGTCATAGAGCAACCGGGGATCCACGCGTCCGGCCATCGCACCCACCACGTGAGCGTGGGGATTGAGTTCGCGCACACGGGCTTCAACCCGAGCAAGGGCCTCTTCGCGGGCGTCTTCGGCGATCCGATCCAGCTTGTTGACCACGACCAGGGAGGCCACGCCGTAGCGCTGCGGCGGGGCCGACTCGGTATCGACTGTGTCGAAGTGTTCCGCTGCGTCGATGACGTCGACAACACCGCCGTGGCGTACCCGCTCCACCCCGCTGAACCGAATCACCCGCGAGACGTCCGCCGGCTCGGCCACCCCGCTCGCCTCGATGATGATCGCATCGAGCGACAGCTTCGGGTCGGCGAGCTTCTCCAGCGCCTCGTCCAGCCCGCCCTCATCCGGCAGATGGCAGATGCACCCACCGGCGATCGACACCGGCTCGTCAACCTGGCCCGTCACCAGGCCGGCATCCACGTTCAGTTCGCCGAAGTCGTTGATAATGACTCCGATTCGTGCGCCCGGCGCCCGCAGCACGTGGTTGAGCAGCGTGGTCTTGCCCGCCCCGAGGTACCCCGTCAGCGCGATGACGGGGATAGCGGGAGCGTTGCGATCGGCCACCCGGCCATTATTGCCAGGTGCACGCGGCCGGGTGTGACCACTGGGTAGAAGTTGGCCCGTCAGCTGCCGTACAGCTGCAGCGCCCGGCCGGTCACGGTGGCCACGTCGCCGCTGAGCCCCGCGATGGGCGGACCGCCGCGCTGATGGATCACGTTGGCGAGCACGATCACGTAGGTGTCCGAACCCGGGTCGATCCACAGCGTCACTCCGGTGAAGCCGGTGTGCCCGAAGCTGCCGATCGGAAAAATCATCCCGCGCGGCCGGGAGTGCGGCGTATCGATATCCCAGCCGAGACCGCGAAGATCCTGTCCGTCGATCGCCGGATAGTTCACGGCGAGCAGCGGATCGGCCCGGTTGGGTGTCGCTGCATTCGTCTGTTGTGCGGCGGCGTTCGCGGCCACCAGCTGGGTGGCGTTGTGGCCGGGTTGCTGGGGCGTGGTCATCAATTCCAGGGTGGATTGCCGCAACGGAAACGGGCTCGGGCGCCCGGCGAGCCGATCAAGCAGGGCCTGGGCGTACCTGCCGATATCGGAGGCGGTCGAGAACACTCCGGCGCTGCCGGCCACCCCTCCCATGCGGCGTGCGGTCGGGTCGTTCACCGTGCCGCGCAGCAGTTGATCGAAGTCGGGGTTGAGCCCGGGGGTGTCTTCGTCATGCGCCGTCGGCGCGATGCGGGCCAGCAGGTCGGTGCGCCAGCTGCCCACCGGGCACTCGTCGTCCCGGGATGCGTTCGGGTCCAATGCAATGGCGGTACCGCGGATCTGGTGTGGGCCACAGGCTTTGGCGGCGGGCAGGTAGCGAGTGTCGGTCATGCCCAGCGGCGCAAAGACGTTGTTCTGCACGTAGGCGTCCAACGGTTGGCCGGTCATCGTCTCGACCAGCACACCCAGGATGATGAAGCCGATGTCCGAGTAGTGGAATAGCTCGCCGGGGCCGAACTCCAGCGGTGCGGTCAGTGCCCGATGAACACCGCCGGCCTTGTCGGCCTCGGTCAGGCCCCACGGGCCCTGGTGGCTCAGATCGCCCCCGATGCCCGAGGTGTGGGTGAGCAACATGCGCAACGTCACCTGGGCGCGTCGCGGGTCGTTGGTCTCGTTGAACTCCGGCAGGTAGGTCTGGATGGGTTCGTCGATTCCGACCCGGCCCTGCTCGTACAACTGCAGGACTGCGACGGTCGTCGCGAGGCACTTCGTCAACGACGCGATGTCGAAGATGGTGTCCTCGGTCATCGGCTCGGCCGGCGCGGGCAAGCCGTCGAGAGCGGGTTCGTCTGCGAGCCTGCGCGCGCCGAACGCCTGGCTGAAGGCGATCGTGCCGGCGTGCCCGATCCGGACTACCGCACCCGGCAGCCGGGGAACCGCGATCGCGTCGTTCAGCAGCGCAGAGATCGGCGCGACCAGCTCCCCGCGGGGCAGGTAGGGCGCATCGTCACGAGGTAGGGCAGGTGCCGCGGTGGAGGGGGTGCCGGCCGGCGGCGGCGGAGGCAGCGGGTGGCCGCACGACGGCGCGGCCGCAAGCACGAGCGCGACGCTTCCCACGGTGCAGGCCCGGGTGATGCGCGTTCGCGACAGTGGCACAGCATCGACGGTAACCAGCTGCCACGAGGGCGACGAGGGCCGGTTAGACCTCCGTCGGGAACCAGTAGTCGAGGGTCTGCTCCACTCCGCCCCAGTCGATACCCAGCCAGTCACCGAAGAAGTCCTCGATGTTGCCGAAGGCGCTGTAGAACGACGCCACCAGCGAGTAGAAGATGCCCTCCCACCAGCCGCTGTCCACCAGCCCGTGCGCCCAGGCGTTGAGCCAGGCGCCGAACTGATCGAAGTCTCCGGAGATGTCGATGTTGGTGATCAAGCCGTCGGTGCTGGCCACGTGGTTGCCCACCTGGTCGGGCGTGAGACCCAGGTACATCATGTGTTCGTACAGAAGCCCCAGCCCGGATGTCGAGGTGGGGTCGGTGACCGGGTCGCCGGGGATCGTGTAGTCGGTTACTGCGAACGCGTTGTTCGGGGTCTGAACGCCGGACAGCAGCGAGGTGTCGAAGAAGTCGGGGGACGACATCCCGCCCCCTCCCGGCGACGCGGTGTCGGCGCCCACCGGGTTGCCGATGAACACGAAGTGCAGCGCGTCGGGATCGACGCCGTCGTGGGCCAGCTGGGCCATCGCGATGGAACCGGCCGTGGCGCCCTGTGACCAGCCGAAAATCCAGAGCGGGTTGTCGGCGTCGTAGGCATCCGGATTGGCATCGAGTTCGGCGTGTACCGCCCGAACGATCTCGGCGGCACCGACGAAACTGCTGTGGCCCTGCTGGATCAGCGCCGGGGTGGACAAGACGCGCAGCGGCGCGTCACACACGCCGGTGCCGACCACACACGAGTCCAAGTCGTCGCCGCCGTCGAAACCCAGCGGCTGCAGGAACAAGTCGGCGGCGGTTTGGGCGAAGCTCGGCGAGGGCGTCGACAGCGTGGTGGGGCCGATGAAGAACGCGGTGCCCGCCAGCAGGTCCACATCGATATGCGCGGCGCGGGTCACCGGAGCGGCGAGCACGCCGCCCGCCACGGTGCTGGCGATCGCGATCGGGGCGAAGACCTTGGTCAATATCACTTGGCGTCCTTCCGCAACGGGCCACCCCGTAGCTAAAAATCACACGAGTAATTCCAAAGGCGAACCTGAGGGCCATCATCGCAGGGGCTGCCAGCCCCAGTCAATGGACGTGCGGTGTCAGCGCGGCGCACTGGATCCCGGCGAATCGCGCAGCGGTGACATATCGGGCAGCGGCCTGCTGCAGATCTGGTGGGCTTCCTCGGGGCTCATGCCGAAGGTGGTCAACAGGTGTTCGGTGGCCGCATCGACGGTGGCTTCGGGATCGCGGTCGGGCCGTTGGCTCAGCAGCGTCCCCAGTCCGACGAACACGCCCCCGGCCAGGGCCAGTCCCAATTCGGGGTCCGACAGCGTGAACCGGCCCTGCTCGATCGCCGCGGTGATATCGCGCAACGCCCGCGGCGACAGGCCGCGGTCGGACAGGATCATCGTGGAGCTGTTGGCCAGCAGCAGCGCGGCCTCCTGGGGGCGCAGCCGAAACAGTCGGCCGCTGAGGCGGTAGTTGGCGGCGAAGGCCTCGGCCGGGTCTGCGATATCGGAGGTGAAGGTGTCGAGCAGGGCCCCGATGCTGTCGAGCGCGTCGGTCACCGCGGCCGCGAACAGCTCTTCTTTGCTGTCGAAATGGTTGTAAAAGGAGCCCATGCCGACGTCGGCGGCCTGGGTGATCTCCAGGACGGGCACGGCGAGCCTGCCGTCTGCGATAAAGCCTTGAGCTGCGCGGATCAACGCGGTACGGGTCCGCAGTTTGCGTCGTTCGAGCCGGTTGGCCGGACCAGCCTCGGGCTGGTCACCGTTGCGCTCGGCCACATCCATGCCTGCAGATTATCAGCCAACTCAGTTCTGAGGAATTCGTCAAAACATTTGACTGAAGCTTTGGTCGTATGTGACGATTTCGTCAGTTGATCCGGAAGGCGGTGGCGCGACGTGCCGAAGACGGGCGAGCCGTGGGCCGACGGCCATAAAGATCTGCACAGCGAGCAGGGCTCGGTTCGCGGCGAGCATCCCGGTCGCGCCCGCGACCCGCTCATCCGGGTGGTCGACATCGCCTGGCTGGAATTCGACAAGCCGGACCTGGCCCGCGCCGAGGCGTTCGCCCGGGCCTTCGGGTTCGGCATCGCCCACCGCGACCCCGCACAGGTGCAGCTGCGCGGCACCAGTCCCGGCGCGCCCTGCGTATTCGTGCGCCGCGGGCCGCACACGCGCTTCGCCGGGTATGCACTGCGCGCCGCCGACGAAGCCGACGTCGCGCGGCTGGCTGACAAGACCGGTGCTCCGCTGCGGCAGCTGCCGGAATCCATCGGTGGCGTCGCGGTACAGCTGACCGACCCCAGCGGCACCGCCGTCAAGGTGGTGGCCGGCATGCACGTCCTCCCGGCTCAGCCCAGCCAAGATCCGCCGCTCGCCAACATCGGGAGCACCCAGAGGCGGATCAACGCCGGAGTGCGTCCGCTGCGTGTTCCTGCCCGGGTGCAGCGCCTGGGCCACATCGTCTTGCAGTCCACTACCTATCTGCGGACGCTGAACTGGTACCTGGAGACGCTGGGCATGATCGTCAGTGACTTCCAGTTCTTCCCGGGGCAGCGTGAGCGCGGGCCGGCCATGAGCTTCATCCGCTGCGACCGCGGCACCATCCCCGCCGACCACCACACCCTGGCCCTGGCGCTGGGTCCGGAGAATCGATACGTGCACTCGGCCTATGAAGTCGCCGACCTGGACGCGCTGGCCGCCGGCGGCGAATACCTGCGTGAGCGAGGCTATTTCCGGTCCTGGGGGATCGGCCGCCACATCCAGGGCAGCCAGATCTTCGACTACTGGCGCGACCCCGACGGGTTTCTGGTCGAGCACTACGCCGACGGCGACGTCTTCGACAACACCGTGGAACCGGGCTGGGCGCCCTTCACCGCATCCGGACTTGCCCAATGGGGGCCACCGGCCACCAAAGACTTTCTCGATGCGAGTCCCCGGGCGGCAGGCCGCCAGGCGACCGCCATGCTCACCGCCCTACGGCACGACAACGAATTCGACCTCAACCGCCTCATCGGCCTGCTGAAAGTAGCTGTCTCATGACCATTTCCGTCCTGCGTACCTCCGAGGCCTGGTGGGTGCAGACCCCTACGGGTGCTGCCAAGATCGCCACCACGGCCACAACCACCGCCGAGCTGCTCGCCGACCGGCCCGCCATCGACGCGGCCGCAGCATCCGGCGGCACCGTCGCGGTCGACGAACTGCAGCTGCTGGCGCCGGTGACGGCACCGTGCCGTGTGGTGGCCCAGATGACCAACTTCGAGTCGCACGTCACCGATGCGGGCATGGACCCCAAGACGGTGCCACTGACGTTCTTCCGGAAATCCTCTGCCTCACTGACCGATCCCTACGGTGAGATCGTGCGTCCGTCGCACGTGACACTGCTGGACTACGAGGTCGAGATCGGTCTGGTGATCGGCCGCGACATCCCAGTCGGAATCCAGATCACCGATGCCAACCTGGCCGACTACGTGGCCGGGCTGGTCATCACCAACGACGTCTCCGCGCGCGACATCCAGCTGCCGCAGACCCAGTTCTACGAAGCCAAGTCGTACCCGACCTTCACACCCGTGGGGCCGGCACTGGTCCTCGTCGACGCCGCCGAGCTGGCGCGCTTCGGTGACCTGCGCCTGCGGTTGAGCGTTAACGGTGACCAGCGCCAGAACGGATTGGTCGAAGGCGACATGCTGTACCGCCCCCTGCAGGCCCTGCAGTCGCTGACGCGCTTCCAAGACCTGGCCACCGGAGACCTCATCTTGACCGGCACCCCGGTGGGCACCGCGCTCAGTGCACCCCCCAAGCCGATCGAGATCATCGGCAACCTGCTGCCCCCGGCGGTCAAGTGGAAGGCCTTCTTCGCCCGGCAGGCCAAGAACCCCAAGTACCTGCAGCACGGTGATGTCGTCGAGGCCACCATCGCCACCGACGACGGCGCCATCGACCTGGGGGCGCAGCGTCTGACGGTGCGGCACACATGATCTGCGGGTTGCGATGACGCCTGGAGAACACGTGTCGGTCGCGGTTGTGGGCGGCGGGCCCACCGGGATCAGCGCTGCCACCCTGCTGGCGCAGTACGGCATAGATACCCTGGTGCTCGACCGATGGCCACAGGTCTACCCCCAGCCCCGGGCCGTACACCTTGACGACGAGGTCTACCGCATCCTGGCGCGGCTCGGCGTCGCTGACGCCTTCGCCGCCATCACCCGCCCGGCCATGGGCTTGCGACTCGTCGATCGCCACCAGTCGGTGCTGGCCGAGTTCCGCCGCGATACCACGCCGACTTGCAACGGCTTTCCGGCCGCCAACATGTTCGACCAGCCCGCGCTGGAAGAGCTGTTGCGGGACAACCTCACTCGCCTGCCGAAGGTGCGGTTGCGCGGCGAAACCGACGTATTTGCCGTCACCGGGGGCGCCGACGGCGTCGAACTGAGCGTCCGCGACCGGGTGACGGGCGGCGAGTCGCGGATCACCGCCGATTACGTGTTGGGCTGCGACGGCGCCAACAGCACCGTGCGCTCGGCCATCGGGACGACCATGCGCAGCCTGCGGTTCGCTCAACGGTGGCTGGTGATCGACGTCGGTTGCACGCGGGACCTGCGCCAGTGGGAAGGGGTGCACCAGGTCTGCGACAGCCGGCGTGCCGGCACCTACATGCGGATCGGCCCGAACCGGTATCGCTGGGAATTCGCGCTGGCCGAACAGGAATCGGTGGACGACTACGCCACGCTGGCGGCGCTGCGGCCGTTGATCGCGCCGTGGACGCGCGACATCGCCGACGCCGACCTGCAATTGCTGCGGGTCGCTGAATACACCTTTCGTGCCCAGATCGCCGACCGGTGGAGATTGGGGAGGGTGTTCTTGCTCGGCGACGCCGCGCATCTGACCCCACCGTTCATCGGTCAGGGGATGGGTGCTGGCCTGCGCGACGCCCTGAATCTGGCCTGGAAGATCGCAGGGCACCACCGTGCAGGTCTGCCGGCGAGCGTGTTGGACAGCTACGAAGCCGAACGCTCCCGCCACACAAGGCAGATGATCTCGCTGGCGCTCAACGTCGGACGCGCCATGACCGCCGGCGGCGAACTCGGAACCCTGGTGCGGCGACTGGTGGTGCCGAGGGTGCATCTGCTGCCCGGGCTGCGTGAGAAGATCACCGACTCCCAGACCCCGCCGCTGCCAGCTTCGGCGATGGTGCGACGGACCGTGCGCACCCGCCGCCTCGCCGGTCGGCTGTGCCCCAATCCGGTGCTTGCCACCGGGCGGCGCCTCGATGAGGAGCTGGGGCGGGGATTCGGTGTGCTGACCACCCAGCCGCTGGACCCGGATCAGCAGGGCATTGTCGACGGCCGGGGCGCGCGGGCGGTGCTCGCCGCGCCGGGCACGGAGCTGGCCTGCTGGCTGGGCCACCACCGCGTAACCGCCGCGTTGGTGCGTCCCGACGGCACCGTCATGATGGCCGGCCGCGATCTGTCAGCGCTGTGCCGGGCACTGCCGTGGTTCGTCTTCGACTCGCCGGCTCAGACTCCGGCGAATGCGGAGTGCCATGAGTAGGAACCGGACTGTGTTCGCTCGACCCACCGAGGTTCCGGTGTACCCGCGCAGCATCTACAGTCGGTCGGCGATCTTGGAGCCGTACAAGCATTACCGGGCGCTGCGCGATCTCGGCCCGGTGGTCTGGCTGGCGTGTCACCGGCTCTATGCCGTACCTCGGTATGTCCAGTGCAAGGCCGTCCTGCGCAACGACACCCTCTACCTGTCGGGCCACGGCGTCGCCGCCAACGCTCCCACCAACCGCTTCTCCAGGGGCACCACCCTTAACAGCGACGGCGCCGAGCATGACCGGCGCCGCAAACTCGTCGCCCACCAGATGATGCCCCGCGCCTTGCGTGCTCTCAGTGACAGCGTCGATCAGCGGGCGCAGAGGCTCGTCGAGGACGCGGTGAGACGCGGCAGTATCGACGCGGTCACCGATCTGGCCACCGCCCTGCCGCTCGCGTTGGTTCCCGATCTGGTGGGCTGGCCCACCGACCAACGCGAACATCTGCTCGATTGGGCCGCAGCTACCTTCGATGTGCTCGGGCCGCTTAACTGGCAAGGCGCCAAGGCGATTCCACGCAGCCTGCAGATGCTGCGCTTCGCACGCCGCATCGCTCGCAGCCGTGACGTGCTGCCGGGCAGCATGGCCGCCCACCTGCTCAGCGCGGTAGATGACGGTATCCTGAGCTTTGACGAGGTGCCGCCACTGCTCGTCGACTACATCGCACCGTCGCTGGACACCACAATCAGCGCCATCTCCAGTGCGGTCCACCTCCTGGCTACCCATCCTGACCAGTGGGCGCTGCTCAAAGCGGACCCGTCGTTGATCCCCCATGCGCTCAACGAGATAGTGCGCTTCGAATCACCGTTGCGGGCCTTCACCCGGAAAGTAGCCAGAAGTCACGAGATCGCCGACGTGACGATCCCGGCAGGTGCCCGGGTACTGGTGATGTACGCGTCGGCCAACCGCGATGAACGCGAATGGCGAAGCCCTGACGTCTTTGACATTCGGAACGACGCGGGCCGGCACGTCGGGTTCGGCAATGGCGCGCATGCGTGTGCCGGCCAAGGCCTTGCCCGGATGGAGGCCACGGCCCTGCTCAAGGCCCTGATCGACCAGGTCGACCGCATCGAGGCGACCGGCGAGCCGACTTGGGCGGTCAACAACATCATTCGTCGTCATCAGCATCTGCCGGTACGGCTCCTGCCGGCCTGAGGTGCCTCGCCTACCCGGTTCGCGCGCTGCGCGTTGACGGCCAGGCGCGATGCTGCCATGATCGCCGCGGCTGTCTTTCATGTTTTTATGAGGATTTACCTAGGTGTCTCAGGGAGCGCGGATGGACCCCAAGAAAGCTCTGGCGCCGCTTGCTGCCGCAAGCGTGATCGCGGCCGGTGTCGTCGGAACCCCGGTCGTCCAAACGGCGCACGCGCGCCAAGTAGCCCTGCTGGCGGACACCGCGATCTTCGTGGGCGGGACCATGTTGACCACGCCGTCGGCGCAGTTCGCCCACACCGCGGCCGATCTGTTCCTGCGGCCGCTGGGCTTCGACGCCGGCGACGACGCGAGCGTGTGCGTGATCGGCTCCGCCGGCTGCGATTCTGCGCTTCAGGTGCTGACCACCCCGCAACTCATCCTGCAGGGGCACAGCAGTTTCGCCGGGGCGGCACTGATCGTCCAGGCCGTGGAGGCCGAATTTGCCGCCAACCCCGGCGCCTACGACGAAGAGCACCCGCTGTGGGTCTTCGGCTACTCGCAGGGCGCCACCGCCGGCTCGATCGCGATGGCCCAATTGGCCCATAACGATGTCATCCCGTCGGGGGCGTTGCACTTCGTTTTCATCGGTGATCCGTCCAGTACGACCGGCGTGTGGTCGGATCCCTCCGGCGCCACCAACACCTCCGACCTGTACCCACTGCTGAACGGCTTCCATACCCCCAACGACGCCTTCACCACCACGATCTACGAGTTCCCCGGTGACCCCGTTGCCGACTACGCGTCGAACTCCATGCTCGGCTTGCTCTGGGAGCACGTCATGTACTTGGGCCTAACGCCGGAAGAGGTCGCCAACCACACCTTCAGCACCGACGGGTTGATCACCAACATCGACCTCTCCGGTGATATCGACGAGTTCAGCACCTGGATCAGTGCGCTGACAAGCGGCGGCTTGATCGAAAGTGGTGTGTTCGTAGGACTGTTCAACTCGATCGTGGAGATGATCTACAACGCTTTCGGCAAGATCGAGGAGTTCTTCACCGACTGGATGGGCATCGACTGGGGAGGTGTCGAGGAGACTCTCGACTACTGGTTCCCGTTGGTCTGATCCGATCCCGGCTTCGCTGGCTCCCCTTGACAATCTACAACCAATCGGTTGTACGATTATCGGGTGATCACGCTCGACGACGACCGGGTGGACGCCCTGTTCCACGCACTTGCCGACCGCACTCGGCGTGACATCATGCGCCGGGTGCTGGCCGGAGAGCACTCGGTCTCCGACCTCGCGGTGAAGTACCAGATGAGTTTCGCCGCGGTGCAGAAGCACGTCGCCGTGTTGGAGAAGTCCGGCCTGCTCACCAAGCGCCGCAGCGGCCGCGAGCAGTTGGCCCGCGGTGACGTCGCCGCGGTGCGGTCGGTGGCGGCCATGCTCACCGAGTTGGAACAGGTTTGGCGTGGTCGCATCGCCCGTATCGACGAACTCATCTCGTCCGAGGAGACCTAGGAGGTCCGCACCATGCCTGTGATCGACGTGCAACACGACATCAACGCCTTGACCTTGACCATCACCGCCGACTTCGCCGCGCCGGTGCAACGAATCTGGCAGATCTACGCCGACCCACGCCAGCTGGAAAAGGTCTGGGGTCCACCGACATTCCCCGCGACCGTGGTCGACCACGACCTCACCCCCGGCGGACGCACGAACTACTTCATGACCGGTCCCGACGGTGAGAAGTACGCCGGCTACTGGCAGATCATCGCCGTCGACGAGCCGCGGAGCTTCACCTTCGACGACGGCTTCGCCGATCTGGACTTCAACCCGGATCCCGGGCTGCCGACCTCCAGGAACGTCTACACCTTCACCGAACACGATGGCGGAACGCGTGCGACGTACTCAAGCGCCTTTGCCTCCGCCGAGGATCTCCAGAAGGTAGTGGACATGGGCGTCATCGAGGGTTCGACCTCGGCGCTGAACCAGATCGACAGCCTGGTTGCCTCGGTGAATTGACGCGGTACCGCCAGCCTTAGCGCAGCGGCCGAAACACCTGCAGCGCGCGGTAACACGCAGTGAATTCGGCTTCCGCGCAAGGGGAGTCAACTTCACCGTCGTGGGCGATGGGAATCGGTCCGTCGACGGCGCAGAACCGGAACTGCGGGACGCGCAGCTCGTGGTAGAGGCGGCTGCGCTGCAACCGGCCGGTCAGCAGGGCCGCCACGATCCGCAGCGTGGACCACGGCCGACCGGTCTGCAGGATCCGAACGTCCAACAGGCCATCGTCCATCCGGTGCCGCACTGCCGGCGCGAAACCGTCGGGCTGGTAGGCCGAGTTGCCCAAGAAGAACAGCGACGTCTGCAGGGTTTTGTTGTCGTAGACGATGCGCACCGGCTGCTCCCGGCGCAGCGTCATCACCATGGCGTAGGCGCTGGCCACCGGCTTGCCGAGCTTGCCCTGCAACCGCTCTCGGCGGCGCACAAAAGTCGGGTAGGCGCCGATGCTTGCCGTGTTGATCACCGTCGTCTCGTCGTTGAACCGCACCACGTCCACCCGCGACAGGGTGCCCTCGGCCAGCGCGCGGATGGCTTTGGCGGTCGTGTCGCAGCCGATGTCCTTGGCGAAGTGGTTCAACGTGCCGCCGGGAAACACCGCCAGCGGCAGATCGCGTTCCACCGCGACGTGCGCCGCCATCGCCACCGACCCGTCACCACCGGAGATCGCCAGTACCTCGGCGGAATCCGCGGCGCGGCGCAACGACTCGGCCAGATCATCGTCGGGGCCTAGTTCAATAACGGTGATGGCCGGCAGCGCCCTGCGCACCTGCGCCGCGACGTCGCCGGCGCGACCGTTGCCCGATGCGGGGTTGACCACCAGGGCCACGCCCGCGCCGTCGGGTCGGGCGGGGGTGGCAACGCGCAGCATCTCGGCGCGCTGTGGCGGCGGGGCTGGGATCGGTGGCACCAGTTTGGCTCCCAGCACCGCGATGGACGTTCCGATGCCCAGCCCGGCCAGCACATCCCCGGGGTAGTGCGCGCCGGTGGCGACCCGAGACAGCCCGACCAGGCCGGCCAGACCGGCCACCGGCAGACCCAGCAGCGGGCTTTCCAATCCGACGCCGGTGGCGAACGCCGCCGCACTGGCCGAGTGCCCGGAGGGCAGCGAATTCGACAGCGGCAACCGGTGCGCGCGGCGCAGCAGGGGAACCAAGAGGACATTGGGCCGTGCCCGAGGGCGGATCCGTTTGATCACCAGGTTGGTCACCAGGCTGGTGAGGGCCAGACTGGCCACCCCGCGTGCGGCGGCACGCTGGGTGGCGGGCCGGCCGGTCAGGGCGAAGACCGCCGCCAGAGCCAGCCACAGCCTGGAGTAGTCGGCGGCGCGGGTCAGCGCCGGCATGGTGGTGTCCAGAAGCCGGCTGGGTGAGTGCGCGACGGCCTCAAACAGCTCGGCGTCGAGCTCGCCAAGTCCCTGGGTGATCCGGCGTAACCCGGAACGTCGGCGCGGGAAAGGCGCCCTCGGTAGCTCGTCCACAGTCGCGATTCCTCCGTCCAGCGGTACCGCCATCGGCACCGTACCGCAGCCCTATACCCCGCAGCCGGCGGAGAAACTCACCGCGGGGTGATCAAGCGAGCAGCGGCTTCGACCGCGGCCGCGCGGCGGTGCGCGATGGTGGCGGCGTCCTCGGTGGCCGCTTCGGGGTCCGGCCAGGTGGCCCAGGCCATCCCGATGCCGAACAGCATGACCAAGAGCTCGCCGGGATCCCAAGAGGGATCGACGTGGCCGCCTTCTTGGGCCGCCGCCACGACATCGGGCCCGAGCGCCGGCATCATCTCGGCGTCGGGCGCTATGAGGTCGAGCTCTTCAAGGCGTGCCCAGGTGATCATCCGGATGTGTTCGGGATGTGCGCGGGCCAGATCGTAGATGTCGCCCACGAATTCGGGCAGCGCGTCCGGACGCGGGACGATGGCGCCGAGGAACTGCGCGGTGTCGGCGGCGACCACCTCGCGAAAGAGGTTCTCTTTGTCGCCGAAGTGGGCGTAGAGCCGTTCCTTGCTCGCCCGAGCGTGCTTGGCCACCCGGTCGATGCGGGCACCGGCGAGACCGTATCGGGCGAACTCCGCGCGAGCCGCGGACAGGATCTCGTCGCGGAGCTCGGCCTGTGTTCGCATCGCTGAAACCCTAGTGACGGGTGCCGGCCGACGTCGGGGTAGCCGCTGCCCGCCACGACAGGGGATTGAGCGCACGGTAGGGGTCGGTGTCGCGGACTTCTTGCAGTTCCTTGAGGTCAGCCTCCAGCCGAGCCTGGGTGTCGTTCTTGACCTGGTGAATCCAACCTTCCGCGGGGACGTCCGCCGGCGGGGTCGTGGTGATCGGCGGCCCGAAGCGCAGGTACATCCGCTGTGCGCGCGGCAGCAAGGTGGGGCCGACGCCGCGCAGGAGCGGCATGGCCATATCGGCGCGGCCGTCCAGTCGCCGGCTGAACCATTCGCTGGCCCTGCCGTAGAGCCCCGTGCGGGTGGTCACGCTGGTGTAGATGTCGTCGCCGCCGACGAGCGCGGCGGTCACGATCGGGTAGTGATGCTCGATGGCGAGGCGGGCGAAGCCATAGCGGTTCTCCCAGCGAAGCTGGTATTGCTCCCCCTTGAATTTGGAGATCTCCCGGCCCCCGCCGGGGAACACCAGGATCGGCTCGTTGGCGCGCATCAGCGTTGCAGCGGCCTCGGGAGATCCGATGACGGCACCGTAGGCCGCCACCAGCGCGGCCTGCAGCCCGCCGCCCTTCCCGAACTGGCGATCGGCGAGGGTGCGGACCTGCTTCCCCAGGGCCTGACGCACGAAGTAGGGGATCAGGATCACTTCGGCGGCCGCGACCTGGGTGTGGTTGCCGACGAGCAGAAAGCGGCCGTCGGCCGGCAGGTTCTCCACCCCCTCGACATAGGGCTGGTACAGATTCATCAGTGGTTCCAGGTTGTCGGCCGCGGTGGCCAGCGCAGTGCGCAGTATCCGTTCCGGGGCCGGCCGGGTTCGGTTGCCGAGCTCCCCAGGCGCAGGGATCGCCGCAGTGGTGGGCATGGCGTGCCGTCCTTTCCCGGCTCGATCCCGAGCCGCTGAAGTCAGGTTAGCAAGAAACGAACGAACTAGTTTGTCTGCTTCATGAGGACGGGGTCGCAAAGAGCCAAGAAAACGCCGGGGCCGGTACCGCCCGTCAACGCCCGCCTAGTGAGTCCGGCCGGTCCGTGAGAAACTCTCTTGGTTTTCCCCGGGCTACGCGTTTGGCCAGCTCCGCGCCAGGCACGCTCGGCACCGGTGATCGAGAGGAACCGATTGTGAACGAGCGACCTGGAGCCGTGCTGGAGCAGCAGACAGGGGTGGGCGTGGGCCTGTCCCTGGGGTGGCGCCCCACGAGCGCGCCGGCAGCGTTCGCTCCGAACGACATCGCCGACCTGATCGGCTACGTCCGCCACCCGCTGCACGTGGTGCGCGAGAAGGCCACCGGCATGCTGGGCCTTGCGCTGGGTGGTGAGGTGGTCGGCGCAGGCGAATCCGACGTGGCCCTGGTGGGCACGCTGCCGCCGATCTACCCCGAATGGCTGGGGGACCGGGAATTCTGCGAGGCGCACGGCGTGCGTTTCCCGTACGTCACCGGCGCGATGGCGAACGGTATCGCGACGCCGGCGTTGGTGATCGCCATGGCCGAGGCCGGAATGATGGGCTTCTTCGGCGCGGGTGGACTGTCCTACGAGGCCGTCGAGCGCGGTCTGGATGAGATCCAGACCGCCTTGGCGGGACGGCCGGGGCTGGCCTGGGGCGCCAACCTGATCCACTCGCCCAACGAGGTCTCCCTGGAGACGCGCGTCGCCGAGCTGTTCATTGCGCGCGGAGTCCCCGTCGTTGAGGCGTCGGCATTCATGAAGCTGACGCCTGCGGTGGTGCACTACGCGTTGGCAGGCCTGGACACGGACGCGGCCGGAAACGTCGTGCGTCGTCACCACGTGATGGCCAAGGTGTCGCGGCCGGAAGTGGCTCGCATGTTCATGGAGCCTGCGCCCGCGGCTCTGGTCGCCGGCCTGGTGGCCGCCGGAAAGCTGACCGAGCGCGAAGCCGAGCTGTCGCGCTACGTGCCGGTGGCCGAGGACATCACGGTGGAGTCCGACAGTGGCGGGCACACCGACAACCGCCCGTTGCCCGCACTTTTCTCGGAAATCGTCATGCTGCGCGACACGCTGGCCCAGCAGCATCCCCTGAACTGCCGGGTACGGGTGGGTGCCGCGGGCGGCCTGGGCGCACCGCAGGCGGTCGCCGGTGCCTTCGCGATGGGCGCGGCCTATGTGCTGACCGGGACGGTCAACCAGGCCTGCGTGGAGTCGGGCCTCTCAGAGGCCGGACGCGCGATGCTGGCCAAGGCCGGGATCGCGGATGTGATGATGGCCCCGGCGTCGGACATGTTCGAGATGGGCGTCAACCTGCAGGTGCTCAAGCGCGGCACGATGTTCGCCCCGCGCGGCAAAAAGCTCTACGAGTGGTACGCCGGCAATCCCGACCTGGCCTCCGTGGTGGCCAAGCATGGCCCAGAGCTGGAGAAGATTCTGGGGACCACCGTCGCCGAGGTGTGGGCGGACACCCAGCGGTACTGGCAACAGCGCGACCCCGCGGTGCTCGAGCTGGCCTCCCGCGACCCGAAGTATCAGATGGCGCTGGTGTTCCGCTGGTATCTCGGGCAGTCGAGCCGGTGGGCCATCAGCGGTGTGCCCGAGCGAGTCCTGGACTACCAGGTCTGGTGCGGCCCAGCGATGGGTGCATTCAACAGCTGGGTGGCCGACAGCTACCTCGAGCCCTGCGAAAACCGGCAAGCCGTCCAGGTGGCGCTTAACTTGCTCGAAGGCGCGGCGCACATCAGCCGCGCCGGCGCCGCGCGCTCGGCAGGGGTGCCGGTGCCGGCCAAGGCGTTCGCCTACAGCCCGCGACCGCTGGCGGTTTAGGGTCGCCGTCCCGATGCGGCCCGTCGGCGCGTTGCCGCTGCTGATGTGATCAAAAACGTGACATTTGGGCCGATGACTGTAATGCATGTGTGGGCCAGGGGCGGCCGTCTTCGATGTGTGATGGCTACAACACTCTGATAGTGTCCCGGCAACGTCTGGCCATCGGGATGAACAGCGAACCCCCAGCTTCGACTCACTGTCACCGATAGCGAAACTTAGGCTTTCGATGTTTTTCGTCAAGGCCGTTCTTAAGGAGACCCGTGGCAGCAAAACATCCACCTGTCGCAGTTGTCGGCGTCAGCGCACTGTTCCCCGGGTCGCCTGAGGCCGAGCGATTCTGGCGCAACATCGTCGAGGGTGCCGACCTGTTCTCCGACGTACCGGAGTCGCACTGGCGGATCGACGACTACTTCGACGCGGATCCTCGCACGCCCGACAAGGTATACGCCCGACGCGGCGGATTCCTGCCGACCGTTGATTTCTCGCCGATGGACTTCGGCATTCCGCCGAACGTGCTCCCCGCTACCGACACGGCCCAGCTGCTGGCGTTGAGGGTCGCCCAGCAGGTGCTCGAGGACTATGCCGGCGGCGACATCTCCGGTATCGATCGCGAACGCGTCAGTGTGGTGCTGGGCTCCTCCGGTGGCACCGAAATGTCGGGCTACATGAGCGGCCGCCTGCACCGGCCGATCTGGGAGCGTGGCTTGCGCGCCGCCGGACTCTCCGACGACGAGCTGACGGCGTTCAGCGACAGCGTTGCCGCGGGGTACACGCCCTGGCAGGAGAACACCTTCCCGGGTCTGCTCGGCAACGTGATCGCTGGCCGGATCGCCAACCGCTTTGATCTGGGCGGGACGAACTGCGTCGTGGACGCCGCGTGTGCCAGTTCGCTGGCCGCGATCGAGATCGCATTGCACGAGCTGTACCTGCGCGAGGCCGACATGGTGATCGCCGGCGGCGTCGACGCCTTCAACGACATCTTCATGTTCATGTGCTTCGCCAAGGTCACCGCGCTGTCGCGCACCGGTGACTGCCGCCCGTTCTCCGACCAGTCCGACGGCACCATGCTCGGCGAGGGCCTGTCGATGCTGGCGCTCAAACGGCTCGACGACGCCGAACGCGACGGCGACCGGATCTATGCGGTGATCCGCGGCATCGGCACCTCCTCGGACGGGCGGGCCAAGAGCATCTACGCCCCGAGCCCTGACGGCCAGGCCAAGGCCCTCCGCCGGGCCTATGAGGCCGCTGGTTACGGCCCGGAGACGGTCGGCCTGGTCGAGGCACACGGCACCGGCACCAAGGCCGGCGACGTCGCGGAGTTCACCTCCCTGCGGCGGGTGTTCGACGAGTCGGGCCGCGAAGACCGTCAATGGTGCGCCGTCGGCTCGGTCAAGTCCCAGGTCGGTCACACCAAGGGTGCGGCCGGGGCCTGCGGCCTGTTCAAGACCGTGATGGCGCTGCACCACAAGGTCCTGCCGCCGACCATCAAGATCGACCGGCCCAACCCCGGCCTGGAGATCGAATCCACGCCGTTCTACCTCTCGACCCAGTCCAAGCCCTGGATCGCCGACCAGGACGTCCCGCGCCGCGCGTCGGTCAGCGCCTTCGGCTTCGGTGGCACGAACTTCCACATCACGCTCGAGGAGTACACCGGCGCCGGAAAGCACGCACCGCGCTATCGGTCCTGGGAGTCCGAGCTCGTCGTCCTGGGCGCGGACTCGGCGGCAGCGTTGGCCGCTGCGGCGACGGAAATGGCCGCGTCGCTGGTCGACTCGCCCGACATGCTCGGCTACCTCGCCCACAGCACGCAGACGGCCTACGACGCGGCCCGGCCGCACCGGCTCGCCGTCGTGGCCAACAGCGTCGAGACGCTGCGCACGATGCTCGACGAAGCCGCAGCCAAACTCCAGACGCCGGGCGCAGACGCGTCCTTCAGCTCACCGAAGGGCTACTACTACTCGAGCCGGCAGGCCGGCCCCGTAGCGCTGCTGTTCCCCGGGCAGGGCAGCCAATACGTCGGCATGGGCGCCGACCTTCCGCAGCTCTTCGAACGTGCCTTGGCGCCGTGGGAGCTCGCCCGCGCCGGCATGCTCAACGCGGACCGCGACCTGCACCAGGTGGTCTGGCCCAAGACCGCGTTCACCGACGAGGACCGGGCGGCTCAGGCCGCGGAGCTGACCAAGACTGAGTGGGCGCAGCCCGGCATCGGCGCGCACAGCCTGAGCCTGTTGTCGGTGGTCCGTTCGCTGGGTATCGCGCCGGTCTCCGTCGGAGGCCACAGCTTCGGCGAGGTCAGCGCCCTGTGCGCGGCCGGAGTGATCAGTGACGACGTCGCCCTGCTGATCGCACGTGCACGCGGTGCGCTGATGGCCCAGGCGGCCGCCAGCAGCGACGGCGCGATGTGTGCGGTGACCGCGCCGGCCGAGCAGGTCAGCCGGTTGCTGGGCGAGTGGGGACTCTCGGTGGTGATCGCCAACCACAACGCCCCCAACCAGGTGGTGCTCTCCGGTGACAGCGCGGCTATCGCCGACGCCGCGCAGCGTTTCGGCGCGGCCGGAATGAATGCGCGGCTGCTCGATGTCGCCACCGCCTTCCACTCCGAGATCGTCAGCTCGGCGGCGTCTCCGTTCGGCGCCTACCTGGCGGGCATCCCGTTCGGAGTGCCGCACGTGCCCGTCTACGCCAATGCGACCGCGGCACCCTACGGCGGCAGTGCCGAGCAGATGCAGGCCACGCTGGCCAACCAGATCGCCCAGCCGGTGCGGTTCGTCGAGCAGGTCCAGGCCATGTGGTCCGCGGGCGCCCGCACCTTTGTCGAGGTGGGGCCCGGCAGCGTGCTCACCAACCTCGTCGGCAAGTGCCTGGCCGGTCAGGACCACGTCGCGGTGGCCCTCGACGCCAAGGGTCGCAATGGGATCCGGTCGCTGTGGATGGGCTTGGCCCAGCTCGTGGCGGCCGGCGTCCCGATGAACTTCCAGGCCCTGTGGGCTGACTACCGCCACGGGGACGATCCCCGGACGCGGCCGGCGCCGAAGCTGACGATCAAGCTCAACGGCACCAACTTCGGCCGACCCGAGATCAACGACGAGCCGGTGTCCCGGCCCGCTGAGAAATCGGAAAAATCTGAAAAGCCCACCCCCCGCAGTGACCACAACGGACACCCGACCGTATCGGAGCCCACGATGACAGCAGTTGATCCAATCGTTCCTGCGGCGAACGGCCTGCCGGCACACGTTCCGGCACACGTACCGGTTCCGGTTCAGGCAGCGCAGGTCCCCATGGTCACCTCGCCCCTGGTGTCCGGTCCAGGTGCTGAGATGGTGACGCACATGGTCGGTGCGCTGGGCAGTATGCAGCAGACCATCGCCCACCTGCAGGGCCTGCTGCAGACCCTCGTCTCCAGCGCCGGAATGACGCCTATGCCGGTCGCCCAGTTGGCGTTCCCCGCCGCGACCACGGTGGTGCCGCCGCAGCCGGTGGCCACCTATGGCGTAGCGGCCGCCCCGGCTCACCCGGTGGCTGCCCCGGCGCACAACGGTGCGGCCACCATGCCGCCGCCCGCGCCGCCCGCCGCGCCGCCTGCGCCGCCCGCGCCGCCCGCGCCCGTGGCAAACGGCACACAGGTGATGGCGCCGCCGCCGTCTGCACCGGCAGCGCCCTACAGCGCACCGGCCGCTCCGGCTCCGGCGGTTCCTTCTACTCCTGTCGCGACCATGCCGGCCCCGCCGGCCCCGGCGCCGGTGGCTGCTCCTGTTGCGGCTGCGGCTCCTGTCGCTCCGGCTCCTGCTGCGGCTGCTGCGCCCGCGGCGGCGGGGGTGGATTTGGTGGGGGACATGTTGGCGGTGGTTGCTGACAAGACGGGTTATCCGGTGGAGATGCTGGATCTGTCGATGGCTCTGGAGGCGGATCTGGGGATCGACTCGATCAAGCGGGTGGAGATCTTGTCGGCGGTGCAGGATCGTGTTCCGTCGTTGCCTGAGGTGGAGACGGCGACGATGGCGGCGTTGGTGACGTTGCAGGAGATCGTGGATTACCTGCAGTCGCTGATGGGTCCGGTGGCTGCTTCTGCTGCGCCGGCCCCGGCGCCGGTGGCTGCTCCTGTTGCGGCTGCGGCTCCTGTCGCTCCGGCTCCTGCTGCGGCTGCTGCGCCCGCGGCGGTGGGGGTGGATTTGGTGGGGGACATGTTGGCGGTGGTTGCTGACAAGACGGGTTATCCGGTGGAGATGCTGGATCTGTCGATGGCTCTGGAGGCGGATCTGGGGATCGACTCGATCAAGCGGGTGGAGATCTTGTCGGCGGTGCAGGATCGTGTTCCGTCGTTGCCTGAGGTGGAGACGGCGACGATGGCGGCGTTGGTGACGTTGCAGGAGATCGTGGACTATCTGCAGTCCTTGATGGGTTCACCACCGCCGGATCTGGTGGTGCCCAACGGATTATCGGCAGGTGATCGCGCCCCTTTTGAGTTGACCGGGGCGGAGGTGGCGCGCTACGCGGTACGCGCCACCACCGCTCCGGTGAGCGGGATGGGGATGCCCGGTCTGTACACCGCCAGGACCGTCGAGATCGTGACGGCACCGGCGGCCCAGGCCACATTGACTGAGACGGCCGAGGCCCTGGCTGCGATTCTGCGCACCCACGGCATCGGCGCGACTCTGGTCGCCGAGCCCAGCGCCGACACGGAGGCGGTCGTCCATCTCGGCGGCCTGCAGTCGGCCACCAGCCGCGAAGAGGCGCTCGCAGTCAACCGAGTGCTCTTCTCCGATGCGCAGCGCGTCGCCGCGCAGTTCGCCGAGCGCGGGGGCGTCTTCGTCACCGTCCAAGACACCGGCGGCACGTTCGGCTTTCTTACCGACCCCGGCCTGCGGGCCTGGTCGGGCGGGATCGGTGCGCTGACCAAGACCGCGGCCCAGGAATGGACCAGCGCGCAGGTCAAGGCGATCGACGTCGCTGTGGGAGCGCAGTCACCGGTAGGCGTCGCGGAGCGGATCGCCGACGAACTCCTTTCAGGGGGAGCGGAACTCGAAGTGGGCCTGGGCAGCTCACACGGCCGAATCACGGTGGTCGCCGGCGAGCAGCAGGTCTCCAGTCGCACACACCGCATCGGTCCGGACGACGTGATCGTGGTCTCCGGTGGTGCCCGTGGGGTGACCGCCGGGTCGGTGATCGCCCTGGCGCAGCAGACCCAGGCCGCTTTCGTCTTGATCGGGCGCACCGAACTCAGCGACGAACCGCCAGAGGTTGCCGGGCTCGCCACCGACGCGGAACTCAAGCGGGCACTGCTGGCCGGCGCGGCTGCGCAAGGACTTAAAGTCACGCCCAAGCAGCTGGAACAGCAGGCGCAACGCATCCTGGCCGACCGTGAGGTCCGGGCAACCCTGGCCGCGCTGACCGCGGCCGGATCCCGGGTCCGCTACACCGCAGCAGATGTCCGTGACGCCGCTCAGCTGGGCGCTCTGCTGGACAGTGTGCGCAACGAATTCGGCCCGATCACCGGCCTGGTACATGGGGCCGGCGTGCTCGCCGATGCACCGTTGCACAAGAAGACCCTCGACGGTTTCGACCGCGTCTTCGAGACCAAAGTCGGTGGCGCCTGCGCGCTGCTGGACGCGACGGCGGGCGACGCGCTCAAGGTCATCTGCCTGTTCTCCTCAGTAGCTGCGCGCAGCGGAAACGTCGGCCAAAGCGACTACGCCATGGCCAACGAAATCCTCAACAAGGTGGCCCTGGCCGAACAGGCACGCCGCGGCCCCGCCTGCCTGGTCCGCGCCTTGGGCTGGGGCCCTTGGGATTCCGGCATGGTGACCCCCGGCCTCAAGGCGATGTTCGAGTCGCGCGGCATCTCGTTGATCCCGCTTGCCGAAGGTGCCCGCGCCTTTGTCGCCGAAGTGCTCGACGGTGACACCGCGAGCCCCGAGGTGACACTGGGCGACGGCGTGTTGGCCGGCCTTCCCACGCATCCGATTCCGCCGGAGGGACGAGTCGCAAGGGTGCTTGCACACGTGGCGCGGCAGCCCTACCTGCTGGATCACCGCGTCCAGGGCAACGTGGTGTTGCCCGTCGTTCAGGCGCTGGAATGGTTCATCCGGATGGCCGAGGCGTTGCGGCCCGGCCACCACGTGGACCGGGTGGTGGACCTCAAGGTGCTGCGGGGAGTGACACTCTACGAGTTCGAGAAGCACGGGACGCCCCTGCTGGTGCGCTGCGTTCCCACCGAAGACCGGCCCGAGCTGCTGACCCTGACGCTGTCCGACATCGAGGATTCGACCGCGTATTACTCGGCCACCATCGAAATGCGTTCCAGCGCAACGGCGGTTCCCACCGTTGCGGTGCCGGCTTCGGGCAACCGCGGAGTGGACCGCGCGGCCTGCTACACCGGTGGGGCACTGTTCCACGGGCCGGCATTCCAGGTGCTCAACGGAATGGACTGTGCCGAGACCACCGCAATCGCCGACCTGTCCGGCCTGATGTCGGTGGGCTGGGTCGGGGAAGGCTGGGCAACCGACCCGGCCGCTCTCGACGGTTGCCTTCAGGCCGCGCTGGTCTGGAGCTACGAGCGGCTGGGCCGCAACGTCCTTCCGCTGCGGATCGGCGAGATCGTGCGGTACCGGTCCGGCGCGCTGGGCGCGGGACTGCGGTGCGTACTCACCGGCGGGGACGCCAAGACCAGCCGGGCCGTGTGCGACCTCGATCTGATCGACGCGGACAACCAGCTGGTGGCCAGTCTCAAGCGACTCGAGTTGTATCCGTACGGCGGCTGATTCGACGGTGGCTGATTCGAAGTGAAGTTTGAGCCCATCGCGATCGTCGGGCAGGGCTGCGTCCTGCCCGGGGGACTGAACGCGGATGAACTGTGGACCACGGTGCGCGACGGCCGGGATGTGCTGGGCTCGCCTGGCCCGGACCACTGGGGCGTATCGGCGGCACGCGTCCTGTGCGCCCCATCCGAGGTGCCCGAACTCGACCACACCTGGTCGGATCGCGGCGGCTACGTCCGCGGATTCGACGACGCGTTCAACCCCGGCGGGCTGTTCCTGGACGCCGACGCCCTCGTCGGCCTGGACCCGCTCTACCGGTGGGGCGTCGAGGCCGCCAGGCAGGCCCTCGACAGCGCTGGATGGCGGGCGGGCGAGGTGCCGGGCTCGGCCGGCATCGCGCTGGGCAATCTGAGTTATCCCACCAAGAAGATGACAGACCTCGCCGAAAGCGTCTGGCGGGAAGGCCTCACCGGCTCCGAGTCCGGGGTGGACTGGCGCAATCGGTTCATGTCGGGGCTCCCGGCGCACCTGATCGCCCAGGCCCTGGGCCTGACCGGGGGAGCCACCGCCCTGGACGCCGCCTGCGCGTCATCGCTGTACGCGATCAAGCTGGCCTGCGACCGGTTGCACGACCGCACCGCGGACGTCATGTTCGCCGGGGGCATCAACGGTGCGAGTGATCTGCTGCTGCATGTGGGCTTCACCGCCTTGCAGGCCCTGAGCCGCACGGGGCGCTCCCGCCCGTTCAACAACGGTGCCGACGGTCTGGTGCCCGCCGAAGGCGCGGCCATCCTGGTGTTGCGGCGTCTCGATGATGCCATCGCCCACGGCGACCCGATCCTGGGCGTGATCCGCGGTGTCGGACTGAGCAACGACGGCCGCGGCCACGGCTTTCTGGTGCCCTCTCAGGACGGGCAGGAACGTGCGATGCGGCTGGCCTATGAGATGGCCGGACTGCAGCCGCGGGACATTTCGCTCATCGAATGCCATGCCACCGGAACCTCGCGCGGCGACCTGACCGAACTGATGAGCATGGCCCGCATCTTCACCGGCATGTCCGGCGTGCCCATCGGATCGTTGAAATCCAATCTCGGCCACTCGATCACGGCGTCCGGGGCGGCGGGCGCCATCAAAGTGCTGGCGGCGATGCGTGCCGGGGTGCGGCCCCCGACACTGCACGCCGACGATCCGCTGCCTTTCCTCACCGACTCGCCCTTCCGTCTGCTCACCCAAGCCGAGCCCTGGGACTGCGACGGCCCGCGCCGTGCCGCGGTCAACAACTTCGGGTTCGGCGGCAACAACGCCCACCTGCTCCTCGAAGAATGGGTCGATGGACGCGGCGTCGCACCGGCGCCGCCTGTCCAGCCGGCGCCCCAGCCAGACCCCGAGATCGCGATCATCGGGCTGAGCCTGCTGCTCGGCGACGGCCACGACACCGCCTCGGTGGCAGAGCACGTCACGACCTGCCAGCCGCTACCCGCCGGCTCGGGCGAGGCGAGGCGCGGTGCCCGGATGACGGAGATCTGTCTGGACCTGACCCAGACCCGCTTCCCGCCCGCGGACTTGAAACAGACCCAGCCCCAACAGCTTGCTCTGCTGGGTGCGGCCCTGAACATCGGCGAGATCATCAAGGGCCTGCCGCCGGACACCACCAGCGTGGTCGTCGGCATGGGCTGCGACGCCGAAGTCACCCGGTTCGGACTGCGCTGGCGGTTGGCGGACGACGTCGAAGACGCCGATCAGCTTGCCGCGGCGCGAGACGGCGTCGTGCAGGGCTGGACGGCCGCTGGAGTTGTGGGTGCCATGCCCAACATTGTGGCCAATCGCCTCAACAGCCAATTCGACCTGCGTGGACCGAGTTTCACGGTCTCACGGGAACAACTCTCGGGTACCACGGCGCTGGAGATGGCGGCGCGCGCGCTGCGACGCGGCGAGATCGATGCCGCCGTGGTGGGTGCGGTCGACCTGAGTTGTGAGGCCGTGCACGAGGCGGCCGCGCGTGCACTGTTGCACGCCGAGGAACAGATTCCGGGTGACGCCGCTGTCATCGTCATCCTCAAGCGGGCGGCCGACGCCCGGCGAGACGGCGACACCGTCTACGCAACCCTGCTCGCCGATGAACGGCCCGACGCCGAATGCCTGCACCTGGGCACCGCCCCGGGCGCAGTGAACCTGTCGGCGCTGTTGGGTCACGCGCACGCCGCCTCGGGGCTGCTGCACGTCGCCGCCGGTGTGCTCTACAGCGCCCTGGGCGTATGGCCCGACGGTGAGCCCTGGACATCCGAGCAGCGTTGCGTGGCCGTCGAACTCGCCGGCATGGCCGACCAGCGGCAACAGGTCATGCTGAAGTCGTCGGTGCCGCAGGCGCAGGCCGCGACCCTGACCGCTCCGGCGCCGGCCGACACGGGCAAGAAACCGATTCGACTCAACTTCCCGGCGCACCTGCCCCCGGTGGTACTGCCACCTCCCGCAGCGGCCCCGGGCATCAACCCCCCTCACCCACTGGAGCAATTCATGCCGACACAACTCCCGATGCCCCCGGCGCTGGCCACCGTCGCGGAGTCGCTAGCCCGGCTGCCGCTGGAGGTGGGCGCAGCCGCGTCGCCCCGACCGGAGGCACCGCCGGCAGCGGCGAGCGGGGCCCGAACACAGTCCGATGACGTCACACGGCCCGGCGCCGGGACACCGTCTGCCGGTGCCAGCAGGGCGCTTCAGCCCGTCAGGCCCGCGGACAAGGTGGTCCCTGCGCCGACGATCAAACGCGAGCCGGTCGGGCTCACGCTCGACAAAGACGGCCTGCGGGTGCACTCCTCGGGCAACATCTCCGAGATCTTCGGCCCGGCCTTTGCCGAGCAGGACCAGTACTCAAGGCAGGTTCGGATGCCCGAACCGCCACTGCTGCTGGCGGATCGGCTGCTGGGCATCGACGCAGAACCCGCCAAGCACGGCACCGGCACCTTGTGGACCGAAACCGATGTCACCGCCGACTCGTGGTGGCTGCAGCAGGGCCGGATGCCCGCGGGGATCATGATCGAAAGCGGGCAGGCCGACCTGATGCTCATCTCCTGGATGGGCGCGGATCTGCTGAACAAGAGCGAGCGGGTGTACCGCCTGCTCGGATGCGAGGTCACCTACCTGGGCGGCCTGCCCGAGATCGGTGACACCCTGCGCTTTGACATCCACGTGGACGGCCACGCCCGGCAAGGTGACATCCGGCTGTTCTTCTTCCACTACGACTGCACCATCGACGGCGTCGAGCGGATGTCGATGCGCAACGGCCAGGCAGGTTTCTTCACCGACGAAGAGCTGGCCGCGTCCGGAGGCGTGCTGTGGCGTCCCGAAGACCAGACCGTCAGCGGACCGATGGAGATCACCCCCGCCCAGACGGCGCGCACCTCGCTGCAGCGCGCCGACCTGGAGGCCATGGCGGGCGGCGAGATCTGGCAGACGTTCGGTGCGGGCTTCGAGAAGGCCGGCAGCCACACCCGCACGCCCAGCATCCACGGCGGCGACATGCTCTTCGTCGATGAGGTGACCGACCTCGACTTCACCGGCGGGCCCTGGGGCCGTGGCTATCTGCGCGCCGTCGCCCCCGTGACGGCCGAGAACTGCTTCTTCGCAGGCCATTTCAAGAACGACCCCTGCATGCCCGGCACGCTCATGTATGAGGCGACCATGCAGACCATGGCGATCTACATGACCGCGCTGGGCATGACGATCGACTGCGACGGCTGGCGCTTCGAGCCCGTTCCCTTCGAGACCTACAAGCTGCGCTGCCGCGGCCAGGTCACCCCGCAGTCCCGCGAAGTCGTCTATGAGGTGTTCGTCCGCGAGGTGATCGCCGGTCCCGAGCCGACCCTGTTCGCCGACCTGCTCTGCACCGTGGACGGGCTGCCCGCCTTCCACTGCGAGCGGATGGGCCTGAAGCTGTCACCGGGATGGCCGATGGACACCGGCGCCGCCGAGCTCGAAGGCTACGTCGAACCCAAACCGGTCGCCGAGGTCAACGGGTTCCGCTACGACTACCAAGCGATGTTGGCCAGCGCGATCGCCAAGCCGTCCCTGGCGTTCGGGCCACTGTTCGAAAAGTTCGACTCTCCCCGTAAGGCCGCCCGGCTGCCCGGCCCGCCCTACCACTTCATGTCCCGGGTCACCGAACTGGTGGGCGAGACCGGCGTGATGAAGGCCGGCGCCGAGGTGGTCGTGGAGTACGACGTCCCCGCAGACGCCTGGTACTTCGCCGAGAACGGTGCGGCCAACGGACACGAGACCATGCCCAACGCGGTGCTGATGGAGGTCGCGCTGCAGCCGTGCGGCTGGCTGGCCAGCTATGTGGGCTGCCCGTTGGACGGTGAGGCGGACCTGTTCTTCCGCAACCTCGACGGCACCGGAACCCAGCACCGTGAAGTCACCCCGGCCACCGGAACCCTGCGCATCAAGGTGAAGCTGAAGAGCCTCGCCAAGGCAGCCGGAACCATCATCGTCGCATTCGACGGGGAGATCCTCGCCGACGACGGACCGGTCTACACCTTCGACACCGTGTTCGGTTACTTCAAACGCGAAGCGCTGCAGAACCAGGTGGGCCTGCCGGTCAGCGACTCCCAGCGTGCCGCCTTGGCTCAGGCCAGCGAAGCTGCCGAAGTCGACCTGACCACGCAGCCCGCCGAGTTCTTCGGTGTCGGAGCCCGACTGGCCGAACCCATGTTGTTGATGGTGGACCGGGTGACGGGGCGCTGGCCCACCGGCGGTGCGGCCGGACTGGGCCAATGGCGAGGGGTCAAAGACGTCAACCCCGCCGAGTGGTATTTCAAGGCGCACTTCTTCCAGGACCCGGTCCAGCCCGGATCGCTGGGCATCGAAATGCTCTTGCAGATCCTGCAGTTCGGGATGCTTGACCTGGGCCTGGGCAAGGAGGCGGGACCGGCGGCGCGCTTCGAGCCGGCCGCCTTGCATGACGCCATGACGTGGCGTTATCGCGGCCAGATCATCCCCACCAACAAACAGATCACGGGGCAGGTCGAGATCACTCGGATTGTTCGGGAGGACGCGGGGATCCTCGCGGTCGCCGAAGCGTCGCTGTGGGTGGACAACAAGCGCATCTACACCGCCAGCAACCTGGGCATGCGGATCGTCGCGGGCAGCGGTGAGCCGGGGACGCCGGCCCAGGCCGCTGCCATCCCGGCGTCCGCGGTGGCGCCCGAGGCCGCGAGCGTGGCCACGACCACCACGATGGAAGTGGCGCTGGATCCGGCCAGGGACGCCTGGGTGATCGACCACTGCCCCACCTATGTCATTCCCTCGCTGCCGATGATGTCGGTCATGGACCTGTTCGCGCAGGCGGCGGTCCGGACCACCGGTGGGGCCAAGGTTGTCGAGGTCACCGATGTCCAGATGGTGCGGTGGGTCGTCGTCGACGCTCCTAAGCAACTGCGGGTGGTGCTCGAGCAGATGCCCGAGCGCGGACAATTCCGTGGCCGGCTGGAGGTGTGGCGGGACGCTCCCCGAGCTGAGCTGTCCCGCTGGGAGATTCACGCGCACGCCAACGTCGTGACCGCCGCTGTGTACAGCGGTACGCCGGAGCCGCCGGCCCCGCTGGACGGCGCGGTGCCCTACGCCGACCCCTATGACGGAACCGTCTTTCACGGTCCGGCGTTCGCGACCCTGACCGACGGCGCCCGCATCGGGCGCAACGGTTCCAGCGGGACCCTCGCCATCGACCGCTGCGCGGTTCCGGTCGGGGAGTTGCAGCCGGGACTGCTCGACGGTGCACTGCACGTCGTACCGCATACGGCCATGAGCGTGTGGACCAGTGCCGCCGCCGACCCCGCCTCCTACGCCGATGCGCTCGACCCCGATGTGGGGTTCCCGCGCCACATCCTGTCGGCCCGGTTCTACGCCGAGACCCCCGTAACGGGAACCGTTGACGTGGAAGCCCGATTCGTCGGCTTTGCTGACACCGAGGGCCGCATGCCGACCTTCGACCTGTGGCTCAGTGCCGGGGGACGGCCGTGGGCGCGCATCAGGATGGCCGAGTTCCTGCTGAGCAAGGGGCCCCTGGCCGAGGTCGGCGGGCCGGAGCGGCGCGCGTTCATGGGCGAACGGCGGGCGGTCCCGGGGCTGTCGCTGAGCGAGCGACTGGGCCGCGGAGTGCTGGAGCTCGACGCCACGAGGATGGCAACGTTGGACTGGTTCAAAGGCACCCTGCAGGCGGTGTACGGCTCGGACGCTCAAGGCGATGCGCTGATGGTCGAGATCGCGACCAAGGAGGCGGTGGCCGATGCCGTGCACAACGCCATCCACCCCTGCCAGGTTCTGGTCGTCGACGGCCAGGTGAGCTGCCCGACGCTGCCGCTGGAGCGGATCACCGCCGAGGTCGAAAATCTCGGTTCGGGTGCGTGCCGTGCCCGCGCGACGTCGGTGACCGACTGGGAGCCCGTGCGGGCCTGGTGGACCCAGAGCGCGGGCATGCCCGACGGATGGTTCGGAGAGCTTGCCCTGGGCGCGGTGCTGGCACGTTATGTGCGCCACGTCGTGGTGACCGACCCCGCTGCGATGGCGGCGGTCTACGGCCGGCCGGTGTTGGTGTTGGCCAATCACCAGGTGCAGGTCGAATCGTTGCTCGGCACCACCATCGGAAGCTGGCTCACTGGCACCAAGGTGGTCACCATCGGCCACGCCAAGCACGAGACGGGCTGGGTGGGCAACCTGCTGCGGATGATCGACGCCGCCGCGGGCAAGGAACTGGGACACCTCCGCTACTTCGATCAGCAGCAGCCCCAGGAATTCTTCGCCCTGGTGGACGAACTCAAGCGGGAGTCGGCTTCCCTCGGCATTTCGGTCATGGTGCATGCCGACGGGACACGCAGTGTGAGCTCGGGGCAGCGGGTCGAGAGGCTGACATCCACCTTGCTGGACATGGCGCTGGAGATGTCGATGCCGATCGTGCCGTTGTACTTCGCGGGAGGACTGCCCGAGGAGCCGTTGCCGCACAAGCTTGAGGTGCCCTACGGCCACGCCGCGCAGGACTACATCTTCGGCCGCCCGATCCTGCCCGACGAGCTGCGCGGAATGCCCTACGCCGAGCTGCGGCGTTACGTGATGGACGCGATCAACGGGCTCGCGCCCTTCAGCGACGCACCGCACCCGCCGAACTACGACGTGGAGAGCCGGATCACCGCCGCGGCACCGGGAGCCTCGCCGCTGGAATCGGTCTGGTTCTGCATCGAAGACGCGCTGGATGCCCTACCGGTCGACTGGAGAAATCTGGTCTCCGACGGGGAATGGGAGATGGTGCGGACGGGCCATCTCAGCCCGTCCTGAGCTCGCCCCAGGCCTCGGCGTCTTGTTGACGACGGCCGAGGCAGGCGGCTAGCTTAGTGGCGATCACGGCACGGCCGTCTCGCTGCGCAGCTGGACGTGGAGCGGCCGTCAACGTATTTCGACCGACCAAGTCTTCGCAGACAGGAGCCTTCTCATGGCCTCAGCGTCCCTGGGCGTCTACACGTCCCTCGCCTGTGTTGTGGCGCTCACCCTCGCGCTGTTTGTGTCCAGCAAGTCCTGAGCTGTCGCACGACCTCACGGATGTAGGTTCCACTGGCCGCAGTCTTGGGCCAAGACGTCGTTGACGTCGACTTCGATTCCGCCGACGATCGGACCCGGCGTCGACGCGGTACTCACGATCCGCTGATAGAGCACCGCAGCGGGGTCGACCTGGCCACGTGACCAGGACCGTGTCTGCCATGCCCATCGCTTGCCCGGGGTTCGAGAGACCCCGATGACACCGTCCTCGGCCGCCCACTGGCAGACGTTCACGCCCCCGTAGACGCCGGTGCGCTGGACTCCCAGCACCGAGTTGATGCCCCGAAACCATGGCAGGGCCACGGCATTCCAGGTGTTGCGATCGATGTCGTCGTCGACGCTGAAGAACACCGGTGCACTCTGGCCGCCGCCGGCCGCGCTGTGCAGTTGCCAGGCGGTGCGGGCGTCGGCGACACCGCCGGGATACCCCCGGGTGAAGTCCGACGGCGCGGTGCCACCGGGTTTGCCGTACTGATAATTGCTCACGATCACCAGCCCCGCCGCGGTGAGTGATTCGGCGTAGGGCCGGGTGATCGGCTTGGCGCCGAAGTTCGAGCCCGGCCGTGACGTCGACACGTAGTTGATGACGCCGGCGTGGCCGGCGGCCCGGATGTCCGCCGCTGGGATCTGGCGCATGGCGTAGTCGATGAGAGTGGGCGCCGCAGCCCTAGCGGTCGGCGATCCGACGGAAGCAGCGCCCAGCCCGGTGAGAGCCGCGGCGGACGCGTACCGCAGTGCGTCACGTCGGGAAACGTGGTTGCGAGGAAGTGCAGTCCGTGGAGAGTCAGACACGCGCCGATGTTAACAATGTGACTGCTGTAAACGGTGCTGCCCGCGCCGAGAGCATCCGTACGCCCTTGCATCGCGCACGGATACGATTCGTGCGTGTCCACGCCCGCCAGCATTGCCTCGCCGACGGCTCCACGCGCGCCCAAGAGCCCGTCGGTGCTCGCAGGGTGGTGCGTTGTCGCGATCTGCTTCGCTGCAACGGTAACGACGGCTTTGAGCAACGGGTCGATATCTGCTGTCGCCGAAGCTATCTCGGGTGCCACCTTGGCGACGTTCGTGTTGCTCCATGCGTTGACGCTCTACCGGCCCGCCGGGGCCATCGCCTACTTCGCTGTCGCCGTGACCGTGGGTCTGGGTCTTGAGGCATGCAGTATCGCGACCGGCTTCCCGTTCGGCTACTTCGTCCACTACGCGGACGGGCCCCGTGCGTTCGGCGTGCCGTTCGTGGTTGTGGCGGCCTGGGTGATTCTGGCCTGGTTGGCGTGGATTCTCGCCAGGGTGATCGTGGGCGAAGTTCAGAGTCGATGGCTGTCGGTAGTGGTGACACCCGTCGTCGCCACTCTCGTCGTCGGCGGTTATGACCTGGTGATCGATCCGATCGGCGCCTACGTGCGCCACATGTTCGCCTATCGGGAACCGAGTGGCGTTCTGGGCGTCCCGTTGAGCAACTACGCCGGATGGCTGATCACCGGGTGGGTGCTGTTTCAGACTTTTGCGCTGATCGAACGACGGTGGCGACGGGAACCCACGTCCTCGACCCGGTCGGCGTTGTTGATGCCGTCGGTCATCTGGTTCGGCATGGGCCTGCAAGTCAACCTCGGGCTGCTGCGTGCCGGCGATGCCACCACGACTATCCAGGGCGCGCCCGTTGCATTGTCCGACATCTACGAGACGTGCTCTGAGATGACGTGGTTCATGATGGGCCTGGTCGTGGTCGTCAGCGTGATACGGCTCTATCAGGAAGCGCCGGCAGCATCTCCAGCGATCGACGACTCGAGTACACACGCCGGCTAGCCGACCCCAACGGGCCGCGGCATCACGGTGAGCTTGACGCCATAGCGCGGCGTGCCCAGCCCGTGACCGCCGTTGCGGCCGGCGCCACCGGGAGGAATCGGGGGCGGCAGGGCTGTCATCGACCTGCTCTCCGGGGCCACGGACCAGCCGCTACCCGCCGCAGCCAGGGGAGCCCCGCTCGGGCTCGCCGCTCCCCAGCTGGCCGGCGCGGACAACGAACCGACCAGGGTGGCCCGTCCCATGCCAGCAGCCACCGGGGAGCCGGCGCCGACTAAGGGGCGGGCGGCGGTCTCTAGTCCGGCGGCGGCCGTAGACGCCAGTGTCATGCCGGGGGTGGGCCCGATCCCGCCGTGGGTCAGTGCGGCCGCGCCACCGTCTATGCCGCGTGCGAGAAACCCGAGCGTGGCCAGCCCGGTAAAGCCTTCGATGTTGCCGCCGGGGTCGAAAATGCCGGTCGCGGCGATGGTGTTCCACAACTGGGCGTTGATGTTCAGGCCCGACCCGTCATCGTGGCCCCACGTTCCGTCGAAGAGGCCGTCGAAGAACTTCGTCCAGTGCCAGTCCGGATCCGTGGGACGCGTGCCCACAGCCGGTGAGGCCATGTTCCGCAACGCATCGGGCAGCTGGGCGTGGGCATTTGTGGGGTCTACACCGCCGGCATTCGGCGCGCCTTCGTCTTGATGAGTGGTTTCGGGAGCATCGGCGAAGGGGATCAACTGCGTAGCGGTGGCTGACGCAGCGGCGTAGCCGTACATAGCCACCGCGTCTTGTGCCCACATCTGGCCGTAGCGAGCTTCGGTCGCTGCGATAGCCGGGGTGTTCTGTCCTAGGGCATTGGTCTTGACCAACGACGCCAACAAGACGCGGTTGGTCTCGACGGCAGCGGGCGGGACCGTCATGGCGTGGGCAGCAGCGTACGCCTCGGCCGCGGCGTACGCCTGCGCCGCGGTCTGCTCGGCTTGCTCGGCGGTAACGCTCAACCACACAAAGTAGGGCTCCGCCGCCGCAGTCATTGCCGATGCGGACGGCCCCCACCAGCTCTGGCTGGCCAGGCTGGCTACCAGCCACTCGAAAGCAGTTGCAGCCGAGCGTAGTTCTGCGGCCAGTAGATTCCAGGAGGCCGCGGCGGCCAACATCGGGCCCGATCCCGGACCGGCGTACATGCGCGCCGAATTGATCTCTGGCGGCATTGATCCGTAGTCCATTGTTCAAAAACCTTTCAGGAGAACGAGGTAACGTTCGCGGCGTCGGTAGCTGCGTAGGCTCGTGCGTTGCGTTGCAGAGTGTCCACGAACAACTCATGAACAACCGCAGCTCGCCTGCTGATCGCTTGGTACATCTGCGCGTGCCGTGCGAACTGGGCTGCGGTCAGTGCCGAGACTTCATCGGCGGCGGCGGGAAGCACCCCCGTAGTCGAGGCTGCGGCAGCAGCGCTCTGTGCGGCCACGGAATCGCCGACGCCGCGCAGGTCGACCGCGGTAGCCATCAGCTCTTCGGGCAGTGCGGATACAAAAGACATGGGGACTCTCCTTCAGGATTGCACGACGAAGTACGCTGCACTACAAGGAAAAACGCACGCAAAATCAGCGCGCTCTCTCGATGCAGACAGCGTTGACGCGGTGGGACGTGAACCGACTCAGTGGGTGACGGCAGTGCCGGGGCAGGATTGGAACGAAAGGGTCATCGGTCTCGGATAAGGACTATCGCTCGGACTCAATGTCGCTCCCACCTCCTCACGGCCAGGGCACACGGGGATGCCGTTGTGACTTACACAGCGGGACAAACCGAACCAGCGCAGCGTCGGCCGGACGGCACCCTCTCGACAGAGTTTTGGCACTGCACGCCGTATCCGGCACTAAGCCGAAAGCCACTTGGGCCCAACCCTTAATTCGGGAAGAGCTGTCCTGACCCGGGGCGTCTCTCGACGTTTGGGGTCAGTGGCCTGTATCCGTGCAGACGCCTCACCTAGCGAGGTGCGTCGCGGCCATGGTGGCATCAACGTTGGGGCGAGTCAACTCGAATGGGCGGCTTCGAACCACGAGACGTGTTGCCCACTGGCGGCCGTGGATGTCCAACTGCCTTGTATACGAGCCATTTTCGCTAGCCCCAGAAATTTGCTCATCGCGATCTATGTGGTGTTGGTAAGAACGTCGATGTGACCCCCGAGTTGAATTAGGGCAAATACCAATACATTCCGAGGTGGCCCTGCCCGGCCGACAGCAAGTCGGGCTCGTAGAAGGGTGATTCGGTGAACCACACGGCTACCTTCGGTAGTGTCCGCGGCGTTTCTGAAGTCCCGTGGTCGCCTAAGCGCGGTCAGCCCCACGCCCTTGACCTATGTCGCTCGCATTTACTTGAATGGACCAGCAGTCACATCACCGGCTACCCGTGTCGGCAGTCCGCCGCGAACGGGCCACAGCGGGTGAGGAGGAAATTCTGTGCAGACATCGGTGTCCGAGGTCTCCGCGCGCCCCGACTACCGCGGCCCCCTGCTGGGGTCGGGAAGTCGCCTTGAACGCGCCACGCTCGACGCGCTCGACAGGCTGGAGCAGGTCCTGGCCCTGCAGTCACTGGGCCACGACCGATTCCAGGCAGGCAACGAGGCCGGCCGGTTCGGCCGGGTCTTCGGGGGCCAGCTCTTCGCTCAGGCGATGGCCGCGGCCGCGGCCACGGTCCCCGAGCTCACCGCCCATTCCATCCACGCCTCGTTTCTGCGGCCCGGCGATCCCGCGTTACCGGTCGACATCACCGTCGAGCGCACCCGTGACGGCCGGACGATGTCGGCGCGTCAAGTCACCGTGCAGCAGGACGGCCGCACCCGGATGATCGCCACGGTGTCGTTCGACACCAGCTCCGCCACCGACGACGGTGCCCCCGAGCCGCTGCCGGGGCCCGCTCCCGAGGACCTTCCGTTGCTCCAGCACTGGGTGCAGAACGCCCCGCCGCACCTGGCGGGCCGGGGCACCGCCTGGATCGAACAGCCCCCGCCGCTGGAGATGCGCACCGCCGAAGCGCCGGTCTTCCTCGGCGGCCGCCAGGCGCCGGGCCCGAGAACCCACTGGATGCGCCTGCCGCGCGCTGCCGCCGGTGACTCGCAGCTCAATGCGGTGCTGCTGGCCTATGCCAGCGATTACCTCCTGGTGGACACCGCGTTTCGTAGCCATCCGCAGCGTGTCGACCATGCCACCCACACCGGGCTCACCCTGGACCACACGGTCTGGGTGCACCGCCCGGTGCACTTCGACCGTTGGCACCGGTACACCCAGCAGACGGTCGCCACTGCCGGACACCGTGCCCTGGTGCGCGGCACCCTGGTCGATGCCACCGGACGGCATGTGGCCAGCACCGCGCAGGAGGTCCTGGTGCGCGCGGGCACTGCTCCGGCCCCCACCGAACGCAGCTGATCGGAACGCTCTGGAAACCTGCGGCCGGTACCCTTCTCGGTTGTGACGCGTACCGCTTCGCGGCGCGACGTGCTCAGGTATGCCGCGTTGCTCGGCCCAGCACTGGCCCTGCCCGGCGCCTTCGGGGCGACGGTCGGCGTCGCGCGCGCCAGTGCCAGCGGACTGCAGGTCATCGACTTCGCCGACCGCCTCGTCCAGCCCGAACAGATCAAGGCCGCGGGATTCGATGGGGCGCTGGTCTACGTCTCCGAACTACGGCCGGGCGCCACCTTCGATTTCAAGCCGGTCACCCGCGACTACGCCGACGGGCTGCGGGCGGCGGGACTGCAGGTGGCCAGCTGCTACCAGTACGGCAAGCCGGGCTGGACGCACTCCCCGTCGGACTTCACCCGGGGCTACGACGGCGGCGTGGCGGACGCCCGCACGGCTGCGCGTCTCCACTCCGACGCCGGGGGCCCACCCACCGCGCCGATCTTCTTCAGTGTGGACGAGGACATCGACGCGGCGACGTGGAAAAAGCTTGCTGTCCAATGGTTTCGCGGGATCAACTCGGTGCTCGGTGTCGAGCGCACGGGAATCTACGGCGGTGCCCGGCAGTGCACCTGGGCCATCGCCGACGAGGTGATCGGAAAATCGACCAGCGCCGGCTACCGGTGGGCGTGGCAGACCCGCGCCTGGTCACACGGGGAACGTGAACCCGCAGCCGTACTCTTCCAGCGCGAGATCGTCACCGCGACCGAGCCGGGCTACGTCATCGACGGCGTGCATGTGGACGTCAACGACGTCTTCGCTGCGGACTTCGGCCAGTGGGACCTCACCCGAGAACAGGGGGGACAGTCATGATCGACAGATCTTGGGACGCAGCACGGGTGGCGCGCTGGTCCGGAATCCTCGGTGTCGTTTTACCGGCACTTACCCTGCTGGTGTATCCGATCTGGACATTCCCGGAGACCCGGACGCAATCGGTCGATGTGGCGCGGTGGGCCTTGGCGCACCACGACCGGCTGGTGCTGACCATGACGCTCAACACCATCGGCGTCACGCTGTGGCTTGTTTTCGGCGCCGCGGTCTGGGCCTACCTGCGCGACCGGGTTCCGGTGAAGTCGATACTGCCGACCTGTTTCGCCGGTGGCTACATCGTGAGCGTGACCTTGCTGCTGAGCGGGTTCACCGCCTTCGATCTGTTGTTGTACCGGCGCCGCAGCGCGGATGCGGCTTCCCTGCTCTACGACCTGACGTTCGGCCTGCTGGCCATGTCGGGCATGCCTATCGTGGTCGCCCTGGTGGCGTTTGCAATCGCGGTCTATGTGCGCGGCGTGCTGCCGGCCTACACCGGGCACCTTGCGGTCGTGGCCGCGGTGGCCCATCCGGTGCTCATCCTCAGTTTCATCTTCCGGGCCGGTCCGCTGTCGCTGGAAGGCCCCACGATCACCGCGATGCCGGCGTTCCTGTTCGCCTGGATCCTGGGGACGGCATTGGCCATGCCCCACCCGGGGCGCGGCTCGAACACCGGCCCCCTGTCAGGCCAGCGCCGCGGTGACACGCGGGTCGACTCGCCAGGGCGCTAACAGCAGTTCGCAGGCCCGCCGCATATCGCCTTCGGCCTGATCCGGGGCCGTCGCACCCATCACCGCCCACGACAGGATCCCGTACGCGCACTGCTCCACCAGCAACGCCAGCTGACGATCCGCCGGCGTGGGTTGCGCGATCCCGGCAACGGACAAGATGCCGTCGCGCAGGCCGAAGTCTTCGGCGGCGCTGGACTCGGACCTGCGGGCATTGACCGAGGCGATCATGGCGCGGGCCAGACGTGGCCGCGCGAGCATCGATCGGCAGATGCCCATCATCAGATCGGTGACATCTTCTGCCGGACATCCCGTCGGCGGGTGCCCAGGACCGGCATTGCGGGCGTAGTGCAACAACAGTGCGCTGAACAGGTGATGCTTGGTGGGGTAGTAGCGATACACGGTCGCGATCGACACCGCGGACTGATCGGCCACGTCCTGCATCCGGACCGCCTCCAGCCCGTCCCTCGCACCGAGGCGGGCTGCGGTGGCAAGGATTCGGTCGCAGCGTTGACGCTGCGCGGCGGTGCTGGGGATGGCGGCCTGACGCTCAACCGGCGGGCGGGGCATCGGACTCGTGGGGGGTCGAATTGAGCAGCAGTTGCATCGTCCGATGCGCGGCGAGAACCGCCGCGGACCGATCCGAGGTAGCCCGGAGCGCGGGGTTGCCGGCGTGCGCCGTGATCACGTGCACCGGCCCGTGGGGCAGCGCCTCGAGTCCCTCGCGGGCGACGTCGGCTGGATCGGACACCCGCATCCCAGGGATGTCGAAATTGAGCCCGGCCCGCCGCATGGCAGGCGTTCTGGTCACCCCGAGAACCAGCTCCAGGACATGGACGTTGGCGGCACGCAGTTCCAGCCACAGGCCCTCGGCGTAGATCCGGGAGAACGCCTTGGCGCCGCCGTAGACGCTCTGGCGTGCCGACCCGAGATACCCGGCCAGCGACCCGACCAGCAGCAGGCCGCCCCGGCGGCGCAGGCGCATAGGCGAGCCGAAGTGATGGACCAGCCCCAGCGGAGTCCGCACATTCAGATCCAGCACGCGCTCGAACGCCGCCAGATCGCCGTCGAGGAACTCGGCGCTGTGCGTGTTGGCGCCGGCGTTGTAAATCAGCAGCCCGACTTCACGTTCCGACGTCGCCGCAGCGACGTGCGCTGCGGCGTCTGGCCGGGCCAGGTCCATGGCGAGTTCTTGGACTTGTACCCCCAGTGCGCGGCAACGATCGGCGGTGTGGCGCAGCGGAGCCGGTGCACGCGCGATCAAGACCAGGTTTACGCCCGCAGTTGCCAAGAGCTGCGCGAACTCGGCTCCCACACCTTCGGAGCCACCCGCCACCACGGCCCACGGACCGTACTGTGATGCCCACCCGGATTGATCACCGCTAGACAACCCAGCCTCCCATAACTAAAATGAATTCTAGTTTCGCCCCTGGCGAGGTTACCCCACTCTCGCGACGCAGCGGAAGGCCCAGAGTCATTGCGGTACAACGGTCGCTCCGAATGGGCCCGCTGATGCGACTTGGCCTGGCCACGCCCATGGTGATCCAGATTCCCGGGGTTGCGTCCAGCTGGGAAGCCGACGCCGCGGTCAGCGACCTCGTCCAGATCGCCGCACTCGCCGACCAACTGGGATTCGCCCACCTCACCTGCTCTGAGCACGTCGCCGTTCCCGCCGACGCCGCCGGCGGCCGCGGGGCCACCTACTGGGATCCTCTGGCCACGTTGGCTTTTCTGGCCGGCCACACCAGTCAGATCCGGCTGGTCACCTCCGTTGTGGTGCTGGGCTATCACCATCCGCTGGAGATCGCCAAGCGTTATGGGACCCTCGACCGCCTCAGTGCAGGACGGCTGACCCTGGGCGTCGGAGTCGGCTCGCTGCGTGAGGAGTTCGATCTGCTCGGCTGTGCCTGGGACGACCGTGGCGCGCGCGCCGACGACTCACTGGCCGCATTGCGCGCGGCGTTGTCGCAGACCCGCCCCGCCTATCACGGCACCTACTACAGCTTCGAGGGCATGCTCGTGGAGCCCTGCGCCGTCCAAGCGCGGGTGCCGATCTGGGTGGGTGGGCACACCCGCCGCTCACTACGGCGCGCGGTGCAGCTGGGCGACGGTTGGACACCGTTCGGCCTCAGCGCCGCCACATTGACCGAATATCTTGGCGGGGTGGACCTGCCGGAGGGTTTCACGGTGGCCTTGTCCACGCCGCCCCTGGACCCGATCGGCGCCCCACAGCAGACCCTGGATCGCATCGGCAGGCTGGTTGATCTCGGTGCCACCGACGTCAACGCCGCCCTCGCGGCACATTCCGCGGCCCACTATCTGGACCAGCTCCGCGCACTGGCAGACCTGGCAGAGCTGCATTGTCGGGAGGGCCGATGATCGAGCACCGGCTGGCTGATCTGCAGCGGAGGCTAGAGCAGATCGAGGACGAGCGCGCGATCGAACGGCTGATCGCCTCCTACGGTCCTCTGGTCGATGCCGGTGACGCCGACTCCGCGGCCGCGCTGTGGCGCCAGGACGGCGTGTACGACGTCGAGAACTGGCTGATGAACGGGCGCGAGGAGATCGCGGCGATGGTCCGTTCAGCCGGACACCAAGGCCTGATCACCCATGGGTGCGCCCATGTCCTGGGCCCAGCGGTGGTCACCATCGACGGTGACGAGGCGGTCGCGGTCTGCGAGTCCACGCTGCTGGTCAAACAGGACAGCGGGTTTCGCATCGCACGCGGCGCGGCGAACTACTTTCACCTTGCGCGAGTGCCCGGCGCGCCCCGGCAGTGGCAGATCCGTCGGCGCGTCACTCGGGTACTCGACGGCGCCGCAGAGAGCCGGACCCTGCTGTTTGACGGCATCGCGGGACGCATCCGTGCGGACGGTCCATCCAGCGGCTGAGACGGCCCGCCTCGGTCCGGGCCGAGGCGACGGCTAGACTCCCGCGGACAACGCCTAACGCCGGCACGGCAGGGGAGATTAATGGATCTGCGGTGGTCGGAGGAAGACCGGGCATTTCAAGCCGAGGTTCGGGAGGTTCTCGATCAGAAACTGACCCCGGAACTGCGCCGCGCGGGAAGGCTCATGACCAGCGTCTACGCCGATCATGAGGCCAGCATGGCGTGGCAGGCCATCCTGCATGAGCGGGGCTGGGCGGCGCCGGCGTGGCCGGTCGAGCACGGCGGGTGCGACTGGACCCTGACCCAGCACTACATCTTCAGTCGCGAATCGACCCTTGCCGGCGCCCCGGCCCTGTCGCCGATGGGTATCAGGATGGTGGCTCACGCGATCGTCCGATACGGGACGGACGCGCAGAAGCAGTACTTCCTGCCCCGGATCCTCACCGGCGAGGTGTTCTTCTGCCAGGGCTACTCCGAGCCGGAGGCCGGCTCAGACCTGGCAGCCTTGACGATGGCTGCCAAAGACGACGGCGACGACCTGGTCTGCACCGGCAGCAAGATCTGGACCACACATGCCGGTGAGGCGAACTGGATGTTCGCGCTGGTGCGCACATCGCGCGGCGGCAAGAAACAGCAGGGCATCACCTTCGTCCTGATCGATATGACATCGCCCGGCATCGAGATCCGCCCGCTGGTGATGACCTCCGGTGAAGAGATCCAGAACCAGGTGTTCTTCGACGAGGTCCGGGTTCCCAAATCCAACGTGATCGGGGAGATCGACGCCGGCTGGACCGTGGCGAAATACCTCCTGGAATTCGAGCGAGGCGGTGGCGCGGTGGCGCCCGGCCTACAGGTGATGGCCGAAGAGGTCGCCACCGTGGCCAAGGGGCAGCCCGGGCCCAGCGGTGGCAGCCTGGCCGACGACGACGCCTTCGTGCGCAAGCTGGCCGACGCGCGCATCCGCGCCGAAGTGCTGGAGATCCTCGAATACCAGGTGCTCACCGCGGTGGCCGAGGGCCGCAACCCGGGGGCGTCCTCGTCGATGCTCAAGATCTTGGGCACCGAACTCAGCCAGGAACTGACCGCATTGGCGCTGGAGGCGGCCGGACCGCGTGGGCGGATTTATCAGCCGCACGTCACCGCGCCCGGCGGACCGATCGCCGACTACCAGCCCCCCGCCGACGGGTACTCGTCCGGCGAACCCTGGCAGGCGGTGGCTCCGCTGCGTTACTTCAACGACCGCGCCGGTTCGATCTACGCCGGCAGCAACGAAATTCAGCGCAACATTCTGGCCAAGGCGGCATTGGGGCTCTAATGGACTTCAACCTGAACAACGAGCAGCAGATGCTGCGTGACGGCATCACCAAATTCCTTGCCGCGCGCTACGAACTGGAGACAAGCCGTGCCGCCGCCAAGACCGGCGCCGGCTGGCAGCCCGACATCTGGAACGCCTTCGCCGGTGAACTGGGCATTCTGGGCGCGACCTTCCCCGAAGAGTTCGACGGAATCGGCGGCGGCGCAGTAGAACTCATGGTTATCGCCGAGGCGCTGGGCCACGCGCTGGTGATCGAACCCTACGTCGATGCCGTCGTCGTCGCCGGCGGACTGCTGCAGCGTTCGGGCAGTCCGGTGGCCGCTGACGTGCTCAGGGACCTGGTGGCCGGGACTGCGGTCACGGCGTTGGCTGCCGCCGAACCGGATTCGGCCGACCGTTGGCAGGACGTGGCCACGCTCGCGCGCCCCGACGGTGACGGCTGGGTGCTCAACGGCGCGAAGATCATGGTGCTGGCGGGACCCCTGGCCACGCATCTGCTGGTCACCGCGCGTATCGACGGCGACGACGGAATTTCGTTGTTCCTCACCGAGGCCGATGCCGCGGGCATCGAGCTGCACCCCTACCGCACCATCGATGACCGCAGTGCGGCAGACATCGTGTTCACCGACCTGCGGCTGCCCGCCGAGGCATTGCTGGGTGAGCGGGGCCAGGCATGGCCTTCGTTGGCGCAGGCCCGCGACGAGGGCGCCGCGGCGATCTGCGCCGAAGCCGTCGGCTGTATGCGCAAGGTGTTGGCCGACACCGTCGAATACTGCAAGCAGCGCCAGCAGTTCGGACAGCCGATCGGCAGCTTCCAAGTTTTGCAGCACCGAATGGTGGACATGCTCATGGAGGTCGAGCAGTCTGCCGCCGCGGTCTACTTGGCGATCCTCAACCTCGAAGCCGACGAGCAGACCCGCGCGCGTGCGGTGTCGGCGGGCAAGGCCACCATCGGCCGCGCGGCCCGCTTCGTGGGGCAGGAAGCGGTCCAGCTGCACGGTGGCATGGGCATGACCGAAGAGTTGGCGATCGGCCATTACTTCAAGCGGCTCACCGCGATCCAGTACGAGTTCGGAACCACCGACCATCACCTGGCTCGCTACGCGGAGCTGACCAAGGCGTAGCCGGGCCGCCTACTTCTGCAGGTGCTGCGGGCAGTAAGCCTTGGCCGCCGCCGCCGCGAACTTCGAGGCGTCTTCCATGCTCAGCCCCGGATTGTCGGCCGTGAGTCGTTTGACGACCGCCAAGCCAGACTCTCCGTTATTGGCCATGCTGCAGACGGCATGGCCGGCCACAATGGCCTGACCTTCACTGGCGAACGTAAGCCCGGAAGCCTTGATGGCCGCCAAGAAGGCGGCATCGTTGGCGGCGCTGTCGCCGCCGCCGTCGGGGTCCGCGCCCGCCGGCGCGGCCCCAACGATGGCGACGGCAACACCCCATGCCAAAAACATGCCACGCAGGCTCATCCTGCTCCCACCTACGCGCCTGCCTGATGTCGTCATGGTGCGCAATCCCCCTTACTGACCCGTGATGACGTGGGCGAGCTCGATGTAGAGCGGGATGCCGATCGTCACGTTGTAGGAGAACGTCAGGCCCAACGATGCGGCCAGCGGAAGGCTGGGGCTGGCCTCCGGAATCGCGATGCGCTGGATCGCCGGCACCGCGATGTAGGACGCCGCACCGCACAGCACGGCGAACAGAATGTAGGTGCCCAGCTGGAAATGGATGCCGGTCAGCTGCGAGTAGGTGTGCGCCACAAACAGACCCAGCGTGGCGAACAGGTTGGGAGCCAGCAAGCCGAAGAAGATGAAGCCCCGGCCGGCGGCGCGCAGGTCCTTCAGCTTGCGTGCGGCAGTCAGCCCCATCTCCAGCAGGAACAGGCACAGCACCCCTTGGAAGGCGGTGACGAAGACCGGGTCGTCGACGCTGGTGACCTTGGAGCCCTGCAGGCCGCTCACGAAGCCGATGATGATGCCACCGAGCAGCAGGCAGATACCGGGGTTGAGGAAGACCTCGCGCACCAACTCCTTGTTGATCAGGCGGCCATTGGGGGTTCCCTCTGCCTCCGCGCGACGCTCGGGGGTCATCTCCAGGGACAGTCCGCCCGTCGGGTCGGCGCCATGGGCCGCGACCACCGCCGGGCGGGCGCCCGCCGGCACCGTGTAGTCCGGCTCGTTGGGCATGTTCCCGGCGGCGTCCATCCCCTTGTGCCGCAACCGGGCGACCAGGAACAGCGCAACCAAGCAGCCGGGGATCTCCATGATGGCCAACATCACCGGCATGTAGGCGTCGAAGGCCATCCCGACGGTGGCCAGTACGCCCATACAGGTGGCGAAGGTGCCGGCGGAGTCGGAGCCGTAATACCCGGCGACCGTTGCTCGGTCGATCTCCCGCATTCGGGTCATGTACTTCAGGAGCAGATAGGCAATTGTGCCGATCAGGAAGTTCAAGGCGAATCCGACCACCATGAAGCCGAGGATTCCGCCGATCTGCGAGACGTCGATCTCGGCGAGTTCCTCGCCGCCGTGCCAGCCGATGGCCAGCAGCAGGTACATCGTCAGTCCCTGATACAGCGCGTTCGGGAATTCGAAGGGCACCTTCGCCATGGCGATCAGGAAGCCGAAGTAGAAGAACAACAGCAGCGGCTTGAACAGGTTGTGCGTGAAGTTGTGCCAGAACTCGAGAAGCATGACTCTCTCTTTCAGGGGAAGGTGCGGGGCGGGGTGGGGCGCGGCCCGGTGGGCGTCAGCTCAGCGGCGCTGCTGCCTTCTTGGCGCCCTTGAGGTGTACGGCGTGCACGCCGGGCTTCCTCGAGAGTTCGTCGAGCAATTCATCGAGTCCGGCCTGGTCGACGTTCCAGTGCTGGACCGCTTCGGGTTGGCTCTGCAGCTTGGCGATCACCGCGTCGAGCTTGACGGGAGTCTTGGCCTTACCGCCCTGGATACGAATGCGTCCGCCGCCCGCGGCGGTGCGGGGGCTGGCGCTGCCCAGGGCGCCTCCGGCCATACTGCCCAGCGCCGCCTGGTTGAGCAGGCCACCGGCCATCCCCGAAGCGGGGGCGGCGGCCAGGCCGGCGGCGGGAATGCCGGTGGCCGCCAGCCGGATCGCGGGACTCGCCGAGGCCCAGCTCGGTGGCACGGACAGGTTACCCACCAGGTTCGCCTCGGCCATCCCGGCCGACACCGACGAGGTGAGACCGGCTGAGCCTGCGTGAAGCCCGGCGCCCAGACCGGTGAGCGGCAAGCCTTCGAAAACGCGGCCGAGCGGAGTACCGAACTTGGTGAAGGCCGCGATCGGCCAGTTGACCAGCAGCGAGGTGTCGTTGAACTGGGTGGTCAGACCGATGGGTGCCTTGAGTGCGGCGAACATCGCGGAAAAGGTCGCGCCGGCAGTCGGATTTCCGGTCAGTGAGGCCAGCGCGTTGTTGATGAAGGTGTTGTACTGAGTCGCGATGTCGGCGAAGAACTGCAGGATCTGGCTGCTGCCCGCGGTGGTCGCCGCCGAACCGACGCTGCTCGCCGACGTCGCCGCGGCGATCCCGGTGGTGGTCTGCGGCGGTTCGGTGAACGCGGTGATCTTGGTGGCAGCAGTGGCCGACGCGGCGTAGGTCTCCATGGCCGCGGCATCCTGGGCCCACATCTCCATGTACTGCGCTTCATTGGCCGCGATGGCCGCGAGGTTCTGTCCCAGGAAGTTGGTGGCGTAGAGCATCTGGTTCTGCGTGCGGTTGGCGGCCACGACTTCCGGCGGAATGGTGGCGGCGTGAGCGGCTTCGTAGGCGGTCGCCGCCGCCTGCGCCTGGGCGGCGGCCTGGGCCGCGATGGCCGCGGTGGACGACATCCAGGCGGTGTAGGGCTCAGCGGCTGCGGTCATCGCCGCTGCCGACGGACCGGTCCATGACTCGCTCGCGAGCGAGGCCAGCACCGCGTTGTATTCGGCTGCGGCAGAGCCCAATTCGCTGGACAGGCGCCCCCATGCGGTTGCGGCTGCGGTCAGCGACGCAGAGCCGGCTCCCGCGTACATGTTGCCGGAGTTGATCTCTGGTGGAAGCAACGAGAAGTACATTTCGACACCCTTATCTGGTCGCGTGCGACTGGGTCAGCGGGCAGGGATCGCGTCTGGTCATCGCTGTCTCACTCATCCAGCGCCGGGATCACGATGATGGTGGCGGCCGCCGGGTCGGCCTCGCCGGGCGGAATGGGACCGAAGGCGTCGGCCCCGCCGCCGTTGCGCAGCGACCGGGTGGCTGCGCCGACACCCTGGGTGGCCGTGGTCCCCACGCCGCGGCCCAACAGGCTGGACAGCGCCATCTCACCGAACATGGCGTCCTGGCCGGCGACGGCGGCCAACGGAGCGGCCTCCAGCGTCGCAGGCAAGGACGACGCCATGCTGACCAGTTTCGTGGCAGGCGCCGCGACCGCCCAGGAAGCGGGCACCGACAACTTGCCGACCGTCGCCGCATTGCCCAGCGCGCCCGTGGCACTGCTGATGGCAGAGGCCGGCAGTGCGGTATTCGCCAGAGGTGCCAGCGGGACAAGTGCCCCGGTGATGGCTTTGGGGCCGGCCAGGTAGGACGACACGGCCATCGCGTTGATCGGCCACGAGTAGATCTGGCCGGCGGACAGGAAGGGACCACCGATCAGGGAGGTCCAGCCCAGCAGCGGGCTGTACGGGCCCGTCAGCGTGCTCCAGATCGTGTTCCAGTTGGTCAGGTTGGTGGAGAACCACGGCGGGACCGTGGCTGCGGAAGGGTTAGACACCAGCGACTGCAGGGCCTGGGGCATCGCATTGACCAGCTGGGAAAGCTGCTGCGCGATGTTCGACGCCGCCGAGTTCCCGGTGGCCTCCGCCGACGCCGCCGCTTGGTTGGCCGCACCGGTGGGGTTGGTGGTCTCCGGGGGCTGGCCGAAGGGACTGAGCTGGGTGGCTGCCGCGGCCGAGCCGGCGTAGCCGTACATGGCACCCGCGTCCTGGGCCCACATCTCGGCGTAGTGCAGCTCGGTGGCCGCGATCGCCGGGGTGTTCTGCCCGAGAAAATTGGTCGCGATCAGCGTGGCCAGCTGTGTCCGATTGGCCGCGACCACCGGGGGCGGCACGGTGGCAGCGAAGGCCGCCTCATAGGCCGCGGCCGCAGCGCGGGCCTGATTGGCGGAGAGTTCGGCCTGTGCGGCCGTGGTGCTCATCCAGGTCACGTAGGGCTCGGCGGCAGCGGACATCGAGGTCGATGAGGGGCCCGACCATTCCCCGGCAAGGCTCGAAACCACGGATTCGTAGGACGACGCCGTGGAACCGAGTTCGGCGGCGAGGGCGTCCCAGGCGGAGGCGGCCGCGAGCAGGGGCCCGGAGCCCGCACCCGCATACATCCTGCCGGAGTTGACCTCCGGCGGCAGTGCAGCAAAATCCATTTCGAGTGACTCCTTACGTCACGCGCTCTGACTGCCGACGCCTGAATCGCGTGAGAAACCGAAACCTTAGACGGCCGTTGTCTATTCAAGGTCCCTGCGATGTAAACAGCGTGCGACTTTTTTCAGTTGATATTCGTACCAGTCAACCTTTGAAAACTGTTGTGAGACAGCTGTCATCAAGCTAGCCGTGGCGGCAGCCCGCTCACATAGGCCTTTTGACGGGACGTTTGCTCGCTGATTATCAAAGAGGAGAATTCGCAACCGTTTCAGGTTTTCCGGTTGTGTCATCGGCCGGCTTATCGGTACCGGTCAACGCCTCTTCACCGTCGAGGCCTCTTTGCCGTCGAGCGGAATCACCTTCGCAAACGCCGTCTCAGTGGACTGATACTAGCGACGCTTTGCTGGAAACTGGCTGTCAGCGAACTGGATCTTCGCTGTAGCTGTACTGCCGAAGGCCTGTCAGGCCTGCGAAGGGTTGTGCGGGCGCCGGCTCAGCGGAACCGGACGTGCAGGGTGGCAAGGCCGAAAATCTTGCGGTTCTCGGACTTCGCGGCGACCAGGATGACACCCGTGCGAGTGGCCGGGTCCAGCGACTTGATCTTGCCGCTGAACTCGATATCGGCGCCTTCCTTAGCCGAGACGATCGCCGGAGCGGACAGGCGCACCGCGTACCGGGTGACGGCGCCCGGGTCACCGGTCCAGGCGGAGGCGAATCCGGCCCCCAGGCCCATGGTCAGCATGCCGTGGGCGATCACGTCGGGGAGCCCGGCCAGCTTGGCGATGTCTTCGTCCCAGTGGATGGGGTTGGCGTCGCCGGCGACCCCCGCATAGTTGACCAGGTCGCCTCGGGCCAGGCGGGTGTGCCGCACCGGCAGTGTGTCGCCGACCTTGACCTCGTCGAAGGACGGCGTCGCCGGAGTCCGGGTCAGGCCGACCTCAGAGATACGCACCTCACCCTCCGGGCGCACCGTCTTGTGGTAAGCGGCGTCGGATTCACCGACGTCCAGGATGTTGACGTCATGCATCATCGCGTTGTGCACGGCCGTCTTGACGGTCGGATCGATGTCTTCAGCCGTCACCCCGACGACGGTGGTGTGCAACGTGTGCACCCGCTCACCTGCGGTGTCGGTAAAGGTGTTGGTCACGGTGATCAGGTCACGGCCGGCGATCCGGCGCACCGAGGTCAGCTCCACGTCGATATGCAGCTCGTCACCGTCGACGATCGGCCGGTGCTGCTCGAACACCTCTTCGGTCTGCATGTAGGTGTCGTAGCCGACGACCACCGACTCGAACATCCGACGGTTGCAGTTCATGCCCGGCACCGAGGTGAACGTCAGGGGCGCCACCAGCCCCGAATAACCCATTTCCGCAGCGGCGGCCACATCCCAGTGCGCGGGGTGGTAGTCCTGCACGGCGCGCGCGTACTCCCGCACCTTCTCCCGGCCCACCACGTAGGTGCCGTCCATCCGGTAGTAGTGGCCGACCCGGGATTCCAGCGCTGACGTCTCTGCTGCGGTCATGAGTTGAGTCAACCGTTCTATCTACTGGTTTCGGAAGCCGACTCAAGCACCCTAGCCCGGAGCTGACCGTCGCAGCCCGGCGCTGCCCTCGTTAACGCAGGCGGACCTGCTGGAAGCCGCCTCCCGCGGGCAGGTGGTGGGTGGCTACCACCACCGTCCGCTCGGCGCCGAACAGCCCCGGCGCCGCCAACACGGCCCGCAAGAGGTCATCGGAGTCGGTGATGTCGAGGTGCTCGGTGGGCTCGTCGAGCAGCAGGATCCGGGCTGGTGAGAGCAGCGCCCGGGCCAGCAGCAACCGCCGCCGCTGACCCGCCGACAATCCCTGGGCGCCGCCGGACAATACGGTGGCCACACCGTCGGGCAGACCGGCCAGCCACGGGCCGAGTCCTACCCGGCGCAACGCCGCGACCAGCTCGTCGTCGCGGCAGTCGCCGCGCGCCACCAACAGGTTGTCGCGGACGGTGGTTGCAAAGACGTGCGCATCCTCGGCGAAGAAGCCGACCGTGTGCCGCTGTTCGGCCTCGGGAAGCTTCGTCAGTGCGCGGCCGGCCACCGACACGTCCCCGCTCAGCGGCGGCAGCAGACCGGCGAGGGTCATCAGCAGTGTGGTCTTGCCGGACCCGCTGGGTCCGGTGACCGCCACTCGGTCCCCGGGCGACAGGTCCAGGCACACCCGGACGGACCGTTCGCCTCGGTGCCCGGACTGGAGGTCGGCGTGCAGCGGCGGCGTCGGGGTCGGGCCGTTGCGGGTAGGGCAGGGCGGATCTGCTGCCTCGGGCACTGCCGGCGCCACGGCGAGCAGCCGCCGCGCGGCGATCCGCGACCTGGTCAGTTGGACGGCGGCTCCCGGCAGTGCAGTGGTCGCCTCGAACGCCGACAGGGGCAACAGCATCAGGATTGCCACGGTGGTGGGTGCCACGGCGTCGGCGAGCCCGATCCCGGCGACTACCGCGCCCAGCACGCTGACCGCGATGGCGACGGTGGGCAGTGCCGCGGCGATCGCGGCCGGTTTGGCGGCCTCGTCCAGTGCCGCCCCCCATGCCCGCTGCCGGCGTTGTGACTCCGCGATGAGGCCGGGAAGCAGGCCGGCGATCCGCAGTTCGGGCGCGTACTCGAGCGCCGACATCGCCGCGAGGTCGCGTTCGGCGAGGTGGTCACGGGCGGCGTGCTCCTGTGCCGTGGCCGCCCGCGCGGACAGCCATGGGGCTACGGCCCCTGCGACCAGCAGACAGGCCGCCAGTACCGCCGCGGCGGCCGCGGAGATCGCCGCGATCACCGCGGTGGCGGCCACGGCGAGGAACGCCGCGACGCCGATGGGGAGCAGGGCCCGGACCACAACGCCCGCCAGCTCGTCGACGTCCGCGCCCATCCGCGCCACCAACTCGCCACTGGGCAACCGTGCCGCGGCCTCTGCCGGTCCGGTTGCCAGGCGCCGATAGAGCTGTCCGCGGGCGGTCCCAGCGGCGGCCAGTGCGGCATCGTGACTGACCAGCCGCTCGCAGTAGTGCAGGACACCGCGGGAGATCGCCAGCGCCCGTACCGCCACCACCGCGATCGACAGGTCCAGTACCGGCGGCATCTGCCAGGCTCGGGTGATCAGCCAGGCAGAGACCGCGGCCAGGGCCAGCGCGCTGCACAGGGACAACGTGCCGAGCAGCCACGCCAGCAGCAACCGGGGCAGGCGTGGCCGTAACAGGTCGAGGGCCGACAACAGCGGATCAGGATTGCGCACAGGGGGCGGGCCTTTCACTGTGCACGGTGACCACTTGGTCGCCGATCGCCAGCACCGCGGGTCGGTGACCCACCACCACGATCGTCGCGCCGGATCGCGCGCGTGTGACCAGCGCGTCCAGAACCCGTTGTTCGGTGGCGCCGTCCAGATGCGCCGTGGGCTCGTCGAGCAACAGCACCGGCGCTGCCGATCCCAGCGCCCGCGCCAGCCCCAGCCGCTGCCGCTGGCCCAACGACAACCCCACGCCACCGCGGCCCAACGGGGTCTGCAGGCCATCGGGCAGCTCCGCGAGCACCGCATCGAACCCGGCCGCGGCGCAGGCCGCCTCGAACTGGACGAGTTCGCCGAACAGCGCCAGGTTGTCGGCCACCGTCCCCGGCACCAGCGCCGGGCGCTGCGGCAGCCAGCTCAGTTGGGCCCACCATGCCGGCAGGTCCAGCGCGGTGACGCCGACGCCGGCCACCGTGACCTGTCCCGAGGTCGGCGCGGTCAGACCCGCGATGACTGCCAGCGTGGTGCTCTTTCCCGCACCGTTTGCGCCGGTCAGCACCGTGACCTGACCGGGCTCGATCCGCGCGGTCAGACCTGCCGGCGCAGCACCGTCACGGCCGGCCACCCGCAGCTGATCCAGGTCGATGGGCGCGCCCTCAGCGATGACGATGCAGTCGCCCGTCGGTGTACCCGACTCGCCGATCAATGCGAAGGCCTGCTCTGCGGCGGCGCGGCCTTGCTCGGCGGCATGAAACTCCACTCCGATCCGGCGCAGCGGCCAGTACACGTCGGGCACCAGCAGCAGCACGGTCAGTCCCGCGGTCAGGCTCATCTCGCCGAAGACCAGCCGCAGCCCGATGCTGACGGCCACCACCGCAACGCTCAGCGTGGCCAGCAGCTCGAGCACCAGCGCCGACAGGAACGCGATCCGCAGCGTGGCCATCGTGGAGCGGCGCTGCGCGTTCGACAGCTCGGCGATGCGCTGCTGGGGCCCGTCGGCCCGGCCGAGCGCGCGCAGGGTGGGTATGCCGGCGATCAGGTCCAGCAGCCGCGCCTGCAACGTCGTCAGGGCAGACAAGGCCGCCGCGGAGCGATCGGTGGTGGCAAGACCGATCAAGACCATGAACACCGGGATGAGCGGCAAGGTGATCACCACCAGTGCCGCGGCGCGCCGGTCATATCCGGCGATCACCGCCACGGTGACCGGAGTCAGAACGGCAGCCAGCAGAAGTGCGGGCAGATACGCGGTGAAGTAAGGGCGCAGCCCGTCCAGTCCCCGGGTCACCACGGTTGCCGCGGCGTCCCGTTCGGCGGCCAGCCGGCTGGGGGAGCGTGCGGTGACCGCAGCCAATACCCGACCGCTCAGGTCCGCGATCACGGCACTGGCGCCGCGCTGCCCGAGGCGGGCCTGCAGCCACTGCGCCACTGCGCGCACCGCCCACAACAGCGTGAGGGCGGCCAACAACGGTGCCCAGTGGCCGACCGTGCGTGTCGACGGCTCGGTGATCACCTGAGACACGATGTGGGCCAGGACGATCGCGGAGCCGATAGCGCATGCCGAGATCACGACCCCGCAACCCACCATGCCCAGCAGGAACCGGCGCAGCGCAGCCGATTCCCGCCACAGGCGCGGGTCCAGTGGAGCTCGGGACTTCTGGGGGCTCAGGACGGCTGCCTGGACAGCCCGATGGAAGCCGGTATCTGCTCGGCGGAAATCCGTTGCCGGAACACCCAATAGGTCCAACCTTGATACAGCATGGTCAGCGGGGCGAAGATCACCGCAGCCCACGTCATGATCTTCAGCGTGTACGGAGTTGAGGAAGCGTTGTAGATCGTCAGACTCCACTGCGGATCCAAGGTGGACGGCAGCAGGGCGGGATACAGCGCGCCGAACAGCAAGACCACCACCGCGGCGACCACCACCGCGGTGCACGCAAACGCCCAGCCGTCGGACGTCCGGCGCCACGTGAGCCCTACCGCGGCCACCTGCGCCAGCACCGCGATCCCCAGCACCAACCAGGTCCAACCGGCGCCGTAGACGAGCTGGGTCCACAGCCCGAAGCCGCCGACCAGCGCGGTCGCCGGCAGCGACAACCGCGCGGCGAAGCGGTGCGCGTCGTCGCGGATCGGACCCGCGGTCTTCAGGGCGGTGAAGACCGCGCCGTAGAACAGGAACAGTCCGCCGGTGGCCAGCCCGCCGAGCAGCGTGTAGGCGTTCAGCACGTCGCTCAGGGCGAGGTGGACATGGTGGCCGGCGTCCACCGGCAGGCCCCGGACCAGGACCGCGAACGCCACACCCCACAGGATCGCGGGCAGCCAGGAACCTGCCGCGATGGCGCGATCGGCCCAGGCCCGCCACTGCGGGTCGTTGATCTTGCCGCGCCACTCGATGGCCACGGCGCGCACGATCATGCCGAACAGGATCGCCAGCAGGGGCAGGTACAGCGTGGAGAACACCGTGGCATACCAGTCCGGGAAGGCGGCGAACATGGCACCGCCCGCGGTGAGCAGCCACACCTCGTTCCCGTCCCAGACCGGGCCGATGGTGTTCAGCGCGGCGCGCCGGTGAGCCTCGGGGTCCCGCGAACCCGCCCGGCCGAACGGCGCCATCAGCATCCCCACCCCGAAGTCGAAGCCCTCCAACACGAAGAACCCGATGAACAGCACCGCGACCAGTAGGAACCACACCTGATTCAGGTCCACCGCGACGACCTCCTTTTAGGCTCTGTCCGGCCAGGCCGGCGGATCAGTAGGCGAATGACAGTGGAGCCACGTCGTTTTCGTCGGCGGGTACCGGCGGCGCGGGCTCGGCGTCGTGCTCGAGCGGCCCCTCGGCCACGTAGCGTTTGATCAGCCAGAACCAGATGACCGCGAGCACCGCGTAGACCAGGGTGAACATCACCAGGGAGGTGACCACCACGCCGACGCTGTTGCCCGAGACTCCTTGGGCGACGGTGAGTCGCACGTTCGGGTCTCCGGTCGGATTGGGGACCACGACCCAGGGTTGTCGGCCCATCTCGGTGAACACCCAGCCGGCGCTGTTGGCCAGGAACGGCGTGGGAATGGTGAGCAGGGCGAACCAGGAGAGCCAGCGCTGGTCAGGGATCCTGCCGCCGCGGGTCAGCCACAACGTGACCATCGCGAAGAGCACCGGCACCAGCAGGAGCCCGATCATTGCCCGAAACGACCAGTAGGTGACGAACAGGTTCGGCCGGTAGTCGCCTGCGCCGAACTTCTGCTCGTAGTGCTGCTGGATGTCACGGACCCCGTCGAGCCGAACACCGGTGAATCGGCCCTCGGCCAGGAACGGCAGTACATAGGGCACCTCGAGCACCCGGGTCAGGTGGTCGCAGTTGTTCTGGCGTCCCACGGTCAGGATGGAGAAATTCGGATCGGTGGCGGTGTCGCACAACGATTCCGCCGACGCCATCTTCATCGGTTGCTGAACGAACATCAGCTTGCCCTGGATGTCGCCGGTGAAGAACAGCCCGACCGCGGCCACCAGTGCCACCCAACACCCGAGGATGGCCGCCGGCCGGTACAGGGTGGCCGCATCCCCCTCGGCGTGCTGCGCGGTGTCGACCCTCCGCGCGCGGATCATCCACCAGGCGCTCACTGCGGCGACGAAGGTTCCGGACGTCAAGAACGCCCCGGTGATTGCATGCGACAAGGCGGCCTGGGCGGTGTTGTTGGTGAACAGCGCCACGATGCTGTCCAGCTCGGCGCGCTTGGTCTCGGGATTGAAATGTGCGCCCACCGGGTGCTGCATGAAGGAGTTGGCCGCGATGATGAAGAACGCCGAGACATTGGTGGCGATGGCGACGATCCAGATACACAGCAGGTGCACCACTCGTGGCAATCGGCTCCAGCCGAAGATCCACAGCCCCAGGAACGTGGATTCGAAGAAGAAGGCGGCCAGCCCTTCCATTGCCAGCGGTGCGCCGAACACATCACCGACAAAGCGTGAGTATTCGCTCCAGTTCATGCCGAACTGAAATTCCTGCACGATCCCGGTGGCAACCCCGAGTGCGAAATTGATCAAGAAGAGTTTTCCGAAGAATTTCGTCAGCCGGTACCAGGCGACGTTGTCGGTGAGCACCCACACGGTCTGCATGACCGCGACCAGGGGAGCCAAACCGATTGTCAGCGGCACGAAAATGAAGTGATAAACGGTGGTGATGCCGAACTGCCACCGCGATACGTCGACGACATTCATGGGCGATCTCCCGAGGCTACGGAGCCGATGCTACGACCGAGTGTAGTAGTTCTGGCGCCACGGCACTAGAGGTTTATCCGACCTGCTGCTACCGCGAAAAGGTCGCCGACGCCGTGCGGTACAGTCCTGTCCGGTCGCCACGGAACCGGAGTTCCGTCTGCGGCAGGCGCGACAAAGGAGATGGTGCGTGTTCGCTGTGGTCAAGAAGCTGTGGATCCCTCTGCTTCTTGTGGTGGTGATCGCGCTCGGCGCCTATGTGGTGGTCCGGGTGCGCAGCAGTTTCGGGGCGGGCGCGCGGGTGGCGACCTCCGACGCCAATGCCGACGACACGAAACCGTTCAATCCCAAACACATCACCTACGAACTCACGGGCCCCGACGGGGGCACCATCAGCGCCAATTTCCTCGACGAGAACGGGCAGCCGCACCTCGTCGAGGATGCCCCGCTGCCGTGGTCACACACCATCGTCACCACGCTGCCGTCGATGTCGGCCAACATCGTCGCCCAGGGCGACACCGCAATAGAGCACCTGCGTTGCCGGATCATCGTCGACGACGAGGTTCGTGACGACCGCAGCATCGACGAATACAAGCCCTTCATCTACTGCTTGGTGAAATCCGTATGAGCAACTCTCTGCAGCACCCGCCCCGGTCCCGCTTCGCCCGGCTGCTGTGGGTCATGGCGGTGCCCATCATCGTGTTCTGGTTGCTCATCGCGATCGGCACCACGGTGTTCACCCCGGAGCTGGGCGTGGTGGCGGGCAAGCACTCGGTGCCGATGGCGCCCCTGGACGCGCCTGCCTACAAGGACATGATGACCATCGGTCACAAGTTCGAGGAGTTCGACACCGACTCCACGGCCATGGTGGTGCTCGAAGGCGACGACAAGCTCGGCGACAGCGCACACGAGTACTACAACGAGATCGTCGCCAGGCTCAAGGCCGACAAGCATGTGCAGAACGTGCAGGACTTCTGGAGCGATCCACTCACCGCTGCCGGCTCCCAGAGCCCGGACGGCAAGGCCGCCTATGTGCAGGTTTTCCTCGACGGCGCCCAGGGCACCACGCCCAGCCACGCGTCGGTGGCGGCGGTACGCAAGATCGTCAACGGGGTGCCGGCGCCGCCGGGGGTTCAGGCGCACGTCGCCGGCAACACGGTGCTCAACACCGACACCCTGATCGCTGCCCACAACAGCATGGAGCTCATGACGGCGGTCACCATCGGCGTCATCTTCGTGATGCTGCTGGTCATCTACCGCTCGTTGCGGTCGGCGATCGTCGCGCTGATCCTGGTGCGCTTCGAGCTGTACGCGGCCGAAGGCATTGTGGCCACGGCCGGCAATCTCGACATCATCGGTCTGACGCCGTACGCGGTCAGCATGGTCACGATGCTGACCATCGCCGCCGGCACCGACTACTTCATCTTTCTCCTGGGCCGCTATCACGAGGCCAGATCCCGAGGCCAGGACCGGGAAGAGGCATTCCATACCGCCTACAACGGCGTGGTGCACGTGATCGTGGGTTCCGGCCTGACGATCGTGGGTGCCTGTCTCTGCCTGACCGCGACCAAACTGCCGTACTTCCAGACCATGGGTGTGCCGTGTGCCATCGCCCTGGTGGCGACCATGGTGGCCGGCCTCACCCTGGCTCCCGCGGTGCTGGTGGTCGCCTCCAAGTTCGGCATCTTCGATCCCAAACGTGAGGTCTCCGAACGGGGTTGGCGCCGAATCGGCACTCTGGTGACGCGCTGGCCCAAACCGATCATCGTGGTGACGGCCTTCATCGCCGCAATCGGCTTCCTGGCGCTGGCCACCTACGTGCCCAATTACAACGACCGGAATTTCACCCCGGAGACCATCGCCGCCAACGTGGCGCAGACAGCGGCCGAGCGGCATTTCTCGCAAGCGCGGATGAACCCGGAACTGCTGATGGTCGATGCCGGCCACGATGTGCGGAACCCGGCGGACATGCTGGTGATCGACCGGATCGCCAAGAGCGTCTTCCACGAGCGGGGCATCGGGCGGGTGCAGACCATCACGCGGCCGCTCGGTGCGCCGATTGAGCACAGCTCCATCCCGTTTCAGATCGCCATGCAGGCGTCCGGTCAGCTGCAGACCGCGAAATTCATGAATGATTCCATGGCCTCCATGCTCGAGCAGGCCGACGAGATGGGCCGGACTGTGGCCACCATGGAACACATGTACGGGGTCATGCAGCAGGTGGTCGACAACACCCACGACATGACCGCCCACATGCACACGTTGCAGGTCGACATCGAGACCGTGCGCCAGCATGTGTCGGACTTCGACGACTTCTTCCGCCCGCTGCGTAGTTACTTCTATTGGGAGCCGCACTGTTTCGACATCCCCATCTGCGCCTCGACGCGGTCGATGTTCGACATGCTCGACGACGTCGACGCCATGACCGATGACATGGGGACGACTATCAAAGACGTCGACCGGCTCGACGTCTTGATGCCGCAGATGCTCGAAGACCTACCCAAGACCATCGATTCGATGAAGAAGATGCGCGGCTTCATGCTCGCCACCCACAGTTCGATGTCGGGCATCCAGCACCATCTGCAGGAGAACGCCGAAGGCTCCACCCTGATGGGCAAGTTCTTCGACGAGGCCAAAAACGACGACTCCTTCTACCTGCCGCCGGAGGTCTTCGACAACCCCGACTTCATCCGAGGCCTGAAGATGTTCGTCTCGCCCGACGGCCACGCCGTGCGATTCATCATCACCCACCAGGGCGACCCGGCCTCGGTCGACGGGATTAAACACGTCCAGGGCATTCGGGAAGCGGTCGCAGACGCGATCAAGGGCACCCCACTGGAAGGTTCCAAGGTTTCCCTGGCCGGAACCGCCTCGATGTACAGCGACATGCAGGACGGCGTGAAGATCGACCTGATGATCGCCGGGCTTTCCACGCTGATCCTGATCTTCTCGATCATGCTGATGATCACCCGGAGCCTGGTGGCCTCGCTGGTGATCGTCGGCACGGTGCTGGCCTCGCTGGGGACCGCCTGCGGGCTGTCGGTGCTGCTGTGGCAGGACATCCTCGGGGTGGGCCTGCAGTGGATCGTGCTGCCGCTGACGGTGATCATTCTGTTGGCCGTCGGCTCCGACTACAACCTGCTGCTGGTGTCGCGACTCAAAGAGGAGATCGGGGCCGGCCTCAATACCGGGATCATCCGCGGCATGGGGGCCTCGGGCCGGGTGGTGACGGCGGCGGGTCTGGTGTTCGCGGCGACCATGGCCTCGATGATGGTCAGTGAACTGCGGGTGATCGGCCAGTTGGGCACCGCGATCGCGCTGGGCCTGCTGGTCGACACCTTCATCGTGCGCGCCTTCATGACGCCGTCGATCGCGGCGGCGTTGGGCCGGTGGTTCTGGTGGCCGTTGAACACCTTCGAGATGAGGGACCGCCCCGCGCCGGAACCGGCTGCCGAGACGACGCCGATTCCGCATCCGACGACGGTGTGACGCGATGGAGTCCAGACTGCGTCAGCGCACCGAGGGCCGGTTGGATCGGTCCCGCGATCCGGTGATCCTCGACGCCGCGTTGGCGGTGGTCTCGGAGAACGGTTACGACGCGGCCAGCATGAACGACATCGCGGCGCGCGCAGGCGTAGGAAAGGCGGCCATCTATCGCCGGTGGTCGTCGAAGGCGGCACTGATCACCGACGCTCTGATCTACTGGCGGCCCGACCTGCTGGTCAGGGAAGTCCCGGACACCGGCAGTCTGGCCGGTGATCTGGACGCCCTCATTGAACAGATCGGGCGTGCCGACCAAGATCCCGTGCCCAACGACCTGGTGTTGCGAGTTGCGCTAGAAGCCGCTCACGAACCCGGACTGGCTGCCGCCGTCGACGACCTGGTGCTGGTCAAGGGCAAGGGTTTGGTCGCCAAGATCCTGGCGCAGGCGGCGGCTCGCGGGGAGATCGACGCCCAGCGGGACTGGTCGATGATCGCCGACGTGGTCTTGGCAATGGGGCTGCTGCAGGTTGTCCGTGGCCAGACCTTGGACGCCGCCTTCGTTCGGAACGTCATCGACGCCCTGGTGCTGCCGGCGCTTCGTGGCCCGGCCACGGCCTGACCCCCCGGGGCGGCTCAGCCGGCTGCCACACCGCGCTCGAAGATCCGCGTCAGCGTCGGCACGATGCTGTGGCGCGCGATGTTGCCGTGCGCGGCCTCGCTACAGGCCTTGACCATCAGCCCGAACAGTGCGATACGAATCCACTCCGGGGTCAGATCGGGATCGTAGGTACCTTCGCGCTGGCCGCGGGCGATCAGTTCGAGGATCGGAGCCGAGTTGGGCAGGCGCTCAGCGGGGATATCGCGCAGGACGGCGGGGTCGGCGAACAGGAACACGATCCGGTCGCCCTCGGGTGCCAGTGCGGTGATCACCCGCCGCATCGCCTCGACAGCCGACCCCTCCGCCGTCGCCGCGGTCGCGAGGATGTCGCTGATGATGCGTATCGAGTCGAGGGTGGTTTCGTAGATCAACCGCTCACGGTCGGCGAAATAGCGGTGCAGGGTGGATCGGGCCACTTGGGCTGCTGCGGCGATCTCGGGGAGCGTGGCGGTGCGATCACGGGCGAGCACCGACGCCGTCGCGTCCAGGATGGCCGTCCGCGTGCGAGATTGCGCACCGGTCAGTACCGGGCCGGGCTCATTCATGATTCCCATCATAAACACAGCTACGTCTCTTTATAAGATGTTGACGTCTCATTACCGGACGTTTAGCATCCCTAAACAGCCGCCAAGTTCCAACCGGTGGTGGGCGATGAGCCACGGATGGGGGTGAGGTCGGCGATGGACTGGAACATGTTCGGGACCAACTGGCGCCTGTTCGGGGACCTCGCGGCGGTCGCCTTCGTGGCGTTGTTGTTCTTCGCCACCGGGCTGTTCTTCTACATTCGGCAACTGCGACGTCGCCCCGTGTTGCCGATCAGCGAAGGAATCGGCGCGCGCAGAGCGGTGCTCGCCAAGGTGCGGACACGCCAGCCGCTCTCCGGTGAGGAGCTCGAATTCGCGACGCGCGCCGTCAACGACCTGCGTACGCCGCTCGCCTTCTGCATCCCTGCGGCCACCTTCTCGCTGGGCTGCGTCTACGTGCTCGGCAGCCTTGAGCAACTGCACGGAGCGACCCCATCGGAGCGAACATTCATCGGCGTGATCCCGATGTTCGGCGCAGTGAACATGACCGCCCAAATCCTGCGGATTCGCACGTTGAAGAAGAGACTTCCGGCCGCCGCGGCTAAGGACACCGCGTGAGTCCGGGCACGCCGCGCCGGTCCGTGCTGGCTCGGGTGTGGATGCCGCTGGTGGCCGTCATCGCGCTGAGCCTGGGGGCGCTTTCCATGTGGAAAGTCCACCAGTTGTCCGCTCCGGGACCGGTTCTCACCGTCAACCCGCCGCAGGCGCCTGAACAGTTCAACCCGAAGAAGCTCAGCTATGAGGTGTTCGGAGCGGCCGGGGGCGGCGCGCTGCTGTCCTACCTCGACATCGACGGGCATCCCCATACCGTCGAAGTGGACACGCTGCCCTGGGCTCACGAGGAGACGACGATGCTGTCGGTGGTGTCGGGAAGCATCTCGGTGCAGGTCCGCGGCGACTACGTCGGGTGCCGCATCCTGGTCGATGACGTGATCCGCGACGAGCACACCAACGCGCGGTCCAACGCCGACATCACCTGCAGGGTGAAGTCCGCATGAGCGAGCAGCGAGCGAAAAGGCCCCTGGCCGCGCGCCTGGTCCGCCTCCTGGCCGTTCCGATCATCGTCTGCTGGGGCCTGCTGGCCATGACGACCAATACCTTTGTGCCGCAAGTGGAAAAGGTTGCCGAAGAACTTGCCGGTCCCATGGTGCCCACCTATGCGCCATCGCAGGCCGCGATGCTGGCGATCGGCGAGAAGTTCGAGGAATCGACCTCGACCAGCATGACCATGCTGGTGCTGGAGGCCGACCGTCCGCTGGGGCCCGAGGACCATGCCTACTACGACGAGTTGGTGCGCACCCTGCGCGCCGACACCGAGCATGTCCAGTACGTCATGGACACCTGGGGAAAACCGATCACGGCGGCCGGAGCTCAAAGCCTCGACGGCAAGGCCGCTTACGTGCTGCTGCGCCTGGCCGGCGACATCGGGCAGATGCAGGCCAACGAGTCCGTTGCCACCGTGCGGCAGACCGTCGAGGCCTCCGACCCTCCGGCGGGACTCAAGGTCTATGTCAGTGGCGCGGCACCCTTGGCCGCGGACACGGTGGCGACGGCGAACTCGAGCCTGAACAACATCACCATCGCCACGATCTTCCTCATCATCTTCATGTTGCTGTTGGTCTATCGCTCCTTCGTCACCATGCTGGTGCCGCTGTTCGGGGTCCTGATCCTGATGTTGGCCGCCAAGGGCGTCATCGCGGCCCTGGGGCATTTCGGCTATATCCAGCTGTCGTCCTTCGCGGTCAACATGGTGGTCTCGCTGACGCTGGGCGCGGGAACGGACTACGGAATCTTCCTGATGGGCCGTTACCACGAGGCACGGCTGAACGGCGAGAGCCGCGAAGACGCGTATTACACGGCCTATCGGGGCGTGTCGCACGTGATCCTCGGCTCCGGCCTCACCATCGCCGGTGCCGCCTTCTGCCTGAGCTTCGCTCGGCTGAACTACTTCAACACCATGGGACCGGCGGTGGCCATCAGCATGGTGCTGACCGTCGTGGGCGCATTGACGCTGGGTCCGGCGATCTTGAGCGTGGGCAGCCTGTTCGGGCTCTTCGATCCGAAACGAACCGTCAAGGCGCGCCTGTATCGCCGGATAGCCACCAGCGTGGTGCGCTGGCCCAAGCCGATCCTGACCGCCAGCGCCGCGGTGGTGGCTGCCGGCGCGGTCTTCGTGCCGACCTACCAGGTCAGCTTCGACGACCGGACCTACCAGCCGCGCAACTCCGCGGCCAACCAGGGCTTCGCCGCGGCCGACCGGCACTTCGCCAGGAGCAAGCTGTTCTCCGAGATGCTGATGGTCGAGTCGGATCACGACATGCGCAACTCGGCCGACTTCATCTCACTGGACCGGGTGGCCAAGGCCCTGATCCGGTTGCCTGGGGTCGCCATGGTGCAAAGCATCACCAGGCCGATGGGCCGGGCCTTGGAGCACGCGTCGCTGCCGTACCTGTTCACCGTGCAAGGCAGCGCCAACGGCCAACAGCTGCCGTTCACCCGGGAGCAGAACGCCAACACCGACAAGCAGGCACAGATCATGGGGCACACCGTCGAGGTGCTGCAGACCACGATCGCGCTGACCCAGAAGTTGGCCGACGAGATGCATGCCACGGTGCTCACCATGGAGGAGATGCAAGCCCTCACCGAACAGATGGACGAGCAACTGTCCAACCTGGACGACTTCATGAGACCGCTCCGCAGCTATTTCTACTGGGAGCCACACTGTTACGACATCCCGGTCTGTTGGGCGTTCCGCTCGCTGTGGGACATGATGGACAGCGTCGACAAGCTGGCGGCCAACATCAAGGACGCGGTGACCTCGCTGGAAGTCGTCGACTCGCTACTGCCGCAGATGGTCGCTCAGCTCAACATCATGGCCGACGACCAGATCGCTCTTCGGTCGTTGATCGTCAATACCTACGGCCCAAGCAGTATTGCGGCCGAGAACACCGATCAGACGTTCGATGACATGATCAATGTCGGCAACGACTTCGACGCATCGCGCAGTGACGATTTCTTCTACATTCCCCGCCCCGCCTTCGACAACGAAGACATCAAGACCGGAATGCAGCTGATGATGTCCCCCGACGGCAAGGCTGCCCGCTTCATCGTCACCCACGAGGGCAACGCGATGGGCCCCGAAGGTATTGAGCACGTCGAGAGATTCCCCGATGCCATCCAGATCGCGCTGAAAGAGACCTCACTGGCCGGCGCGAAGATCTACATCGGCGGCTCCGGCTCGAACAACAAAGACATCCAGCAGTATTCGCGGTCGGATCTGCTGATCGCCGCAATCGCCGCGTTCGTGCTGATCTTCTTGATCATGTTGGTGATCACGCGAAGTCTGGTAGCGGCCTTGGTGATTCCCGGGACGGTGGCCTTCTCCTATGCCGGAGCCTTCGGGCTGTCGGTGCTGATCTGGCAGCATCTGATCGGCCTGCACCTGCATTGGTTGATCCTGCCGCTGACGTTCATCATCTTGGTGGCGGTGGGCTCGGACTACAACCTGCTGCTCATAGCCCGGCTCAAAGAGGAACTCCCGGCCGGACTGAACACCGGGTTGATCCGGGCCCTGGGCTCTACCGGCGGGGTGGTGACCTCGGCAGGCCTGGTGTTCGCGTTCACCATGCTGGCCATGCTCGCCAGCGATCTGCGCACGATCGGCCAGCTCGGCTCGACCGTGTGCATCGGACTGCTGCTCGACACCCTGATCGTGCGTTCGTTCATCGTGCCGTCGCTGGTACGGATCTATGGCCCGTGGTTCTGGTGGCCGACGCTCGTGCGGCAACGCCCGCTGCGTCAGCAGCCGGCTGTCGCGCCTGCCGCCCGCACTTAGAACACCTTCTGCTGCACCAGCACATCGGCGAAGGCCGCCAGGTCGGCGGCGAAGATCGCGGGCTGTTCGAAGGCGGCGAAATGACCGCCTCGATCCTGGACGCTGTAGTGAACCAGGTTGTAGCGGTTGGCGGCCCACGCCCGCGGAGTCTGCAGCAGTTCATACGGGTACACCGCGTAGCCGGTGGGCACGGCTACATGCCCCCACCACGAGCTGAGCGCGCCGTTTCCCGCGCGGGCGGACTCGCAGTACAGCCGAGCCGACGAGGTGCCGGTCACCGTCAGCCAGTAGAACATCAGGTTGTCGATCAGCCGATCGGTGCTGATCGGCATGCCGTCGCGGATGTCGCACCAGGCGTGAAACTTCTCCAGGATCCAGCCCGCCAGACCCACGGGCGAGTCGTCAAGGCCGAAACCGAGCGAATGCGGCCGGGTCGCTTGCTGATTCAGATAGGCGGTGCCGTCGGCGGTGCGCTGCACCGAGTCGATGATCGCCGCCTGCTCGGCCGGCGTCACCGCGGCAGTTAGCTCGGGCTTGTCCCCATCCGGTGGAGCGAAACACATGTTGGTGTGAATGGCCGCGACGCGGCCCGCATAGTGCTCGCCGAGATGGCGGGTCACCAGAGCGCCCCAGTCGCCGCCCTGGGCGACATAGCGGTGGTAGCCGAGCTGTGCCATCAGCTTGTCCCCGGCGGCAGCCACGGCCGCTACGTCGACACCGGTCCGCCGAGTGGGTCCGGAGAAGCCGTACCCGGGCATCGACATCACCACGACGTGGTATCGCTGACGCAGTGCGGGTGCCACATCGAGGAACTCCACGATGGAGCCGGGCCAGCCGTGGGTGATCAACAGCGGGATGGCGTCGGCGTCGGATGACCGCAGGTGCAGGAAGTGGATCCGCTGTCCGGCTGCCTCGGTGAGGAATGACCCGAGCGCGTTGACCTCGGACTCGACCCGGCGCCAGTCGTAATGGTGCAGCCAGTGGTCGACCACGGAGCGGAGGAATCCCTGGTTGGTTCCGTAATTCCATCCTGCGTCGTCGATCTCCGCCGGCCAGCGGGTGTTGGCGAGTCGCCGCCGCAGGTCTTCGAGGGCGGCCTCGGGGACGCGCAGCGGATGGGCTTCAGGGCGATTCACTGCGGCCTCCGGTCATTCCGTTGATGATGTGGTCGCTGACGAATCGCCGTATCGCTCGGGGATTTTCCAGATTCACCCGCATGGGCGGCAAGAGTTCGAAGCTGAACAGCATTCGTACGATCCATTCAGCGGCGCGGCCCACGTCGACGTTCTCGGCGATCTCGCCGCGACGTTGCGCGGCGCGCGCCAGGGGAATCCACTGCGCCACCGAGCGCTGCATCAGGTCGTCGCCGCCGTGGTCGAGAAGGAGAACCAGCGCGCCCTGACTGGTCGAGCGCGGCTCGGCGGCTGGTCCGCGGCGATGCGCTGAGATCAAGACCGCGGCGGCCGCGACTTGCTCGGCGAGGGTCGCCAGCTGGTCGACCTCTGCGGCCATCGTCTCGATGAACTTCGCCGAGAGGTGATCGAGGGTCGCGGTGAGGGCGGCATCGCGCGTTCCGAAAGCGTTGTGCACCGTGCCCCGTGATACGCCTGCCGCTTCCGCGACCGCGGTGAGGCTGAATCGGCGTGGGCCCAGCTGGCGAAGGGTGTCGGCCGCTGCCGACAGCAGCGCCGCGGGAAGCTGCTTCGACGACTTCTCACCGGGCACTTGCACACATTATCGAGATATGTACAAATTGATCAACGTTGAACGTGCGGCTCCGCCGCCGGTGAAAGGTATCAGCACTTGTCTCGGATGCACGCGTGTGAGCAGGTCGGCCTCGAATTCCTCGAGCGTGCGCCGCAGCGGTTCAGTAACAGCGTCGACCTCGCGGTGACTCCCGAGCAGGTCTGGGAGGTGCTCGCCGACGCCCAAGCCTGGCCGCACTGGGCCAGCGTCATCACCAAGGTCACCTGGACCAGTCCCGAACCACACGGAGTCGGCACCACCCGCGTTGTGGACATGCGGGGCGGCATCGTCGGGGACGAGGAGTTCTTGGCCTGGGAACCTTCGCAGCACATGGCATTTCGCTTCAACGCGAGCTCGACCTCGGCGCTGGCGGTATTCGTGGAGGACTACCGGATCGTGCCCACCCCGCAGGGGTGTCGGCTCACCTGGACACTGGCCAATCGGTTGACCGGGCCCGCAGCGTGGTTCTCGCCGATCAGTGGACCGCTGATGAATCTGGCGTTTCGCCGATTCCTGTCCAACCTGCGCCGCTATACCGACCAGCGTTTCGCGACGACGAGTCGCGGGTAAGGCGGCTGCGGATGAGCACGGGCGACTGGTCGTTGGAACAGGGCGCAGCGCAGGTCGGCCGCACCGCAGTGGTGACCGGTGCCAATACCGGCGTTGGGCTGGAGGTCGCGCGCGGACTGGCGATGCGGGGAGCCACCGTCGTGCTGGCCTGCCGCAACACCGATGCGGCCGCCCAGGCCCGGCTCGACATCCTCGGGTCGGCGCCGGAAGCGAAGGTGGACGTGGTTCGTCTCGACGTCAGTGACCTGGCATCGGTGCGTTCCTGCGCGGACGAGCTGCGGGCCGGGTACCCGGTGATCGACATCCTGGTCAACAACGCCGGCGTCATGCATCAGACCCGGCAGGTGACGGCCGACGGATTCGAGGGCGACTTCGGCACGAACTTTCTGGGGCCGTTCGCCCTGACTGGGCTGCTGCTCGACCAGGTGCTCGCGTCCCCCGCGGGCCGGATCATCGCGGTGAGCAGTAAGACGCACCGCAGCGGTGTGATCGCATTCGAGGACTTGCAGTCGCAGCAGTCGTTTGCCCCCACCCGCGCCTACACCCAGTCCAAGCTGGCCCAGTTGATGGCCACCTACGAACTGCAGCGGCGGCTGGAGCGCGCCGGCAGCGCGGCCATTGCGTTGGCGGCACACCCCGGAGGTACCCGCACCTCGATTCTGCGCGAGCAATCCGGCGCGGTGCGCTGGGTGTTCAACAGCAGATTCCGATTTCTGACCGGCTGGTTCACTCAGGGGCCCGCGCAGGGTGCGCTGCCGATGTTGCGGGCGGCGACCGACCCGGACGCCGCCGGAGGCCAGTTCTACGGTCCGGGAGGGCGTTTCGAGCAGATCGGCCCACCGGTACTGGTGCGGGCGGCCGGGCGGGCCTGTGACCCCGACAGTCAACTGCGGCTCTGGCAGGCTGCCGAAGAACTCACCGGCGTCAGCTACTCGCTGACACGCGACCCGGCGTAGCTGTTCGCGCCGCACTCACCGCCGGGGCGATCCACCGTCGCAGCAGGCGCCGCAACTCTTCGCCCGGTGCGGGCAACGGCGCCAGGATGAACGACTGCAAGGTGCGCAGCACCATCTCGATGATGTCGTCGATGCTCTGCTCGTCGAAGCCGCTCCAGTCGACGTCGAGGCGGTCCAACAGTGAGTGCCCGAAACTGCGTCCGGTCTCACTGGTGACGGTCTCGGCAAATGCACTGGCATGCTGCGTCCGCAGCAGCAGGCCGACATACGGGTCATCCGGGAGCCGTTCCAGGGTCAGGGCCACACCCTCAGCGACGGCGTCACCGGGATCGGTCATGCCGGCCAGTGCTTCGGCGAGCTGTTCCAAGAATGCCCCGGCGCCGTCGGCCGCGGTGGCGGCCAGCAGTTCTTCGGTGCTGGGGAAGTAGCGGTAGACGGTCTGCCGGGTGACGCCGAGGGTGCGGGCGACGTCGGCGATGCTGGTCTGCTCGCCGCGTTCGTCGATGGTCCGGCGGGTGGCGTGCAGGATCCGCGCCACCGCCTCTTCGTCACTGGCGGGAACATGGCCGCCCCAGCCCCGGGTGCGCATCAGAACCGTCCTGCACGGATTCGACACGGATTCATAGCCGGAACCGTAATCGACCCGCCTGCCGGACTGTCGCCCTGGACCGAGTGAAAGTCGGTACAGCCGCGTGTCCGGCAGGCGGATCGATAGGTCCCCGACCGCAGCGGTCAAATCATCCGTTGGCCGGTACTGCCCGCCGATTGATTGTCTCCATGGCGTCGGCCAGCGTCAGAACCGACACCGCCAGCAGCACGATGTCCTTGATCAAAAACTGGCCGGTCATCGATAGCAGGGGGAATCCGCCGGCTGATGCCTCTCCTACGCCCGGCGTCGTGACGACGAAGGACAAGGTGCTGACGAAAAGCCCGATGGCCACGACGCTGCCCAGTGCGGAAATCTTCGGGTACCACGGCTTGACCACCAAAAACAGCGCGGTGAGGACCTCCACGACACCAAGAATGGACGAGAACGTCTCGACACTGAAGATGTCGTAGACCCACCCCATCAACGGACTGTTCGCTACCAGTGGCTGAATATTCTGCGCCTCGTAGTAGTGGAACTTCAATACGCCGATCCAGCCGATCACGAGCGCCAAACCGCAACGGGCAAGGATATTTGCCGTCGCGTGCACGGCCGATGTGCCCTTGAGGGCTGCCGCGACATACGAGTTGTTTTCGATGGACATGGTGGATCCCTTTCGTTGTGCTTTCTGGCGAATGCGTGGGTGATTTTCAGAAGGCCGTGAAGAGCTCGTGGGCTGCGAATCGCGAAAGCGGATTGCTGCACGCGGGCATACCGGGAGCAAAGCCGAACTGGAAGCCGGCGTGGTCCAAGACGGCCTGTGCTCCAGCGGGCGCCCGTTCGGGAGCAGCTGGGCGTGACATGGCGGATCAACCTCCAGTAGCTGGGGGGCTCGGTAGCCGGGCCAGGTATCAAGATAATGGGCTGGATAGCCCATTCCCGAAGTAAACGCGATTCAGAGTGGGCTGTCAAGCCCAATTTTGATATCGTCGGAAGCATGAAGATCTCAGCGACTGCCGAGGAGCCCCGAAAACTCACGGAGAAGGGTCAGGCGACGCGGGCGCGGATCCTCGAACACGCGGCGGAGCTGATCTACGCCAAGGGCGTCGCCGGGACGAACAACGAGCAGCTCCGTCGGGTCGCCGGTGTCAGTGGGTCGCAGCTCAACCACTATTTCCCGACCAAGGAGAGCTTCGTCCTGGCGGTCATTGACTGGCAGGCCCAGCGTGTTCTATCCACGTACCGAGCGGAGCGATTCGAAGGTTTCGACACCGTTGAGGCACTTCGGGACTGGGCGAACTCCTACGTCAGCGACGAGAGTGCCTACCGGGACGGCTGCACCCTCGGCTCGCTCGCCAGTGAGATCATCAAGGCAGACCTCGACGTTCACGAGGCGCTCGCTCAGGCCTTTGATCAGTGGCGCGACATCTTTCGGGACGGACTCCAGCGGATGCAGGATCTCGGTCGAATCGGCGCCGATGCCGACCCGACGCAACTGGCCGATCTACTGCTGTCGGCATTCCAGGGCGGCATGCTGCTTACCCAGGTCAAGCGGAATGTTGCTCCGTTGGAGAACGCATTGAGTGCCGCAATCGACCACGTGCAGTCCTTCGCCATCTAAGCGGTGCAGCAAAGGACTTGTTGGCCCGGCGCGGCATCTGGCCGCTGAGTTCAACGGGGAAAGCTGGGCCACCAGATCCGGTCGCCGATCAACGCGAACAATGCCGGAATCACCAGGGTGCGAACCACGAATGTGTCCAGCAGAATGCCCAGGCCCACAATGATGCCCAGCTGCGTCAGGACGATCAGCGGCAGGACGCCGAGCACGCAGAAGACCGAGGCAAGCACGATGCCGGCGCTGGTGATCACCCCTCCGGTGGCCGATACCGCACGGACCATGCCGTCGCGGGTGCCGTGATCCGGGGTCTCCTCGCGGGCGCGGGTCACCAGGAAGATGGTGTAGTCCACACCCAGTGCCACCAGGAACAGGAATGCCAACAACGGAGTGCTGTTGTCCAACGCCGGAAATCCGAACACATGCACGCTGGCCCAGCAGCCCAGACCCAGCGCCGCCACCGCGCTGAGCACGGTGGCCGCCACCAGGACAGGCGGAGCCAATACCGCCCGCAGCAGGACGAACAACACCGTGAGGACCACCAGCAGGATCAGGGGAATCAGCAGCGAGCGATCGCGTACCGCGGCGTCACGGACGTCGAGGGCTTGCGCATCGGGTCCCCCCACCAGGGCGCGAGGATCTACTTGCTGAGCGGAATCCCGCAGTCCGGCAACGATCGTGAAGGCCTGATCGGTTGCCGGTGCTGCGTCGATCACCACCGACCACATGGTCCGGCCGGTCTCGGACAACCCGGTCTGGGCGACCGATACCACCCCGGGGACTGTGGTGATCGCCCGTTTGAGTTGCTGCGACCGGGCGGTGGGGCCGATCACGACGGTCGGACCCGCGGCGCCGCCGGGAAAGTGCTCCGCCAAGGTGTCGAAGCCGATCACCGAATCGGCCCGCAACCGGAACTGCTCGGTCTGCGACAACCCGATTCCGCTACCCAGCAGGCCTGTGGCCGCCACTGCGAGGACAGCGACCGCCACGGTGCACACCAGGGCCGGGCGGCGCGCGACCGCATCGGCGACACGGTGCCAGGCGCCGGCCGGCGGCGGGGGGGTATCCGTGGTGCGGGGAATGAACGGCCAGAACACCTTCCGGCCGAACAATGCCAACAGCGGCGGCAAGAGCAGCAACACGAATGCGGCGGCCACCACCAACCCGCAGCTGGCGCAGATACCGAGACTGCGGGTGCTCGGGGTGACCGCCAGGATCAACGTGAGTAGCGCCAGCACCACGGTGGCGTTGCTGGCCAGTATCGCCGGCGCGGCGGCGGCCACTGCGCGGCGCAGGGCGCTGCGATGATCGGGGCCGGTGCTCAGCTCCTCGCGGTAGCGCGAGATCAGCAGCAGCGCATAGTTCGTCCCGGCCCCGAAGACCAGCACGCTGGTGATGCCCGCGGTGGAACCATCGAAGGTGACCCCCGCAGCGCGCGCGACATCGGAACCCACCACGGTGGCCACGCGATCGGCGAACGCGATCACCGTCAGCGGCACCAGCCACAACACCGGGGATCGATAGGTGACGATCAACAACAACGCCACCACAAGTGCGGTGACCGCAAGCAAAGTCACGTTGGCGCCGGTGAAGGCGTCGGCGATGTCGGCGCCGAAGGCCGGCCCGCCGGTGATCTGGGCCGATAGCGAAGATGGCAGACCGTCGGCGGCGGCGGACCGTAGGGCCTTGACCGCATCGGTGAGCGCGAAGCCGGACAACTCCGCGTTAAGCGGTATTGCCACCAGCGCCGCCTGCTCATCGGAAGCGACCGCCACCGGCGAGGGCGAGCCGGCGAGCACCTCGGGCACCCGGGACAGCCGGTCGCGGGCCTGGGTGACCGCCGCCAGGTCATCCGCACTCAGCGGCGCCCGGTCGGTGCGGGTGGCGACCATCAGCACGGTCGCCTGCTGCCCGCCGGCGAAGGTGGACAGTGCAGCCGCGACACGGGCGGACTCCGCGCTGGCCGGCAGCGACTCGGGGGATCGGGTGGCGTCCCCGTCGGCGTTGCTGAGCACCATCAGCGCGACTGCGATCAGGATCGGCACCAGGGCTACGAGCCAGGATCGGCGGCCCGTGACCGCAGCGGACAATCGCTTCCAGACCATCCGGCGAGCATGGCACCCCAGCACTTCTCGAACAACCGGATACCGCCCCGGTCGGTACTGTGGGCCGATGACCGGCCTCGCGAAATCGGCGATTCCGCGACGCGTCGTGCTGCGTGCGCTGGCCTGGTCGGTGCCGGTCCTCGCGGCGTCGCACGCCGGTCCGCGGGCCGGGGCGGCGCCTGCGGGCTCAACCGGGTGTGCGGATCCCGGCGCCGTGATCGACAACTGCGCGGCTGAGTTGCCGCAGGAATTCAGCTGGACCAGCTTTTCCACCACGGCCGCCACCAGCGGTGGGACCTCATATTTCATCCAGTTCACCACGCGGATTCAGCCGGGTGACCCGGTACCGGCGGAAGCCACCGGCTACCGCATCGACAGCCTCAGGGTCTCTGGCACTACGCCGGATGGCTCCCCGTTTTCGGTGGTCCCGTCTATCGGAGAGACCGGTTCGCGGGCAATCTGGATCCGAACGCTCGACTCATCGCTCGGTTTCGTCCTGGACGTGCCCTGGGATGCCAAGCGGTTGGTGCGCTCGTTCGACTACACCTACAACGTGGTTTATCTCAATTTGTCCACCGAGATTCAAACCTGTACCTACGTCACCACGGTGCGTCTGGCGGCGAACGGCGCGGTGCAGGGTGGGGTCGGCTCGGTGGCGTTCTCCCCGCCGAGGCTGGCCTCCTGCGGCGACTGAGCTCAGCAAGTCGGAATCGGCTGATCGTCGTCGCGGTGGCCGAAAGCTCCGAAGCTGTCGACCAGGTGCGCCGACGGTTCAGGGGACCAGTCCCAGGCTGTGATCTGGCGACGGGAGCGCCTGCTGAACAGCCCCCGCAGCAGCTCGTAGCCCGCGGCCCGCAACTCGGTGACGGATTCACCTGAACCGCAGCGCCACTCCTGACCCAGCTCGTCGCTGATCAGCAGGGTATGGGTGTCCGCCAGGCGTCGTCCTGGCAGGTAACCCAGGACGTCCAGGAATGGCTGCCAGTGCTCGCGGTCGATCCGCGGCAGACCCAGAGCCTCGCGCAGGTCCCCCTCATGGCAGATCGCGTCCGCGGCGAGGTTTGGCCCAGCGAACCGCTTCGGCAGGCTCGCCTCGACCGCCGGGGCCGCGTTCTCCCACTCGGCGAGCAGCGCGTCGATCGAGCGGTCGCGACGTTCGGCCACGTGCCGGGCGGTCCAGTATTCGCCGGGTGCCCCATCGAGTCGCTGGGCCAAGACATCGGCGGCGCCGCCGGTCAGGTGGGCCAAGACGTCGTGCACCGACCAGCCCGGCGTGGCAGGAACCTGAGTCGCCCGCTGTTCGTCGGTGAGTCCCGCGGCTAGCGCGCTGATCCTGGAGCGGGCGGACCGATAGATGTCGTCAAGCATGGGACCTCCGGTGCAGTGGTGTCACCGAGCACCCTACCGGAAAATTAAGAAAAATAAGGCCCGATTGGCGAATTAGTAAGAAGTGGGCGGGGTTGGCGCCGGTCGGCCCGGTGGCGGCGCGCGGAGTTGTGGCGATGCGCCGATCTCCGCAGGAAATACGTATGTAAACAAACGCCTGCAAACTTAGATGGTCTCAACTCATATCTGAACATGGGTTGTTCTTCAGAACACGCACGGCAACAACTAACGCAACGTTAGGATCACGGCGTGCCAATCCCCCCCCGACGGCGCAACCTACGAGGTCACGGCGCGCTGCTGCGCGACGAGATCCTGGCTGCCGCGGTTCGGGTCATTGACACCGCGGATAGCGAGGCCGAAGTCTCCCTGCGCCGCATCGCCCGGGAGGCGGGCATCGCTGCGCCATCGGTATATGCCCACTTCGATGACCTGGAGCGCGTGCTCGAGGCGGTCGCCGAGTCGAGTTGGATGCAAGTCTCCGACGAGATCGCCGACCATGTACAGCAGGCCGACGACCCGCGGGAGCGCGTGCTCATCGGCTGCCGGGTGTATGTGTCGTTCGCGCAGCGCCATCCCTTGCGCTATGCCCTGATGACCCAGGACAGTCACGCCTCGCCGGCCGCTCGCCGGGCGCTGGCCATCGTGACCAGGGGATTGCTGGCGTGCCGGGGCGAGGAGCCGGATTCGGAGGCCGACCCTCATTCTGATCGGATCGCCGCGGCGTTGTCGGTGGCGGTGCACGGCGTCGCCATGACGCACCGCAGTGACGCCCCGAATCTGTGGCTCAGCGACTTCAGCACCGATGACGTGATCAGCACCCTGGTCGACGGCGCAACGCTGATGCTGGCCGAGACCGAACGCGTCTGAAGCGCTACCGGCTATCCGCCGCCGGTAGGGGGAGCGGGCGGGCGGGCCTGCGGTACGAAGCCCTTCAGCACGTCGGGCAGCCCGGCCGACGGCTGCGGGACCGGTGCGCAGGTGGGTGGGCATTCCGTCAGCTGCCAGGTCTGACAGCGGTCGGTCCGAAAGGCGGTGTCGGTCGGCTCGATCAGCACGACCTGGGGCTTCTTCGTCATCGCGCTGTCGAGAGTTTTCTCGCCGCCGATCCGGCGCCAGTAGCAGGCATTGCCGTCCCGTGGCCCGTCGGAGCGGTAGGTGCCCGGCACGATATCGGTCCCGACGGCGAAGGTGCCGTCACCGTCGATCACCTGTTTGGGTGCGGGCGGGGGTGCCGGGGAG
>NZ_MVHH01000017.1 GCF_002086515.1 Mycolicibacter arupensis
CTTCATGTCACCACGCCACGCCGTACCTAACGTCCGTGGTCACAACAGCTAGCCCGGTGTGGCCTAGTCGGCCGCCCGGATAGCGTCGAACACGCTGGGGTCCACCAGCGTTGAGGTGTCGCCGAGATCGCGTCCGTCTGCCACGTCGCGCAGCAGCCGCCGCATGATCTTGCCGCTGCGGGTTTTGGGCAGCTCGGGCACCACATGGACGTTGCGGGGCTTGGCGATCGGTGAGATCTCTATCGAGACGCGCTCGCGAAGCTCGCCGACGATCGAATTGCCGAGGCTGCTGTGCGACGCGGCGAGCACCACGAACGCGCAGATCCGTTGGCCGGTCTGCTGGTCGATGGCGCCGACCACCGCGGCTTCGGCCACCGCTTCGTGGCTGACCAAGGCGGATTCCACCTCTGCGGTGGAGATGCGGTGCCCGGACACGTTCATCACGTCATCGATCCGGCCCAGCACCCAGATGTCGCCGTCGGCGTCGTAGCGGGCGCCGTCACCGGCGAAATACCAGCCCTGCTCGGCGAACCGCGACCAGTAGGTGTCGATGAAGCGTTGCCGGTCACCCCAGATGCCGCGTGTCATGGACGGCCACGGCTGGTCGATGACCAGGTAACCCGACACCGGTTCCCCGCCGGCATCGTCCGGAGACAACTGATCGCCGTGGTCGTCGACGATGCGAGCGGAGATCCCGGGCAGTGGCGTCATCGCGGCGCCCGGCTTGGCCGCGGCCACCCCGGGCAGCGGGGTGATCATCGCCGCGCCGGTCTCGGTCTGCCACCACGTGTCGACCACCGGCACCGCATCGGCGCCGATCACCCGGCGGTACCAGCGCCAGGCCTCGGGGTTGATCGGTTCGCCGACCGAACCCAGCAGACGCAGGCTGGACAGATCGTGAGCATCGGGCACCTCCCGGCCCCACTTCATGAACGTGCGGATCAACGTTGGTGCGGTGTAATAGATTGTCACACCGTACTTTTCGATGATCTGGAAATGCCGGTGGTGGTCCGGAAAATCGGGGGTGCCCTCGTAGATCACCTCGGTGGCGCCGTTGGCCAGCGGCCCGTACACCGCATAGGTGTGGCCGGTGACCCACCCGACGTCGGCGGTGCACCAGAAGACGTCGGATGCGGCTTTGAGGTCGAAGACGTTGTGGTGGGTGTAGGCGGCCTGGGTCAGGTAGCCGCCGCTGGTGTGCACGATGCCCTTGGGCTTACCCGTGGTGCCCGACGTGTAGAGCAGGAACAGCGGCTGCTCGGCCTCGAAAGCCTCGGGGGTGTGCTGCGATGCCGCGGGCTCCACCACGTCGTGCCACCACAGGTCGCGATCGGGATTCCACGAGACGTCGCCTCCGGTGCGACGCACCACGAGCACGTGCTCGACACTGCTGTGCTCGGCGGCGTCGTCCAAAGCCTCGTCGACCGCGGGCTTGAGCGGTGCCGGTTGGCCGCGGCGGAACTGACCGTCGGAGGTGATGACCACCTTGGCCTGGGCGTCGTCGATCCGGGAACGCAGCGCGTGCGCGGAGAAGCCGGCGAACACCACGGTGTGCAAGACACCCAGCCGCGCGCATGCCAGCATCGCGATGACGGCTTCGGGGATCATCGGCAGGTAGATGGCCACCCGGTCACCGGCGACCAGTCCCAGCCCGGTCAGCGCGTTCGCGGCGCGCGAGACTTCGGCCAGCAGGTCGGCGTAGGTGATGGTGCGGGTATCGCCGACGGGCTCACCCTCCCAGTGGATCGCCACCCGGTCGCCGTGGCCTTGTTCCACGTGGCGATCCACGCAGTTGTAGGCCACGTTGAGCCTGCCGTCGGCGAACCAGCGCGCGAACGGGGCGTCGGTGTAGTCGAGGACCTCGGTGAACGGGGTTGCCCAGCTCAACCGGTTGGCCTGCTCGGCCCAGAATGCGAGGCGATCGGAATCGGCTGCACGGTACAACTCGGGACCCGCGTTGGCCTGTGCGGCGAACTGCGCCGACGGCGGATACGTCGATGCTGCGGGGGCGGGAGAGGTGTCTGAGTTGCTGCTCACCGTCAGGAGCCTAATCACCGCGGCGGTAGTGTCTATAGCCCGTGACCAATGCCCGGGATCCACTCGCCCCATTACTGGCGTTGCCCGGTGTGGCCGAGGCCAGTGAGCAGGTCCGCGACGAGTTGGCGCGGGTGCACCGGCACAAGACGAACATGCGGGGCTGGCCGGTCAGCGCCGCGGAGGCTTCCCTGCGGGCGGCGCGGGCCTCATCAGTGCTCGACGGGGGGCCCGCGGCCGTGGATGCCGCGGCGACTTCCGATCCGGTGTTCGCCGGTGCCCTGCGGGTTGCCCAGGCGTTGGAGGGCGGAGAGACCACGTTGGTCGAGGTGTGGCGGCGTGCGCCGCTGCAGGCCTTGGCGCGGCTGCACGTGTTGGCCGCCGCGGACCTCGTCGAGGAGGACCGCCTTGGGCGGCCCGAGGGCGGTGCGGCCGTGGGCCGGCGACTGGAGATGCTGGCCGACCTCGCCACCGGGGGCACTTCGGTGGCCGCACCGGTTTTCGCCGCGGTGGTGCACGGTGAACTGCTGACACTGGCGCCGTTCGGCAGTGCCGATGGGGTGGTGGCTCGCGGCGCGGCCCGGCTGGTCACGATCGCCAGCGGGTTGGACAGGCACGGACTGGGCGTACCCGAGGTGAGCTGGATGCGCCAGGCGCGCGACTACCGGCGGGCCGCGCAGGAGTTCGCGAGTGGTTCGGCTGAGGGTGTCACCGCGTGGCTGCTGCTGTGTTGCGGCGCGATGCGCACTGGTGCGCTTGATGCTCTGGGGATTGCTGAGGCAGGTCGCTAGGCGCCTGTGGCGACCCTGCAGAACGTACGAAGCGGGCGGCGATCCGAAGGGATTCGGCTCGCCGCCCGCTAGTACGGTACACGGTTACCAAGCGTCCAACGTGGGCTGCGTGGGTGGCCTCGGCGCTCCTGCGGTGTTCTTCGGCTGCAACCCCACCCAAAGGGCTGCTAACACCGATCACGTTCCGCAATTACGCAGGCCCGCAACACTTCTGCCATCTTCGCGGCTGTGGCTCCGCGTGGGTACCGCTCTCCGTACTGGGAAGTGCGGCTCGGGAGATCGATCCTTCTCTTCCGGGTCGACCCTGGCCTTGCCGGCTTCCGTGCTTCCTTTGTACTACGTGATGCACGCCACAGCAAGGGTCAATCGCGCACAGTGCGCGCGGTGTCATCGGATTGTGACCAGTGATGTTTGCTGGCAGGTGGGTCAGCGCGCGAATCGACGCAGCACGGAGTAGGTCAGGGCTCCGGCGGCCAGTGCGCTGATTCCGACGGCTGCGGTGGTGGCCAGGGCGGCACCGGACGGTGCCGGAATCCGGTCCCGCAGCGAGACCGGACGCGAGAAGGTCAGTATCGGCCAGCCGTGGGCGAGCGCTTCCTTGCGCAGCGCGCGGTCGGGGTTGACCGCCGACGGATGCCCGACCACCTGCAGCATGGGCAGGTCTGTGATCGAGTCCGAGTACGCATAGCAGTGCTCGAGCGGGTAGCCCTCGCGAGCGGCCAGCTCGCGGATCGCCTGCACCTTGCCTTCGCCGTAGCAGTAGAACGCGATCTCCCCGGTGTACTTGCCGTCGGCGACGACCATCCTGGTCGCCATGGCGTGCGTCGCGCCCAACGCGCGGGCGATCGGCGCGACGATCTCCTCGCCGGAGGCCGACACCACCACCACGTCCCGGCCGCACAGCTTGTGGTCGGCGATCAGTTCGGCCGCCTCGGCGAAGATCAGCGGCGTGACCACGTCGTGAATCGTCTCGTTGACGATCGCCTTGACCTGATCCACATTCCAGCCCGTGCACATGTTGGTCAGGTGGGCCCGCATCCGCTCCATCTGGTCATGGTCGGCACCCGAGAGCAGCATGAGAAATTGCGCGTAGCTCGACTTGAGAACCGTACGACGATTGATCAGTCCCTGGTCCATAAAGGGTTTGCTGAACGCCAGCGCGCTGGACTTCGCGATCACCGTCTGGTCGAGGTCCAGAAAGGCTGCGGTACGGGTCCTAGGTGGCCCGGAAAGATCGGTGGGGGCCGCCGACGGGATAGGTGGTGACTGCGGCTGCGGGGTGGATGCGGTCACCGCTTCAGCATAGGTCGGCGGCCTCAACCAAGCGGGCGCTACGCCCGAAAGAGCACCTCACGCACAGTGAGGCACAGCCGGCGTGCATTTGATGTAACACTTGCGCCCGACCACCCAGTCATGTGTATAGTGGCATCACTCGGCTTATGCCGAGGGTGTATCGGCCCGACCCCCCGGGGTTGATACGCGACGACCTCCGCCTCCTCCCCCCCTGGCGGGGGTCGTCTTTTTTCACCGGTAAAAAATTCGCCGGAGCCTCCTCCCGTTGACTGAAACGTGTTTCAGATCTGGCTATGCATACGAATAGTTTGATTTATTCGTCCTAGCATTACCCCGGGTTATCCACAGTCGGATTTTTCATCCACAGTTGGCATGGTCGTCATGGCGCTCAGGGGCGCTGTCGCGCCACGGTGAGGCGGTGAACGCCGCCACCGGCCTGTTGTCCCTCGTCACCCAAGCCGCCCTGCGCGACGAAGTCGATCGGGTGGCCGCGGCGGTCGGTATGCGCGTGATCCACCTCGGCCCCGCCATGCCGAGCCGCAGAGCCTGGTCGGCGGCGTCGGCCGTCGTGCTTGACCGCGAGGCCGCCGCTCGGTGTGGTCCGGCCAGGCTGCCGCGCCGCCCCCATGTGGTGGTGCTCACCGGCGTTTCGCCCACTGCGGCCGACTGGCAGGCCGGGGTGGCAGCAGGTGCGCAAGGCGTGCTGGCATTGCCCGTCGACGCCCACGAGTTGGTGACCGAGCTGGCCGAGGCGGGCGAGTCGGTGCGCGACGGCGGCCGTTGCGGCGATGTCATCGCCGTGATCGGCGCGCGCGGCGGGGCAGGGGCTTCGCTGCTGGCCGCGGCACTGGCGCAGAGCGCTGGAGACGCACTGCTGGTGGACTTGGATGCGTGGGGCGGGGGCATCGACCTGCTGGTCGGAACCGAGCGCACCTCCGGCCTGCGCTGGCGTGACCTGACGCAGCGCAGCGGGCGACTGACCTGGCCGGCGCTGCGCGCCGCGCTACCCCGCCAGCGTGGGGTGAGTGTCCTGTCGGCCGCATCGATCGGCCACCCCGAGGCTGACGTGCCCGACATCGACAGCGGCACCGTCGAAGCCGTCGTGGATGCGGCCCGTCGCGGCGGGGTCACCGTGGTCTGCGACCTACCGCGGACGTGGACCGATCCGGTCGAGGCGGCCTTAGGGGCCGCAGATCTGGCTGTGCTCGTGAGCCCCTGCGACGTGCGTTCGTGTGCCGCGGGCGCCTCGATCGCGTCGCGACTTCGGGCGCTGAACCCCAATGTCGGACTCGTCGCGCGTGGACCGGCCCCGGGCGGCCTGCGCGCTGCCGAGGTGGCCGACATCGTCGGGCTCCCCCTGCTGACCTCGCTACGGGCCGAGCCGCGGCTGTCTCACCGGCTGGAGTACACGGGTCTGAGGTTGCATCGCCGTGCCCCGCTGGCCGTGGCGGCGGCGCGAGTCCTTGCCGTTCTGCCCCAGCGGAAAGCCTTGGTGTCATGAGGGATTCGCTGATCGACCGCGTCCGGGAGCGTCTCGCGGCGCAGTCGGGGGAGTCGTCGGCATTGCGGCCGCAGATGGTGGCGGCAGCGATCCGCGCCGAATCCGGCGGCGTCCTGGGCGACACCGAGATGCTGTCCAGTCTGCGGGTGCTGCAGACCGAGCTGACCGGCGCCGGAGTGCTGGAGCCCCTGCTGTGTGCGGCCGGCACCACCGACGTGCTGGTCACCGCCCCGGATGCGGTGTGGGTCGACGACGGTGGCGGCCTGCGGCGTACCGAGATCCGCTTTGCCGACGAAGCTGCGGTTCGGCGGCTGGCCCAGCGGCTGGCGGTAGCCGCGGGGCGCCGGCTCGACGACGCTCAACCCTGGGTGGACGGACAACTGCGCGGGATCGGCACCGGCGAATTCACCGTGCGCCTGCATGCGATCCTGCCGCCCATCGCCGCCGACGGCACCTGTCTGTCGTTACGGGTGCTGCGGCCGGCCACCCAGGATCTTGCCGCCCTTATCGAGGTGGGCGCCATCGCACCGCAGGCTGCCGAGTTGCTGTCCGACGTCATTGCCGCGCGGCTGGCGTTCCTGGTCTCCGGTGGGACCGGAGCAGGCAAGACGACGCTGCTGTCCGCACTGCTCGGCTCGGTCGGTGACGGGGAGCGCCTGATCTGCGTCGAGGATGCACCCGAGCTACAGCCCCGCCACCCGCATCTGGTCCGACTGGTGGCGCGCGCGGCCAACGTCGAAGGCGCCGGTGCGGTGGAGTTACGCGACCTGGTTCGGCAGGCCCTGCGGATGCGCCCGGACCGGTTGGTGATCGGAGAGGTGCGGGGCGCAGAAGTGGTCGATCTGCTCGCGGCCTTGAACACCGGCCACGACGGCGGCGCCGGAACAGTGCATGCCAACAACCCAGCCGACGTGCCCGCCCGGCTTGAAGCGCTCGCCGCGCTGGGTGGTCTGGACCGTGTCGGCCTGCACAGCCAACTGGCGGCAGCCGTCCAAGTGCTGGTGCACGTCGCACGGGGGCCTGACGGCAGACGCCGGCTCACCGACATCTCACTGCTGCGCCGTGCCGATTCCTGGCAGGTCCAGGCGGCACCGGTATGGCAGGCCGGGATCGGCCTGACTCGCCATGCCGGCGAGTTGCACGACCTGCTGCGCGATCGGTTGCCCGCATGATCGGACCGGCGAGTTCCGCGCTGGCGTTGGCCATGGCGCTGCTGCTGGGCGTGTCACCGCGCGGCCGTCTTGCACCTGACAGCCGCCCGCGCCACGGACAGGGGCGCCGTGGGGCCGTTCGGTGGGGCCTTATCAGCGTGACGATCGGCGCGGTTGCGCTCGCTGGGATCGTCCTACCGCTCGGCGTTTGGCTGGCCGGTCTGGTGGTGGTGGCCACGGCCGCGGTACGACGCCGCCGTAGCAGCCGGCACCGGCGGGCGGCGGCGGAGTCGCGGGCCTGGGAAGCCGCGCTGGAGGTCCTGGCCGGTGAGCTGCGTATTGGCGCACATCCGCTGCGGGCATTCGCCGTCGCGGCCGCCGAATCCACCCACCGCGGGGTTGCGGCAGGTCTGGGCGGCGTCGCCGCTCGGGCCCGGCTGGGCGCCGACGTCGCGCACGGCCTGCGCGATGCGGCGCGCGCGTCGGCGCTGCCCGGGCAGTGGGAGCGGCTCGCCGCCTACTGGGAGCTCGGGGGGCGCCACGGCGTGGCGATCGCCAGCTTGATGCAGGCCGCGCAGAACGACATGACTGCCCGACACCGATTCTCGGCGCGCACCGCAGCCGGGATGGCCGGCGCTCGCGCCTCGGCGACACTTCTGGCCGGCCTGCCGGTGCTCGGGGTGCTGCTGGGCCAAGTGATCGGCGCGCGTCCGGTCCCGTTCCTGCTCAGCGAATCGGGAGGAGTGCTGGCCCTGATAGGGGTGAGTCTGGTCTGCGCGGGCCTGCTGTGGTCGGATCGGATCACCAGCGGGCTGGGTGGCGGCGCGTGAGCGGCGCCGCGCTGTTGCTGGCCCTGGCGATACTTGCCGCTGCAGGGCCGGCGACGGTCCGGTCACGTGCTGGATCACTGCGAGCGCAGCCCCCGCCGCTGCGCGCGGCTGATCGGGGAGTCGACGCGCTGGCGCTCGCCGCGGACCTGGAGGTGTTCGCGCTGTGTCTGAACGCGGGAATGTCGGTCTCGGGAGCGGCCGCCGCCACTGCCCGGCATGCGCCGCCACAGCTGGCGGCGGCCCTGCGCCGGGGCTCGGATCTGTTAGCGCTCGGTGCCGAACCGGGAATCGCCTGGTCGGAGCCCAACAGCCGCGATGGCGGTGGCCTCGACTCGACGACCACCGCAGTGCTGCGCCTGGCCCGAAGATCCGGGTCCTCCGGTGTGGCGTTGGCTACTGGTCTCGGCGAGCTCGCCGTCCAGTGCCGATCCGAGGCTTCGGATTCTGCCACGGCCGCCGCGGAGCGGGCCGGGGTGCTGATCGCCGGCCCACTGGGGTTGTGCTTCCTGCCTGCCTTTGTCTGCCTGGGCATCGTGCCGGTGGTGGCCGGTCTGGCCGGCGATGTCCTGCGATCGGGTCTGCTGTGATCGCGCCGATGCTTCGCGGGCCGGCCGCGGAAACCCGACGGGTGTTGATCAAGGAGGAGCGATGAAAAGTTTTATGCCGCAAGCACGTAGCGTGGTCCGCGGTCTCGGTGCGAAGCTGGCGCTACTGGCTTATGACGAATCCGGGATGTCCACGGTGGAGTACGCGATCGGCACCGTGGCCGCAGCGGCGTTCGGCGCGATCCTGTACACGGTGGTCACCGGCGATTCGATCGTGTCGGCGTTGAATCGGGTCATCGCCCGTGCGTTGAGCACCAAAGTCTGACAGGCGATGTGCGGCCATGCGCCCTGCGCCGACGACGCCGGCGCCAGCACGGTCGAGGCGGCATTCGCGCTGGCGGCGCTGGTCTCGGTGCTTGTGCTGTGTGTGGCCGGGATCAGCGCGGTATCTACCCAGATCCGGTGCATCGACGCAGCACGCGAAGCGGCCCGGCTGGGGGCGCGCGGTGATGTCTCCGCGGTCACCGTCGTGGTGCGGCAGATCGCCCCGGCCGGTGCGACGGTGCAGCTGCATGCCGAAGGTGACCTGGTGGTGGCGCGGGTCACCGCTCGCCCGATCCTGTTGCCCGGCTTGGCCGTCGCGGCCGAGTCCGTCTCGGCGCTCGAACCGCCGGGGTGAGGCCGGCGCAGCCACCGTGGCCGCCGCCGCGATGGTCGCCACGCTGCTGAGCCTTACCGGCGGTGGATTCCTGCTCGGCGGCGCGGTCATCGCGCGGCACCGTGCGCAGGCCGTGGCCGACCTGGCCGCACTGGCCGGCGCAAGCGGGGTTCCGGCTGGGCCGGCGAGCGCCTGCGAGCAAGCCGTCAGGCTGGGCTCGCGGATGCGGGCCGGTGAAATCAACTGCGCTGTAGAGGGACTCGATGTGGTGATCGCTGTGGCGATACCCGTGCCCGGCTGGCGGTTCGGTCCCGCCCGTGCGGCCGCGCGCGCCGGGCCAGCCGGTTAGGGAGATCCGGAGGTACCCAAACCCGCCCCGTTGACTTCGGCCTCGGTGGGCACGCGGAGCGCGACCAAGGCGGCCATGGTGCCTTCGTCGAGTTCCACCTGGGTGACGGTCACATGGACGGGTGCCCATCCGCCGTCCTGCTGAAGCAGCCGCAGCACGCCGCTGACCGGTGCCTGCGAGCGAGCCATGTCGTTCTCCATCCGGGCGGCCTGCTCCTGGTCGTCTGGGTGAACTCGTGATGCCGCCGGACTGCGCCAGTCGTAGAGCGGGCACGGCTCGTCGAGCCACTTCAGCAGCCGCCGGTTGGACAGATCGCCCATGGCCCGGTACACGCCCGGCTGCGCCAGCGCGTGCAGGATCTGCTGCGCCAGGAAATCGGGTCGCGCAGGCGCGCCCTCGAACTGGCTGCGCCAGTTCATCCCGCGCGACACCAGATGTTCGCGACCACCGGCAACGGACTCACGTGCCGTGCGCACCACGAATCCCACCCGGATGGGCTCGCCACGGAAATCGGTGACATCCCAGCTGCTGCAGAGGGCCTGGCCGGCTTCGGCCCGGATCGCCAGGGCCAGCACCTTGTTCTCGTTGGGGGTGAATTCGCGGGCGGGTAACTCCTCGATGAACGCCCGGCCGTGGGTGGCCTCCACCTCAGGGTCCTTGCCGCTGTTGGCCAGCGACTCTGGGGTATCGGTGGCCACCCCCAGGGTCAGGTCCCACTTCAGCGGGCCTGGGATGGGCCGCTCGGGCGGCTCCATGTCGGCCGGCCCGGTCCAGACGTGCACGCCGTGCACCCGGCCGTCGGACATCACCACCGGCTCGGTGCGAATCACGCGATCGCGGCGCGTTGTGATGCTGGCCAAGGCCTGCCCGGAGCGAACCGACTCGGCGATCGCCGTCTGGATCGACGGCAGGTGTGGGCTGCGTCGCAGAAACTGCGCGAGCGGCACCAGATTCTTCACCTGACGGCCCTGCGCGACTACTGCCGGTTCACCACCGAGCGTCTCCACCAGTAACCAGTCGTGCGCCATAATTCGTCGATATTACGGGAAGTGGGCTTCTACCAGCATCAACAGCGAATAATTTCCCGGAATTGGGGCGAATTTCGCGCAATCGGGCGCCTTGTCGAGTTGCGAAGGATCCGGTGTAGCCGGTAACTTACGGCCGCATCCGGTCCTGTACCGGATTGGGAACGGATCGCATCTCTCGACCGTTCGTCTTACTGTCCCGCGTGATTCTGCGCGCGCCAGACGCCCGTCGCTGCGATGCAGCTGGCGGGGTAAGGGCTCGGGGGAGTCGGCCGTTCGGGGGGTCGGCCGACTCCCGCAGTCAGTCAGGGTCACCGCGCGAGCCGTCGAGCTCGTCGAGTACCAGTCGCAGCACCCGCACCGCGCCGTCCTTGTGCAGGGGATCGTTGCCGTTGCCGCATTTGGGTGACTGCACACACGAGGGACAGCCCTGTGGGCATTCGCAGGATTCGATCGTCTCTGCCGTCGCGGTCAGCCAGGTGGTCGCAGCCCGGAATCCCCGCTCGGCGAAGCCCGCCCCGCCAGGATGGCCGTCATAGACGAAGACGCTGGGCAGACCGCCGAGGCCTTCGGGACCCACCGCGGTGGACAGGCCGCCGATGTCGCCCCGATCGCAGCTGGCCACCAGCGGCAGCAGGCCGATCGCCGCATGCTCGGCGGCATGCAAGGCCCCTGGGATGGCGGGCTCGTCCACCCCGCAGCCGGCCAGGGCCTCAACGGTGACGGTGTAGACCACCGCCATGGTGGGCAGCGTTGCCGGGGGCACATCCAAGTCAACGAAGTCCAGGACCTCGCCGGTCGGCAGGCGCCGCAGGTAACCGACGATCTGGTGGGTCACGGTCACTGGAACCAGGCCAAGACAGACCGGGCCGAACCGGCGTCGTTCCCCTTCACCGGTCACCTCGATGGCGGTGATCTCCCGTGCGAACGTGGCGTAACCGGGATCCTCGGCGTGGACGAAGGCGATCTGGCGTTCGGGGTCCAGCGAATCGACCAGATAGCTCTCACCCTGATGCAGATACACCGCCCCGGTGTGGACGGTGGCCGCCGCGCGGCCCGCGTCGACGCTGCCCAGCAGTCGCCCGGTGTCGGCTTCGACGATCACGACCTGCCCGCCGGCCGAGCCGCGGATGTCCACCGTCGCGTGCGGGTCCAGTCCCGGCGCCGGGAAGTACTTCTCGGCGCGGCGCCGCAGCGATCCCTCGGCGACCAGGTCTGCGGCCACCTGCTCTGCGCCCAGCTGCGTCACCTCGGCGGTGGTCAGCGGCAGTTCGGCTGCCGCGCAGAGCAGCTGCGGCCCCAACACGTAGGGGTTGACCGGGTCGATCACCACCTGCTCGATCGGTTTGTCCAGCAGGGCCTCGGGATGATGCACCAGATAGGTGTCCAGCGGGTCGTCACGGGCAACCAGCACGATCAGCGCGGTCTGCCCGCGCCGGCCCGACCGTCCGGCCTGCTGCCAGAACGAGGTGACGGTGCCGGGAAATCCGGCGATCACGACGGCGTCCAAGCCGGCGATGTCCACGCCGAGTTCCAGTGCATTGGTGGTCGCCAACCCGTAGAGCCGGCCGTCGGCCAGCGCGCGCTCCAGGGCGCGTCGGTCCTCGGCCAGGTATCCGGCCCGGTAGGAGGCCACCTTGTCGACCAGGGCCGGCGCAATCGATTCCAGTCGGGTGCGCGCGGCCAACGCGGTGAGTTCTGCACCGCGCCGGGAGCGCACGAAGGTCAGGGTGCGCGCCCCCTCGGCGATCAGGTCCGCCATCACCCGGGCCGCTTCGGAACCTGCGGCGCGCCGCACCGGCGCGCCGTGCTCGCCGGTCACGTCGGTGCGCAGGGCGGGCTCCCATAACGCCACCGTCCGCGCCCCATGCGGCGACCCGTCCTCGGTGACCTCCGCGACGGGCTGTCCGATCAGTGCCGACGCGCTGGCGCTCGGCGACGCGGTGGTGGCGCTGGCGAAGATCACCGTCGGCGGTGCCGACCCGGGTGCCGCATAACGCTCACAGAGTCGCAGCAGTCGTCGCAACACCATTGCCACGTGCGAGCCGAAGATTCCCCGGTAGTAGTGACATTCGTCGACGACCACGAAACGCAGCCCGCGCAGAAAGACCGCCCAGCGGGCGTGATTGCGCAGCAGTGACAGGTGGATCATGTCGGGGTTGGAGAACACCCAGCGTGATCGTTCCCGGGCGAACCGGCGTATCTCGGCGGCACTGTCGCCGTCGTAGGCGGTGGGCGCCACCGCACCGGCCGCCCCGGCCAGTCGCGGAACCGCGGCGCTCAGGCTGTGCGCCGCACGCAGCTGGTCGTGTCCCAGTGCCTTGGTCGGTGACAGGTAGAGCACCCGGGCGCGAGGATCGCTCGCCAGGGCCTGCAGCGCCGGAAGCTGGTAGGCGAGCGATTTTCCGGACGCCGTGCCGGTGCTGATCACCACGTGGCGCCCGGCGTGCGCCAGTTCGGCGGCGGCCAGCTGATGCGACCACGGGGCCTCGATTCCGCGTCCGGTGAAGGCACCGATCACGTCGTGATCGGCCCAACCGGGCCAACTGCCCACGCGGCCCGCGGACGCCGGCAGATCGGCGACATGCCGCAGGGGATCTTCACCGGCGTCGACCCCGGCGAGAGCGGCGGCCAGCAATTCGCCGCCGAAATTCGCCGTCATTCGTCCGTCCTCAATTACCCGGTTTATCCGGCGGTCCCAGCTTCGCTCTCTTACGTCGCGTCTCGCTGAACCGCCGGCCGTGAAAGCCCGCCGCCGTATTGTTCACCCTTCGGCCGAGATTTCGACACCGCAGTCTGTCCTCAGCGCCATGAACATGGTTGACTGATGGCGGTCGTAGCTTCTGTGTTCGTGTTAAGCCTTCGCAGGATCTGTGGTTGCGGCCGCAGTTCCCGCGGGGATTGGTTGGGTGGCAACACCGGCCGACCGCCAGGGTACGGCGGTCGGAACAGGCCCGGGGCAGCGAAATGCGGTGCTCCGAACAACGGTGCCCCGGCACCGAGCAAGAAGAGTAAGGAAAGATCGACAAATGCCACAGGGAACTGTGAAGTGGTTCAACGCGGAAAAGGGCTTCGGCTTCATCGCACCAGAGGACGGCTCGGCTGACGTGTTTGTCCACTACACGGAGATCCAGGGAAGCGGCTTTCGCACCCTTGAGGAGAACCAGCGGGTGGAGTTCGAGGTTGGGCAGAGCCCCAAGGGCCCCCAGGCCACGGGCGTCCGCGCCGTCTGAGCCACGGAATTTGACGTCACCCCCCGGGCAGCTCCCGCCAATGGAGCTCAACCGGGGGGTTTCGTTTCGGGTGGGTAAGCGCGCCCCGGACGCCGCCGGATGGTGGACCGCTTACTGTCGGTGACGTGAGCCAGCTTTCCTTCTTTTCGGCCGAGTCGGTGCCGCCCAGCGTTGCCGATCTCGCTGGGCTGCTGGCTGGCCCGGGACAGATCGTCCTGGTGGGTGACGGGGCCCGCCTGTCAGTGGTCGTCGACTCCCGGTGGCGCGCCGTGGCGCTGGCTGAGCTGATCGGCGAGGCCGGTCTGGCGCCGGAAGTGACCCGCACCGAGGAGGACACCCCGCTGGTGCGGACTGCGGTCGACGCACGCCTGCGTCCCCTGGCCCAGGCGTGGACGCGCGGCGCGGTCAAGACCGTGCCGCCGCAGTGGCTGCCCGGTCCGCGTGAGCTGCGTGCTTGGACGCTGGCGGCCGGAACGGCCGAGGACGACCGGTATCTGCTCGGGCTCGACCCGCACGCGCCGGACACGTTCGAGCCGCTGGCCTCGGCCATGATGCGGGCCGGTATCGCGCCCACCCTGATCGGCACCCGGGGGAGCCACCCGGCGCTGCGGATCACCGGCCGGCGCAGGCTGTCGCGGCTGGTGGAAAACGTCGGGGAATCACCTGCTGACCCCGACGCGTCGAGTCAATGGCCGCGTGTCGGAGCCTCGATCCCGGGGCATAGGGACGGGCTTTGACAGAATGCACTGCTGAACGCCGGTTTGCATCGGCGCGGTCGTGAGTGCGAGATTGTCAGTTGTCCACCGGCAACGTGACCTGGCGGTGCGGACGGAAGTGGAGTGGTAAGCGCAACGTGGCTGACTCTAAGACGGTGAGCGCCCGCAACGGCGATAAGACACCCGTCCGGCGGCTCGTCATAGTCGAGTCGCCTACCAAGGCGCGGAAAATTGCGGGCTACCTGGGCAGCAACTACGTTGTCGAATCTTCCCGAGGGCACATTCGCGACTTGCCGCGCAACGCTGCCGATGTGCCGGCCAAATACAAGACGGAGGCCTGGGCGCGCCTGGGTGTCAACGTCGACGCCGACTTCGAGCCGCTGTACATCGTCAGCCCCGACAAGAAGGCCACCGTCACCGAGCTCAAGGGCCTGCTCAAAGATGTCGACGAGCTCTACCTGGCCACCGATGGTGACCGGGAGGGCGAGGCGATCGCCTGGCACCTGCTGGAGACGCTGAAGCCGCGTATCCCGGTCAAACGGATGGTGTTCCACGAGATCACCGAGCCGGCGATCCGCAACGCCGCCGAGAACCCCCGTGACCTGGACATCGATCTGGTGGACGCGCAGGAGACCCGGCGCGTGCTGGACCGGCTGTACGGCTACGAGGTCAGCCCGGTGCTGTGGAAGAAGGTCGCACCGAAGCTGTCGGCCGGCCGGGTGCAGTCGGTGGCTACCCGGATCATCGTGCAGCGCGAACGTGAGCGGATGGCGTTCCGCAGTGCCTCCTACTGGGACGTGGTCGCCCAACTGGACGCCAGCGTCTCCGATCCCACCGCCTCGCCGCCCACCTTCACCGCGCGGCTGGTCGCGGTCGACGAGCTGCGAGTGGCCAGCGGCCGTGACTTCGACTCGCTGGGGGCTTTGAAGAAGCCGGACGAGGTGCGGGTGCTCGACGAGGCCGCGGCCACGTCGCTGGCGGCCGGGCTGCAGGGCGCCTCGCTGGCCGTGACGTCGGTCGAGGAGAAGCCGTACACCCGGCGGCCCTATGCGCCGTTCATGACCTCGACGCTGCAGCAGGAGGCGGGCCGCAAGCTGCGGTACTCCGCCGAGCGGACCATGAGCATTGCCCAGCGGCTCTATGAGAACGGCTACATCACCTACATGCGTACCGACTCGACGACGCTGTCGCAGTCGGCCATCGATGCGGCCCGCACGCAGGCGCGCCAGCTTTACGGCGAGGAATACGTCTCGCCGTCGCCACGCCAGTACACCCGCAAGGTCAAGAACGCCCAGGAAGCCCACGAGGCCATCCGGCCGGCCGGCGAGACCTTCGCCACCCCCGATGCGGTGCGCAACGAGCTGGGCAGCGACGAGTTCCGGCTCTACGAGCTGATCTGGCAGCGCACGGTCGCCTCGCAGATGGCCGACGCTCGCGGCACCACGTTGAGCCTGCGAATCGGCGGGAACTCCGGGGCGTCGCAGGTGACGTTTGCCGCCAGCGGCCGCACCATCACCTTCGCGGGCTTCCTCAAGGCTTACGTGGAGACCGTCGATGAGTTGGCCGGCGGTGAAGCCGACGACGCCGAGCGGCGGCTGCCGCAGCTGACCCAGGGCCAGCGGGTGGACGCCGCCGAGGCGAACCCCGACGGCCACGCCACCAACCCTCCGGCGCGGTACACCGAAGCGTCGCTGGTCAAGTCGCTCGAAGAGCTGGGCATCGGGCGGCCCTCGACGTACTCCTCGATCATCAAGACCATCCAGGACCGCGGCTACGTCTACAAAAAAGGCAGCGCGCTGGTCCCGACGTGGGTGGCGTTCGCGGTGATCGGACTACTCGAGCGGCACTTCGGCCGACTGGTCGACTACGACTTCACCGCGGCCATGGAGGACGAGCTCGACGGGATCGCCGCCGGGCGTCAGCGCCGCACCGACTGGCTGCACAACTTCTACTTCGGCGGCGACTACGGGGTGGAAGGCTCGATCTCGCGGGCCGGCGGGCTCAAGAAGCTGGTCGGGGTCAACCTGGAGGGCATCGACGCCCGCGAGATCAACTCCATCAAGCTGTTCGACGACGCCGAGGGCAGGCCGGTCTATGTGCGGGTGGGCAAGAACGGGCCCTACCTGGAGCGCATGGTCACCGGTGACGACGGTGAGCCGACTCCGCAGCGAGCCAACCTCGATGACTCACTTCCGCCCGACGAGCTGACCCTGGCGCTGGCCGAGGAACGCTTCGCCACCCCGCAGGAAGGCCGGTCACTGGGGGTCGACCCGGCCACCGGACACGAGATCGTCGCCAAGGACGGCCGATACGGTCCGTACGTCACCGAAGTCCTGCCGCCGCCCCCCGACGACGAGTCCGGCGCCGCGGCCAAGAAGGGCAAGAAGCCGGTCGGCCCTAAGCCCCGCACCGGATCGTTGCTGCGCAGCATGAACCTGGAGACCGTCACTCTCGACGACGCGCTGAAGCTGCTGTCGTTGCCCCGGGTGGTGGGTGTCGACCCGGAGTCCGGCGACGAGATCACCGCGCAGAACGGCCGCTATGGGCCGTATCTCAAGCGCGGCACCGACTCTCGGTCGCTGGCCACCGAGGAGCAGATCTTTGAGATCTCCCTTGAGGAGGCGCTGAAGATCTACGCCGAGCCCAAGCGTCGTGGCCGCCAGTCGGCTGCGGCTCCGCCCCTGCGTGAACTGGGCGCCGATCCGGCAAGCGGCAAGCCGATGGTGATCAAGGACGGCCGGTTCGGCCCGTACGTCACCGACGGCGAGACCAATGCCAGCCTGCGTAAGGGCGACGAGGTGGCCTCGATCACCGACGAGCGTGCCGCGGAACTGCTGGCCGACCGGCGAGCCCGCGGACCGGTCAAGAAGGCCGCCAAGAAGACGGTCCGCAAGACCCCGGCGAAAAAGGCACCGGCCAAAAAAGCCGCGAAGCGCTGAGTCAGTCCGTAGCAGCCGAGGCCGCAGCGGACTCGGTGTCCTCGGCGCTCTCGGGGGCCAGCACCTCGTCCAGAGCGGCGAGGTGCAACGGTCGCGCAAGCTGAGTGAAAGCAGCGCGACCGCGCAGTTCGACGATCTCGCCGACCTCCCAGCACAGTGCTTCGGCGTCCACCGCACCACTGACCGCGACCGCCGAGGCCAGTACGTGGCCAGCCTCCAGCTTGGCCAGCTCGGTCAGCCTGGCAGCCTCATTGACCGGGTCGCCGATCACCGTGTACTCGAAGCGGGCTCGCGCGCCGATGTGGCCGGCGATGGCGCGCCCGGCCGACACCCCGATACCGAACTCCTCCGATCCGAGCACCGGAAGCAGGCCGTCATGCAGTTCACGGGCGGCCGCCAGTGCGGCGCTGGAGGCGTCCGGGTGCTCGATGGGCGCCCCGAAGATGGCCAGCGCCGCGTCACCCTGGAATTTGTTGACGAAACCGCCGTGCCGGCCGACGGCCTCGACCACCACCCGGAAGAACTCGTTGAGCAGGTTGACGACCTCGCTGGGCGGTCGCGTCGCGGCCAGCTGGGTGGAGCCCACCAGATCGATGAACAGCACCGCCACGTCGCGCTCCTGGCCGCCCAGCTCGGTGCCGCGTTCCAGGGCACGCCGGGCCACGTCCTCGCCGACGTAGCGCCCGAACAGGTCGCGCAGCCGCTGCCGCTCGGCCAGGTCGCGGACCATGTCGTTGAACCCGGCCTGCAGCAGGCCCAGTTCGCTGGCGTCGTAGATCTGCATGTGCGCGTTGTAGTTGCCGCGTTGCACCTCGCCCAGCGCCCACCGCAACTGGCGCAGCGGGTCGGCGATCGACATGGACACCAGCACCGTGCCGGCCAGACCGATCACCAGGGCGGCCAGCGCCATCAGCAGGATCGGGGTGAACAGCTTGTCCGGTGAGGCGTTGAGCAACGACGCCTTGCCGGCCAGGACCGACAGCACGATCGCCAGTACCGGCACGCCGGTGGACAGCAGCCAGGTCAGCAGCTGGCGCAGGATGACGCCGGGTGCGCGCAGTTTCTCCGGGGTGCCGTCGCGCAGGGCGGCGACGGCCACCGGCCGCAACACCCGCTCGGACTGCAGGTAGCCGATGATCGCGGTGGCGGCCGCACCGAGGGCGGTCGCGGTGACCACCACCGGAACGACATCGTGGACCACCTGCCAGCTGATCGCGACGAATACCACCCCGCCCACGGCCCAGTAACAGATGCTGATCAGCGAGCGGTAGAACGGCATCCGGAGCGCCCGCGACCGCGCCAGTTCAGTGTCGGCGGGGTCGGAGTCGCCGTTGGTCTCCAGGTCGGCCAGCAGCGCCTCACGGCGTTGCCAGCGGAACACCGGCATCAGGAGTGCGGTGCTGATCGAAAAGCCGAAGGCGAACAGGCAAAAGAGCACCACGCCGAAGAGCGCCAGGTTGAGGCGAGGCAGGTCCTGCAGGTTGATGCGATCTTCGTCGGGCAGGCCGAACCGCAGGAAGCCGAACACGAACAAGGAGCCGATGATGTCGGCTTGCAGCATGCTCAGCGTGAAGACCGGCCAGGGTGTGCGCACGACCCAGCGGACGAATCGGTTGATCCGCCCGACCAGGGTCGTGGTGCTCACCAGCACACCGTATCCGGCGAGGCGACAAAGCCCGAGTCCAAATGTCCGGTCAAGCCACTACTGTGACCGATGATGTCCGGGGTTTTCGCGCGATTGGTGGGCCAGCAGACGGTGGAAGCCGAGCTGCTGGCTGCGGCGCGGGCCGCGCGGCATGATTCGGCTCACAGTGGGATGACGGCCGGCGGTATGTCACATGCCTGGCTGATCACCGGCCCGCCCGGATCGGGGCGCTCGATCGCGGCGGTGTGTTTCGCCGCGGCGTTGCAGTGCATCGCCGACGATTCCGACGGCGGACCCGGCTGTGGCCGCTGCCGGGCCTGCACCACGACCATGGCCGGCACCCACGCCGACGTGCGCCGCGTGGTGCCGGAGGGGCTGTCCATCGGGGTCGACGAGATGCGGGCCATCGTGCAGACCGCGTCGCGCCGCCCCGGCACGGGCCGCTGGCAGATCGTCGTGGTCGAGGACGCTGACCGCCTTACCGAGGGCGCCGCCAATGCGCTGCTGAAGGTCGTCGAGGAACCGCCGCCCTCGACGGTGTTCCTGTTGTGCGCCCCGTCGGTCGATCCCGAGGACATCGCGATCACGTTGCGGTCCCGGTGCCGCCATGTGGCTCTGGTGACGCCTCCTCCCGAAGCGATCGCTCAGGTGCTGATCGAGGCCGACGGGCTCGATCGTGAGACGGCGGACTGGGCTGCCGCGGTCAGCGGCGGCCACGTGGGACGGGCCCGGAGATTGGCCACCGACCCGGAGGCCCGCCAGCGACGCCAGCGGGCGTTGTCGCTGGCGCGTGAGGCCGCCACTCCCTCGCGCGCGTTCACCGCGGTCGACGAGTTGGTGGCCGCCGCGGAGTCCGAAGCCCGGGACCTGACCCTGGAGCGCGCGGAGATCGAGACCGAGGAGCTGCGCACCGCGCTGGGCGCCGGCGGAACCGGAAAGGGCACCGCCGGGACTCTGCGAGGCACTGCCGGGGTGATCAAGGACTTGGAGCGCCGGCAGAAGTCCCGCCAGACCCGGGCCTCGCGTGATGCCTTGGACCGGGCCCTGATCGACCTGGCCACCTACTTTCGTGATGCCCTGGTGGCCGCTGCCGCCCCCGCCGGCGTCGCCCGCCCCAATCATCCGGACATGACCGATGCGGTGGCGGCGATGGCTTCCCACGCGTCGCCGGATCGGCTGCTGCGCTGCATCGAGGCGGTGCTCGAGTGCCGCGACGCGCTGGCCGCCAACGTCAAGCCCCGCTTCGCTGTCGGAGCCATGGTGGCCACCGTTGGACAGGCCCTGCGCGACGGCCTGTAGACTGGCCCGGCCCGGTTCAGGCCGGGCGCGCCACCTTAGCTCAGTCGGTAGAGCAATTCACTCGTAATGAATAGGTCAGGAGTTCGATTCTCCTAGGTGGCTCCATCGCGGTATGGGCTCAGGCCAACCGCTTGCGCAACAGGTCCACGCCGTCCCCGCTGAGATGCCGCAGCGCCCACGGGCGGCCCGCCAACACCGAGGCCAGGTGAGCCGCGTCTCCGCGAACGCCGGGCCCGGCTCCGTGCGTCCAGCCGATGTCGTCGGCGCGCAACGCCAGGCCGCGGGCCCAAGTCCTCGAGGGGATGAACGGATTCGGCAGCTGCACCTGGGTGGTCAGTACGGCGACCAACTGGGCCGGCCCGGCGGCGGATTCCAGCCCAGCAGCAAAGCGGATGTCCAGCTCGTGGATCACGTGATCGCCCAGGAGCAGCCGTCGTGGGAAGACCCTGCCCACGCCGCGGGGGTTCGACATCGCGCTGGCGAGCTGGGCCAGCAGCTCGCTCGGGGTGCGCTGCCGTGCAAGCCTTTGCGCGAGAGCGGCGTTGGCGCGGTCGAACGACCCGCCGTGGCGCGCCCATGCGAGCCCCATCTCCGCCGGCGAGGCCTGATATCCCAGTGCCAGGTGAGCAAGTACGTCGTGGTTGGTCCATTGAGCGCACAGGCTGGGCTTCGCCCACAGTTCCTGCGGCCAGTGACTGGCTGCGGCGATGAAACGGATATCGTTGTCGTACAGTAGTTTACGCGATGGCAGCATCGAAGCTCCTCTGCAAGAACTCGGTCTGGTCGGCGAGTATGCGAGTCAGCAGGGGTGGGTGATAGACCTCGAAGTGGTCGCTGTCGTAGTGGCGGGCCTGTCCGCGTGGGGCGCGCTGCGCCACCGTGACGGCGTGGCGCGGGTCCATCAGGTTGTCACGCTCAGACACGCACACCAGCAGCGGCGCCGCGATCTGGCGGGACGACCGCAGGGCGCTGGTGAACGCGATGCCGAGTACATCCGAGGCGCCGACCCTGTTGTCGAATGATCCGCCGGGCGAGACCACGCCGCGCCAGCCCTGCAGGGCGCCGGCGGCCGTGACCGCGGCCGTGCTGCCTGCTGGGCCCACGATGGGAACGTAGTGCGGGGTGGCACCGACCAGGCGCCGCGCGGCATCGGCGAGCATCGCCGGCCCCAGGCGCAGGGCTGCTCCGAGACCGAGTCGACGCAGTGTCGCCGGTCCATCGACGATCGGGCACTGCACTACGACAGCGGCCAGATCGGGGCGGCCGGCGGCGACCTTGAGTGCGTGCATGGCGCCGAGACTGCTGCCCCACAAGGCGATCCGGGTGGCATCCAACTCGGGTCGGCCGCGGGCGAAGTCGATCGCCGCGTGGATGTCCTGACGGTGGTTGCGCAGGCTGAGGCGTTGCCGAGGTAGGCCACCGGAGTCGCCGGTGTGGCGGTAGTCGAAAGCCAGCGTCGCGATACCCGCCTGGCTGAAGTGCTGCTCGTACTGGCCGAGCGACATGGTGTGGTTTGCCCCGAATCCGTGAGCCAGAACGACCACCGGATGGGGGCCGGGTCGCGGCGGAAGGGTGAGCCAGGCGGCGCACCGCGTGCCCTGTGAGTCGAAGTGCGTGGTGGTGGTGTCGGGAGTCATACCGATTCCTCTCATACGTACGATGTACGTGTTGTATATTACGTACGACGTACGTGTCAAGAGGAAGGTGGCGATGCGGCCCCGATTCACGCTGGCCGAAGTTCAGGCGGCGGCGCTGCGCATTGTGGATGGCGACGGCTTATCGGGCCTGAGCATGCGGTCGCTGGCCGCGGCGTTGGGTACCGGCCCGATGACGCTCTATAACTACGTGTCCAACCGCGAGGGTCTCGAGGATCTGGTCGCCGAGGCGGTGATCGCCGGCGTAGAGATTCCGCCGCCGAGTGACGCCTGGGTCGACGACGTACGGTCGATCGCGACGGCGCTGTGGCGGGCGGTTCGCAGTCACCCCAACGCGATTCCGCTGGTGCTGACCCGCCGCACGGTATCGCCCTCGAGTTACCCGGCCGCCGAGTATCTGATCGACGCGCTGAGCCGCGGAGGATTGTCTGACCGCGGGCTGCTCGTCGCATTTCGGGCCGTGCTGAGCCTGGTCATGGGCAGTGCGCAGGTCGAGTTGGCGCGGCTTGTGCCCGAAGGGGAGCGTGACCAAGAACAACGCGAGATCGCCGGACGCATCGGCGAGCTGGCAGGCGGTGCCCACCGGCACATCGCGGCGCTGAGCAGGGTCAGTCAGCGGTCGAATGCGACCGAAGACTTCGCGGGGGCCCTGGAGCTGCTGCTGGCGGGGATTGGGGCGCAAGCCGGCTGAGCCTGCGACTTATTGACAATGATTGTCAATAAGTGTCCAATCGGGGGACTCCGATTTTCCGCACACCCCAGGCCCGCACGCCCGCCGGGGCGCCCGACACCCGAGACGAAGTGAGTTACGCTTGCACGCCAGCCCCAAACCCACAGTGTCCGCGCTCTTTCGGCACGTCGAGACCCTGCAGGGCGACCGACCCTGGGGCGCCATGCTGGATGCCGGCGCCGGAGTGAAGTCCCTGCAATGGATCCAATCGCTTGCGACCGACCGTTGGACGGCCGTCACCGCCGCGCCCAGCATGGCCGAGGCGACGCGTGCGGCACTGGGCGACGGGATCCGGCCACAAGACCGGCTGGTGGTGGGCAACTGGATCGATGAAACACTGCTCGCCGGTGAGACATTCGACACCGTCCTGGTGGACTACCTCGTCGGCGCCATCGAGGGCTTTGCCCCCTACTGGCAGGACCACGTGTTCGACAGGCTCCGGCCGCTGGTCGCCAACGGTGGCCGACTTTATGTCACCGGGCTGGAGCCCTACGTGCCCTACACGCCCACCACCGACAGTGGCCGCATCATCTGCGAGATCGGCAGGGTGCGCGACGCGTGCCTGCTACTGGCCGGTGAGCGCACCTACCGGGAATTCCCCCTCGACTGGGTGTTGCGGTATCTGGAGCGGGCCGGATTCCGGATCGTGGAAAGTCGGCGGTTTCCGATCCGCTACGGCGCCCGTCATGTCAACGGCCAGCTTGATATGTGCCGCAGGCGTTTAGAGCGCTTCGGGTCTGCGGCGCTGGGAAACTCGATGCTGCACTATGTCGAAGAACTGCGGCTGCGGGCGCTGCTCGTCCTCGCGCGTGATGGCGGACTGCGGCATGGTCACGACTATGTGGTCGCCGCGGAACCCTCGTCCTGACTCCTCAGATGTACATCGCCGGGTCGATGTAGCTGGTCGGATCCACCAGGGGTTCGCGCTGCTTCTCGGTGCGATGGCGCACCGCCGCCGGGATTCCGGTGGCGATGCAGTCCGCCGGGACATTCTGGGTGACAACGGCGTTGGCTCCGATTGCGCTGCCGTCGCCGACGGTGATGGGGCCGAGAACCTTGGCGCCGGCGCCCACCGTGACGCCGTTGCCGATGGTCGGGTGGCGTTTGCCGTGACTCAGTGAGCGCCCACCGAGCGTGACGCCGTGGTAGACCATGACGTCATCGCCGATCTCGGTGGTCTCACCGATCACCACGCCCAGGCCGTGGTCGATGAAGAATCTCCGGCCGATGGTCGCGCCCGGATGAATCTCGATGCCGGTGGCGAATCGGGTGGCCTGGGCCAGTACACGAGCCACCCCACGCAGCGCCGGCTTGGCCCACAGCCGGTGCGCGACCCGGTGCGACCAGATCGCATGCAGACCGGAGTAGACCAACGCGTTCTCGAAGTCCCCGCGCGCGGCGGGGTCATGGTTGCGCGCGTTGCGCAGGTCCTCGCGCAGGGTCCTCCACACGCCTCTCATCGGCGTGATCATTCCCGAATGTGCTCGAACAGCGCCGTGGAGATGTAACGCTCGCCGAAGTCCGGCACCACCACCACGATCAGCTTCCCGGCGTTCTCGGGTCGTTTGGCCAGTTCCAGGGCGGCCCAGACATTGGCGCCGGCCGAGATTCCACCGAGGATGCCTTCCTCGGTGCCCAGGGCCCGTGCCACGCGAATCGCGTCGTCGAACTGGGCGTCGATGATCTCGTCATAGCAGTCGCGGTCGAGTACCTCGGGCACGAAGTTGGCCCCAAGGCCCTGGATCTTGTGCGGTCCGGGGTCGGCACCGTGCAGGATCGCGGAGTCCTTGGGCTCGACGCCGACGATCTGAACCTCGGGCTTGTGAGCTTTGAGGGTGTGTGACACACCGGTCAGCGTGCCGCCGGTACCGATGCCAGCGACGAAGATGTCGACCGCGCCGCCGGTGTCCTTCCACACCTCCTCGCCGGTGGTCCGCTCGTGAATGGCCGGGTTGGCCGGATTGGCGAATTGGTTGGCAGACAGGGCGTTGTGGGTGTTGGCGACGATCTGCTTGGCCTTGGCCACCGCACCTGCCATGCCCTCAGAGCCGGGGGTCAGCACGATCTCCGCGCCGTACGCGCGCAGCATGACCCGCCGCTCGGTGGACATGGTGTCGGGCATGGTCAGAATCACCTTGTAGCCGCGGGCGGCGCCCACCATCGCCAGGGCGATACCGGTGTTCCCGCTGGTGGCCTCGACAATGGTGCCGCCCGGGCGCAACTGGCCGGATTTCTCGGCGGCATCGATGATCGCGACGCCGATACGGTCCTTGACGCTGTTGGCGGGGTTGTAGAACTCGAGTTTGGCCACCACTTGGGCACCCAGACCCTCGGTCAGCCGGTTGAGCCGCACCAAAGGGGTATGGCCGATCAACTCGGTGACGTTGTCGTAGATCCTGCCCATCACATGCCCTTTCCTATCAAGGCCGCCATAGGTGCTAAGCGCTCCCTTCGGCGATGCGCCGCACGGCCTTGATGAAGACGTCAATCTCTTCGAAAGTGTTGTAGAACGCGAACGACGGTCGCACAGTGGCCTCCAAGCCGTAGCGGCGCAGGATCGGCTGCGCGCAGTGATGCCCGGCGCGCACCGCGATGCCCTCGGAATTGAGCGCCTTGCCCACTTCCAGCGGTTCGTGACCGGCGAGCACAAACGACAACACGCTGGCCTTCTCGTCGGCGGTGCCCACGATCCGCACCCCGGGAATGTCCGCCAGGCGTGGCGTGGCGTACTCCAGCAGGGCGTGCTCGTAGGCGGCGATGCGTTCGACGCCCACGCGCTCCACGTAACGCAGTGCTTCACCCAGGCCGACCGCGTCGGCGATGTTGCCAGTGCCCGCCTCGAACTTATTCGGCGGATCTTGGTAAATGGAGCGTTCCAGGGTGACGTCGGCGATCATGTTGCCTCCACCCTGCCACGGCGGCGTCTCGTCCAGCGCCTCGGCGGTGCCGTAGAGCGCACCGATCCCGGTGGGGCCGAAGACCTTGTGCCCGGAGAACACGAAGAAGTCTGCGCCCAGCGATTGCACGTCGATCGGGATGTGGGGGATGGACTGCGCACCGTCGATCAACACCCGGGCGCCGTAGCGGTGGCCGAGCTCGACGATCTCGTGCACCGGAGTGACGGTGCCCAGCGCGTTGGAGACGTGGGTGGCCGCAACCAGCTTGGTCCGCGGGCCCAATAGGTCTTCGAACTCGCCCAGCAACAGATTGCCCGCATCGTCGACCGGGGCAACCCGCAGGACCGCACCGGTCTTCTTGGCGATCAATTGCCACGGAACGATGTTCGCGTGATGCTCCAGGTGGGTGATGACGATCTCGTCGCCGGGACCCAGATTCTTGCCGCCCCAGGAGTAGGCAACCAGGTTGATCGCCTCGGTGGTACCGCGCACAAAGACGATGTCCTCGCTGCGCGGCGCCCCCAGAAACCGCCGCACCGTGTCACGGGCGTCCTCGTAGGCATCGGTGGCGCGGGCGGCCAGTTCGTGAGCCGCCCGGTGGATGTTGGAGTTCTCATGGGCATAGAAGTACGACAGCCGATCGATCACCGACTGCGGCTTCTGCGTGGTCGCGGCGTTGTCGAACCAGATCAACGGCTTGCCGTTGACCGTCTCGCGCAGGATCGGGAAGTCCGCGCGCACCGCATGGACGTCGAACACCTCGTGGGAGTCCGGCGCCGTCGGAACAGGCTCAACGGCCGGCACGGGACGGGTCAGGAAGGCGTAGTTCGCCTCGTCACCGCCCGCCGCCGGGGTGGGGGAGTCGTGCCAGTTCAGTTGAGGAACTCCCGGGGCGCCCCCCGGCCAACCGGGCACTGATCCGCGCGGCGCGACCGGTGCCGAAGCACCGGCCGGTGAGCCGGCCAGCACTCCGGGCACGGTGGGAACGATCCCGCTCGGCACGGCGAAGGCACCGAGGTCGGCCACCCCCGGCGGCAGCAGCCCGGACGGGGTCGGCGCGCCGCCCCGCGGTGCCACCACCGTGGTCTGCGGCGGGGAGTCGGGACCGGGCCGGACGGCATACAGCTGGTTGGCCAGTACCTCCAGCTCAGCGGCGCTGACCGGTGGATTTACCGGCCTGGGATCACTTGTACTCATGGAAACGGTCCACCGAGACGTCGTCGAGCACGGCGAGCGCATCGTCGGTGAGCACGGCCAGCGAGTTGTACAGCGTGACCAGGTAAGACGCGATCGCCGACCGGTTGATTCCGGTGAACCGCACCGACAGGCCCGGTGCCTGCTCTCCGACCAGGCCAGGCTGGAACAGTCCGACGACGCCCTGGCGCTCCTCACCGGTGCGCACCAGCAGGAACTTGGTCTTGGAGTCCTCCACCGGCACCTTGTCGCTGGGCACGATCGGGATGCCACGCCAGGTGATGAACTGGGCGCCGAACAGGTTCACCACCACCGGCGGCACGCCGCGGCGAGTGGCTTCGCGGCCGAAGGCGGCCACACCCAGCGGGTGGGTCAAGAAAAAGCCCGGTGTCTTCCACACCTTGGTGATCAGCGAGTCCAGGTCGTCGGGGGTGGGCGGGCCGGTCAGGGTGGAGATGGTCTGCTCGGGCGTGGCCTGCGCCAGCAGGCCGTACTCCGGGTTGTTGACCAGCTCGAACTCCTGGCGCTCCTTGATGGTCTCGATGGTCAGGCGCAGCTGCTGGGCGACCTGGTCGTGCGGGCTCGAGTACAGATCGGAGACCCGGGTGTGGACATCGAGAATCGTGGAGATCGACCGCAGCGTGTACTCCCGCGGGCTGGTCTCGTAGTCCACGAACGTCTGCGGCAGCGGCTCGGTCGAACCGGCGCCCTGCTCGGCTGCGATGGCGACCTGGCCGGGGTTGACCACCCGGTTCACCCGGTAAATACCTGCTTCGACCGGGACCCAGTTCAGCAGGTGCAGCAACCAGCGCGGCGTGATCGTGGCCAGTTGCGGGACAGTCTTGGTCGCATTGGCGAGTTGCCGTGCGGCCAGGTCCCCGAGCGCCTGAGATTCATTCTGAGCGGACGTCATTGCTTTCCTCCTGATGAGTGACGGCGCCAATCATGGACCATCGTCTGAGTTTGCCCACCAGTTGCGCTCACGGCGAATTGAATACCTCGCAAGTCGCGCGGCTGCGGTACATGTCGTAGGGTATGTCTATGTCGAACATCACGCTGCCACAGCCGCACGCTTTGTGCCGCCGCGCCGCGTGTTGTTGTTGTTGATTCTCTGACGCCCTGATTCCTTAGCGTCGCAGCCCGCCCCTATCTCGGCGAGGTGCTGCCGTGCGCGCTTCAGACCAGAAAGTCGACTCGGCATGACCGATTCCACCTCAGTACTTCCCGTTCGCCACGCCACACCCGCGGTGGTCGTCCGTCGCAGGGTGCAACCCCGCCCGGCCGTCGACATCGACCGGCTGACGCGATATCACGGTGGCACGTATTCGCACACCGTTGACCGCATCGTGTTCACCGACGGGACAAGTGCGCGCACGGACCTGATCCGGCTCAACCCCGGCATCGCGGCGTATTCGCTGGATTTCCACGGCATCGCTCCCACCCGCCCGTCGGCCTACCGGATCGACACCTGGTCGGCGGTGCCGCACCTGAATTCCCGAGACCCTCGCGAGGTGCAGGTCGACTGGATCCTGCGCAACTCCGTACCGCGATTGAGCACCATCGAGGTGAGCCGTCGGCTGCGAGAGGGCGGCTACCTCTCGAGCCGGGGCAACATCTCCGAGCATGAGGCGATCGCCGCCACCCAGGCCGCGATCTGGCGACTGACCAACGGATTGGAACTGGACACCCGTGCGCGCACGGAGCCGGTCCGGGTGCGCCGCGACGGCGACGGTGTGACCGTCGAATTCGACGAGGCGCTGGAGTTGGGCGGCTACACCCTGGAACTGGTGGCCTCGGAGCCGGTCACGGTGGCGCTGCACAAATCCGACGACGGCCGGACGTGGCGGGAAGTGCCGTCGTCGCTGCTGGTCACCGGTGCCTCCGGGACGCAGCGTAAGGCGCTCGGAGTGGGCGCCACGGTCGGTGGCCACCGCTTCTACCGCCTGTCGGTGGCCGGACCCGGCAAGCCCGCGACCATCGGCGATATCGGCTTCTGGCTCAACGGCACCAGCACCTATCGCAATGCCGATCGCATCGTTGCGCTCTACCGGTACCTGCTCGACGGTGCCGCCCGGGCACGCACCACCGCCCCCGGACTGAACGTCGCGACGGCCGCCCTGGTCGACGGGGTGGTGGGGCCACTGCGGCTCTCGGTCGCCGACTCCGCGGCCCTGAGTGCTCAGGGCGCCGAGCTGCTGGACGCCGACGGCAACGAACTGACCGGATCGGTGGAGCCGGGCGGCGTTTTCTACCTGCGACCGCAGCCGGGTGCGGTGTCGGCTCGGGTGCGGGTCACGGTCCCCGGTACCGAGGACGGCTACGGCGGCCGGGTTCTCACCGGGATCGCCGGCGATGGCCAGTCGCCGATGTTCACCCCGGTGGCGCTGGCGGTTCCGGCCGCCCTGGTGGTCGACTTCCACCTGCGCTGGTCGGCCCCGCGGGCCTTGCCGCACCGGTCACGACGAACGCGTTCAGCGGCCCGATCCGCCTAGCGCGCCCGGTCAACCCGGCGCGGACAGTGGGGGAACGGCGGTGGAATACAACCAGGCCTGCCACAGCGGTTGCAGCGATCCCGTCGCGTAGCCGGCAGCCAGCGAGGTGAAGTCTTCGGTGCCGGCGTTGCCGTGGCGGTGGCGCGACGTCCAATCGCGCAACAAGGCGAAGAAGGCGTCGTCGCCCACGATGCCGCGCAGCAGATGCAGGGTCAGGGCGCCGCGCTTGTAGACCCGGTCATCGAACATGTCGGCCGGCCCGGGATCGGCCAACAGCAGATCCTGTGGCAGACCGGCCAGTTGCCGGTGGTAGCGCCGCGCCAGCTGGTCGGCGCTGGGCCCGCCAGAATGCTCCGACCACAGCCATTCGGCGTAGCAGGCGAATCCCTCGTGCAGCCAGATGTCGCTCCAGCGCCGCACCGTGACACTGTTTCCGAACCACTGATGGGCCAGCTCGTGAGCGATCAGCCGCTCAGATCTGCCGGTACCGTCGCAGTGGTTGGCTCCGAAGATTGAGATCCCCTGTGCTTCAAGGGGAATCTCCAGGCTGTCATCGGTGACCAGCACCGTGTAGCCCGATGCCAGTGGGTAGGGTCCGAACAGTCGCACAAACAGTTCCATCATCTGCGACTGGTGTGCGAAATCCCGTTCGAACTCCGACTGCAGGCGGGCGGGCAACACCGCGCGGATAGCCACCGCCGAACCCGGAACCCGGCGAGTCAGATACCGCCCGATCTGCAGGGTGACCAGGTAGGTCGGTGTCGGTTCGGGCAGCTCATAGGTCCAGGTGGTCCGCGTCGCCCGGACCCTCCGCGAGATCAGCTCGCCGTTGGCGACCGTGTAATACGGGCTGTCGGTGCTGATCTGGATTCGATAGCTGGCCTTGGCGTAGGGGTGATCGTCGCAGGGGAACCACGACGGTGCGCCGTTGGGCTGTCCGGAGACCAGAGCGCCATCTGACAACTCTTCGAAACCGACTTCTCCCCACAGCGTTTCGCTGGGTCGCGGGGATCCCGAGTAGCGGACCGCGATCACCAGGGCGGCGCCGGTCGGCACGGTGGTGGCCAGGGTGATCCGCAGCTTTGCCGACGAGCTGGCGAATCGGGCCGGTGGCCGGCCGTTGACCCATACCTTGGCCACCGACAGGGTGTCGGCAAGGTCGAGAGTGACTTCGCGCAGTGCGTCGAGTGCCACCGCGGTGATAGTCGCGGTGCCCGAGAGCCGGTTGCTGTTGACCTTGTACTCCAGGTCGAGTTCGTAGCGGGAGACTCGATAACCAGTGTTGCCGCTGTCGGGGAGGTAGGGGTCAAGGACTGGCGCCGGCGCCTTGGCCGCCTTGGCGGACGCTTTGGTGGGTTTGCTCATGCCGCGGGCTCCTGCTTGGTGGAACCCGACGATCCGCGCTTCTTGCCCGACGCGGGCCACGGTGCGATCGGGTTGCCCTGCCAGCGGGTCGCCGGCGGCACCTCGTCGCCACGCATCACCAGGGAAGCTGGCCCGACGGTCGCACCGGTGCCCAGGCGGGCGGCGGGCAACGCCACGCAGTTGGGGCCCAGGGTGGATCCTGCCTCCAGCATGACGGTGTCCATCTGCATGATTCGGTCGTGGAACAGGTGCGTCTGCACCACGCACCCGCGATTCACGGTGGCGCCGGTGGCCAGCGTCACCAAGTCGGCCTCGGGCAGCCAGTACGTCTCGCACCACACTCCACGGCCGATGGTGGCGCCCAGCGCCCGCAACCACAGGTTCATCACCGGGGTGCCGGTCGCGGCGCGGGCGAACCAGGGCGCGGCAACGGTCTCGACAAAGGCGTCGGCGACTTCGTTGCGCCACACGAACGACGACCACAGCGGGCACTGCGTCGCCCGGATCCGGCCGACGATCAGCCACTTCGCCACCACTGCGCTGCCCCCGGCCACCGCACCCGCCGCCAGCAGTGTCACACCGCTGATCAGAGCGGCCCAGCCGTAGCCGAATCGCACCGCCGCCCACTGCAGGGCGCCGAGCACCCCGACACCGATCGCGAAGGTCACCATGACGGGAATCAGCCGGAAGGTCTCCACCACGGCGCGCATCACCCACAGCCGTCGCGGCGGGTGGAAGGTGCGCTCGGCATCGAGGTCGGCGGCCTTGCGGCGCAGCCTGACCGGCGGGCTGCCCAGCCACGAGGAGCCGGTTTTGGCTTTGTACGGTGCGGTGGAAAGCACCGCCACCAGGGCGTTGTCGGGTACTCGACGGCCGGGCTGGGTGATCCCGGAATTGCCCAGGAATGCGCGTTTGCCGATAGTGGCCGGCGCGACGTGGATCCAGCCGCCGCCGAGTTCGTAGGAGGCGACCATGGTGTCGTCCGCCAGGAATGCGCCGTCGGCGATCACGGTGTATTTCGGGATCAGCAGTGCGGTGGAGATCTCGGTGCCTTTGCCGACCTTCGCGCCCAACAACCGCAGCCACCACGGCGTGATCAGCCCGGCGTAGAGCGGGAACAGGTAGTCGCGCGCGGCGTCCATCAGCCGTTCGGTGGCCCATAACTGCCAGCCCACCCGGCTGCGCACCGGGTGGTAGCCGTCGCGCAGCCCGATCGACAACACCCGGACGGCGATCACGGTCATCACGGCGTAGCTGAACATCGCCACCAGTGCGGCCGGCGGGGTCGCCAGCGCCGCGGGCCGGAGGGCATCGGCCAGGGTCTGGCTGTCACGAACCGCCCAGCCCAGCACGGCCAGGCCGGCGCCCAGGGCCAGCAGGGGCAGGCCGCCGAGCAACAACGAGGTCACCCCGTAGACTGCGGCCCACACCGGCCGCGGCGGTGGCCGATGATCTGGCCAGGGGTGGTGTGCCTTACCGGATTTCACCGCCGGTGAACCGGTCCAGTATTGGCCCTTCTTCACCTCGCCGACGACACCCGAGCCGGGAGCGACGTCGGCGTCCTTGCCGACGGAGGCCCCGGGCAGCAGCGTGGTGCGGGCACCGATGGTGGCGTCGTTGCCGACGGTGATCGGGCCGACGTGAAACTCGTCTCCGTCGATCCAATGTCCCGTCAGATCTACCTCCGGTTCGATGGAGCACCGGTGGCCCAGGGTCAACATCCCGGTCACCGGTGGGGCGGAGTGCAGGTCCACGCCCTCGCCGATCTTGTTACCCAGCGCCCGTGCGTAATACACCAACCACGGCGCACCGGAGAGATTCTCGGCGCCGCTGGCGCTGGCAAGACGTTCGGCGATCCAGACCCGCAGGTGCTCGGGGCCGCCGCGCCGATAGGTTCCCGGCTCCAGGTTGGCCAGCAGTAGGCGGGCGCCCAGGGTGGCGATCCCCATGCGGCCCAGCGGGGTCACGAACAGTACGAAGGCGGCGATCACCCACCACCAGTCCAGGCGCACCAGCCAGGGCAGTGGATGCAGGGCCGACACCGCGTTGTTGATCAGTGCCAGCCAACTGACCCACTGCAATCCGGTCAGGGTGGCCAGCGGCACCGACAGCAGCACCTGCGTCGCTTGGGTCGCCCAGGGGGTCGGGGCCACCGAGCGGGAGGCGGCCTGAGCGCCGGGCTCGCTGCGGTCCAGATCGTCCAGGAACCCGGCCAGGGAGCCCAGCCGGGGCCGGTCGTAGAGCTGTGCGACGGTGGTCTGCGGGTACCGCTGCCGCACCGCGGCCACCAGCTGTGCGGCTTGCAGCGATCCGCCGCCCAGGGCGAAGAAATCGGCCTGTTCGTCGTGGATCGGTGCGCCCAGCACGTCGCGCCACAGCCCCGCCAGCCAGCCCAGCGTGCTGTCTGGATCATCGGCGCCGACCAGGCTCGCGTCCCCCGACTCCGACCCCACCGGCCACGGCAACGCATCGCGGTCCACCTTGCCCGAGGTGCGGGTGGGCAGCTCGTCGACCAGCACCAGCCGGGGCACGAGCGCGGCGGGCAGCCGCCGGCCCAGCTCGGCTCGCGCGGCAGCGAGGTCGAAATCCGGGTCGGCGCTGACCAGGTATCCGACCAGCAGCGCGGTGCCGGCGGCGCTGGTGCGCACCGCCGCCGCGCCGCCGCTGACGCCGGGCAGCGTCACCAGGGCACTGTCCACCTCGCCCAGTTCGATGCGCCGGCCGCCGACTTTGACCTGGTCATCGGCGCGGCCGCAGAAGATCAGCCCGTCGGCGTCCAGACGGACCAGGTCGCCGCTGCGGTAGGCCCGCGGCCACTCCAGCGTGGGTAGCGGCGCGTACTTCTCGGCGTCCCGGTCGGGGTCCAGGTAGCGGCCCAGCCCGACACCACCGATCACCAGTTCCCCGACCTCCCCGGTGGCCACGGGTTCCCCGTCGGGGCCGAGCACGGCCAGGTCCCAGCCCACTAAGGGCAGTCCGATCTGAACTGGTCCGCTGCCGTCCAGTCGTGCCGCGCAGGCCACGACGGTGGTCTCGGTGGGGCCGTAGGTGTTCCACACCTCGCGGCCGTCGACGGCCAGGCGGGCCACCAGCTCCGGCGGGCAGGCCTCACCGCCGAAGATCAGCAGCCGGACTGCCTCGAGTGCCTCGGCCGGCCACAAGGCCGCCAGGGTGGGCACGGTGGAGACCACCGTCACGTCACGCGCCACCAGCCAGGGACCCAGGTCCATCCCGCTGCGCACCAGCGACCGGGGCGCGGGCACCAGGCAGGCGCCGTAGCGCCATGCCAGCCACATCTCCTCGCAGGACGCGTCGAATGCGACCGACAACCCGGCCAGCACCCGATCGCCCGGCCCGATCGGGCTGTCTTGCAGGAACAGCTGAGCTTCGGCATCGACGAACGCGGCCGCGTTGCGGTGCGTGATCGCCACGCCTTTCGGGGTGCCGGTGGATCCCGAGGTGAAGATGATCCAGGCGTCGTCCTCGATCTGGGGTGCCGTCGCGGGCCAGCCACGTGACGTCCCCGGGCCGGGGATCAAGCCCTGCTCGGTGATCACCGCCGCGACCTGGGCCTCGTTGAACACCAGCTCGGCGCGTTCGGGCGGATCGTCGGCGTCCACCGGTACGTACGCCGCCCCGGTGGCCAAGGCGGACAGGATCGCGACGTAGAGCGCGTAATTGCCTGACGGCATCCGGATCCCGATCCGGTCGCCGCGGCCCAGGCCGCGCGCGGCCAGCCACGCCACGCTGTCGGTGATGTCGTCGACCAGTTCCGCGTACGTCAGCACCACGTTGCCGTCGTCGATCGCCGGCGCGTCGGGGAAGCGGGCCGCGGTCGCGTGCAGGATGTCGATCAGGGTGCGGGCCTGCGGCGCCGAGGAGGCGCGCAGATACTGCGCGGGGACATCCAGTGGGGGCACGACTGTAGAACGTACCGAGCAGGGTCTGGGTGTGCAGCGCGTCGTCGCCACCTCGGCGCGTTGGAGGTCGGCTCCACCGCTCAGGTGCTGGGTCTACGGGGTTGCGCGCAGCCGCGTGATCCGCCCGTGGGCGCCGTAGGCGACGACGCCGAGGCCCAAGACCACGAGCCCGGCCAGGACCGAGGCCAACGGCAAGGCGAACGCTACAACGGTGCAGCCGAGCAGGCCGACGAGCGGGATCAGGCGCGGCGGTCGGCCCTCGGCGGGCGTCAGGGTCCACGCTGCTGCGTTGGCCACGGCGTAGTAGACCAGGACCGCGAACGAGGAAAAACCTATGGCGCCGCGGATATCGGTGGTGGCGGCCAGCACCGCGATCACCAGCCCCACGGTGATCTCGGCGCGATGCGGCACTCCGAGCCGGGGATGCACCACAGACAGGTACCCGGGCAGATACCCGTCCCGGGCCATGGCCAGGGTGGTGCGCGACACCCCGAGAATCAGGGCCAGCAGCGAACCGCCGGCAGCCAATATCGCCCCGATCTGGACCGCCACGGCCAGCCTGCCGGCACCGGCAACGGTCACGACCTGCACCAGGGGCGCGGGGGCGCTGGCCAGGCCCTGCGGCCCGAGGACCTTCAGGGCCGCGGATGCCACCAGTGCGTAGACCGCCAGGGTGATGCCCAACGCGATCGGGACAGCGCGGGGGATGGTGCGAGCCGGGTCCCGTACCTCCTCACCCAACGTGGCGATGCGGGCATAGCCGGCGAACGCGAAGAACAACAGGCCCGCAGCCTGGAGTACCCCCGGAACCGACGCGGGAGAATCCGAGAATGTCACCGGCACAGCCTCTTTGACGCCCAATGCGGCCACCACCACCGCTGCCAGCACGGCCAGCACCGCCGCAACGATCACGCGGCTCAGCCATGCTGATCGCTGTACCCCCGCCACGTTCACCGCGGTCAGTCCCAGCACGGTGGCCACGGCGATCGCGTGCCCGTGAGCCGGCCAGGCATAGCACCCGACGGTCAGCGCCATCGCCGCGCACGACGCCGTCTTGCCGACGATGAAGCCCCACCCAGCCAGGTAACCGAAGAACGGGCCCAGGCGTTCGCGGCCGTAGACGTAGGTGCCGCCGGAGGTCGGATAGCGGGCGGCCAGGCGCGCCGAGGACGTCGCGTTGCAGTAGGCGATGAGGGCGGCCACCACCAGGCTGATCAGCATCGCGTGACCGGCGGCCCGTGCGGCCGGCGCCAGCGCCACGAAGATGCCGGCGCCGATCATCGAGGCCAGCCCGATCGTTACTGCGTCCAACACGCCCAGCTGCCGGCGCAGCGTAGGCCCTTGGCGGTCGGGCTCCATCGTGACGCCGACCGGCCTTAGCCGATCGTCTGACCGACGAGGTGGCCGATCAGGTACGTGGTGCCCAGTGCGAGTGCGCCGCCGGTGGTGTTGCGCAGCAAAGCCTTTCCGACGTCGGCCCCACCAAGACGCGCAGAGACCACGCCGGTGAGCATCAGCGCCAGCAGTACTACCGCGACGGTGACCGGGACCCGCCACGCCGTCGGCGGTGCCAGGATCGCCACCATGGGCAGCAGTGCTCCGAGGGTGAACGCCAGGGCCGAGGCGGCGGCGGCCTGCCACGGGTTGGTCAGATCTTCGGGGTCGATGCCCAGTTCCACCTCGGCATGTGCGGCGAAGGCATCATGACGGGTCAGCTCTTGGGCCACCGTCATAGCGGTGGCCGACGAGAGTCCCTTCGCTTGGTACAGGCCCGCAAGTTCGTCGAGCTCGGCGGCGGGATCGTCTCGCAGTTCGCGCCGTTCCTGATGGAGCACGGCCCGTTCGGTGTCACGCTGGGTACTCACCGAGACGTACTCACCCAACGCCATCGACACCGCCCCGGCGGCCACCCCGGCGATGCCGGCGGTGAAGATCGGACCCCGCTGCACCGTCGCCGCGGCCACGCCGACCACGATGCCGGCCACCGACACGATGCCGTCATTGGCGCCCAGCACCCCGGCGCGCAGCCAGTTCAGCTTTGCCGTCAGCGAACCGTCGTGCGGCTCGGCGGTGTGCGCGGGACGTAGGGGCATGAGCGTCACGGTAGCCGTGTCCCCGGGCCGAGACCAGGGGAAACGGTCACCAGATGAGCGCAGATTCAGCGCGGAGCCAGGTAGCCGACCGGGCCCACCGCGATACAGACCGAGAGGGCAGCGGTATCGGCGCGTGCACTCACGTTGTGTCCGGCACCGGGAAGCCGTACGAAGACGCGGTTGAGGCCGGGGCGGACCCGGACCCGGACCTCGGGTCCGTCGGTCAGCGACAGTGTCATCGCGCCGTCGACGTTGGCCAGGTAATTGATCTCTGCGGTCCAGTCCGCGGGCAGCAGGGGGCCGTCCAATGCCAGCGTTGCCGGGCGGTCCTGTTGCACCAGATATCCGCATCGCGGCACCGGGCCGGCCACCAGGGAGCGAACCCAGGTGACCTGTGCGTCGACCACCGTCCCGGAGCCGGTCAGCATCCGCAGTTCGGTTGTCGACGAGGCGAATTCGGGACGGTCGTGAACCAGCGCGAACAGATGGCTGGCCAGGTTCTCGGGGTAGACGACTCGCTGCAGCACCAGGGGGTCCACCTCCTGGTCGAGCAGCGGCGCATCGGAGACGCGGTGGGCGGTCGCCAGGTCGCGCAGCGCATTGTGCAGGTAGCCACGGGCGGGATCGTCTCGCCAGCAGGCCAAGAACGTCACCGTCGAGTACAGGCTGCTGGCGGTGAACGCGGTGGCCAGTACGGCCACCGCGGCTGCGCGCCGGGCTGAGGCGTTGAGCCACCGCGAGGAATCCCGGTTCGGCGCGGCGAGGCCGACGGCACCCAGAATGGCCAGCACCACGACGAGCTCGGCCAGGTAGCGCAGGGTCTGGGCCAGCTCTAACGCGGTGAATGCCGAGGACCGCATCAGGTAGATCGGGACCTGGCAGGCCACCGCATACCCTGCCGCGGCCAGCCACACCGGCGTCAGGCGATGCTTGCGTGCCAGCGACAGCGCCAGCAGCCCGGCCAGCACCAGCCAGCCGAGCGTCATCACCAGCGGGCCCGGCAACGCCCACGGCGAAGCGGGGGCCCACCGTGCCCAGGCCCACGGCCCGCCGGCCAGGCTGGGGACGATGCCGTGTGTGATCGAGCGCAGCAGCAGGTCGCGGGTCATCTCGAGGTCGAAGCTCCAGCGCTTCTGATTGACCACCATCAAGTAGACCCCGATCCACGCGGCGGTCACGGCCAACAGTGCCGTCCACAGCCGGGTGCCCGCGCGCCACACACCGCTGACGGCTGCGCCCGGCGTCTCCCCGCGGACGTAGGCCAACAATGCGGTCACCGCGAACGCGACGAAGGGGATCACCGCTGCCTTCTCGAAGAACAGCAGCCCGCCCAGAAACGCCGCCGTGCCGGTGTACGCGTAGCGCCGATTCCCCGTGCGCACGAACAGGATTGCGTCGGCGCACACCCAGGGCAGTGCCGCGCACAGCGGTAGTGAGTTCAATGCCGCCGCCCACCATGCGAAGGCCGGCAGGCCCAACGGGGACCACACCGCGAAGGTCAGCGGGATCAGCAGCACCGGGCGCCAGCCCAGGATCACCCACAGCACGCGCAGCAGCGCGCACGACGACAGCAGCTGGAGGCCCACCAGGCTGACCGCCGGCGCGGCCCACTGCAAGGGCCAGATCTTGGTGAGCGATCCGGCCACCAGGTAGGCGCCGGGCATCACGTGACCGTCGTGATCGTCGAACAGGTAGGACGGCGACAACAGGGCGTGAGTGCCGGCCCGGCCGATCAGGATCAGGTCGTCCCAGTAGAAGTAGCCCCCGAACGCCACCACGGCCCGGACCAGCAGCTGGGCGGCGATCAGTCCCACCGCCGCCCAGCAGACCCAGGGCAGGGCAGTGAAACGCGTGCGCATCCGTCTTTCTTACCTGTCGGTATGGTGGGCCGGTGCGAGCACTGGTCACCGGGGCAGCCGGGTTCATCGGATCAACGTTGGTCGACCGCCTGCGGGCGGACGGCCATCACGTGGTCGGCCTGGACAATTTCGCCACCGGCCGCGCCCTGAACATCGAGCACCTGGCCGACGACGCCGGGTTCAGCTTCGTCGAGGCCGACATCGTCTCCGCGGACCTGAGCGCGATCCTCGCCCAGCACCAGCCCGAGGTGGTTTTCCACCTTGCCGCTCAGATCGACGTCCGCCACTCGGTGGCCGACCCGGTCTTCGATGCCTCGGTCAACGTCGTGGGGACGATCCGGCTCGCCGAAGCCGCGCGGGCGGCCGGGGTGCGCAAGATCGTGCACACCTCCTCCGGCGGTTCGATCTACGGCACCCCGCCGAGCTATCCGACCAGTGAAGACGTCCCGACCGACCCCGCTTCGCCCTATGCCGCAGGCAAGGTGGCCGGTGAGATTTACCTCAACACTTATCGGCACCTGTACGGGCTGCAGTGTTCGCACATCGCGCCGGCCAACGTCTACGGCCCCCGCCAGGACCCGCATGGTGAAGCCGGGGTGGTGGCGATCTTCGCCCAGGCGCTGCTGGAAGGTAGGCCCACCAAGGTCTTCGGGGACGGATCCAACACCCGCGACTACGTGTTCGTCGAGGACGTGGTGGATGCCTTCGTACGGGCATCGGGCGAGGCCGGCGACGGGCAGCGGTTCAATGTCGGAACCGGGGTGGAAACCTCCGATCGGCAGCTGCATGCGGCGGTGGCCGCGGCCGTCGGCGGACCCGACGACCCGGAGTTCCATCCGCCGCGCCTGGGCGACCTGAAGCGCTCCTGCCTGGACATCGAACGGGCTAGGCGAGTGCTGGGATGGAGCCCGCAGGTGGCCCTGGCAGACGGGGTGACACGCACCGTGGAGTACTTCCGGCAGATGAAGTCCAGCTGAACTTTTGTGGCATACTGGCCGGTCGGAGGGGAGTATTCCCCAATTCGCAGTGTCGTCATCACGTCGCCCGTCATCGGGTGACCGGGGCTGTGGGCCGGGCAACCGGCGGAAGAGACCTCCAGCGCACCAAAGACGCTGGAGGCAATCCATGGATGTTTTCGCACTTGGCCGTTTCGGTCTGGACGCAGTAGGGGCCGCCGCATCGGCGAGCCTGGATCTGGCCGCCATCCCGTTGCGCGAAGGCGCCAAGATCCTGGCCGGGCAGAGCTCGGATCTGACCAGTCGGCGCAGCTGGCGGGGCGCCGGGCGGGCCTGGATCGACGTGCGCGGACTTGATTCCCCGGACGGTGCCGACATCGGCGCCGAGATCCTGCAAGCCCTGCGCGCGGAGTCCGGCGTCACCTCGGTGCGGCTGAACCGTCCGCTGTCGCGGGTGATCGTGGAGATCAGCGACGATGTGTCGCTGGCCGACCTGTGTGCCGCGGTGGATGCCGTCGAGAAGCGCGTCGAACTGACCGCGGCCGAGTCCGCGGCGCTGCCGGGTGACGGGCTGCTGCTGGCGACCAAAGGCGCGATGGTGGGGGCCAACGCGGTAGGCCTGGCGATCGCCACCGTGGGCAGCGCGATGCGCCTGCCCGCCGCACCCAAGATCTTCGACGCCGCGGTGTCGGTGGCCCGCTATCAGCCGCTGGTTCGCAAAGCGTTGGCAAGCCAGATCGGCCCGGCGAAGGCCGACAGGGCGCTGTCCCTGCTCTCCCTCGGGTCGCACGTGATCACCATGTCACCGGCGATCCTGGCGGTGGACATGATGGTGGAGGGCCTGAAAGCCTCCGAGACCCGCGCGGGGGCGCTGGCCTGGAATCGCTACGAGCCGGCGCTGGCGCGATTCGCCGAACACCCGGATGTGCACATCACGGAGAGGCCTGTCCCGCGGCCCGAGGGTGTGGCCGAGCGCTATCTGAAGGGCACCGCGGTAGCTCAGCTGGTCAGTGCCGGCGTGGTGGGTGCGCTGACCCGCAACCTGGACATGACTTCGAGCGCCATCTTGGCCACCTCGCCCAAAGCGGTGCGCACCAGTTGCGAATCGTTCGCTGCGACGCTCGGGCACGGACTGGCGGAGGCGCACGGGGTGCTGCCGCTGCGGCCGGAAAGCCTGCGCCGCCTCGACAAGATCGACACCGTGGTCATCGACCCGCGTGCGCTGACCGGCGAGCAACGTCGGGTGGTGCAGATCCGCGGCGCCAGCGAGCATGAGCTGCCGAAGGCATGGAACAACGCGCAGGCCCTGCTCGACGACGCCGGTCTGCGCCCGGGCTGGCACCGGGTTCCCGGGATGACGGTTCGTGGGTCGACCCGCAAGGAGCCGGTGGATGCGCTGATCCTGCCCGCCCATCACGCGCTGGCCTCCGCCGTGGTGCTCGAAGGGCGCGCCTCGGGCGCGGAGCTGGTCACGGTGGACGCCGAGATCCTCGGCGAGTTGCGGCCCGGTTTCGACGACATTCGTCCGCTCTCCGGCGAGGACATCGACGGCGCCCTGGCCGCGGCCGTGACCGATCTGCAGCGGGCCGGACGTACCGTCGCGGTGCTGTCCACGTCGGCCGCGCGGGCGCTGGCGGCAGCGGATCTGGGTTTGGGCGTCATGCCGACGAGTGAAAATGACTCCCTGCCTCCGCCTTTTTACGCCGACCTGCTGTTGGCCGACCTGGCCGGCGCCTGGCAGCTGTTGCGTGCGCTGCCGGCCGCCCGGACGGCCGCCGAGCGTGGGGTCGCGATCTCGATCGGGGCGTCGTCCATCGCCGGGCTGTTGCTGGTTCGCGGGGTCCGGGCGACCATCCCCGGCGTCGGGCCTGCGCCCAGCCGCGGTCCGGGGCCGGTGACCGTCGGTGCCGGCGCCGGAATGCTGTCGGGGTACCTGCTGGCCCGCCGTGTGCTGCGGGCGAACGCGCCGAAACCGGCCCCGGCCTACGAGTGGCACGCCATGACGGTGGAGCAGGCGCGTGAGCTGCTGATGCCCGACACAGTGCTGCCGCTGACCCAACGCGCTCCGGTCGACGCGGAATCCGAGGGCATGTTCTGGCCGTACTTCCACGCCGTGCGTGAGGAGCTGTCCGACCCGATGACGCCCATCCTGGCGCTGTGCTCGGCGGCGACGGCCATGCTGGGCTCGCCGATCGATGCGGTGATGGTGGGCACGGTGCTCACCGGCAACGCCATGCTGGCCGCCTACCAGCGGTTGCGGGCCGAGAGCCGGCTGAACACATTGCTGGCTCAGCAGGCCCCGCCGGCCCGGGTGGTCTCTATCGGTGCCGACGGCACCCCGATTTACCACGAGATCGCCGCAGAACAGCTGCTGCCCGGTGACCTGATCGAGGTGCGCAGCAATGAGGTGGTGCCCGCGGACGCCCGCGTCATCGAGGTGGCCGACGTCGAGGTCGACGAATCCTCGCTGACCGGCGAATCGCTGTCGGTCGGCAAACAGCTGGACCCCACTCCCGGCGCCGAACTGGCCGAGCGCAGCTCCATGCTCTACGCGGGCACCACGGTGATCGCAGGCAAGGCGCTGGCGATGGTGACCGCGGTCGGCGCTGAAACCCAGGCCCGCCGGGCCTCCGAGCTGGCTTCTGGAGAACTTCCCGAGGTCGGCCTGCAGCACCACCTGTCCCAGCTGATGTACCGGACCTTCCCCTACAGCGCTGCCGGTGGTGTGGCGGTCGGTGCGTTGGGTCTGCTGCGCCAGGGCGGGCTGCGCGTGGCGCTCGGAAATGCGATCGCGGTCGCGATCGCCGCGGTGCCCGAGGGCATGCCGCTGATGGCCACCCTGGCCCAGCATGCGTCCTCGCAGCGGTTGAGCAAAACCGGTGCGCTGGTGCGTATTCCGCGCTCAGTGGAGGCGCTCGGCCGGGTCGACGTGGTCTGCTTCGACAAGACCGGAACGCTCAGTGAGAACCGGCTGCGGGTCGCCACGGTGCGCCCGCTGGCGGGGTACTCGAACGACGACGTCCTCGGCACGGCCGCGCAGGCGGCCCCGGCGCCCGATGGCGCGGCGCATGCACACGCCACCGACCAGGCCATCGTCGAGGGCGCGGCGGGCGCGGCCGGGGCACGGGCATGGATCGAACCCGACGCGCACCTGCCGTTCCGCTCCGGCCGCGCCTTCTCGGCCTCCGTGCTGGGATCGGAGCTGCTGGTCAAGGGCGCCCCGGAAGTGGTGCTGGGGGCCTGCACGAACGCCGGCGCCAAGGTCGAGCAGCAGGTGGCCGAGATGGCGGCCCAGGGGCTGCGGGTGATCGCGGTCGCGCAGGGCGAACTGACCGCCGCTCAGGTGCGCCAGGTGTGCGACGATTCCGACCGGATCACCGAGTGCAGTGCCTCCGGCCTGACGCTGATCGGGTTCCTCGGCTTGGCCGACACGCCCCGGGCCGACGCTCCGCAACTGCTGGCCGATCTGGCCGCCCGCGGCGTCGACATCCGGATGATCACCGGTGACCACCCGATCACGGCCACCGCGATCGCCGCTGAGATGGGTGTGACCGTCGCTCCCGAGCAGGTCATCACCGGCTCGGAATGGAATGCCTTGAACCGCAAGGAACAAGAGCAGGTGGTCTGCGATCGGGTGATCTTCGCGCGGATGTCGCCGGAGAACAAGGTTCAGATCGTTCAAACTCTGGAGCGCGCCGGACGGGTGTCGGCGATGGTGGGCGACGGCGCCAACGACGCCGCCGCGATCCGCGCTGCCACGGTCGGGCTGGGTGTCGTCGCACACGGCAGCGACTCGGCACACGCCACCGCCGACGTGGTGCTGACCGACGGCCGGATCGGTGCCCTGGTCGACGCGATCGACGAGGGCCGGCGGCTGTGGCGGGGCGTGCAACTGGCGATCTCCGGGCTGCTGGGCGGCAATGCCGGTGAGGTGATGTTCTCGGTGATCGGCACGGCCATCACCGGAAATTCGCCGTTGAACACCCGCCAGTTGCTGTTGATGAACACCCTGACCGACGCGCTGCCCGCCACCGCGGTGGCGGTGAGCACACCGGCCGGGCCGATCGGTGATGCGGTGCCTGGACTCGATGAGCGCAAGCTGTGGCGTGCGGTGGCCTTCCGCGGCGGGGTGACCGCCGCGGCGGGGACGGCGGCCTGGGCGATGGCCTCAGCAACGGGTCTGCCGCAGCGGGCGGCGACGGTGGCGCTGATCTCGCTGGTGACCACCGAGCTCGGTCAGACCGTGGTCGATTCGCGGGCGCCGATGGTGTTGGCCACCGCGGCAGGATCGTTCGCACTGTTCGCCGGCATCGTCTCTACGCCCGGGGTCAGTCAGCTGTTGGGCTGCACGCCGGTCGGTCCGATCGGCTGGGCTCAGGGCCTCGGCACGGCCGCGGCGGCCACCGCTGCGGTGGCCGTGGCGAGCCGGTTCTCGGCCCCGGCCAAGGAGATCGCTGCGCCCAGTGTGCAGATCGCGGCCCTCGCTCCGCAGGTCGCCGCCGTTCCCGCGACGACGACCCCGGCCGCGAAGAAGGCCGCACCGGCCAAGAGGGCTCCGGCCGCCAAGAAGGCAGCGCCGGCCAAAAAGACAGCGCCGGTCACAAAGGTTCCCGCTGCGAAGAAGGCCGCGCCGGTCAAGAAGGCTCCCGCCGCCAAGAAGGCCGTGCCTGCCGAGAACGGCGTGGCGGCAAAGAAGACCCCGGCCAAGAAGACCCCGGCCAAGAAGACCCCGGTCAAGAAGGCCACCGCGAAGAAGTCGTCGGCCAAGTTGGAGCTGGTGCGCTGAGGTCGTCTCGCTACGCCGGCTGACGCGCAGGCACCGGTTCGAGTGCCCGCCTGGATGCCGGAAGCCGAACGTCGAGCAGGCCGGCCCGCCAGGCCAGCGCATACAACTCGACCATCGGAACTGTCAGCAGCACCCCTGTCACGTCGGCCAGGGGTTCTGCCAGGACTTCGGTGGCCCGCATAGCTACCACGGTGCAGGCTCGAAGGGGCCGCGCGGCAAACCCGCTGTGACCTCTGGGACAACTGTTGCCGAATTGCTGTGGTTCGGGCTAACCCGCCGCGTCGGGCGGTTCGGGGGGTTGGGCGTGCGCCAGCGCGATCACCCTCGCCAGCCGGGCGTAGCGCAGTTCCAGGTCGCGAAAGCGCATGTAGGTGCTCAGTGTGGTGAAGGCAAACACCATGACCAGCACGTAGAGCATCAGATCGGTGCCGCGGCGCACCCCGAGCCAATTGGCCACGACGGTGGTGTCGTCGGGGCGCAGCACCGCATAGATACCGGCCACCACGAACACCAGGTAACCGACCTTCACCCAGGCCCTCGATTGGGCGGAACCGCGGGATAGCAGCAGGTAGATCAGCAGCGCCAAAACCGCCGCGATCAGCAGGACTTTGATCCAGTTCAAGGAAGGACCCTCTTCATTCCGCGCCGCCGCTTATCGGGACATCCGCTTGCGCAGCAATCCGTCGAACGCGATGTTGACCCCGTTGAGCAGTGGCTGTCCCTTCGCCTTGGAGTAGTCGGTGTAGAGCACTTCGACCGGCTCTTCTCCCACCCGCCAACGGTTCTCGGCGATCAGGGCGATGAACTCCCCGGCGTGGCTCATGCCGTTCATGGTGAGGTCGAGCCGGTCGGCCACCCGGTGGTTGAACACCCGCAGGCCGTTGTGGGCGTCCGAGAGTCCGAGGCGGCGAATCCGTGGGCTCAGAGCCACCGCGGCGCGCAGTACCAGGCGTTTGAGCGCCGGTACCGACGCGGTGGCCGCGGGGGTGCCGAATCGCGTGCCGATGACGATGTCGAGGTCGTCGGTGTCGAGACGGTCGATCATGCGCACCAGATCGGCGACCCGGTGCTGGCCGTCGGCGTCGAAGGTGGCGAACAGGCGCGCACCGGGCTGATGGCGGGCGAACTCGACCCCGGTCTGGATCGCCGCGCCCTGACCGAGGTTGATCGGATGACGCACCACATAGGCCCCCGCCGCCCGGGCAAGAGCGGCGGTGTCGTCGGAGCTGCCGTCGTCCACGCAGACCACGGAGTCGAATACCGCACGGATCCCGGCGATCACGTCACCGATGACGGTCGCCTCGTTAAACGCCGGAACGATAATCCAGACATCGGGGTAGCGGGTGTCGATGTTGTAGAAAGTACACGCTTGACGGGATCACGAATCGGTGCGCAACGCGGTCAGATGCACCGCGATCCCCACCAGCGGGCCACACATCAGGGCCACCACGGTTCTGATCGGCAGCTCCAACGGGAGCAGCAGGAGCAGGGTGGAGACCACCGTCGCGCCCACCCAGCCCAGCGCGTAGGCACGATGCAGTGCCGCGGCCACCGTCGCGGCGCCGGTCAACGTCAACAGGGCGATCGCGGTGGCCGCCGTGGTCAGTCCGGCCAACAGCAGGCCGTCGGCGCGATAGTCCGGGCCGAACACGGTGCGCAGCAGCCAGGGGCCGAGCAGGGCCGCTGCCACTGCGCCCACCGCTCCCAGGGCGGCGATGGCGGCCGCCGGTGTGCTCAGCGCCCGCAGCCGGCGGCCGCGCTGGTCCACGAAGTGTGCGATCAGATTGCCCTGCATGGCGGTCAGCGGCACCAGCAGCGGCGCCCGGGTCACCGTCACCGCCAGGATCACCACACCGCCCGCGGCGCCCAGTTCGCCATAGGTGGCCTGCAGCAGCACCGGAAAACCCATCACCAGGATCGCGCTGGCCCCGGCGGCGGTGATCGAATGCGCCGCACCGCGGAGGAACTCGACTGTGCGCACCGGTGTGATCAGTCGGGCCGCTGAGCGGGCCGTCGGGGAGGCGGCCAGCAGCAACAGCCAGGCCAGTGCGCCGGCGACGGTGGCCCACAAGAACCCGACCAGGCCCCAGCCGATGGCGAATGTCGCGGTGGCCACGGCCACCCGGATGCCTGCATCGGTCACCATCAGCGCGCCGTACTGCGTCCACCGGTTGGCCCCGGCCAGCATGCCCAGCAGCGTGGCGTGCACCGCGAAGTTGGCCAGCCCGAAGCAGATCAACGCCACCGACAGCCAGCGCGCCTCGACGAACACGTGGCCACTCCACAGTGGGGAACTGGCGGCCACCACCCCGGCCGCCACCAGCCCGGTCAGACCCGCCACCCACAGCGGGCGGGTGTGCGGGGTGGACGCCGGGTCTGACCCTGCGTCTCGGGCGAAGCGGACTTCGCGGGTGGTTTCCTGCAACAGCCCGTTGGCGGCACCGTTGACCAGGCCGAATGCGCCCCAGAACACGCCGAATACCGAGAATCCGGCGGGATCGAGGTCACGGGCGGCCAGGTAGAGCACCGCGTAGCCGCACAGTGCGCTGAGCAGGGTCGCCGTGCCGACGCGGGCCATGCTGGCCCGGGCGACGGGGCCACTGGCCAGCCCGCGGGGAAACCCGGGGGATCCGGTACCACCCACATCGGTCACCACGGCGAAAATACTAAGCGGGCGACGGGGTACCGTCGGGCAGCCCGCTGAACCGACTCGACGACCGGAGGCCCATCGTTGGACCCGTCGCTGTTGGAATGGCTGCTGACCTTCGCCGGGCTGGCTGTGGTACTCGGCTTCGACCTGCTCATCATCGGTCGCCGGGTGCGCGAGCCCTCGTTCCGCGAGATCGCCGGATGGCTCACGTTCTATCTCAGCCTGGCGGTGGCCTTCGGCATCTGGGTCTGGTCCTATCACGGCCCCAAATACGGCATGCAGTTCTTCGCGGGGTGGTTGACCGAATACAGCCTGTCGGTCGACAACCTGTTCGTGTTCGTGATCATCATGAACAGCTTCAACGTGCCCAAGAAATACCGGCAGGAGGCGCTGTTCGTCGGGATCGTCATGGCGCTGTCGTTCCGGGCGGTGTTCATCGCCCTGGGCGGAGTCGCGGTCCAGCGGTTGTCGTGGACGTTTTACGTATTCGGTGCGTTCATGGCCTACACCGCGATCAAGCTGCTCCGCCACGAAGACCCCACCGGCGACGGCGAGGGGGAGGGCGGCAACAACTTCCTGGTGCGGTTTGCCCGCACCCACTTCAACGCCACAGATCAGTGGTCCGGAGTGCGGTTCTTCGTCCGCGACGGCGCCGGATCCTGGGCCATCACCCCGATGTTCCTGGTGGGGCTGGCGTTGGGCACCACCGACGTGGTGTTCGCGATGGACTCCATTCCAGCCATCTACGGACTGACCCGCCAGCCCTACCTGGTGTTCACCGCCAACGTGTTCGCACTGATGGGGCTGCGGCAGCTCTACTTCATTCTCGGCAAGCTGCTGGGCCGATTCGTCTACCTGTCCCAGGGACTCGCGGTGATCCTGGGATTCATCGGGGTGCGGATGGTGCTGCATGCGCTGCGCACCAATGACCTGTGGTTCATCAACTCAGGGCATCCCCTGGATGTCCCGGAGATCCCCACCCCGATCAGCCTGGGTGTGGTGGCCGGCGTGTTGGCGTTGACCACTGCGGCCAGCCTGGCCCGGACTCGCGGCTCCGCGTCAGCGCAGTGCGAAGAGAGGGAACCGCCCGGTTGACGCGGCGGGTTCATGCGGCGGTTCCAGCTTCGGCTCTCCTGCGTCGAGCCTCGCTAAACCGCCGGTCAGTGACCGCTGGCCTTGAACCGGTCGATGGACCGAGCGATCTCGGCCTCTGCTTCGGCCCGGTCCACCCAGTCGGCAGCCTTGACGAACTTGCCCGGCTCCAGGTCCTTGTAGTGCACGAAGAAGTGCTTGATCGCGTCCAGCTCATAGGCCGGGACGTCGGTGATGTCCTGAATGTGATCCCAACGGTGGTCACCGGCCGGCACGCACAGCACCTTGGCGTCGCCGCCGGCCTCATCGGTCATCTGGAACATCCCGACCGGGCGCGCCTCGACCAGGACACCCGGGAACACCGACTGCGGCAGGAGCACCATGGCGTCCAGCGGGTCGCCGTCCTCGCCGAGGGTGTCCTCGATAAAGCCGTAGTCGGTGGGGTAGCCCATCGGCGTGTACAGGTAGCGGTCGAGCTTGACCCGCCCGGTGGCGTGGTCGACCTCGTACTTGTTGCGCTGGCCCTTGGGGATTTCGATGGTCACGTCGAATTGCACGGAGACAGTCTAGAGCGGCCCGGATTGACGCCCGGAATCCGCCCGTCCGGCACAATTGCGGCTGACAGGGGAGGGACAAGAGATGCAACCCACTCGGTGGCGACACAGCGGCGCTCATCTGGGTATCGCCGCTGCGGTGTTGGCATTGGCCGCCGCGGTGGTAGTCGTGGCGGTGGCCGTGCTCCCCGACGAGTCCGGCGCGGGTGCACGCGTGGTGTCTCCCGCCCCGGTGGCGACCGCCAAACCCGGCGTGGTTCCGGTCTCCGAGGATGCCGCGGTGCCCGCCGGCAGCGCGCTCGCTGCGGCGCTGGCCCCCGCTCTGGCCGACCCGAATCTGGGCCGGCTGACCGGCCGGATCACCGACGCATTGACCGGCAAGGCGCTCTGGACGCAGCAGGAAGACCTGCCGATGCAGCCGGCCTCGACCAACAAGGTGCTCACCGCTGCGGCGGCCTTGCTGGCCCTGGACCCCAGCGCCCGGGTCACCACGCGGGTGACGGCGAGCGATCAGCCTGGGGTGGTGGTGCTGGTGGGAGACGGCGATCCGACGCTGTCCACGGCCGAGGTCGGTCAGGACACCTGGTATCGCGAGGCCGCGCGCATCAGCGATCTGGCCGATCAGGTGCGGCGCAGCGGTGTGGAGGTCTCCGAGGTTCAGGTCGACATCTCGGCATTCACCGGCCCGACGATGGCCCAGGGCTGGGACGCCGAGGACATCGAAGGCGGCGACATCGCCCCGATCGAGGCGGTGATGGTCGATGGTGGCCGTGTGCAGCCCACCACCGTCGAATCCCGGCGCTCGACTACCCCGGCGCTGGACGCCGGCAAAGCCCTGGCCGCGGAGTTGGGAGTCGATCCGGACCAGGTGAGCATCGTGTCTTCGTCGGTCACCGGGCGTGAATTGGGTGCGGTCCGATCGGCACCGTTGGTGGTGCGTCTCGGCGAGATGATGAACGCCTCCGACAACGTGATGGCCGAGTCCATCGCGCGCGAGGTCGCCGCGGCCATGGGCCGGCCACGGTCGTTCGCCGGTGCTGTCGATGCGGTGATCAACCGTTTGGCCACCGCCCACATCGCGGTCAGCGGAGCCTCTTTGCAGGACGCCAGCGGTTTGTCGGTCGATGACCGGTTGTCGGCGCGGACGCTGGATTCGGTGGTGCAGGCGGCCGCCGGGCCGGACCTGCCGGAGTTGCGTCCCCTGCTGGACATGCTGCCGGTCGCCGGCGGTAGTGGCACGCTCTCCGAGCGATTCCTCAACCCCAAGACCGGGCGCGGCGCCGCCGGCTGGCTGCGGGCCAAGACCGGCTCGCTGACCCGCACCAATGCGCTGGCCGGCATTGTCACCGACCGCGACCAGCGGGTGCTGACCTTTGCGTTCATCTCCAACGACGCCGGGCCCACTGGACGCACCGCGATCGACGCGCTGGCCGCGGTGCTGCGAACCTGCGGTTGCCGATGAGCGAATCCGAGGTCGGGAGCGCGGTGGACTTTGCCTTCGCCGCGACGGTCGGTGGCTGGCTGGCGCGTCCTGCGCCACCGATGACCGACTACACCCGCCGTCAGGTCATCGAGGAACTGCACACCTGTGCCCGCGCGGCCGAACCCCTGGTGCGCGAGGTCACCGGTCTTGGCGACGACGGCCCGGTACCCGACGCCCGCGTCATCGACCGCCGCCAGTGGATTGCCGCCGCGGCCGAGTCCATGCGGGTGATGATGGGCGGCTCCGAGCAGCCCGAGGGTTTCCTCAGCAGCCGGCTTACCGGGGCGCAGACCGGTGCCGTGCTGGCGTTCGTCTCCTCGGCGATCCTCGGCCAATACGACCCGTTCTGCGCGGACGACACCACCGGTGCAGGCCAGTTGCTGTTGGTCTACCCCAATGTGGTCGCCATCGAGCGGCAGCTGCAGGTCACTCCGGCGGACTTTCGGCTCTGGGTGTGCCTGCATGAGGTGACCCATCGCGTGCAGTTCAGCGTCAACCCGTGGCTGACGGGCTACATGGCGGACGCGCTGGCGGTACTGACCAGCTCCAGCGGCCCGGATCTCAACCAGGTGGTGGGGCGGCTGTCCGACCATCTGCGCGGCCGCCGCGACGCGGGCGAGTCGCCGGGCCCGTCGGGAATCCTGGGGTTGGTGCGGGCGGTGCAGTCCGAGGAGCAGCGCACCGCGCTGGACCAGCTGCTGATGCTGGGCACCCTGCTCGAAGGCCACGCCGATCACGTGATGGACGCGGTCGGACCACGGGCGGTGCCCTCGGTGGAGACCATTCGGAGCCGCTTCGAGGAACGTCGCCAGCGCAGCCAACCGCCCTTGCAACGATTGGTCCGAGCCTTGCTGGGCCTCGATGCAAAGCTGAGCCAGTACACCCGGGGCAAGGCCTTCGTCGACGCCGTTGTCGACCGCGTCGGCATGGACCGGTTCAACGCGGTGTGGTCGGGCCCGCAGACCCTGCCGCTGCCCGCTGAGATCGAAGAGCCGCAAGCGTGGATCGACCGGGTGCTCTAGCCCAGCTGCGGACCGCGCTGGGAGCGTTCGCCGGGCAGTACCTGGCCCCGGAGGGATCCTGGGCGGTCGGGCTGTCGGGCGGGCCGGACTCGCTGGCGCTGACCGCCGTCGCCGCCCGGATGCGTCCGACGACGGCGCTGATCGTCGATCACGGCTTACAGGCCGGTTCAGGCCAGGTGGCCGAGGCCGCACGTCGTCAGGCAGTGGAGCTGGGATGCGTTGATGCGCGGGTTATTCCGGTCACCGTCGGCGCCGCGGGCGGTCCGGAGGCGGCGGCCCGCACCGCCCGCTATGCCGCGCTGGCCGATGCCCGCGACGGGCAACCGGTGCTTCTGGGACACACGCTCGACGACCAAGCCGAGACGGTGCTGCTGGGGCTCGGTCGTGGTTCCGGAGCCCGCTCGATGGCCGGCATGCGGCCCTATGACCCGCCGTGGTGCCGGCCGCTGCTGGGGGTCCGGCGCGCCCGCACCGGGCAGGCCTGCGCCGAGCTGGGGCTGACGGCCTGGCTCGACCCGCACAACAGTGACAGCCGCTTCACGCGGGTACGGCTGCGCACCGAGGTGCTGCCGCTGCTTGAGGACGTGTTGGGCGGCGGGGTGGCCGAGGCCCTGGCCCGCACCGCGATCTCTCTGCGCGAGAACACCGAACTGGTCGATCTGCTCGCCGAGCAGGCGCTTCCGGGCGTCGTTGCGGACGCGGCGTTGGAGGTTGCCGCCTTGGAGGGGATGCCGGGACCGGTGCGTCGTGCGGTGATCCGGCGTTGGCTGCTCACCGGCGGCGGGCGTGATCTGAGCGACCTGCAGATTCGCGCGGTGGACCGGTTGGTCACCGCGTGGCGTGGGCAGGGCGGGGTGGCGGTCGCCTCTGACCTGGCCGGACACCGGTTGTTCGCGGTCCGCGGCGACGGGCTGTTGCGGTTGCGTGCCGAGCCGGTCTGATCGTCGGGCGTGAATTGGCCGTTGCAGTTGGTTGTCGCGCAGCGGGCATGGCACGCTGTGCTGGTGGCTGCGATCTTGCCGGGGGAAAAACCCGAGTTGTATGCGGGTGACATCAAATCGGTCCTGCTGACCGAGGAGCAGATCCAGACCCGCACTGCCGAACTCGCTGCGCAGATCGCGGCCGAGTACGCCGATGGCCGTGACGAGTGTGGCGACCTGGTGCTGATCACGGTGCTCAAGGGCGCGGTGCTGTTCGTGACCGATCTTGCCCGGGCCATCCCGTTGCCCACGCAGTTCGAGTTCATGGCGGTCAGCTCCTACGGCTCGTCGACGTCCTCGTCGGGGGTGGTGCGCATCCTCAAAGACCTCGACCGCGACATCAGCGACCGCGACGTGTTGATCGTCGAGGACGTCGTCGACTCCGGGCTGACCCTGTCGTGGCTGCTGCGCAACCTCGCGACCCGACGGCCCCGGTCGCTGCGCGTGTGCACCCTTTTGCGCAAACCCGACGCGCTGGGCGCCGACGTCGACATCGCCTACGTGGGCTTCGACATCCCGAACGACTTCGTGGTCGGCTACGGCCTGGACTACGCCGAGCGCTACCGCGACCTGCCCTATATCGGCACCTTGGACCCGCGCGTTTATCAAGGCTGAGCGCCTATTTCGCCCCCCGGTGCAACCGGTTCGTCGACAAGTTTGCTGTCACCGGGCAAACCCTGACTGAACCGATCAACAGCGTGCCGATAGGATCGTGCAACACGCCAACGATGCCGCGGTCAGAGCTCCGGGCTGCCCCAGGAGCGGATCTGTAGCAGGATCGGTAGGTGTGAAGGCTGTGCCAGCATCAACGCGAAGTGGACAGGCCCGTGTCGGCAAATCAATCTTCTCGGGCTATCAGCGGGCGGGCGGCAGCTATGGCGACAGCTTCGACGAGATGTTCGACAACAACGGTGCCCCCCGCGTCCCCTATCGGGGCATCCACAAAGCGCTGGCTCCTGCCGACAACGAAGAACTGCAGGCCCGGGTTGACGCGTTGGGGCGCGCGTTCATCGAGCAAGGTGTCACTTTCTCACTGTCGGGACAAGAGCGGCCCTTTCCGCTTGACCTTGTGCCACGGGTGATTTCGGCCAGCGAGTGGACCAAGCTGGAGCGCGGTATCGCGCAGCGGGTGCGAGCCCTGGAACGGTTCCTGGCCGACATCTATGACGACCAGGAGATCCTGCGCGATGGGGTGGTCCCCAAGCGGTTGGTCACCTCATGCGCCCACTTTCACCGTCAGGCCGCCGGCATCAAGCCGCCGAACGGGGTTCGCATCCATGTCGCGGGAATCGATCTGGTGCGTGATGACCAGGGCGAGTTCCGGGTGCTCGAGGACAACCTGCGGTCGCCCTCGGGTGTGTCCTATGTGATGGAGAATCGTCGCACCATGGCGCGGGTCTTTCCGGACCTGTTCGCCTCGCACCGGGTGCGGCAGGTCGGCGACTACGCCTCTCATCTGCTGCGGGCGCTGCGGGCCGCCGCGGCGTCCAACGAAGCCGACCCGACGGTTGCGGTGATGACGCCGGGTGCGTCCAACTCGGCCTATTTCGAGCATTCACTGCTGGCCCGTCAGATGGGCGTGGAGCTGGTCGAGGGACGAGACCTGTTCTGCCGGGACAACATCGTGTACATGAGCACCACCGAGGGTGAGCAGCGCGTCGACGTCATCTACCGCCGGATCGACGACGAGTATCTGGATCCGCTGCAGTTCCGGTCCGATTCGGTGCTCGGTGTGCCCGGACTGGTCAACGCGGCCCGCGCGGGCAACGTGGTGATCAGTAGCGCGGTGGGCAATGGGGTGGGCGACGACAAGCTCATCTACACCTATGTGCCGCAGATCATCAGGTACTACCTGGGTGAGAAGCCGATTCTGTCCAACGTCGATACGCTGCGCTGCTGGCTGGACGACGAATGCGACGAGGTCCTGGACCGTATCGAGGAATTGGTGATCAAACCCGTGGAGGGATCGGGCGGGTACGGCATCGTGTTCGGCCCGCAGGCAACGCGAAAGGAACTCAACGTCCTGGCCAAGAAGATCAAGGCCAACCCGCGGGATTGGATCGCGCAGCCGGTGGTGCAGCTGTCCACCGTCCCCACCAAGGTGGGAGATCGCTTGGCGCCCAGGCATGTCGACCTGCGCCCGTTCGCGGTCAACGACGGCGAGGACGTCTGGGTACTGCCCGGGGGCCTGACCCGGGTGGCGCTGACGGAGGGTTCCATGGTGGTCAACTCGAGCCAGGGCGGCGGCTCCAAGGACACCTGGGTGTTGGCGCCACGCCGCGCGGACAAGGAACACGAGCTGTCCGGTGATCAGCTGGTGCGGCACCGAGATCTGCCGACCGACAACGCCGCCGATCAGGGTCCGGGGCTGCCCGGGACCGACCTGCTGCAACAGCAACAGCAACAGCAACAGCAATCGGACGGTGGTGATAGCCGATGATGTTGGCCCGCAACGCCGAATCGTTGTTCTGGATCGGCCGCTACGTCGAGCGCGCCGACGACACCGCCCGCATCCTCGATGTGGCGGTGCATCAACTGCTCGAAGACGCCACGGTGGACCCCGACCGTACCTGCCGTCTGGTGATGCAGGTGTTGGGACTCGAACCACCCGAAGTCGGGCAGGCCCAGAACGTGTGGACCTTGACGGAGCGGGTGGCGTACGCCGGTGCCGGCTCGGGTTCGATCGCCGACAGTATTGCCCGGGCGCGTGAAAACGCTCGTGGTGCAAGAGAAGTCACATCCAGTGAGATGTGGGAGTGCCTGAACACCACCTTCAATGGCCTCAGTGAAGCCGAACGGGCCGCTCGCCGGCTGGGGCCCTACGAGTACCTGTCGTATGTGAAGAATCGGTCGGCGATGTTCGCCGGCCTGGCCGACGCCACCATGAGCCGCGACGACGGATACCGATTCCTGCTGCTGGGACGGTCCGTCGAGCGGGTCGACATGACCGTGCGGATGCTGCTCTCGCGTGCCGGCGATCGATCCGGGTCGCCGGCCTGGGTGACGGTGTTGCGGTCGGCCGGTGCTCATGACACCTATCTGCGCACCTATCGCGGCGCACTCGATGCGAACAGGGTGGTCGAATTCATGTTGCTGGACAGGTTGTTTCCCCGGTCGGTGTTCCACGCGATCACGCTTGCCGAACAGTGCCTGATGACGCTCGACAGCCGAAACGACAGCCGAGTGGGGGCTCGGGCCGAAGCGCAGCGCCTGATCGGCCGGGCGCGCAGCGCCCTGGAGTTCATGCCACCGGGGCTGCTGCTGGAAGACCTTCACGACCGTCTGACCGGGTTGCAGGAGACCTGCAAGGACGTCACCGAAGCGGTGACCCAGCAGTATTTCCATGTCACCCCGTACCTTTCCTGGGCGGGGGCCGGGGCCAGTGGAGGCCGCGACTACGACGGCCAAGTGATTGCGGAGGGTGACCGGTGAGCTGGCGAATGCGGGTAGTGCACTCGACCGGGTTCGCCTACAACGCACCGGTCACCTCGTCCTACAACGAGGCACGCATCACCCCTCGCAGCGGCAGCCGGCAGAACGTGATCTCCAGCCGGGTGGAGACCGTCCCCGCCACGCGGTCCTACCGGTATGTCGACTACTGGGGTACCGCCGTGACGGCATTCGACCTGCACGCGCCACATGAGGAACTCGAGGTGTCCGGCACGTCAGTGGTGGAGACCGAACCCGACATCTATCCCGACGACATCGATCCGGTGGACTGGAACGATCTGGCCGGCGAGTACGTCGTCGACCGCTTCTACGAATTTCTCACCCACACGGCCTACGTTCCCCGCAACCGCACACTGGCCGCCACCGCCCGAAGGCTGGTCAAGGGCCTCGATCCGCGTGACGCGGTCCAAGCGGTGTGCTCCTGGGTCTACTCGGAGATGGACTACGTGCCCGGCACCACCGGGGTGCACAGCTCGGCGATCGACGCCTGGACCGAGAAGAAGGGCGTCTGCCAGGACTACGCACACCTGACCCTGGTGTTATTGCGCAGCGTGGGAATCCCGGCGCGCTACGTCTCGGGATACCTGCACCCCAAGGCCGACGGTGCGATCGGGGAGACGGTCGAGGGCGAGAGTCACGCCTGGATCGAAGCGTGGACCGGGGCGTGGTCGGGTTACGACCCCACCAATGACGTGCCGATCACCGAACGGCACGTGTCCGTGGGACTGGGGCGTGATTATTCGGATGTGACTCCGTTGAAAGGCACCTATATCGGTGGCGACGCAACGGACTTGGACGTGATCGTGGAGATCACCCGGCTGGCCTGAGATCGGTTCGTCGTGCGCTCTTACTCCAGCCTGGGCGGCAACGGGCTGGAGCCCTGGGTGCTTTCTCGATGGGTAGGTCGTGAATGCGTAGGCGCTCGATGCCTGGCGCCGCCGGAACTATGCTCTGCTGCGGTGGCCTGCTGCCTGGCGAAGTTCACCAGATTGGTGACTTCAGTGCTGGTGGGAAGCCAGCCATCAGCCAGTCCGCTGGAAATGGCGGCAGAGATGGTGTGGTGATCCGGGGCGGAAAGCTCGGCGGTGAGTTCATCGACGATGTGCCATAGCCAGATGGCGCCAGTGTCGCTGTCCTTGTCGCGGAATGTCGTTGTCGGAGCCATCAGGGCCTCCGATGTTCTTGTTGGGTATTCACGTTCATTACCTTGCTGTTGTGTACGGGGCACAAAAGATCTTCGTGCCATGAGGAATTCAATGGCATGCACGGACGCTGCAACGGTTTCGGAATGCGTGCGCTGCATCTTCATGACAAGCGCGACATGTCCAATTCGCTCGCTGCATGCGGTCAAGTCATCGATGGGTGGCAGCGCAGTGCCCCGATTTCTGGGCCGTCCAGTAGTAAGTGGCTAACGGGGAAAGCCGCCCGCGGAAACCCATCGATTCTCCGCCTTTGCTCGTGCGCTGCGGGTTTCCCTTTCGCTGTCGCTGATCACGAGAAGTGCGTCGACACTCAAGTCGCTGCCGGGCTCAGCTGCACTCACCATCGTCGCGTGCGCCAGGTCAGGACTGGTGCGGGGCGGCACCACGAGCAGAACAATCCGGCTTCGGTCGGCACCGAAGACCTCCAGTGTGTTCACCGCCTGGCGTTCATAGCCGAACAGTCGAACTGCTCGCCCGTCGGCAATCAGTTGAGAAGGTGCTGGTGCCCATTCGCCTAGGTGGTACCGCACTCGGCGAATGATCCCTACTCGAGCCGACAACGCCGAGAGCAGGCCCGGGAGTTCGGTGGTCAGAGTGCCGCTCCAGGGCCACCAAGCCCCGTCGACATGTCGGGTCAGCGCCGTCCTCGGCTTCAGGAGCAACCGGGGGCGATGTTGCGGTGGCATGGGGTGTCGGCCCGTTGTTGAATGCGGCCTTAGCTGCGTCACTCGACGCTCCTGACTAGGCCGCGAATCGGCCGGTTACTTCACATCGGCGGCGATACAACCTAGAGCGGTCAGATGCGAAATACCGGCGACAACCTGATTGTACCCGTGTCTCGCCGATCGGCGCGGCCACGATCTGACGGAGCCGCCAATGCCGATCTCAGCCCCGGGAGGTGACTACTGGTCGAACTGAGCTGCGGCGTCCGTCGACCGGGATCGACAGCGCGTAGAGCTCGTCCAGGCGGTGCCCGTTCAAGTACAGCGGCACTCGAGACCCAGTCACGTTGGAGATCATCGCGTTTGGTGGTCGCCGTACGCTCCCGGTGGGTGTTGTTCGTCCCCTATCGAACAGTAAGGTCTTGGGTACGTCGGCTCTTGGACAGGAATCGAGCCAACCCGGCGATGCGCTTCACCGTCCCGCCGGCGATCTGGGGATCGGCTGCGGTGCGCGGGCGATCCGACCGCAGCTCAGCGTGGTAGCCGGCCTCTTCGATGGCCTCACACAGCTCGGCCACGCTGACCGTGGCGTCGGCGTCGATCGTGGCCGTGGCGCTCGGGAAGTCCGCCGAGGCCCGTACCCCGGTGATCGTGTTCAGTTTCAGCTCGATGTGCGCCGAGCACATCCGGCAGGTCATGCCCGTCACATCGAGTTGGATCCGTCGAATCTCGGTCAAGGCTTCTCCTTCGTCAGGCCCTCTGATCAGTGGTCGTCAGAAAGGGCCGTCCGGTTCCACACCACAACCGTGGGTCACCAGCTCGGCCAAGGCTGAATCCGGGGCCCACACTTCGGTCACCGCTTCGACCTGCAGATCCACGCTGGCGTGGCCGGCAAGGTACTGGGCGTAGGACCGTTCTCCCAGGCGCATGCCCAAGGTGAGCCACGCGTCGATGACGGCCCATCGACGGGGGTTGCCTCGGGCCCAGTCGCTGGAGTCCAGCTGCTGTTTCCACTGCTCGACATCGCTTTCGCGGGTTCCGAAGCCGGCCAGAAACGTCGCGTACTCCACAGGCGTTGCCCGCAGTGCGGTGACGGTGCGTCCCAGCGGCGCCGACACCATCCCCAGGATGGCCGCCGCCGCCGCTCGACTGCTGGTGACCTCCTCGGTCAGGTGCACGGCGGGGTGGGTGCCCAACGCGGTACAGGCGTCGGCGAGCGCGACCAAGATATCGGCCGATGCCCGCAGTTGGTGCGGTTCTCCCAACACCCGTGGCAGGCGAACCAGGGCGAAGGCCAACGGGCCGGCGCTGCGCGCGACGATCAGTTCGGCCAGCGCCTTGGAAGCCGCATAGGGGTACGGCGCCACCCGCGGATCGACGACCACCGATGTTGCCGGCTGCGGACTCACCACCGACGTCGACAGATGCACCAGACCGGCGCCGCGCTCCGCGCAGGCCGCAACGATGCCCGCCACCGCCTCCACGTTGGCTGGCCGAAGCTCCCGATACGGGACCACCACATTGGTGTTGCCGATGGCATTGACCACGGTCGCAGCGTCGCTGGCGCGGATCAACTCGGGGATCTGTTGGGGTGAGGTGTGTTCGATACGCACTCCGTGGATTCCGGCGAGAGCCCGCCACGGGCCACGTTCGGGCAGCGTTGCCGAGGTAGTGGCCAAGACCAGTTCCGAGTCGAATCCCTCAGCCCGCAGCTCCGTCACCGCTCGGGCAAAGCCGGTGCCCACGATGCCCGAAGCGCCGAGCACCACAACACTGCCGGAGCGCCGGGCCGTCGGGCCAGGCGCCGCGTGGGGCAGGATCGGGGCCAGGCTGGCGAGATCGGCCTCGATCTCGGCGGTGGTGGTCTCGTCCATCCCCATACCGTCGGTGTATTCAACTAACCGATCGGCGCTGTCCGCGCTGATCACGTCGAGCAGCGACAGGTGCCGTCCGAGGTAGCGGCGGGTGGCGGGCAGGATGCGGATCAGATCCAGCGAGCCGATTCCCTCGGCCAGCAGGGAGGAATCCGGGCTCAGATGGCGGTTCAGCTGCCGACTCCACAACTGCGCCAGGCCGCTCGCTTGGCCGGGTGCGGCGTCGCTGTCCTCGCGCCTGGGCCGGGGCAGCCGGCCGGAGTCCACCTTGCCCCCAGGCTTGCGGGGAATCTCCGGGACCGCCGAGATGGCGAATCCGGGAACGCGGGTGGCCAGCAGAACTGCGCGAATGCGTTGCTCGGCTGCAGGGTCGGGGGCTCCGGCACGGGTCAGGGCAGTGCTGAACCAGATCCCGAGCCGCGTGTCGTCGGGCTCGACGGCAACATCGCAGATCGAGGGATCCTCGGCGATCAGACGGGTGATCTCGGCGGTGTCGACGCGTCTGCCGGCGAGTTTGACCACGGCGTCCTTGCGGCCCGCGAACACGGGGAAGCCTTGATGATCCGATCGCACCCGATCGGCGGTGGCGAAGGCGCGTATCGGGGTGCCGTTGACGTCGGTGACCGTGCCGAAGGCGGTGCCGGATTGGCCCAGATAACCGCTGGACACCGTGTTTCCCACGATCACGACCTCGCCGAACGCGACGAACACCGAGTGCGGCGCGGCCGGCCTTCCCACGCGGTGCGGTCCCGCCGATCCGAGAGCAGCACCCGGACCACTCAGCGGTAGATAGGTCGCGACGACGGTGGTCTCGGTGGGGCCATAGCTGGAGACCAGCGAGATGTGCGACAGGTTCACCGCGGCAAGCCATTTCTGTACCGCTTGGGCGCGAACCGCCTCGCCGCCGATCACGATCTGGCGTACCTGCGATGCTGCCAGCGCAGCCAGCACCTCCGGTTGCTCGCAGCACAGATGCCACAGTGCGGTGGGTAGATCAAGGACCGTGGCCCGGTGGTGGTGCACGTCGTCACCGAGTTGTTCCAGGTTGCCGGTGCGTACCGCGGTCGAACGGATCAGGGTGGCGCCGCAGCGGGCGGCGCCGAAGATCTCTTCGACGCTGATGTCGGAGGTCAACGGCGCGTATTGCATCACGGTGTCGTGCGATGTCCAGCCGCAGGCATCGTGGTGCCCGTGGCAGAAAAGTGCCAGTGCGCCATGGGATATGGGAACCAGTTTGGGCACTCCGGTGGACCCAGAGGTGGGCATCACGTAGGCAAGGCTGTCTGCCAGATGGGGGTCGGCGGCGACGCTGCGGAGCCGGTCCGTGACCCCCTTTGGGGCGATCGGAAGTTCGGTGCCGGCCACATCGATCACCGGACAGGCCAATCCGGTATCGGCGGCGATCATGCGTGCGCGTTCGTCGAGCTCCGCGCTGGTATCGCAGACGCTGTATCCACAGCCGGCCAGGTGGCAGGCGACCAACAGGTCGACGGTCTTATCGGTGCGATCATCGGTGAACACCAGCACGGCCCCGGGTTCGATGCCGCTGTCGACCAGCCAGCCGATCCAGCCGTCGACGTGGCCGCGGTGCTGGCGCCACGCAGCTGTTTGGGCGACTGGGTCCAGAAACCATGCGGGGAAGCCGTTCTGGGCCAGATCGGGACCGGCATGGACCGGCCGGCAGGCGCCGTCGGGGCCGAGCTGCGACCAGTTGTCGACGCTGAGTGCGACGGGCTGCTCCCAATGGCCGGCGAATCTCCGTAGCGCCTGCGCTATCGGTCCGGCGAGTCGCGGCGTCGCGGGCGTGGACTCCGGTTCGCCGCCGCCCCAGATTGCCAGCTCAAGGACTCGGCGCTGCTCGTCATGAACAGCCGCCACGGTCGGACATTCGATCGGGCCGATGTCCGAGGTCTCCGGCGTTCCGATGAGAAACGGACGCAGTGCGGGAGCGCAGGGTTCCCGGAGAAAGTTCAGTGCCAACGCCTCTGTGGCAGAAGCGCGATGGACGGTCAGATAGATGCGGCGGTAGAGCTCTTCGCGGAACCAGCGCCGCCGCGCAGTTTTGACGTAACCACGATCTATCGCCTCTACGAGGTCCCGCACCGAGGCGAATGCCGGGAAACGCACGGACTGAGCCACCGAATTGACCAGGCAGGTGGCGACATCGAGAGCGGGCTCACCGAACCTGTTGTCCACAGCGTGCACGACCAGGGCCTCGGTGCTGTTCCGGCGGGCCGCGTCTACCGCAACCGCAGCGGCGGTCAGCAGGACCGGCAGCGGGATCTGCTGCAGCTCGACCAGGGCCATCAGCGCGTCGTAGTCGGCACCGTGGATCTGCACCGACTCGCGCAGAAACCCCCGGCGTGCGCTGCCGGCCGCGGCGCAGCTCTGCGTCTGCCCGCCGAGGTGAGCCCCGGTGGCGATCTCCCGTTGCACCACATCGGTGAGCTTCTGGTGTGCTGCGTGCACCTGGTCGATCTCGCGAAGGTGCGCCTGCGCCAGCCGATCCAGGCCGGTGGCTACGTCGGCCATCTCGATCACCGATGCCGAAAGGTAGCGGCCCAGATCTGCTTCGATCAGTCCGGTAGCACCGCCGTCGAGCAGAATATGGTGGGCGTGCACGTCCACAAGCGCAGCGTCGCCGGCAGTGTCGGTGTGCACGGTGTAGCGCACCAACGGGCGGCCCAGAATTCCCGAATCCCATTGGTGAATCAGTGGTTCGGAGCTGTTGGTGACCACGTGAACCAGGTCGTCCACGCTCAAACGCGGTACCAGTTCGGGGTAGGGTGCCTCGCCCTGATCCAGCACACACAACTGCACGGGGTTGTTTCTGATGGTGGCTGCCACCGCGGCGAGAAGACGCGCAAGAGGTAGGGGAGCCAGGCGATACGTGCGGCCGATCAGATACAGGCCCGCGTCGCTGTCCTGCAGTACCCCGCGATAGATGTTCTGCTGGGAGACGGCCAGCGGAATACGTCGTTCGGGGATCGAATCAGCAGTTCCCACCGGAATCCCTCAGTTGAGCGACCCAACCCGCGATCGACAGGTCCCCTGCCAGTCGCGCGGGCAACTCCGACTCGCGGTCCACCCCGAGCCTCGTCATCAGCAGCACGAAACGCACCGAATCCAGGCCCAGGTCACGCAGGTCGGTGGCGTCACCGTCGGTGAAGTCGTCTTCGTCGAGATAGAGGACATCGCAGATTGCGGCGAAGATCTTCTCCCGGACAGGATCACTCACGTTCACGTGCATCGATCGCCGCGGCCAGCGACGTGCGCATGACCTTGCCGGATTGAGTTCGGGGAATGCTGGTGACCAGGACGATGGTCGAGGGGCGGGCGGCGGACTCCACCTCGCTGCGGTAGCGGGCGGCGATGGACTGCTTGAGCGCGCGGACGCCTCGGTCATCCAGATCTTCGGCTGCGACCACAGCCAGGCCGACCAGCGCCCCGAACTCCGGGTCGGGAATCTCGTAGCAGGCAGCATCCCGAACTCCGGGGACCGCCTCGGCCACCCTGTCGACCTCGTCGGGAGCCACATTCACGCCACCGCAGATGATCATCTCCGACGCCCGTCCCCGAATGTAGAAGAGTCCATCACTGCCCGCGTCGAGAAGATCGCCGGTGTTGACCCAGCCGTCGTGCAGCGTTTCCGCGGTCCGTTCCGGATTGTTCCAGTACTCCAGCATGTTGGCGGGTGACTTGATCCACAACGTGCCCGAAGAGGCCGGGGTGCCGCCGGGGCCGCTGCCGTCACCATCGAGATGAACCTGAACACCGGGATACGGTCGACCGACCGCGCCCGCTTCGATAGCTGCGAGCGAATCAGGTCCAGTCGGTAGACACAGTGCCGTGCAACCGGTTTCGCTCAGTCCGTAGACCTGCGCAGTCCGTACCCCCGCGGCTTCGACGTAACGCACATCCGAGGCGATGGCACGCGATCCGCCGTATCCCAGAAACCGCAACGATGCGGGCACCGCGGCGCCCGAAGCCTTCAGTTCTGCCACCAGGCGCGACAGCAGTGTGGGGACCAGGCAGACAGTCGCGACCTCATGGACGGTCAGAAGTTCCAGCAGCGAGGCACCGGTCTCGCCGCCGGTGACGCATCGTCCGCCGTGCATCAGACAGTTCAGAATCCACCACAGCCCGCCGATGTGTGTTGCCGGCAAAGGTGAATAGGCGACTTCGCCGTCGACCCAATCTATCCACGTCAGACCGGTCTCGCGCAGAATGTCGGCGACGGCGTAGAAGGTCCGGTTGGCCAGCAGAACGGCCTTGGGCTCGCCGGTGGTGCCGCTGGTGAAGATCATCGCCAGCGGGTCATCGGCGCGGCCGGTCGGAGTCGGGAGGGCGGCCACGGTGGCCGTGTCGAAGCTGCCTTCGGCGGGCAGCAGCGGTATCGACGCAAGGTGAGTCGTCGGATCTGTGAGGCAGAGCCGGGAGCCGGCGGTGCGCACGACTGCGGCGGGCTCGGTGAGGTGTGCAAACCGTTCGACCGTGGCCAGCGGAAGGTTGCCGTCGACGAGGACGGCGATGGCGCCCAGTCGTGCGCAGGCGAGCACCGATAGGTAGGTCTGGGGTCCGTTGTCGGAGATGACGAGCACTCGAGAGCCCGGCGAGACACCTTGCTGGTGCAGAGCAGCGGCCAGGTGTTCCCACCCGGTTGCCAACTCGCGGTAGCTCAGCGGATCACCTCCGTCGCAACGGCGTAGCGCGATCGCATCAGGGGTTTGATGTACGTGTTCGAGGATGCGTTCCAGCACGGATGAGGGTGCCTGCCCGGTCATGTCAGCGACTCTATTCCTATTGGCAGCCGGGAATGTTGAGGGCAGCGAGCTCGAATTCGCCATAGGCGGAGCCGCCCTGGGCATCCCAGAACTCGATGGCGCACGGCACGCGCAGGTAGCGCACGGTGCGTTGCACGATCTCGAAGTTGCGGCATTCCAGTCGAGCGCTGAATTTGGTGGCGTCGATCGGCCGCTTGAACCTCGATGACGAGGTCCTGATGAACATGCTCGAGAGCTGGTGTTTGTAGTAGTCTTCCAGCCCCCAGCCGTGAAAGGCCGGGATGACGCCGTCTCCAATTGCAGGGGCGAAGGCGCTGTAGGCGAGCTGATTGAAGCACAGCACCAATTCGACGGCGTTGAAATGCCCGGTGCTGCGGATATAGGCCGATTCGGTGATGGCGAAATTGCCCTCGGCTACCACGGTATTGGCACTCGCCTGCGCCACCGCATTGATGAGATACCGGCATCCTTTGTAGGTGTAGGGCTCCAGCACGGCTGCCAGCACGTCCTCGGCGATTTCAGCTGGGGAGCTCAAGCTGGTGCTCATGCTGCGTATCCCGGGGTCTCGAGTCCATCGAGCATGGTCAGCCGGTAGGTGGTCAAAGTACCCTCGGAGCTTCCGTGCTTAGCGCGGTGCATCAGAACTCGGTTGTCCCACAAGATAATATCTCCGACTTCATAGTGTTGAGTGTGGATGAACGGGTGCGTGAAATCTGGGTCGAGTTGTCCGGTCGCCGCCATGAGTTGCTGCAGGATCTCCGGATCGAGCACTCGGCCGTCGTGTCCCTCAATGCGTGTGGTCCCCGACGCGCAGATATACAGAATCTCCTCCCCGGTCTGCGGGTGCCTAATGACGGTGGGCCACTTGATCGGAGGGGTGGTCCGGCTTATCTCGTCCCACACTTCTCCGATAGGCCGGTAGACATCGTCGGGGCGGATCTTGATGTGCCGCCGCGGATCATGGGTACTCAATGTTTCGCGCGCGGCTTCCTGCAGGGCGGGCGGCACTGACTTCCAGGCCCGGTGCAGGTCGATGAAATAGGTCCCTCGGTCGGGTCCGGGCACGCTGAGGGGCAGCACCATCGAGAACGCAAACGGCTCCGGCATGAACATGTAGTCGATATGCCAGAAGGCGCCGGTCCGGGGAACCCCCTGGTGCTCTTCGGTGGAGGAGACGAAGATGTCCGGAAAATCCTGGTGGTGATACATGGATTCGTAGTAGGGCACGACATCGCCGACTATCCGGCCCAGCTGGAGGTACTCCTGCGGCGATGGGTGAACGCCTTTGAGGATCACCAATTTGTTGGTGTAGACGATCTCGCGGATCTCTTCTCGGGTGATGGCACCAAGGTTCTTCGGGTCGACCCCGGTGACCTGTGCTCCAAGTCCGGTGCCCGTGACGGTCAGCGTCATCGGCGCATGCCTTCGCTACTCATGTTTCTTCTTCCCCATCCATCAGTTGTGTCAATTGCTCGACCTGGTCAGTGGCTAGCCAGCTGGTCGGCAGCAGTGGAACCAGCCGGGTGTGGTCCTTGTCGGTGCGGCCCGCGAGCCCCGTCGCCCGAGTAGACGGGACTGCTGCCGGGATGGCGTCAGGTGGTGCCGCGACCACCGTCTCCGTCGCCTGCAGAAATTCGTAGCGGTAGGCGTGCATACGTGCCCGGTCTCGACTTCGCCGGATGCGCTGGCTACGAATCTGGGTGGTGGCCGGCACCTCAGCGGTGGCGCGGCGTACAGCGACGGCGGTCTCGGATGCGGGCATGCCCGTTGTGGGACCGGACCTGACGCCAGGCGGTCCCCATCCGGAGACGAGGTAGCCCAGAATTGCCCCGACACCCTCGACGCTCGGTGTGACGGGTGCGTTGATGGTCGCAGGGCTGGCGGTGGTGGCGGCACCGGCAGAAGTGCCGGCCGCAGCAGGCGGGGCCACCGCCATCGCAGCGGGGAGGTCCGGGCCTGCTTCACCGACCGACGCGGCAACGAGGTCAGGCAGTTGGTCGGCCGTGACCTGCTGACTGAGCAGCAGGGGTAGCAACTTCAAGGCGCTCAGCGCGCTCAGGGCTGGTGCGAAGAACGGCAGCAGGAGCAGCCCGTACGACGCGTAGTAGGGGTACCACAACACGTCGTAGGCAATCAGTGCGACCACTGCCAGGAACCCTGCGATCACCGGATTGAAGCCGAGGTTTTCGAAGAACTTCTCGAACAGGCGCAGCAGCTCCTCGATCTGTCCCGAAGCGCCGAGTAGGTCGGCGAGCTGGCGGGTGAGGTCTTGTAGCCAACCGCCCTCGGCTGCGCTCGCGTTTTCGGTGGCAGCTGCCGGGTTGGCAACGATAGCTGGGGCCGGTGGAATGTGCGGGGCTGCTGCGAGGGCGGCGGTGGCGGTGCCGTGATACACGGTCATCGTCTCGGCTGCCTGCACCCACATGCGCGTGTAGTCGGCCTCGTTGGCGGCGATGGGGACGGTGTTGACGCCGAAGAAGTTGGTGGCGAGCAGTACCGCGTGGATCGCGTGATTGGCGCCCAGCTCTTCGAGGCTGGGCATGGCGGCCAATGCCCCGCTGTATGCCCAGGCAGCCGTCTGGTGCTGTGCTGCGGTCGTGGCACTGGCGGCGGCAGCCTGTTGCAGCCAGGTCAGATAGGGCGTGTGGGCGGCCAGGTATTCGCTCGCGCTGGGGCCTCGCCATTGGCTGGTCGCGACCGTGCCCAGTACCCGGGTAAGTTCAGCGGCGGTGTCCTCGTAGACGATGCTGAGCTGTTGCCATTGCTCGGCGGCTGCTAACAGGGACCCCGGCCCTGGGCCGCTGGAAAGCATTGCGGAATGAATCTCTGGAGGTGTCGCCATCCAGATCGGGGCGGTCAGGATGGCACCTCCTCGGATTGTTTCGGACTGCGCGGAATGACGAGCGCGGACCTATCCCCGCCAACGAGGTGGTCGGACATAACAATCAAAAAGTTCCGGCCGGTCGCGGTTATGTTTCTCGCACCGGGCCCACGTCACGCGGCGGGTACGGTCTGAAGGCGTGCCTGTCATTGACGCCCGCCATCTCGAGGGGATATCGGAGACCGCGTTACTCACCTTGTATCAGCGGGCGGTCGAGGCGCAGCGGCCCGACGGGGTCATCGAGGATCCGATGGCTATCGAACTGCTGCACAGCCTCGAATACGACTACGCCGACTTCGGCAGGACCCACCAAGCCACCGCACTGCGGGCGCTGGTGTTCGACCAGGCCACCCGCGAATACCTGACGCTATATCCCCGCGCGACTGTCGTGGCCCTCGCGGAGGGCTTGCAGACCAGCTTCTGGCGGGTCGACAACGGCCAGCTGAGCTGGCTTTCGGTGGATCTGGAGCCTGTCATCGCGCTGCGTCGCCGGTTGCTCCCGACGTCAGATAGGCAGCGTTGCTGCGCCCAGTCGGCATTGGACTACTCGTGGATGGAGCAGGTCGACGACTCCGCGGGAGTTTTGATCACCGCCGAGGGGTTGCTGCAATATTTGGATCGCGACGAGGTGTTCGCGCTGTTTGCCGCCTGCGCCGAGCGGTTTCCCGGCGGCCGGATGATCTTCGACAGCGTCCCCAAGTTGTTGAGCCGCTACTCACGTTCGCGTAGGGGGCTCAAGCTCACCCCGAACTACACGGCGCCGCCAATGCCGTTCTGGTTCACGGCCAAGGACTACGACGCGCTGCGTGCGGTGCCCGGTGTGCGAGCCGTCTCTGAGCTCGGCGTTCCGGCTGGGCGAGGCAAGGTGCTCGGTAAGGCACTTGCGGCGGTCTACCGGTCTCAGGTCCTGAGTCGATTCCGTGCCCCGACCAACGTGGTGGAATTCGGCTGAGCTCCTTGCGGGATGTGATTGCGAGCACACAATCCGGGCTCTTCGGAATTTCTAGCGGAAGTCAGGAACTTTTTTCAGATCGGCTCGACTTCTTAGGCATGACACAGTTACTCCACTCTCAGGTCGGCACGGCAGGTCTCAATCGGGGCGTCGCGGCCGCCGGGGCGGCCTTAGTCGCCGCCGGAATGCTCGCGGCGAGCCCCGCGGTCCCCGCGCTGCCTATCATCACGACAGCGCCGCCGGTGCAACTCGCCGCTTCGATCGACCCGTTCGGGCCGTGGGTGGATGTCTTCAACACGACAGTGGCCAACGGGGCGCTGGTCTTTGACGCCGTGAAGGACGCACTCGCCGGGTTCGCCGACACGCTGGAAGGCCAGTTCGCCGCCGCGACGTTCATCGGTGTGGACGTGGCGACGCCCGAGGGCTCGGACTTGGCCGCTCAGACCTTGGACTGGAATCACTTGTGGGCACTGCAGTACCTGTCGGGGATGGACTTCGGTATGGGCATCCCGCAGATCGAACCGGTGGAACCCGCGGCGACATTGCTGACGCTGCTGTCCTCGCCTATGAGCGGTGTTCTGATGGGTCTGGTGGGCCCGCTGTTCAGCCCCGGAGTGGAACTGTTCAACAACATCGGGTCGATCTTCGACAATCTCGGTGGTGGTGACTTCGAGGCGGCGTTGCAGGACCTGCTGGCCGTTCCCGCCAACGTCGTGGGCGCGTTCTTCAACGGGGCCACCTTGAACCTCGACGCGTTGGTACCCCTGTTGAACGACGTTCTGCAGGTCCCCGAGGGCAACGCGGTCCTGGGCGCCAGCTTCGACTTCGGTGGCCTGTTCACGCCCGGAGAGACCGATGCCGGCAACGTCGGTGGTTCGATCTTCAACTCCCTGGGTCTGGACCTGCAGATGATGGGGATGGGAATGCCGTACTCGGCCCCGGGTGAGGGCGTTGGCCTGATCGCCTCGTTGGTCAACCTGGTGGAGATGTTCGCCGCCGGAATGGGCTGACGCGAAAGCAGTTTCGCTCAGTGAGTCCCGAAAGCGGGCGCCTCCTGCGGGAGGCGCCCGCTTTCGGCTTTCCGGACGGGACGCGGACGAACCCGCTGCGGCCACCAGAACCACTTACCGAGCAGGGCTGCCAGAGAAGGCATCACGAACGAGCGAATCACCAAGGTGTCGAAGAGCAGCCCAATAGCGATCGTCGTTCCGATCTGTGCCACCACCGTCAGATCACTGACGGCCATCGACAGCATCGTCAGGGCGAACACCACGCCGGCCGAGGTCACCACCGAGCCAGTGCCGCCCATCGCCCGGATGATTCCGGTGTTCAGCCCGGCGTGGATCTCCTCTTTGAACCTCGCCACCAACAGCAGGTTGTAGTCCGAGCCGACGGCCAGCAGGATGATCAGCGACATCGCCATCACCATGAAGTGCAGCTCCAAGCCGATGATGTGCTGCCACAACAGGATCGACAGGCCAAAAGACGCCGCCAGCGACGCCAGCACGGTGCCGACGATCACCGCGGCGGCGATCACGCTTCTGGTGATGACCAGCATGATGATGAAGATCAGGCACAGTGCGGCGATCCCCACTGCCAGCAGGTCGTAGTTGTTGCCCTGCTGCATGTCCTTGAACACCGATGCCGTACCGCCGACGTAGATCTTTGACCCCTCCAGCGGCGTGCCCTTCATGGCCTCCTTGGCGGCGTGCTTGATGCCGTCGACGTGTTTGATCCCTTCCGGTGTCAGGGGATCACCGTCATGGGTGACGATGAACCGGACGGCGTGGCCGTCGGGTGACACGAAGACTTTCACGCCGCGCTGGAACTCCTGGTTGTCGAACACCTCCGGCGGCAGGTAGAACGTGTCGTCGTTTCTGGAGTCGTTGAATGCGGTGCCCATGGCCGACTGGTTGTCCAGCATGACCGCGGTCTGGTCCAGCAGGCCGTTCTGTGCGGAATACAGGGACAGCATGGTCGACTTCGTCGACGTCAGTGCCTGAATCTGTCCGGGCAACTGCTCGATCATTTGCGGCACCAGCGCGTCGAGCCGATCAAGTTCGGGCAGCAGCAGAGAGATGTCGCCGGTCAACACGTCGGCACCGTCGAGGGCATCGAAAACCGATCGCAGAGACCAGCATGCCGGGATGTCGAAACAATGGGGTTCCCAGTACAGGTAACTGCGCAGCGGTCGCATGAAATCGTCGAAGTCGGCGAGGTGGTCGCGCAACTCCGCGGTGTCGTCGGCCAATTGGTGTGTCTTGCTGACCATGCTGTGGGTGGTGGCGCTCATCTCGGTCATCAACTGCTGCATCTGCTGCATGGTGTCGATGCTGCGCTGGAGGTCTTCGGCGCTCGTGCGAAACTCACCCATCCGGTCCCGCAGGTAGCCCTGATTGAGAACCTGCAGGGTGCCCTGAAGGCTCAGCTGAGCTGGAAGCGTGCTGAACTTCAGCGGGGTGCCATCTGGCCGGGTGATCGTCTGCACCCGGCTTATCCCCGGTTGCCGCACAACAGCCTTGGCGATCTTGTCGATCACCAGGAAGTCCGCCGGATTGCGCAGATCCCGATCTGTCTCCACCAGCAAGACCTCGGGATTCATCCGCGCGGTGGAGAAGTGCTGCTCGGCGGCCGCATAGCCGGCGGTGGAAGGCAGGTCTGCAGGTAGGTACCGCCGTTCGTTGTAGCTGGTGCGGTAGCCCGCCACGGCGACCAGACCGATCAGGGTCAGCGCCATGCTCGCTACCAATACCGGCGCCGGCCAGCGGACGATCACCGCGCCGAGTTTGCGCCAGCCGCGAATCCGCATCGCCCGCTTGGGTTCCAGCAGCCCTCGCCGACTGGCGACGGTGATGATCGCCGGACCGAGGGTCAACGCCACCAGCATGGCGACGACCATGCCGGCGGCTAGGGGGATGCCGAGCGTCTGAAAGTAGGGGAGCCGCGTGAAGTGCAGACAGAAGGTGGCGCCGGCGATCGTCGATCCCGATGCCAAGATCACGTGCGCGGTGCCGTCGAACATGGTGTGGTACGCCGTCTCGCGGTCTTCACCTGCGGTGCGGGCCTCTTGATAGCGGCCGACCAGAACGATCGCGTAGTCGGTGGCGGCGGCTATGGCCAAGGTGACCAGAAGGTTGGTCGCGAAGGTGGTCAGGCCGATGAGATGGAAGTACGCGAGCCAGGCCACCACGCCGCGCGCCGCGGCGAGCGCGAGAAACACCAGCGCCAACACAATCAGGCCGGTGCTCACTGACCGGTACACCAAGAGAATCATCGCGGTGATCACCAGGAAGGTGAGACCGACGATCACTTGCGCGCTGTGGTCCCCAACCACTTGTTCGTCGGCGGCCAGTGCGGCCGGTCCGGTGATGTAGGTGGTGATCTCCGGCGGGGCGGGCACTTCGGCGACGAGGTTGCGGACCGCCTCCAGCGATTCGTTCGCCAGCGTCTCGCCCTGATTTCCGGCCAGGTAGACCTGCACATAGGCGGCCCTGCCGTCATTGCTCTGCGCCCCGGCGGCGGTCAGCGGATCACCCCAGAAGTCTTGGACGTGCTCGACATGCGTGGTGTCGGCGCTGAGTCTGCCGATCAGGGTGTCGTAGTAGCGGTGTGCGTCATCGCCGAGTGGCTGTTGGCTCTCGAGCAGGATCATCGCGGAACTGTCGGAGGTGTACTCGTCGAACACCTGGCCCACCCGCTTCATCGCGGTCACCGACGACGCAAAGTCGGGGCTCATGGGCACCGAGCGCATCTGGCCCACGACTTCCAGTGGCGGCACCGCGGTGCTCAGCACGACGACGACGGCAATCCATCCCAGAATGATCGGGATGGCCAGGCGCCGAATCCAGGTCGCGACGCCGGAGCGTTCTGCCTGCCTCACGAGGGCATCATGGATCGCCGATACGGTTCAGGGGCCCGGGGGTTGACGCAAATCATCGCCTAATGAGTCGGATGAGGCGTAGGGAAAGTTCCCTCGCCTGGACGGATTGCGTCAGCGGCTTCGCGGGTCTCTCGGGACGAGCCAGCTAGAAGGGTGGTGGGTCGTCGTCGGCGTTGGCGATCTTGGGGAACCAGACCGCTTCGAATGCGGCGCGTCGTGCTCGGCGGGCTTTGCGGTTCTGGTTGCGTTCGGTAGCGGTGCGCGTTGCGCGTTGTTGGGCGCGGGTGCGTCGGCGGCGGGGCATCATCGCGGTGCGGTCACCGCGGCGGTCATCGGCGCCTCGCTGGGGTGCCGGCAGGTCCCCGGTGGGCACACACAGGCGGGGAAACAACAGGGCACTGCCGGGGGTGGTGACGTAGGTCTGCCCCGAGGGTGAAGTCAGGATCAGGGTGCCATCGGGTAGCTGCTGGTCGTGCCAGCCCCAAAACGTCTTCACCAAATGATGTGTGCGGCAGTAGCATTTGAGGTTCGAGGCGTGGGTGTGACCGCCCTGCGCGCGGGGAATCGTATGGTCGAGGTCGCAGTCGAGCGCCGGACGGTCACACCCTGGCCAGCGGCACGTCAGATCCCGGCACCGCACAAAATCAGCCAGCGCCTTCGAGGGCACATAGCCCGGCTCCGGTGGGGCATCGGATGGATGGGTCAGCGCCACCAAGCGGGCCGAGGTGGCCAGCTCGGCGATCAACTCCGGCGGGATCAATCCATCAGCTTCGACCAACGAGCCCGGCACATCCCCGGTCCCCTCGACGGTGGCCTGCTCAGCGATCACATGCAGTACCACCGGCGTCGCAGCCGGGCGCCCACCGGCGGCACAGTCGGGCCGCCCGCACTGACAGCCCAGCCGATCGGCCCGAGCCGCCAACGCCCCCAGCGCATCGGCCCGACGCTGATCCCGAGTGCGTGGGTCATGCTCACAGACCGTGGCCGCCAACGCATCCAGCGCCTGATCCACCGCGCGAGCATCCGTGGCGAACATGCTGCCGCGGATCTCTGAAACCCCACCCTCCACATAGTCCTGAATCAAGATCTCGCGTTCGCCCTGGCGTTCCTTGCGTCGCCGCAGCGCATCCGCATCAGCTTTTGCCACGATCCTGTCGATACGACCCGCCAACCGGGCCATGGTCAGCGACGGCCAACGCAGCACCTCGGCCGCCAATCGGCGATCCACCGCGGCCAACACCTCACCATCGGTGATCAGACCGGTGCGGTAAACCATGGTCTGGAACAGTCGCATGTCGATATCACCGGCCTGGAATACCTCCGCCACCTGGGGCAATTGCTCACGCATCGCCCGGGCATACCGCAACCGACTGCCCGCGAGCCCCTGGCTGATCCGCAACGCCGCGGCCACTTCGGCAGCCACCGCCGCCTCGGTGTCCACCGCCCACTGCGCCGTCTCACCACTGCGGCTCAACCGCAGCGCAAACAACTCCCCAATCGCCACCAGCTGGGCCGCCGCAGCTCGATTCTCCGCCCGAGCCGATACGCAAATCCGCTCCACCAACGCAGCAGACTCCGGCGTGACCGAAGGATAGCGCCGCTCAAACCGCTCACCGAGCCGGGCCAGCGACTCCGGAGACGGAACCCGCGACCCTTGATCGAACATATGTTCCCTTGGGTTGGACGTGTATCTGGCGGTTATGAGCTGGGGGTGTGC
>NZ_MVHH01000018.1 GCF_002086515.1 Mycolicibacter arupensis
TACCACCACCGGTCGGCGCGTTCGCCGGTCGCTCCCTGCCCCGGACCGACCGGCGAACGCGCCGACCGGTGGTGGTACCAGCCTTTCCAACCTCAAGCACCGCCAACACCCAACTAACGCGTCCGCGCGCTTGAATAGAGCCCATGCGGTCACACATCCTGATAGCGGCGCTCGGCGCGGCCCTGCTCACGGTCGCGTCCCCGGCCAGCGCGGACAGTGCATCGGCGTTATCCGATCTGGTGGACGCCGCGGCCCAGCGGCTCCAGGTCGCCGACGACGTGGCGGCGATCAAATGGCAGACCGGAGCCGCCATCGAGGACCCGGCGCGGGTGGAGCAACAACTGGACAAGCTGTCCGCCGACGCCGCCAGAGATCACCTCGACCCCGGCTACGTCCGAACGATCTTCGCCGATCAGATCGCCGCCACCGAGGCTGCCGAGCACTACCGGTTCGCCCAGTGGAAGCTGGACCCCGCCGCCGCGCCATCGGTCGCGCCAGAACTGGCCGCGTCGCGGGCACGGATCGACGGCTTCAACCAGGTGATGCTGGCCCAGATTGGGCAGCGCTGGGAGTTGCTGCGCTCCCCGGACTGCGCCGTTGAACTCGATCAGGCGACCCGGATCGTCAGCGACTCACGGCAACTCGACGAGTTCTATCGGCGAGCGTTGTCCTCGGCGACGCAGGATTACTGCTCCCGGTAGGGGCGGCTCAACGACTGGGCTTGCGCAGTCTCAGGCGGGCCATCGACTGACCACCGGGCCGGCGGATGCCGCGGCGCACGCCCGGACGGCGGCCCGGCTGCGCCCGGCGAATCGCCCGCCGTGCTGCCCTGCGTTCCTTCGGCGCGTCTTCCCACGCCTCCGGGTGTGCGGCGACCCAGCGTTGACTGCGGACCGAGAACGGGATGGTGCACAGGTACAGCCCGATGAGCACCAGTACCAGCACGTAGGGGAACAGGAACGCCGCCGCGGCCACCAGCGCCAGCACCGCCAGCAGGACCGCGGCCAGGTGCGGCGGCACCGACACCGCGTGCATCTTGCGCATCGGGATTCGGCTGACCAGCAGCATGGAGGTGCCCACCACCCAGATGCAGGTGAACCACTGCGACGTCCACCAGCCGTCACCGAACTGCAGCTTGGCGGCCAGTAGGCCCATCAGGGTGATCGCACCGGCCGGGGCGGGCATCCCGACGAAGAACTCCCGGGTGTAGGCCGGCTGGGTGGCATCGTCGAGCAGGGTGTTGAACCGGGCCAGCCGCAGCACCACACACACCGCGTACAACAGCACCACGATCCAGCCGGCCGGTTGTGTCGACAGCAGGGTCACATAGATGACCACCGCAGGCGCCACCCCGAAATCGACGGCGTCGGCCAGGGAGTCGATCTCAGCACCCATGCGTGACTCGGCATCCAGGATGCGGGCCACCCGTCCGTCCAGACCGTCGAGGATGGCCGCGGCGGCGATCAGCGCCATGGCCAGATGGGGCTGTCCATCCAGTGCGTACTTGATGGAGGTCAGGCCGGCGCAGATCGCCAGCACCGTCATGGAGCTGGGCAGGATGTGCAGGCCCACCGGACCCCGGTTGCGCGCCGCGGGGGCGTGACTCGTCATGACAGCGTGGCGAGCACGGTCTCGCCGGCGACCATGCGCTGGCCCACGCCCACCAGCGGCTGCGTGCCCACCGGGAGGTAGACGTCCAGGCGCGAGCCGAACCGGATCAAGCCGTAGGTGTCGCCGATCGCCAGATGGTCGCCGGGCCGGGTGTCACAGATGATGCGCCGCGCGACCAGTCCGGCGACCTGAACGGCGACCACCTCGGCGCCCTCGGCGGTGCGGATGCGCACACTGTTGCGCTCGTTGTCCTCACTGGCTTCGGCGCGGTCCGCGGATCCGAACCGACCGGCCCGATGCACGACCTCGATCACCTCACCGCCGATCGGTGCGCGCTGGACGTGCGCGTCGAAGACCGACATGAAGATGCAGACCCGCGGCAGGGGGGTGTCGGGCAGGTCCAGTTCTGGGGGCGGTGCCGCCGTGTCGACCAGGCAGACCTGGCCATCGGCAGGTGCCACCACCGCACCCGGTCGGGTGGGTGGCACCCGGTGCGGATGCCGGAAGAATCCTGCGCAGGCGCCGGCGGCCAGCAGCCCGGCGCCGCGCACCCACCGACGCTTGCGGCCCAGCACGGCCAGCCCCAGTGCACTTCCGACGAACGGCAGCCCCGCGCTGTGCATCGGCGGCACCGTCGAGCGCACCAGTTCGATCAGGTGTCGGATACCGCCGGGATCATCTGCTGCGCGGGGGCGTCTGGCCATTGGGCCATCTTAGAAGCTGGGGTGTTCACGTGGTGAGGTCCCAGACCTCCACCGGAGTGCCCTCCGGCAGTTCGGTCACCTCATCGGCGATGTCCAGCAGGCAGTTCGCCGAAGCCAGATAGCGCAGATGATGCGAGGCGGGCGGCCCGTAGTTGGTGACGGTCCCGGTCTCGGCGTCGAGCAGGCCGCGCCGGAACTGGCGCTTGCCGGCCGGGGAGATCAGCTTCTCGGCCAGAATTGCGGTGCGCAGCGGTCGATCGGGGTTCGGCAGGTGCATTGCGCGCCGCAGTGCGGGCCGCACGAACACCTCGAAGGACACTTGGGCGCTGACCGGATTGCCCGGCAGGGTGATGATGGCGCAATCGGATCCGGGCGCACCGATTCTGCCGATGCCCTGGGGCATCCCGGGCTGCATCGCCACCTTGACGAAGTGCACCCCCTGGCCGCCGTCGCGGCCGAAGGCGTCCTTGACCACCTCGTAGGCGCCCGCGCTGACCCCGCCGCTGGTGATCACCAAGTCCACCGCCCCGTCCCGCACGCCGTAGCGGTCGAGCACGCCGATGAACTCAGCGGTGTCGTCGGCGACCGTCACCGCGGCCACCACCTCGGCGCCGGCCTCTCGCACTGCGGCCGCCAGCATCACGCCGTTGGATTCGTAGATCTGGCCGGGCGCCAGCGGTGTGCCCGGAGCGACCAGTTCGGAACCGGTGGAGATCACCAGAACCCGCTGCCGGGGCTGCACCGTCAGCTCGGCCAGACCCAGCGCCGAGGCCAGGCCGGCGGCCGGTGCGGTGACGACCTGCCCGGCCCACAGCACCGTGGTGCCTGCGGCGACGTCGCCTCCGGCGCGACGGATATGGCGGCCCGGCGGCGTGGGGGCATGGATCCGGACCACCTCGGCCCCGCCGTCGGTGTCCTCGACCGCGATCACCGCGTCGGCGCCACCCGGAAAGGGGGCGCCCGTCATGATGCGGTGCGCGGTACCCGGCGTCAGTGTGGGGATATCGGTGCGTCCGGCGGGAATGTCCTCGGGCACAGGCAAAGTCACCGGATGTTCCGGCGCCGCGTCGGCCACATCGGCGGCCACCACTGCGTAGCCGTCCATCGCGGAATTGTCGAAGACCGGCAGCGAGATCGGCGCGATGACATCCGTGGACAGGACCAGGCCCGCGGCATCGGACACCGCCACAGCGGCCGGCGGCCGGGCTTGAACCAGGTCGGTGACGGCCCGCTGATGCTCTTCGACGGATCGCATGCGGACAGTCTGACCTAGACGGGGAAGGTGATCGCGGTCAGTTCCTCAGACACCGCCCACAGCCGCTGCTGCAGCTCGACGTCGTGGGCCTGCTTGCTGGCCTCGACCAGCTTGGGTTGCCCGCGCTGCTCGCCTATTCCGCTGGGCCCGTAGTACTGGCCTCCAACCACCTCGGGGTCGGTGGCCGCCCGCAGGACCGGCAGGGCACCCATGGCGGCGCTCTGCACCATCAACGGCGACAGCAACCGGTCGGCGGGACGCAGAAAGGGTGGCAGGTAGCGCGTCAACTCGGTGTGCGCCGTACCGGGATGGGCGGCCACGGCGATAGTCGACGCACCATGAGCCGCCAGCCGGCGTTGCAACTCGTAGGTGAACATCAGGTTGGCCAGCTTCGACTGACCGTAGGCGGCGATCCGGTTGTAGCCGTTCTCCCATTGCAGGTCGTCGAAATGGATCGCGGCCATGATCCGGTGCGCCATGCTGCTGACCGTCACCACCCGTGAGCCCGCCACCTGCATCAGCTGCGGCAGCAGCAGCCCGGTCAAGGCGAAATGCCCGAGATGGTTGGTGCCGAACTGCAGCTCGAATCCGTCGACGGTGGTCTGCTTGGGCGTGTACATGACACCCGCGTTGTTGATCAGCAGATCGATGCGGGGGTAGGTGCTGCGCAGCTGTTCGGCGGCCTGCCGGATCGACGCCAGCGAGCTCAAGTCGAGTTGTTGAACGACGACGGTGGCGTGCGGGTGCTCGGCGCTGATCCGACCAGCGGCGGCATCGCCCTTGTCGAGATCACGGACCGCCAACACCACCACCGCGCCGTGGCGGGCCAACGCGGCAGCGGTGTGATAGCCGATTCCGGTGTTAGAGCCGGTGATTACCGCGATGCGTCCGGTCTGGTCGGGCACGTCCTCTGCGGTCCAGGTGTCCCGAATGCCCATGTGACAAACGATACTCAGGTGACAGCACCTTGGCCGCGTCCGCTTTCCCCCCCGTTGCCGATGCGGCCCGGCCCGCGCCCTGACATCCTCTCCTACATGGCCCAGCACGAAAACCAGTCCGGCGAGATGATGCTGCTCGAACCCGCCAACCCGCCCAGCTCCCGCGCGCCACTGGTCTGGGCGATGGTCGGTGCGGTGCCCTGGCTCGTGCTGGCAGTGCTGGAGTTGGGCTGGGCCATGGCCGATGAGCAGATCGCCGAGGCGACCGTGCGCTACCCGCACTGGCTGCACACCGCCGCCCTGGTGATCACGGCGCTGGGCCTGGTGGTTTCGGTCGTGATCGCCCCGCTGTGGCGTTACCGCGTGCACCGGTGGGACCTCAGCGACCGAGCGGTCTACACCCGGACCGGCTGGTTGGTGCAGGAACGCCGGATCGCGCCGCTGTCGCGGGTGCAGACGGTCGACACCTACCGGGGACCGCTGGACCGGCTGCTGGGGCTGGCCAATGTGCGGGTGACAACCGCGTCCTCCGCCGGTGCGGTGCACATCGTTGCGCTGGATGCCGCGGTCGCCGACTGGGTGGTCGAGCAACTGACCGACATCGCCTCGCTCGGGGCAGGGGATGCCACGTGAGCAGCGTCCCCGGTCAGCCGGGCTGGCAGCGGTTGAGCCCGCGGATGCTGCTGGTGCATCCGCTGCACGAGCTGCTGCGCGAGCTGCCGCTGCTGGTCGCGGTGGTGGTGTTCGGCTCGGCGACCGACAACCAGCTCTGGGTGCTGCCGCTGGTGGGGGCGATCGCCGTGGTGGGTGTGACGCGCTGGTTCACCACGGGTTACCGGATCGAGTCCGACCCCGAAGCGGGCCTGGTCCAGCTGCGCTCCGGCCTGATTCGCCGCAAAGTGCTGTCGGTGCCGCGTAATCGCATTCGTTCGGTGGAGACCGACGCCAGGCCGTTGCACCGACTCCTGGGTCTGACCGTGTTGCGCGTCAGCACCGGCCAGCATGCGGCCGGAGACGGGGCTTTCGAGCTGAACGCGGTCGAGAGCGCTCAGGTGCCCCAGCTGCGGGCGATGCTGCTGGCCCACACGGGGCAGGGCGACGATGACCCCGAATCGGCGCCCGCGCCTGCGACGGTGTTGGCGCGGTGGGATCCGTCGTGGCTGCGCTACAGCCCCCTGAGCCTGTCCGGGCTGGTGATGGTCGGCGCCGCGGTGGGAGCACTGTTTCAGAGCGGAGTCTGGGCGGCGCTGCAGGATTCGCCGGTGAGCAGGGACTGGATCATCGCCGCCGAGCAGTTCGGACTTCAGCAGAGCGCGGTACTCATCGCCGCCGCGCTGTGGGTGGTGTCCATGGTGTTGGCGGTGCTGCGCTCCCTGCTGACCTACGGAAACCTGGTGCTGTCGCGCAGATATGGGGCAGCGGGCGACGTGCTGGCGCTGAGCTATGGGCTGCTTCGGGTCCGCCATTACAACTACGACATGCGTCGGCTGCGTGGCGGAACGCTGCGACGGCCATTGCTGGTGCGGCTGTTCGGCGGTGCGCGGCTGGATGCGGCGATGACGGGTGTCACCGGCGAAGGGGAGTCCTCGATCCTGCTGCCGCCGTGCCCGCGGGCCACCGCCGAGGACGTGTTGACCGGACTGGTCGATGACCCCGCCGCGGTCTCCGGGCCGCTACGCAAACATGGGCCGGCGGCCACTCGGCGGCGCTGGACCCGGGCGATGATGGGACCGGTGGCTCTGGGTGCGGGGCTTGCTGTTGCGGCCGTGTCAGGCGGGGTTCCCCCCTGGTGCTGGGCGCTGTGGGCTGCGCTGATGGCGGGTGCGGCGGCGCTGGCCGCGGACCGGGCGAGGGTCCTCGGGCATCGTGTCGATGAGCGCTGGCTGTCGGCGCGCACCGGCAGTTGGGAACAGCGCCGCTACTGCATCGCCACCGCCGGAATCGTCGGTTGGACGGTGCGCCAGAGCTGGTTTCAGCGCCGGGCCGGGTTGGCAACCCTGATCGCGGCCACCGCCGCGGGGGTCAAGGCCTACCGAGTGGTCGATGTGCCCCAGGACTGGGCGTGGTCGGTGATCGCCCAGGCTTCACCGTGGTTGGCCGACAGCGCCGGGGCTCACCGGGGCTGAGCGCGCTTCAGCTAACCGGGAGGCTGATTCGGCCGGACCCTACAGCTGACGGATGGCCACGATCCGCGCCCGCAGCTGATCCGATGTCGCCGCCGCCACCGGCGGGCCGCCGCAGATCCGGCGCAATTCGTTGTGAATCCAGCCGTGCGGCTTGCCGAGTCGATGGTGTGCCGCCGACACCAGCGCGTTGAGCTCATGGCGCAACGCCCGCAATTGACCGTGCGTGGTCACCGGCGCCGGAGCCCCCCCGGCGGCGGCCACTTTCGACCGGCGGTCCAGCTGCTCCTCCTGGCGCTGCCGCAGCAAGTCACGCATCTGGTTGGCATCGAGCAGCCCGGGGATACCCAGGTAGTCGGCCTCTTCCTCGCTGCCGGCCGGGGTGGCGGTGCCAAAGGATGCGCCGTCGAAGATCACCTGGTCCAGTTCGGCGTCGGCTCCCAGCGACTCGAACTTGTGCTCCAGCTCCGAGGGTTCGTCGCGCCGGCGTTCGGCCTCGGCGAACTCGTCGCGCTCGGACTCCCGGTGGGGCTTGCCGAGGACGTGGTTGCGCTGCTGCTCCATTTCGCTGGCCAGCCCCAGCAGTGAAGGCACCGACGGCAGGAAGATGCTGGCGGTCTCGCCGGGCCGGCGTGACCGCACGAATCGGCCGATCGCCTGGGCGAAGAACAACGGGGTGGACGCGCTGGTGGCATAGACACCGACCGCCAGCCGGGGCACGTCGACGCCTTCGGAGACCATCCGCACCGCTACCAGCCAGCGGCTGGTGGCCGCGGAGAACTGGGCGATCTTGTCCGAGGCGCTCGGGTCATCGGAGAGCACCACCGTGGGTTCCTCGCCGGTGTGCCGCTTCAGCAGCACCGCGTAGGCGCGGGCCGCCTTCTGGTCGGTGGCGATGATCATGCCGCCCGCGTCGGCCATGCCGCCGTCGCGCAGCTGGCGCAGTCGCGTGTCTGCGGCGGTGATCACCGCCGGCATCCATTCCCCGGCGGGGTCCAGCGCGGTGCGCCACGCCCGCGCCGTGTGCTCGGCGGTGAGCGGTTCGCCGAGCCGGGCCGAGTGCTCCTCCCCGGCGCTGTCGCGCCAGCGGGCTTCCCCCGAGTACGCCATGAACACCACCGGGCGCACCACGCCGTCGGCGAGCGCGTCGGTGTAGCCGTAGCTGTCGTCGGCCACCGAGCGCAGGTGGCCGGCGCCGTCGGGCTCATAGTTCACGAACGGGATGGGGCTGTCGTCGCTGCGGAACGGGGTACCGGTCAGGGCCAGCCGGCGGGTGGCGTCGTCGAATGCCTCCCGGATGCCCTCACCCCAGCTCTTCGCGTCGCCGCCGTGGTGGATCTCGTCGAAGATCACCAGGGTTTTGGCGGCCTCGGTGCGCACCCGATGCCGGGCGGGATGGCTGGCCACCTGGGCATAGGTGACCACCACACCGTGGTACTCCGAGCTGGTCTGCGAGTCGGAGTTGGAGAACCTCGGGTCCAGGGCGATCCCGTGGGATGCGGCGGCGGAGGCCCACTGCACTTTCAGGTGTTCGGTGGGGACCACGATGGTGATCCGCTCGACGGTGCGGTCGGCCAGCAGCTCGGCGACGATGCGCAGAGCGAACGTGGTCTTGCCTGCGCCGGGGGTGGCCACCATCAGGAAATCCCGCGGCTTGGCGGTCAGATAGCGCACCAGAGCCCGGCGTTGCCAGCCCCGCAAAGCCCGGGTGCTGGGCGCTGCTTCAGCCCGCACCCGGTCTCCTATCTGATCGAGATCGAGTCTAGGGCAAGCCGATAGCATCGCTGGTGTGTCCACCCCGCGCGAGCCGGAATCCGTGCGTGTCGAGCGACTCCGCGACGCGCAGGCCAAGGCCGCCGCCCTCTTCGGTGAGATCGAGCGCCGCGGCATGGTCCGTCCCGGAGTCGGGGAGCGGCAGCTCTCCGACGAGATCCGTGACCTGGCCGCGGACATGTTCGGGGTGACCCGGCATTGGCATCGCCGGGTGGTGCGGGCCGGGGAGAACACCCTGCTGCCGTTCCACGCCGACCCGCCCGACCGGGTGCTGGCCGACGACGACATCGCCTACCTGGATCTGGGGCCGATCTTCGAAGAGTGGGAGGCCGACTTCGGTCGCACCTTCGTGCTCGGTGAGGATCCGGACAAGCTGGCGCTGCGTGACGCGCTGCCACGGGTGTGGCAGGCCGGCCGGACCTTCTTCGAGGCGCACGCGGACATCACCGGGGCGCAGCTGTACGAACACGTCGTCGGCCTGGCCCAGGCCGAGGGCTTCGAATTCGGGGCTCCGATTGCCGGGCACCTGCTCGGGGAGTTTCCGCACAAGAAGATCTCCGGTGACGAGGCCCGGTTCTACGTGGCGCCCGGATCCGACGAACCGATGCGGCGCACCGATCCCACCGGCAGGGTCTGCCACTGGATCCTGGAGGTGCACCTGGCGAACCGGGCCCGCGGCTTTGGCGGCTTTTACGAACAGCTGCTCGACGTGGTGTGAGTCCCCGATCAGCTGACCGGGTAGTGCACCCCGGTCAGCTCCTCGGAAACCGTCCACAGTCGCTTCTGAACGTCGGTGTCGTGGGACTTGCGACTTGACTGCACCACCTTGGGGTAGCCGCGCTGCTCGCCCCAGCCGTCAGGGCCGTAGTACTGCCCGCCCAGCACGCCGTGGTCGGTGGCGGCACGCAGTGTCGGTAGGGCGCCCATGTCCGCACCCTGGAAGAGCGGTTCGATCAACGGCGTCACACGCGCGAGCAACGGGGGCAGGTTGCGAGTCAACTCGGTGCGGGAGCCACCGGGGTGTGCGGCCGCCGCGATCGTGGTCCCGTGTGGGGCCAGCCGGCGTTGCAGTTCGTAGGTGAACAGCAGGTTCGCCAGCTTCGCCTGGCCGTAGGCCGCGACCCTGCTGTAGCTGCGCTCCCACTGCAGGTCGTCGAAGTGGATGTCGGCGCGGATGCGGTGACCGATGCTGCTGACCGTCACGATCCGCGAACCCTCGACTGGCAGCATCCGGTCGAGCAGTAGACCGGTGAAGGCGAAGTGGCCCAGGTGGTTGGTGCCGAATTGCAGCTCGAAGCCGTCTTTGGTGGTTGATTTCGGTGTCCACATCACGCCCGCGTTGTTGATCAGTAGGTCGATCCGGTCGTGGTCTGCCCGCAGTTGCTCGGCCGCGGATCGGACGGAGTCCAGGGAGGTCAGGTCGAGTTCCTGCAGCGCGACGCTGGCGCCGGGATTGCGTCGACTGATCAGGGCGGCGGCGTCCTTGCCCTTGTCGAGATTGCGCACGGCCAGGACGACGTGGGCGCCGCGGGCGGCGAGCGCGGCCGCGGTTTCGTAGCCGAGGCCGGTGTTGGCTCCGGTGATGACGGCGACGCGGCCGGTCTGGTCGGGAATGTCTGTGGTGGTCCATGTGGCCATGGGAGGCTCCTGGGCGGTAGGTTAAACGGGGCGGACGCTCCGGTTGCTTCAAACTATACGGAACGCACGCCCCGTTTTGTCAACCGAGAGGAGCTGTGAGGTGTCTGAACAGGCACGTCCGTTGCGTGCTGACGCGGCGCGCAACCGGGCCCGTGTGCTGGAAGTCGCCTACGAGACCTTCGCCTCCGAAGGGTTGTCGGTGCCCATCGATGAGATCGCCCGACGCGCCAAGGTGGGGGCCGGGACCATCTACCGCCACTTCCCGACCAAAGAAGAGCTCTTCCAGGCGGTCGTCCAGGACCACATCCGGCGGCTCGTCGAGGGGGGTTACGCGCTATTGGAATCCGACGGCCCGGGTGAGGCCCTGTTCGGCTTCCTGCGTTCCATGGTGCGCTGGGGCGCCAAGGATCGCGGTGTGGTCGAGGCGCTTGCGGGTCTCGGCATTGGGGTAGGGCAGGAGGCCGAGGGTGCATTTCTCGCCCTGCTCGGCGAGCTGCTGCAGTCCGCTCAAGACGCCGGTACGGCGCGCCGCGACGTCGACACGCGTGACGTGAAGTCGCTCCTGGTCGGGTGCCAGGCGATGGAGTCCTACAACCCGCAGTCGGCCGAGCGGGTGACCGACGTCGTCATCGACGGCTTGCGGGCCCGCCCATAGCGCGTCGCACGCCCGCGTGTCGCCCGGCCTCTCCGCCTGCAGTGGCGCCTCCTGCATCGTCGCCCGGTGACCTTGCACTCTCCATGGGCGAGTGCTAAAAATGACGTTGGCACTCGCGACCAGTGAGTGCTAGGTCGGGACGGTGAGGCAGGGCCGCACCTGCGGAGCACACCCACAGCCGTCCGTCGCGGGCACTGAACCCGACCGACAAGACGTGCACCCCCTAACCGGAGGAAACACTTCGCAATGGCTAAGCAAATTGCGTACGACGAAGAGGCTCGTCGCGGCCTCGAGCGGGGCCTCAACGCCCTCGCCGACGCGGTCAAGGTGACGCTGGGCCCCAAGGGCCGCAACGTCGTCCTGGAGAAGAAGTGGGGCGCCCCCACGATCACCAACGATGGTGTCTCCATCGCCAAGGAGATCGAGCTGGAGGACCCGTACGAGAAGATCGGCGCCGAGCTGGTCAAAGAGGTCGCCAAGAAGACCGACGACGTCGCGGGTGACGGCACCACCACCGCCACCGTGCTCGCCCAGGCCCTGGTCAAGGAAGGCCTGCGCAACGTGGCCGCCGGCGCCAACCCGCTGGGTCTGAAGCGCGGCATCGAGAAGGCCGTCGCAAAGATCACCGAAGGTCTGCTTGCCACGGCCAAGGCGATCGAGACCAAGGACCAGATCGCGGCTACGGCCGGTATCTCCGCGGGCGACCAGACCATCGGTGACCTGATCGCCGAGGCCATGGACAAGGTCGGCAACGAGGGTGTCATCACCGTCGAGGAGTCCAACACCTTCGGCCTGCAGCTGGAGCTCACCGAGGGCATGCGCTTCGACAAGGGCTACATCTCGGGCTACTTCGTCACCGACGCCGAGCGTCAGGAAGCCGTCCTGGAGGACCCCTACATCCTGCTGGTCAGCTCGAAGATCTCGACCGTCAAGGACCTGCTGCCCTTGCTGGAGAAGGTCATCCAGTCCGGCAAGCCGTTGCTGATCATCGCCGAGGACGTCGAGGGCGAAGCCCTGTCGACCCTGGTGGTCAACAAGATCCGCGGCACCTTCAAGTCCGTTGCCGTCAAGGCTCCGGGCTTCGGTGACCGTCGCAAGGCGATGCTGCAGGACATGGCGATCCTCACCGGTGGCCAGGTCATCAGCGAAGAGGTCGGCCTGTCGCTGGAGAGCGCCGACGTCGCCCTGCTGGGCACCGCCCGCAAGGTCGTCATCACCAAGGACGAGACCACCATCGTCGAGGGCTCGGGCGACTCCGACGCCATCGCCGGCCGGGTGGCGCAGATCCGCGCCGAGATCGAGAACAGCGACTCCGACTACGACCGCGAGAAGCTGCAGGAGCGCCTGGCCAAGCTGGCCGGCGGTGTTGCGGTGATCAAGGCCGGGGCTGCCACCGAGGTGGAGCTCAAGGAGCGCAAGCACCGCATCGAGGATGCTGTGCGCAACGCCAAGGCCGCCGTGGAGGAGGGCATCGTCGCCGGTGGTGGCGTGGCCCTGCTGCAGGCCGCTCCGTCGCTCGACGAGCTCAAGCTCGACGGTGACGAGGCCACCGGTGCCAACATCGTGCGCGTCGCGCTGTCGGCTCCGCTGAAGCAGATCGCCTTCAACGCGGGCCTGGAGCCCGGCGTTGTCGCCGAGAAGGTCACCAACTCGCCGTCGGGCACCGGACTCAACGCCGCGACCGGCGTGTACGAGGACCTGCTCAAGGCCGGCGTTGCCGACCCGGTGAAGGTGACCCGCTCGGCGCTGCAGAACGCGGCGTCCATCGCGGCACTGTTCCTGACCACCGAGGCCGTTGTCGCCGACAAGCCGGAGAAGGCGGCCGCACCCGCGGGCGACCCGACCGGTGGCATGGGCGGCATGGACTTCTAGGTCACTGACGACGAGGCCCGGTCCCCTTCGGGGACCGGGCCTTCGTCGTTTACGTTGACTCTGCGCGCACCGGGCAAAAGTGCGAGTGCGGTGTCTGGTCAACGCAGAGTCAACGGCGGGAGGTGCCATGGAGGTCCTGCTGTTGGGCACCGGCAGCGCCGACGGCTGGCCCAACCCGTTCTGCCGCTGCGCCTCCTGCTCGACGGCGGCACACGTGCGCGGCCAGACCGCCGCGCTGATCGATGACGTGCTGGTGCTGGACTGCGGCCCGGAGGCCCCCCGTGCCGCGCTGCGCTTCGGGCGGTCGCTGGCCGGGGTCCGGCACATTCTGTTCACCCATGGCCACCCCGATCACGTCGGCCCCGCGGCATTGCTGATGCGGCACTGGACCGGTGCGACCGAACCGCTGGACGTGGTCGGCCCACCCAGCGCCCTTCAGCAATGCGAACACTGGGTGGGGCCCGACGATCCGGTGCGATTCACCACGGTGCGGGCCGGCGACCGAATCCGGCTCGGCGACTACGACATACGGGTTCTGGCTGCCAACCATGGGGCCGACATCGGCGGCGACGCAGTGCTCTACGACCTGGAATCGGATGACGGCCGAATCTTCTGGGCCACCGATACCGGTCCGCTCCCGGACGCCACCTATGCCGGGGCGGCCGGCGCCGGCTATGACGCGGTGTTTCTGGAGGAGACCTTCGGCACGTACACCGCCCACGGCACCGAACACCACGACCTGCCCGGGTTCGCCGACACAGTGGCGCGGCTGCGTACCGTCGGTGCCGTCAGCGACACCACCGACGTCGTCGCGATACACCTGAGTCACCACAATCCGCCTGAGCCGGAATTGGCTGCAGTACTGTCGGATTCGGGAGCTCGACCGGGACGCGACGGTGAGGTGGTGCGAGTGGGTGCAGGTGGCGCTCGCCCGATCCGCACCCTGGTGCTGGGCGGGGCACGCTCGGGCAAGTCGGCACACGCCGAAGCGTTGCTGGCCGCGGAGCCGGCCGTGACCTACCTGGCCACCGGCGGCATTCGGGAAGGCGACTCGGAATGGGCGCAGCGGGTGCGGCTACACCGCGCGCGCCGCCCAGACTCCTGGCGCACGGTCGAGACCACCGACGTCGCATCGGAACTCCGGTCGGCTGCTCACCCGCTGCTGCTGGACTGCCTGGGCACCTGGCTCACCGCCCGCATGGACCAGCACCGCGTCTGGGACGGTGGCGCACTGGACGGCGTACACGCCGACATCGACGAGCTGGTGGCGGCCTGGCAGGACTGCCCCGCACACGCGGCGGCGGTGAGCAACGAAGTGGGCAGCGGGGTAGTGCCGGCCACCGCCTCGGGGCGGTTGTTCCGCGACCTGCTGGGGGTGCTCAACGCCCGGATGGCCGCGGCTTCCGACGAGGTCGTGCTGATGGTGGCCGGGCGACCGCTCAGGCTGCCCGTCACTGCGCCTTGAGCTGCACGCAGTCGTGGGCGGTGCCGACCGCACGCTGCGTCCCCGGCTCGAACATCGGCCGGTGCAGCAGGGCTTTCGTAGGGGTCACCAGCACCGGTCCGGCCGGATCCGCGGGAAGCTCCGCCTGCCCGTCGACGAGCAGCGAGTACTGGTCGACCCCGGAGGCCGGCCAGACCAGGGTGACGGCGTTGCGACGGGACAGGTTCTCCCGGCCGTGCGGACCCACCGCCCCGATGTCGAGCCGGGTTCCGTCGAAGTGGGGAGTGATTGCGGTGGTGCGCGCCCGGTAGTCGTCGCCGACGGTGACCAAGAACGCGAAGCGGTAGCCGCGCAGCAGCTCGGCCAGGCGTGGCAGATCGACGGAGGCGGCCATGTCTTGAGGATAGTTATCAGCCAGGAGACTGGCCGCCGGTTGTGGGCCATGATGGCCCTATGGAATTTCGCTACCTCGGCAACTCCGGCCTGCAGATTTCGGAAATCACCTACGGCAACTGGCTGACCCATGGTTCGCAGGTGGAGAACGACGTGGCCACCGCCTGCGTGCATGCCGCGCTCGAAGCCGGGATCACCACCTTCGACACCGCCGACGTCTACGCGAACGGGCGCGCCGAAGAGGTGTTGGGCGCCGCGCTGAAGGGAAGGCGGCGCGAATCGCTGGAGATCTTCACCAAGGTCTACTGGCCCATCGGTCCGGCGCCGTTGGGCCGCAACGACACCGGACTGTCCCGCAAGCACATGATGGAGGCCATCGACGGGTCGCTGCGCCGCCTGGGCACCGACTATGTCGACCTGTATCAAGCGCACCGCTACGACTCCTTCACCCCGCTGGAAGAGACCATGCAGGCCTTCGCCGACATCGTCCGGGCGGGCAAGGCCCTCTACATCGGGGTCAGTGAGTGGACCGCCGAACAGATCCGCCAAGCCCACACGATGGCCCGTCAGCTCGGCATCTCGCTGATCTCCAACCAGCCGCAGTACTCGATGCTGTGGCGGGTGATCGAGCCGGAGGTGGTACCGACCTGTCGCGAGCTGGGCCTGAGCCAGATCGTCTGGTCGCCGATGGCCCAGGGTGTGCTGTCGGGAAAGTATCTGCGGGGGCAGCCGCCGCCGGCCGGCTCACGGGCCACCGACGAGAAGGGCGGGGCGAACTTCATCAAGCGCTTCATGACCGACGACGTCCTGACCCGAGTGCAGCAGTTGCAGCCCATCGCCGCGGAGCTGGGGCTGAACACCGCGCAGTTGGCGATCGCCTGGGTGCTGCAGAACGACAATGTCGCCGCCGCGCTGGTGGGGGCATCGCGCCCGGAGCAGGTCACCGAGAACGTCAAAGCCGCCGGCGTGCAGATCCCCGAGGAGTTGCTGGCCCGCGTCGATCAGGTGCTGGGCGATGCGGTGACCAGCGACGCCGCGCTGGTCGCTCGTTCCACCCCGCCCAAGCGGCTGCTCTGAGCCGTCACACCCGGCACAGGATCTGGCTGTGCGGGATCATCAAGTAGCCGTCGGGGTGATCGGCCCACTGCTGCCACGCCAGTGAAATCGCCTGCCGCTTCACCTGATCGGCAGCGCCACTGGACAGCAGCTGTTCGGCGATGGCGGACTGCAGTATCCGGTCGGCCCACATGCCGCCCCAATGCGCTCGTTCCGCCGGGGTGGCAAAGCATGAGGCGCTCGCGGTCGGGGTGATGTCGGTGAATCCGGCCGCGTGCGCCCACGCCAGCAGGTGCCGGCCCGCGTCGGGCTCGCCCCCATTGGCCCGGGCGGCGTCACGGTAGAGCCGCAGCCAATCGTCGAGTTCGGCGGAGGCCGGGTACCAGGTGAACGCCGCGTAGTCGCTGTCGCGTGCGGCCACCACGCCACCGGGCTTGCACACCCGTCGCATCTCGGACAGGGCGGTCACCGGGTCGGCGACGTGCTGCAGCACCTGGTGGGCGTGCACCACGTCAAAGCTGTTGTCCGGGAACTGCAGTGCGTGTACGTCGGCGACCACGAAGTCGATGTTGTCCTGGCCGCGTTCGGCGGCGAAGGCGCGTGCCAGTTCGAGTGCCTCGGGCAGCGGCTCGACGGCGGTCACCCGCCCCGGTGCGACGATGCCGGCCAGGTCCGCGGTGATGGTTCCCGGCCCGCAACCGACATCGAGCAACCGCAGGCCGGGCGTGAGCGACGGCAACAGGTAGGCGGCGGAGTTCTGCGCGGTGCGGGCACGGTGGGCCCGAAGCACCGATTCGTGATGGCCGTGGGTGTATTTGGGCTCCGAAGGCTCGGTCACATCTGCAAACGGTACGCCGCAGGCTCAGGCCGGTGCGGAGCGGCGGCCGCGCACCAGCTTGCCGGGCCGGGCGGCGGTGGGCGTGCCGTTCTCGGCGATGACCTCGCCGGAGACGATCGTGGCGACATAGCCGTCGGCGGTCTGATCCAGGCGTCGCCCGCCGGCGGGCAGGTCATAGGTGACCACCGGCTTGTGCAGCCGCAGGTTCTGATGATCGATGACGTTGAGGTCCGCTTTGTAGCCCACCGCGAGGCGCCCGCGGTCACCGAGCCCGGCGACCCCGGCCGGTGTGGAGGTCAGTGCACGCACCGCGGCTTCGACGCTGAGTCGGCCGGATGCGCGATCACGGGCCCAATGGGTCAGCACATAGGTGGGAAAGCTGGAGTCGCAGATCATCCCGTAATGCGCGCCGCCGTCGCCCAGGCCCAGCACCACGTCATCGCGGCTCATCAGAGCGCTGACGGTGTCCAGCGAGTTGTTCTCGAAATTGGCCAGGGCGTCGAGCATGATCGCGTGGCCGTCGTCATCGAGCAGCCGATCGTAGGCCTCCTCGGCCGGGGATACTCCGCGTGCCCTGGCGCGCGCCGCAATGCTTTTTGACGGGTCCGGCTCGTAGTCGGGCTGGTCGCCGAGCGGGAAGGTCCAGTCCCAGGACTGGGCCAGGTAGGCGAGCGGATTGGTGGGGACGATCGTGGGCTGATCGGCCAGGATCTGTTGGCGCACCTCGGGTCTGCGCATCTCGGCGACGCGTTCTGCAAGCGGTAGGCGGGCGATCTTCTGGTAGCTCGGATACAGCACGAACGGGTGGATGCTCAGGTCCAGGCCGATCATCAGTCCGATGGGGCGGGGAAATATCTGAGCGGTGATCGTGGCGCCGGAGCTGTTGGCGGCCTCGACCATGGCCATGGCGTCGCGCCACAGCGGTGCGCCCGCGTTGCCGATCAACAGGCTGAATGTGACGGGCAGGCCCGCCAGGGTGGCCGCGTCGAACACCTGTTGCAGGACGGGCCGGTAGGCGCCGTCGGGCAGATCGGGGACGAACTGGATCAAGCCGCCCCCGCCCTCGGCCAGCCCGCGGCTGATCGCGAGGATCTCGGCGTAGGACGCGTCGTAGCTGGGGATCTGAGAGCCGGTCTTGGTGCGGTGGGTCATCAGTCGTGACGAGGAGAACCCCAACGCCCCGGCTTGGGTGGCCTCATGTGCCAGCCGACGCATCTGCGCCAGGTCTGCGGGTGTGGCCTGCTCGCGGTCCACCCCGCGCTGGCCCATCACATAGACCCGCAGCGGCGAGTGCGGCAACAACGCCGCCACATCGATGTCCCGATGCCGTTTGTCGACGGCGTCCATGAACTGCGGGAAGGTCTCCCAGGTCCACGGGAGCCCGTCCGTCATCACCACACCGGGGATATCTTCGACGCCGGCCATCAGGTCCACCAGCACGTCGTGGTCATCGATGCGACATGGCGCGAAGCCCACACCGCAATTGCCCATCAGGGCGGTCGTCACGCCGTGCGCCGAGGAAGGATTGAGCCGATCAGACCAGATGGACTGGCCGTCATAGTGGGTGTGCAGGTCCACGAAACCCGGTGTGACCAGAAGTCCGGTCGCATCGATCACCCGGCGTGCGTCGCCGGACGCCTCGCCGATCTCGGTGATCACCCCGTCGTGGATCGCGACGTCGCCGACATACGGCCGGCCACCGAGACCGTCGACGATCGTGCCGTTGCGGACCACGAGGTCGAGGCTCATCTGGACAATCTACGACCCGTCGGTGCCGCATGCCAGGATGATGACGTGATCGATCACTTCGGTATCAACTGCACTGACTACGCCAGGTCACAGGAGTTTTACGACGCGGTACTGGCCGTCCTGGGCTACACGAGGCAGATGGATGTCGGCCCGGCCATCGGCTACGGCACCGAGGGCAAACCGGCGTTTTGGATCGCCGACGCCGCCGCGGGTGACGCCACCGGGCCCAACCGGGAGATGCACGTGGCGTTCAGCGCCGCCGACCGCGCGCAGGTGCAGCAGTTCTACGACACGGCGCTTGCGCTCGGCGCGGAGTCGCTGCATGCCCCGCGGCTGTGGCCGGAGTACCACCCCGGATACTTCGGTGCCTTCGTCCGCGATCCCGAGGGCAACAACGTCGAGGCGGTCTGCCACCAGGGGTAACGTCGCCGATATGACGGGCACCGAGACTGCCGCAGTCGCCGCGCTGCGGAATTTGCTGGCCGACGCGTTCACCCGGCTTATCGAGCACGTGGACCAGCTCACCGACGGGCTCACCGACGCTGCCGCCGGCTATCGGCCGACGACACAGGCCAACAGCATCGCCTGGCTGCTCTGGCACAGCGCCCGGGTGCAGGACATTCAGATCGCGCAGATCGCCGGTGTCGAGCAGGTGTGGACCCGCGAGGGCTGGGTGGACCGGTTCGGCCTGGACCTACCGGCGCAGGACAGCGGCTACGGCCATGGTCCCAATGAAGTCGCCAAGGTCAAAGCCCCGCCGCAGCTGCTGGCCGGGTATTACCGCGACGTGCACCGGTTGACGCTGGGCTACCTCGGCGGGGTCACCGCGCAGGAGCTGGCTCGGGTGGTCGACACCCAGTGGGATCCACCGGTGACCGCGAGTGTGCGGGTGGTCAGCATTCTCGACGACTGCGCCCAGCACCTGGGGCAGGCCGCATACCTGCGGGGTATCGCACCAGCGACTTGACACCTGTCGAGGCCCGGTGCGATCCGCGTCACAGCCCGGACTAGCATGGCGCCATGACCGCCACCAATTCAGTCGCCAGCTTCACCGGCACCGGAACCGTGTTCAGCCCCGCCACCGGGGAGACTGCCGGTGAGGTGCGCTGGACCGATCCTTCCGATGTCGCCACGATTGCAGCCGGGCTGCGCACCGCCCAGCGCGAGTGGGAGCACCGTGGTGCCAAGGGCCGCGCCAAGGCCCTGGCCCGTTTCGCGGTGTGGCTCGGTGACAACCGGGACGAGATCGAGAGGCTGCTGATCGCCGAGACCGGCAAATCCAGCACCGACGCCGCCCAAGAAGTCCCGCTGCTGATCATGATCCTGTCGTACGTGATCAAGGTGATGGAGAAGGCGGTTGCGCCGGAGACCCGGCCGGCGTCGACGCCGGTGCTGAAGGTCAAGAAGATCACCATCCACTATCGGCCGCGTCCGGTAGTCGGCGTGATCGCGCCGTGGAACTACCCGGTGGCCAACGCCCTGATGGATGCGATCGGCGCCTTGGCGGCCGGATGCGCCGTGTTGCTCAAGCCGTCCGAGCAGACCCCACTGACCGCGGAACTGCTGCGCCAGGGCTGGCTGGCCTCCGGTGGCCCGGATGTGTTCGCGGTGGTGCAGGGTGCTCGCGAAGTGGCCGAAGCGGTGATCGACAACTCCGACTACGTGCAGTTCACCGGCTCCACCGCCACCGGCCGCAAGGTCGCCGAGCGTGCCGCGAGCCGGCTGATCCCGGTCAGCCTGGAACTGGGCGGCAAGGACCCGATGATCGTGTGCGAGGACGCCGACATCGACCTGGCCGCGCACGCCGCAGTCTGGGGCGCGATGTTCAACGCCGGACAGACCTGCGTCTCGGTCGAGCGGGTCTATGTGCTCGAGCCCGTCTACGACAAGTTCGTTGCCGCGGTCGTCCGCGACGTCGAGGCCCTGCAAATGGGCGTCGGTGAAGGCAAGCACTTCGGTGCCTTGATCAGTGAGCAGCAGCTGGCGATCGCCGAACGGCACGTCAAGGAGGCAGTGGCAGCCGGAGCGCGCGCGTTGACCGGCGGCGAACGCGCAGGGGGACCGGGCAGCTTCTTCCCGCCCACTGTGCTGGTCGACGTGGATCACTCGATGGCCTGCATGACCGAGGAGACCTTCGGTCCGACCCTGCCGATCATGAAGGTTGCCAGCGTCGAAGAGGCGATTCGCCTCGCCAACGACAGCGTCTACGGGCTGAGCGCATCGGTGTTCTCCCGCGATGTCGCCCGTGCCAAAGACATTGCACTGCAGCTGGACTGCGGGGCGGTGAACGTCAACGACGTGATCTCCAACCTGATGTGCACCACCGCTCCGATGGGCGGCTGGAAGACATCGGGCATCGGGGCGCGTTTTGGCGGCGAGGACGGCATCCGCAAGTTCTGCAAGCAGGAGACCGTCGTGGTGCCGCGCACGAATGTCGGCGCGGGCGGTAACTACTACCACAACTCGCTGGCCACACTGGCTCGCACCAACCGGCTGCTCACCCGGATCGTGTTGGCGCGACCGCGACGCACCGCAAAATAGTGCGCGTCTTTTCGGCGGCGCTGTTCTGGCTGCTGGCCACCGTGACGTTTGCGGTGGCACTGCCGACGGCGTGGGCGCAGACCAACCTCATCGATGCCGACGGCTATGCGCGGCTGGCCGAGCATGCCGCAGCTCAACCCGCCCTGCAGGACGCGGTGGCCGCTGAGCTCAGCGCCCAGACGGTGATGTTGATCAGGGCCAGTGGTTTCGGTATCGACCCGTCGGAGGTGCGGGCTGCGGCCCGTTCCTTCACCACGGGACCGTCGTTTCCCCCGCAGTTCGTCCGGGTCAACCGGGACGGGCACGCTTGGCTGCTCAACGTCGGCGATCCGGGCCCCTGGGAGATCGACGTGATCCCGATGCTGCGTGACGACGCGTTTGCCCAATTGTTGGCCGACTACCCGATCACGCTGCCCGCCACGCTGACGATTCCCCTGACCTCGACGTCGACGGAGGTGATGCGGCCCGGTGGGCTGCACCGGCTGTCGGTGTGGGGACCGCTGCTCAGCGTCGTGCTGGGCGCGATGGCCGGGCTCTGCGCGATCCTGACGCTGGTCGCGGCACACCATCGCGGTCGGGCGTTGGCGAGTCTGGGTGTGTCGGCGCTGCTGGTGGGTGCGGTCGGCTGGTCGGGGATCGAAGTGGCACGACGCTTCCTGGGCCAGGTGCTCAGCCAGGCCACCGGCGATGTCCGCCGGATCGCCTATGCCCTGGTGGACGTCGCCGAAGCCAGCTTGCACCAATGGCTGGGCGTGACCCTGGCCGCCGGTGCGGTGCTGGTGGTGGTGGGCGTCGGGGTCGCCGTGCTGGGCGGGCTGCGCAAGTCCTGACCGCACGGCGACACTCGGGCAACGGCGCTCTCAGTCCGGAGTGCCCAACATCCGCCACAGGAACGAGAAGCTGAGCGCTGACTTGAACGCGGCCTGCGCGTTGTCTGCCGCCCCGCCGTGACCACCCTCGATGTTCTCGTAGTAGGCGACCCGATGCCCGGCCTCCTGCAGTGCCGCGGTCATCTTGCGGGCATGGCCCGGATGCACGCGGTCATCGCGGGTGGACGTGGTGATCAGAATCGGCGGGTACGCCGCATCAGCCGAAATGTTCTGGTAGGGAGAGTATTTGCTGATGAACTCCCACTCCTGGGGATCGTCGGGGTCGCCGTATTCGGCCACCCAGGACGCGCCGGCCAACAGCAGGTGGTAGCGCCGCATATCCAGTAGCGGCACCTGGCACACCAGCGCCCCGAACAGCTCCGGGTATGCGGTGAGCATGATGCCCATCAGCAGGCCGCCGTTGCTGCCTCCTACCGCGCCGAGTTGATCGACCCGGGTGATGCCGCGATTCACCAGATCGGTTGCCACGGCGGCGAAGTCCTCGGCCACCAGGTGGCGGCCGGCGCGCATGGCCTGGGTGTGCCACCCGGGCCCGTATTCGCCGCCGCCACGGATGTTGGCCAGCACGTAGGTGCCGCCGCGCGCCAGCCACAACCGGCCCAGCACGCCGTCGTAGCCGGGTGTGCGCGCCACCTCGAATCCGCCGTAGCCGCCCAGCAGCGTGGCGCCGGTGGCCGCGGCGGGGCGCACCACGAAGTAGGGGATCGCGGTGCCGTCTTTCGAGGTCGCGAAATACTGATTGACCGTCAGGCCTTCGGCGTCGAAAAATGCCGGTGCCGACTTGATCTCGGTCAGCGGGCCGTCCACCGGACCGTGCAGCAGTCGAGAAGGTCGGTCGAATCCGCTTGAGTCCAGGAAGATCTCGTCCCCGGTGTCGTCGGCGGCCGCGATCACGGTGTTGGTGTTGGCCGGGACCGCGTCGACCGGTCGCCGCGTCCAGTCCCCCGGCGTGACGATCTCCACTCGGCTGGCCACGTCATGCAGGGTGACCAGGACCAGGCGATCCCGAGTCCACGCGTAATGATTCAGCGCGGTGTGAGCATCCGGCTCGAAGACAACGCTGCACTGCGCGGTGCCAGCGAGGAACTCGTCATAGTCGGCGGCCAGCAGCGAGCCGGCCCGGTATGACGCGGTGCCGGTGTCCCAGTCGGTGCGCAGGTCGATCAGAATCCACTGTCGGTGCACCGACACCGAGGCGTCGGTGGGTGCGTCGATGCGGATCAGCTCTTGCTGGCCGGGGAGGCCACGCAACTCGTAGACCTCGTCATTGAAGAAGTCGATCGCGCGCGACACCAGGGTCCGTTCGAAGCCGGGGGTGCGGTCTCGGCCCGCGGCCACCACCACATCGGTGGCCGATCCGGTGAACACCGTTTCGGCCTGCGCCAGGTCTTGGCCGCGACGCCATCGCTTCACCATCCGGGGATAGCCGGACTCGGTCAGGGAATCGGCGCCGAAGTCGGTGCCCACCAGGACGGTGTCGTGGTCCTCCCAGCCGATCCGCGTCTTGGCCTCCGGGAGTTCGAAGCCCTGGCCATCAGGTCCTATGAATTCCCTTGCTGCCATATCGAATTCGCGGACCACCACCGCATCCGATCCGCCCCGTGACAGTGAGATCAAGGCTCGGGTGTGATCGGGTTCGATCACGTTCGCCCCACCCCACACCCAGTTCTCGCCATCGGTGCGGGCCAACGCATCCAGGTCGATCACCACATCCCATTGCGGGCTGTCGGTGCGGTAGCTCTCTGATGTGGTGCGCCGCCACAGCCCGCGAGGGTTGTCGGCATCACGCCAGAAGTTGTAGAGGTACTCACCCCGGCGCCGCACGTAGGGGATCCGGGCGTCGGTGTCGAGCACCTCGCGGGCGGCGGTGCGCATCGCCTCGAACTCGTCGCCGGCGAACTCGTCGACAGTCGGGCCGTTGTGGGCGCGCACCCATTCCAGGGCGCGTTCGCCGGTAACGTCTTCTAGCCACAGGTGCGGGTCTTCGGGGTCGTGGGCAGGCTGCGCAGGCATGGAAGTCATTGTGACCGTGACGGTAGTGTGAGTTGAGTAACACCCACGGCTAAGGAGCAGCATCGATGACCGTTTTCGCACGTCCGGGTTCGGCAGGCGCACTGATGAGCTACGAATCCCGTTACGGCAATTTCATCGGCGGCCAGTGGGTGGCGCCGGTCGGCGGTGAGTATTTCGAGAACACCACACCGGTCACCGGCCAGCCGTTCTGCGAGATCCCCCGGTCGACCGCGGCCGACATCGACCTGGCGCTCGACGCCGCGCACGCCGCCGCACCGGCGTGGGGCAAGACATCCCCGGCCGAGCGGGCCGATGTGCTGGCCAAGATCGCCGACCGGATCGACGCGAACCGCGAGGCGCTGGCGGTGGCCGAGGTGTGGGACAACGGCAAGCCGATCCGGGAGACCCTGGCCGCCGACATTCCGTTGGCCGCGGACCACTTCCGGTACTTCGCCGCCGCGATCCGCACCCAGGAGGGTGCGCTGAGCCAGCTCGACGACGACACCGTCGCTTATCACTTCCACGAGCCGCTGGGTGTGGTCGGCCAGATCATCCCGTGGAACTTCCCGCTGTTGATGGCCGCCTGGAAGCTGGCGCCCGCGCTGGCCGCCGGCAACGCGGTGGTCCTCAAGCCCGCCGAGCAGACCCCCGCCTCGATCCTGTTCCTGATGAGCCTGATCGGTGACCTGCTCCCGCCGGGAGTGGTCAACGTGGTCAACGGATTCGGTGTCGAGGCCGGCAAACCGCTGGCGACCAGCAACCGGATCGCCAAGATCGGCTTCACCGGCGAGACCACCACCGGCCGGCTGATCATGCAGTACGCCAGCCAGAACCTGATCCCGGTCACCCTGGAATTGGGCGGCAAGAGTCCCAACATCTTCTTCGCCGACGTCCTGGCGGGCGGGGGCGGCCAGGACGACTTCACCGACAAGGCGCTCGAAGGGTTCGCCGGATTCGCCCTCAACCAGGGCGAGGTGTGCACCTGCCCGTCACGGTCACTGCTGCAGGCGTCCATCTACGACGAGTTCCTGGAGCTGGCCGCCATCCGCACCAAGGCGATCCGCCAAGGCGACCCGCTGGACAGCACCACGATGATCGGCGCACAGGCCTCCAACGACCAGCTGGAGAAGATTCTGTCCTACATCGAGATCGGCAAGGGAGAAGGCGCGAAGGTCGTCACCGGCGGTGAGCGCGCCGAGCTCGGTGGCGAGCTGTCCGGCGGCTACTACGTGCAGCCCACGATCTTCGCCGGCCACAACAAGATGCGGGTGTTCCAGGAGGAGATCTTCGGGCCCGTGGTCTCGGTGACCTCGTTCACCGACTACGCCGAGGCCATCGCGATCGCCAACGACACCCTCTACGGCCTGGCCGCCGGAGTCTGGAGCCGCGACGGCAACACCGCCTACCGCGCCGGACGCGACATCCAGGCCGGACGGGTCTGGGTCAACTGCTATCACGCCTACCCCGCTCACGCGGCGTTCGGTGGCTACAAGCAGTCCGGCATCGGCCGGGAGAACCACAAGATGGTGCTCGACCACTACCAGCACACCAAGAACCTGCTGGTGTCCTACTCCCAGACGGCGCAGGGTCTTTTTTGATGGGCCTGTTCTGATGGACGCACCGGCGCGGGCGCTGATCACCGACGCGGCCGCCGACCTGGTGGCCCGGCTGGTGGCACGCCACGGTCCGGTGATGTTCCATCAGTCCGGCGGCTGCTGCGACGGGTCGGCGCCGATGTGCTACCCCGACGGGGATTTCCTCATCGGCGAGCACGACGTGCTGCTCGGTGTCCTGGATGCGGCGGGCATCGAGGTACCGATCTGGATCTCCGGTCCGCAGTTCGCCGCGTGGAAGCACACCCAGCTGACCATCGACGTGGTGCCCGGTCGCGGCGCCGGCTTCAGCCTGGAAGCACCCGAGGGATTGCGGTTCCTGACCCGCAGCCGGGCCTTCACCGAAGCCGAGAACACGGCGCTGGAAACAATCCCGGTGATCACCGGGTCGCTACCACGCTGAGCACCTCGATCGCCGTAAAATCTGCTGGTGTGATCCCGCTGCCGCGCCCCTGGTTGCTCAGCAGCGCGATGCTGGTCGGGGCCGCGGCAGGCGTGCTCATCGGCATCGGATTGAGCCTGCTGATCTCCGCGCCGATCCGCCCGGATATCGCGATCACACTGGTGCTCGGTGCGCCCAGCGTCGCGGGGTTGGTGCTGTTGTTCGTGGCGTCGCGCCGATGGGTTGCGGCACTGGGAGCGTCGCTGCTGGCGATGGCCGTCGGATGGTTCGGGGCGCTGGCCGCTATTCAGGTGGTATCGGGTGTCTGAGGACATCGACACCGGGGCGCTGCCGATGACCGAGCCGCACATGGCTCCGATCTTCGACACCGGCCCCCACCCCGTGCCCTTGCCCGGCGCGTCGGAGGGGCCCAGCACCGGGCCGGAGCCGATTCCGGTGCCGACGGCGCACCCCGCGCCGCAAAACCCTGCCTCGCCCGCCGTGCTGGCGCCGGCCAAGCCGCCCAAGCCGGTGGTGGTCGCGGGCCAATACCGATACCTGAAGTGGTGGCAGCTGGCCCTGGCGCTGGTGGCGGTCTGGATTCCGGCGGCCGGGATCGGACTGGGGCTGTTCGCCTGGTGGTACTCGCTGGCCGACAAGACCCCGGCCGTCTTCGTGGTGCTGGTCTATGCGGTGGTGTGTACCGTCGCCGGGCTGATCGTGGCGATGGTGGCCGAGCGACCGGTGCTCTCGGCGGTGGCGATCGCGCTGATGTCGGCCGTGTTCGGGTCCGCTCTCGCCGCGGCGCCGCTCTACGGCCACCACTACTGCCAGCATGTGAGTCGTTGCGTCGCCGGAATCCTCCCGTACTGAGTCGCCGCGGCCGGTGCCCGTTAGGGTGGTTGTGTGACCCACTTTGACGTTGTCGTACTCGGAGCCGGGCCCGGCGGTTATGTCGCGGCCATTCGCGCCGCCCAGCTTGGCCTGAACACCGCCATCGTCGAGCCGAAGTATTGGGGCGGGGTGTGCCTCAATGTCGGCTGCATCCCCTCGAAAGCGCTGTTGCGCAACGCCGAGCTGGCCCACATCTTCACCAAGGAAGCCCAGACCTTCGGCATCTCCGGAGAAGCCACCTTCGACTACGGGGTGGCGTTCGACCGTAGCCGCAAGGTCGCCGAGGGCCGGGTCGCCGGCGTGCACTTCCTGATGAAGAAGAACAAGATCACCGAGATCAACGGCTACGGGCGGTTCACCGACGCCCACACCCTGGCGGTCGACCTCAACGACGGCGGAACAGAAACCGTCACCTTTGACAACGCGATCATCGCGACCGGGTCGAGCACCCGGTTGGTGCCGGGCACGTCGCTGTCGGACAACGTGGTCACCTACGAGCAGCTGATCCTGAGCCGGGAGCTGCCGAAGTCGATCATCATCGCCGGCGCCGGAGCCATCGGCATGGAGTTCTCCTACGTGCTGGCCAACTACGGCGTGGATGTGACCGTGGTCGAGTTCCTGCCGCGGGCGTTGCCCAACGAGGACGCCGACGTCTCCAAGGAGATCGAGAAGCAGTTCAAGAAGCTGGGCGTCACGATCCGCACCGGCACCAAGGTGGAGAGCGTCACCGATGACGGTTCGACGGTCACCGTGGTGGTCAGCAAGGACGGCAAGACCGAGGAGCTCAAGGCCGACAAGGTGCTGCAGGCCATCGGGTTTGCGCCCAACGTCGACGGCTACGGGCTGGAGGCGGCCGGCGTCGCGCTGACCGAGCGCCGCGCCATCGGTGTCAGCGAGTATCTGCAGACCTCGGTGCCACACATCTACGCCATCGGCGATGTCACCGGGCTGCTGCAGTTGGCGCACGTCGCCGAGGCGCAGGGCGTGGTGGCCGCTGAGACCATCGGCGGGGCCGAGACCATGTCGCTGGGCGATTACCGGATGATGCCGCGCGCCACCTTCTGCCAGCCGCAGGTGGCCAGCTTCGGGCTCACCGAGGAGCAGGCCAAGGCTGAAGGCTACGACGTCAAGGTCGTCAAGTTCCCGTTCACCGCCAACGGCAAGGCGCACGGTGTGGGGGACCCGAGCGGGTTCGTGAAGCTGATCGCCGACGCCCGCTATGGCGAGCTGATCGGCGGTCACCTGGTGGGCCACGATGTGTCCGAGTTGCTGCCGGAACTCACCTTGGCCCAGAAGTGGGACCTGACGGCCAATGAGCTGGCCCGCAACGTGCACACCCACCCGACCATGTCGGAGGCTCTGCAGGAGTGCTTCCACGGCCTGACCGGCCACATGATCAATTTCTAGAGGCGGCATTTCACGACTCAGCTGCCGAGGCGATGTCGGGGTCGCGCGGGTGCGATTTCGGTGAAAATGCCCAGCGTGTGGAGGCGCAAGCAGTAGTTTGAGCGTGTCTCTGACAGGTGGACGCGCCCAGGCGGTGGGGTTCGCCACAACCGCGGTCACGGGTCAAAGACGGCCAACGGTCCCTGCGGGGGCCGGGAGCCGGACTGCCGGTCATGCAGTCCTTCGTGACGCGGAGGAGTGTTCAGGTGGGTGTTCAGGGTTGGTTGGTCGACTTCGGGGCGCTGCCGCCTGAAATCAACTCCGGCAGAATCTATTCCGGTCCCGGGTCGGCCCCCATGTTTGCCGTCGCCAGTGCCTGGGACGGCCTGGCCGGTGAGCTGCATTCGGCGGCGACATCCTATGAGACGGTGATCGCGGATCTGACGAGTGCGGGCTGGCATGGCCCGTCGTCGGAGTCGATGGCCGCCGCGGCGGGACCCTACGCGGCCTGGCTGGCCGCCACCGCGGCGCAGGCCGAGCGGACGGCGGTTCAGGCCAAGTCGGCTGCGGGTGCCTACGAGGCCGCCTTTGCGGCGACGGTGCCACCGCCGGTGATCGTCGACAATCGGATTCTGACCGCGACGCTGATCGCGACCAACATTCTGGGGCAGAACACCGCGGCGATCGCCGCCGCCGAGGCGCACTATGCCCAGATGTGGGCCCAGGATGCCGCGGCGATGTACGGCTACGCCGGGGCCTCCGCGGCCGCCACCCGGCTGGGCCTGTTCGCCTCACCGCCCAGCACCACCGACGGCGAGGGGCAATCCGCCCAGTCGAAGGCCGTCGCGTCGGCGACCGGAGCTGCGGTCGCCGCGACCGTGCACAGCCTCACGGCCGGCGCCGCCGCGCCCACATCGGCCGGGTCCGACCTGACCGAAATCCTGACCACGCTGACGACTCTCATCAACACGATCTCGGGACCTTACACACCGATTGGTGTGGCGGGCCTGTTCAAAAGCTGGTGGCAGGTGGCCATCAGTATTCCCAACCTGGGCACCGGCATACAGAGCCTGGGGCCCTTCCTCAGCCCCAAGATTCCGACCGGTCTCCTGACGCCGCTGCTCGCCAGTGAACTGCTGACAACGTCATTTCCGCACGTGGCCACCCCGACGGCGGCCCTCGGGCGGGCGGGGCTGATCGGAGCGCTTTCGGTGCCGCAGAACTGGGCTGCAACCGTTCCCGCAATCCGTTCGGTGGCAACGGCTTTGGACGGAGCAACGGTGGGTTCAGGTGCTGCGCTTGCCGGTGAGGCGCAGAGTGCCATGTTCGGCGAGGCGGCCCTGTCGAGTGTCGTTGGGCGGGGCCTGGGCGGCAGTGCCACGACTGCGATCGCCGGACCGGCCGCCCGGGGGGGCGCCGGCGGGCGCCCGCGCAGCCGGCCGGCCGGTCAGTCGCGTGCTTGCCGGCGGTTCCGGCCGTCTTACCAGCGAAGAGGTTGCCGAGGAGATCGCCACCACATCCACCGTCATCGTCATCCCGCCGAGCCGGAAGTAGCTTTCGGTCAAGGAAGGAAACCGTAATGGTCCTCGGGGATTTCGCCGCGCGGACGCCGGAGGTCATCTCCGGTCAGATCCACACCGGTCCGGGCTCTGGGTCACTGCTGGAGGCGGCAGCCGCGTGGGACCTGCTGGCCGGGGAGCTGAACTCCGCCGCGGCAGCTTACGGTTCGGTGATTGCCGGACTGGCCGGCGAGTCGTGGCTGGGTCCGTCGTCGACGTCCATGGCGGCCGCCGTCGCACCCTATGTGAGTTGGATGAGCACCACGGCTGCTCAGGCGGCGCAGGCCGCGGCCGAGGCTCGAGCCGCCGCCGCGGCCTATGAGACGGTACTGGCGGCCACGGTGCCGCCCGCAATGATTGCCGCCAACCGCAGTCAGCTGCTGTCGCTGATGGCCACCAACATCGTGGGACAGAACTCCGCGGCGATCGCGGCCACCGAAGCTCAGTACGGACAGATGTGGGCCCAAGACGTCGCGGCAATGGTGGGCTATGCCACCGCGTCGACCGCCACCGGGACCCGGTTGACGCTGTTCACCAAACCGCCGCACACCAGCAGCGGTGGCGCGCAGGCGACCAACGAACCCGGCCCCGCCGCAACGGGCCCCCTGCAGCCGATACTTGATCTCATCAACGACCTCACCGCGGGATACAAGAGCTTCTGGGAGGCATTGCTGGGGGCGCCGACATCGGCCCTGTGGGAGGCGTTTTTCGGCTTCGCCCAGGCGGTGGGCAACCAAGCTACCTGGACCAACGTCGTCAACGGTACGACCAGCCTGGGTATTGGGCAGTTCAAGAACTTCTATCGAGCACCGGTGGTCGCCGTCTCGAAGGCTCCGCTGCAGGCCGGCCTCACCGGGCCCGGCCTGAGAGCGGCGACGGGTGGTGTCACAACTGCCGTTTCGGCCATGGCGGGTGACGCGCCGGCGGTCGGGGCGCTGAAGGTTCCCCCGAGCTGGGCAGGCGCCGCCCCGGCGATCAGGCTGGCCTCCGCGACCGTTGCGAGTGCCGGCTCGGGCGCGGTACCGGATGCCGGACTTGCCGCGGGACTGTCCGGCGAGGCGGCACTGGGCGCCATGACAGGCGGCATGTTGGGCAGCCCGGCCGCCCGGGTGGTCAGCTCGGCCAAAATCTCCTCGAAGGTGCCCACTGCCAAGCGACTCAAAGAGCCCGTTCAACTCGACCGGCTCATCGAATGCCTGCAGGAACAGCCCGACGCGGTGCAGCACTGGACGGTCGATGAAGCCGGGCTCGATGACCTTGTTGCGGAGCTGACGCTAAAACCCGGGATACACGCCGTCCACGTCCTGGACGAGGACGACGCGGCAGCGGTCGTTCCCGGACAGTCCGGCGTGACGTGATGAGGGCTTCACTGGTACTTCTCGGTATCGCGACGGCGATCGGATTCGCCGTAGCGGCTCATGCCGAACCCACCGACGCAGCCGACCCGGTGGGTGACGACGCGGCGTTCCTGGCGGCGCTGCAGCAGGCTGGGATCGCCTACCCCGGGGACGACGCAGCTGTGCAGGCAGGCAAAACGGTCTGCCGCCTGGCCAACCACGGTGAAACAGCTCTGCAGGTGCTCAATGACCTGCGCGCTGCTGACCCGGAACTGACTCTGCAGGGTGCAGCACTGTTCGTGACCATCGCGGCGCGGACCTATTGCCCGCATCAGCTCGACATGCTGGATTCGTGACCGGGCGCTCAACCCCCGAACAGCGCGAAGACTGCGAATCCCACCACCATGCCGGTCACGTTCGCGGACGCATTGACGGCGTCATTGCCCATCCATCGCCAGCCGGTGGAGGCACGTGTCGGGGCGCCGCAGTGCAGGTTCTCCTCCACCGTGGCACCACACGTCGCGCAGCTGAAGCGGGCTTGCACACTGGCGCCGATCGCGGTGTCGACCAGGGAGCCGAGGATGCCCGCCGCGAGGCCCACCGGCACCATCGCGAGCCCGCCGAACAGGGCACCGAATGCACCGACGGCCAGCGCCCCCAGCACCGTTGCGGCTGAACCCAGCGGGGATATCGCCCCCGACGTGCCCTTGGGCACCCGGGCCCAGGTGCGCACCGACAGTGGCTCGCGGGAGGAGAACCGGCCGATCTCCGATGCCCAGGAATCGGCGATGCCGGCCGCGATGCCACCGATCGACACCGCGTACCAGAGCGCGTCACCGGTGAACGCATAACCGATCACCGGGACCAGCACCGGCAGGCCGGCGTTCACCGCCACCTGGCTCAGGGTGCGCATGCCCCCGGCCCGGACGGGCCGACGGTATGCGGTGAGCAGACTGGTCAGCGAGAAGAAGACGGCGGCCGGGATGATCCACGCCCAGCCCCCCAAGCCGACAGCCACACCGGCGATCAGGCCCCCGCCCAGCGCGCCGGGCAGATCCAGCCACCGCATTCGCAGCATGAACGGCACGATGGCGCAGCCGAACGCGATGGCGGCCAGCCAGCGCAACGCGTCGTCGGTGGACAGCTCCCGCGCCACGTGCAGAAGCAGGGCAACCCACGGAGTGATCAGCAGATTGTCGGCCGCCGGCAGCACCAGCAGCTCCACCGCCGCGGTGCTGACCGCGACAAAGGCCGAAACCGAGACCGCCATAAACGTATTCAGTTCCAGTCCATACCGGCAGAACATCCACGACACGGCGAACGCGATCACGACGAACGCCACCGACCCCTCCAGCGAGCGCACTCCGCCACCGGCCTCAACGCGGTGCCGGCCGAAGCGATCGCCGACCAGCGCCGCCCCCGCGTCGGCGAGGCCCAGCACCAGCACACCGGCCGCGATCGCGACCCGGTCCGGCCAAAAGGCCAGCACCGCAATCAAGGCCCCGGCGGCAAAGCCCACCAGACCGTAGTCGCGGGAACGGGTGCCGTCGAAGACACCAGGCACCGGAATCAGGCCTCGCTCGACGATGATCGTCAACGCCACAGTCGCGGCGGCCAACACGCCCGCCACGACGACGCCATGCGACAACTGGAATGCGGCCAGCGCAGCGAACAGGCCACAGAGCGCATGCGGAATCTTGCGGGTGACCAGTGGCCCGGCCCCGCGCCGGGCCAGGGCTCGTCCCACGACGATCAGCACCGCGGCGATCAGCAGGACCCCACCGCCGGCGACGGCCAGGTCATGGCTCACAGGGGTGATCACGCAGTACTACTCATCGAAGTCCAACGGCACCCGCAGTGCGCTCAAGGTGGCGGCCAGTGCGTCGTACTGGCTTGTCAGCATCACGAACTCGATCAGCCGAGGACGGTCCAGGTGCGTGGCGAGTTCAGTCCAGGTGGCATCGGAGAGGGTCCTGGTTGTGACCAGTTCATCGACCGCGGTCAGCAGTACGCGCTGGCGGCCGGTGAGTCCGTCCGCGCCGGGGCCTTCAAAGATCAACGCCTGGGTGGCGTCATCGAGGCCGACCGCCCGGCCCATCCGGCGGTGGTGCTGCAGTTCGTACTGGCTGTCGCGCAGGTGGCCGACTCGCAGAATCACCAGCTCGGTGTCGCGGTTGGGCAGTTTTCCGCCGCGCATGAGCACCCCGCCGAACGGCAGCCAGGACCACATCAGCCGCCGGTGCTGTCCCAGCGTGGTGAACAGGTGAGCCCGCGGCACATGTTGACGCAGCGCGATGACCTTGCAGACCAACCAGTTGGCGACGCCCAGGTCGCGCAGGCCGGGAGATTCGGGGATGCGAACAGTCACCGCTGTTGCTTTACCAGATACGGCGAGACGGTGCTGCGATGTTCGTTGAGATCCAGGTCACGGCCCAGTGCGGGGAACGCGCGCTGGGGGCAGTTGTCGTGGTCGCATACGCGGCAGCCCACCCCGATCGGGGTGGCCGGAACGTCGTGGCCGGTCGCCAGGTCCAGGCCCTCGGAGTAGACCAGCCGGTGGGCGTGGCGCAGTTCGCAGCCGAGCCCGATTGCGAAAGTCTTGTCCGGCTGGCCCCACCGTGATGCGCGGCGTTCGACGGTGCGCGCCACCCACATGTACTTGCGGCCGTCGGGCATCTCAGCGATCTGCACCAGGATCTTGCCCGGATTGCCGAATGTCTCGTAGACGTTCCACAACGGGCACGTTCCTCCGCTGGAGGAGAAGTGAAAACCTGTGGCGGACTGCCGCTTTGACATGTTCCCTGCCCTGTCGACGCGCACGAAGGAGAACGGCACGCCGCGCATGGATGGCCGCTGCAGGGTGGACAGCCGGTGGGCGATCGTCTCGTAGCTGACCCGGTAGAACGCCGAGAGCCGTTCGATGTCGTAGCGAAAGGTCTCGGCGCTGTCGTGGAATTGTCCGTAGGGCAACACGATTGCCGCCGCAAAGTAGTTGGCCAGCCCGAGGCGGGCCAGTGTGCGTGCGTCCTTGGAGGTGAACTTTCCCTCGTCGACCATGGTCGAGATCTGGTCATCGAATTCCAGGTAAGCCAGTTCTGCGGCCATCTTGAAGACGCGCTGCCCCCACGACAGGTGGTTGGAGATGTCCAGCGTCCGGGTTCCCGCGTCGTAGCGGTGCAGCACCGTCTCGCCCAGGTCGATGCGGCGGTTGATGTGCACCCCGTGCACCTCGGTGAGTCGATTGGCCAGCTCGACGGCCAACTCGCCTTGGTGCCGGCGCATCCGGGTAGCCAACTCCTCGGCAGCGGTGTCGAGTTCGTGGAGGTAGTTCTGGCGTTGGTAGAAGTAGTCCCGAACCTCTTCGTGCGGCATGGTGATCGCGCCGGTGCCGCTGCCGTCGGAGAAGCGCTCCTCGGTGGCGGCGGCCAGCTGGGCCGAGGTATTGCGGTACCTGCGGTGCAGATTGACCATCGCGCGTGCCAACTTGGGGTGGGTGCTGACCAATTCGGCGACCTCGGCCAGCTCCACGTCGATGTCGAGGTCGCGGTCCATGGCGACTTCGCGTAACTCCGCCACCAGCCGGGTGTCGTCCTGGGAGGAGAAGAAGCTGGCGTCCACCCCGAAGACCTCAGCGATACGCAGGAGTACCGCGACGGTCAGCGGGCGAACGTCGTGCTCGATCTGGTTGAGGTAGCTCGGCGAGATCTCCAGCATCTGCGCCAGTGCGGCCTGGCTGAACCCGCGCTCGCTGCGCAGTTGGCGCACCCGGGAGCCGACGTACGTCTTGGCCACCTCGCCGAGCCTACCTGCTGCGAAGGCCGCATTCGCATTATTGGCATGGCATGATCCGCGCAGGCAAAGACATACGGGAGCATCGATGCAGCAGACACAGGAGTCGACCGGCCTCGGCAAGGTGCTGATGCCGGTACCGGACCCCCATCCCGACGTTTTCGACCGGCAGTGGCCCCTGCGGGTAGCCGACATCGACCGGACCGGCCGCCTGCGGATGGACGCGGCCGCCCGCCATATCCAGGACATCGGCCAGGATCAGTTGCGCGAGGGCGGATATCAGGAAACCCATCCGCTGTGGATCGTTCGGCGCACCATGATGGATCTGATCGCGCCGATCGAGTTTCAGGACATGCTGCGGATGCGTCGCTGGTGCTCGGGCACCTCCAACCGCTGGTGCGAGATGCGGGTCCGCATCGACGGCCGCAAGGGTGGGTTGATCGAATCCGAGGCGTTCTGGATCAACATCAACCGTGAGACCCAGGGGCCGGCGCGCATCTCTGAGGACTTCTTGGCCGGGCTCAAGCGCACCACCAGCGTGGACCGGCTGCGCTGGAAGGCCTACTTGAAGGCCGGCGGTCGTGAGGACGCGGACGAGATCCATGAGTACCCGCTGCGGTTCACCGACATCGATCTGTTCGACCACATGAACAACTCGGTGTATTGGACCGTGGTTGAGGACTACCTGTCGAGTTATCCCGAGCTGCTCACGGCGCCGCTGCGGGTCACGCTTGAACACGATGCTCCCGTCGCGCTGGGCGAAAAACTAGAGATCGTTTCCCATGTCCACCCGGCCGGATCGACGGAGATGTTCGGGGCCGAACTGGCCGATCGCACTGTTAGAACGCTCACATACCTGGTGGGCGACGAGGTCAAGGCGCTCGCTGCGATCTTCCCGCTGTAACACGTTCTAGTCAGTACGGGCGTACTGCTAAAACAGGCGCTGACCTGTGCGGATATGTTACCGGCCGGTAGCTTTTGCATCGTTTTCACGACGGGTTGTCCCGACCGTTCTTTGCAACCTTAGCAATTCCTCCCTGATGTATGGCTGAAATTGGCAAGGGAAACGGCTGGACCAGGGGAGATGTGCTGTGCCAAGGTCGTGTTAACACACCAGTGAATCGATCGGGGTGTTAGCAAGGGCGGGAAGCGAAGCGCAGCACGTTTCCTTCGCCCACCGGCCCCGGCGATCGAAAACGCAAAGGAGCGGATCCCTATGTCGACCGTTGGCACGCCGAAGAGCCCTGAGCAGATCCAGCACGACTGGGACAGCAACCCGCGGTGGAAGGGCGTCACCCGCACCTACACCGCCGAGGATGTCGTCGCGTTGCAGGGCCACGTGGTCGAGGAGCACACCCTGGCCCGCCGTGGCGCCGAGGTGCTCTGGGAGCAGCTGCACGACCTGGACTACATCAACGCCCTCGGCGCACTGACCGGCAACATGGCCGTCCAGCAGGTCCGGGCCGGCCTGAAGGCCATCTACCTGTCCGGTTGGCAGGTCGCCGGTGACGCGAACCTGTCCGGCCACACCTACCCCGACCAGAGCCTCTACCCGGCCAACTCGGTGCCCCAGGTGGTGCGCCGGATCAACAACGCGCTGCTGCGTGCCGACGAGATCGCCAAGGTCGAGGGTGACACCTCGGTGGACAACTGGCTGGCCCCGATCGTGGCCGACGGTGAGGCCGGCTTCGGTGGCGCGCTCAACGTCTACGAGCTGCAGAAGGCGATGATCGCCGCCGGTGTCGCGGGTTCGCACTGGGAGGACCAGCTGGCCTCGGAGAAGAAGTGTGGCCACCTGGGCGGCAAGGTGCTGATCCCCACCCAGCAGCACATCCGCACGCTGACCTCGGCGCGCCTGGCCGCCGACGTGGCTGACGTGCCGACCGTGGTGATCGCGCGTACCGACGCCGAGGCCGCCACCCTGATCACCTCCGACGTCGACGAGCGCGACCGGCCGTTCATCACCGGCGAGCGGACCGCGGAGGGCTTCTACTACACCAAGAACGGTCTGGAGCCCTGCATCGCCCGTGCCAAGGCCTACGCCCCCTACGCCGACCTGATCTGGATGGAGACCGGTACCCCGGACCTGGAGCTGGCACGCAAGTTCGCCGAGGGCGTCAAGTCGGAGTTCCCCGACCAGATGCTGGCCTACAACTGCTCGCCGTCGTTCAACTGGAAGCAGCACCTGGACGACGCGACCATCGCCAAGTTCCAGAACGAGCTGGGCGCCATGGGCTTCAAGTTCCAGTTCATCACCCTGGCCGGCTTCCACGCCCTGAACTACTCGATGTTCGATCTGGCCCACGGCTACGCCCGCAAGCAGATGAGCGCCTACGTCGAGCTGCAGGAGCGCGAGTTCGCCGCCGAAGAGCGCGGCTACACCGCCACCAAGCACCAGCGCGAGGTCGGCGCCGGTTACTTCGACCGGATCGCCACCACCGTCGACCCGACGTCATCGACCACCGCGCTGGCGGGTTCGACCGAAGAGGGCCAGTTCCACTAGGCCACTTACTTGCCGCGAGCGTGCGCAGCTGTACGCCCTGACACGGCGTGTCGACGTACAGACACGCACGCTCGCGCCGGGGAAGAGATTTCCCGCGGTGGAAGTCGGATTGCATCGCGGGGGAGTTGACAGCGCAGGCCCCGCCCAGCCAGCCTGGGCGGGGCCTGTTGCTGGGTGTTGACGGAAAGGGAGACAGTGTCGATCCAACGAGTGGGTGTTATCGGAGCCGGGCAGATGGGCGCCGGGATCGCTGAGGTGTCGGCACGTGCCGGTGTTGAGGTGAAGGTCTTTGAGACCACCGAAGCGCTGGTCACCGCGGGCCGCAACCGGATCGTCAAGTCGCTGGACCGCGGTGTGAGCGCAGGCAAGATCACCGAGCGTGAGCGTGACGATGCCGTGGGCAACCTGACCTTCACCACCGACCTCGGTGACTTGGCCGATCGGCAGCTGGTGATCGAGGCGGTCATCGAGGACGACACCGTCAAGTCGAAGATCTTCGCCGAGCTTGACCGGGTGATCACCGACCCGGACGCGGTGCTGGCCTCCAACACCTCATCCATTCCGATCATGAAGATCGCGGCCGCCACGGCGAATCCCAAGCGCGTGCTGGGCCTGCACTTCTTCAACCCGGTTCCGGTGCTGCCGCTGGTCGAGCTGGTCAGCACCCTGGTCACCGACCCCGCCGCTGCCGACCGCACCGAGCAGTTCGCCAGCGCGGTGCTGGGCAAGCAGGTGGTGCGCTGCTCGGACCGCTCCGGTTTCGTGGTGAACGCCCTGCTGGTGCCCTACCTGCTGTCGGCGGTCCGCATGCTGGAATCCGGATTCGCCACCGTTGAGGACATCGACAAGGCCATCGTCGCCGGTCTGTCGCACCCGATGGGCCCACTGCGGTTGTCTGACCTCGTCGGCCTGGACACCCTGAAGCTCATCGCGGACAAGATGTACGAAGAGTTCAAGGAGCCGCTCTACGCCGCGCCGCCGCTACTGCTGCGCATGGTCGAGGCCGGCCAGCTCGGGAAGAAATCCGGCCGGGGTTTCTACACCTACTGACCCGTCACGGCGCCGGCTGACTTCGATGCCCGGCGTCAGTGGGTGGGGGTCACGCCGTACGCCGCCCAGCAGGGCTTGCCCTCCATCGGGGAGTCGAACGGCGTCGCGGTGCGGGTCAACCCCTCTGGCGGTATGAGGGTGGGGACGCCGTTGAAGATCACGCACTTGGTGTTGGTGATCATGTCTTGCGGTGGGCGGTCACCGGACGGGCCGTTCTGATTGGCCTGATTGGCTGCCCGATTGGCCTGGTCGGCGGCGTTCTTGGCCTCGTTGACCGCTCTGTTGGCTATTCCGGCGCCGCAGGCCAGTTGCTGCTGTTGCTGCTCTTCGGGGGTTTGGCTCTGGTCGCCGGCGGCACACGCCTCCTGCCCTTGCCCGCCCGGCTGCGCCGGCTCGTCGGCGCCGGCCAGCGGGGCATACAACAGGACTGCTCCCGTGGCGATCAGGGTCGACAACAACATCGTGGCCGCCATAGTGAGCACCTGCCTTCGGTCGATCGGTCTGGATCGGGCGGCGCCACCGTCAGCGAACCGCCCGGTTGTGGCCTGCCGCCTCCGACGGTAGGAGATGGCGGCGCGCAGGGATACAGGGATTTCCCTGGTAATCGGCGGTGTCAGATCCGTTCAGCGGGCGGGATTGGCCGACGTGTCGGTGGCGCGAGCCTGTGCACTGGCGGCGCGGCGCCACGGCAACACCGGCGAGGGATGCGGGCCGGCGTTGAACTTCTCCAGCGACCCGCCGACCTCCACGATCCCGCACAGGGCGTTCCAGCTCAGCATCGTCAGGTAGTCGATCAGGTTGTCGGAGCTCATCCGTGGGTCCAGCAGCCACGAGTGGGTGGCCAGCTGCACCCCGCCCACGATCATGTACGCCCACGGCTCCACGCCGTGGGTGTCCATGCCGACCGCCTTCATCCGGCGGCGCAGCATGACTGCGAGCATCCGGGCGATGATCCGCTCGGAGTCGGCGATCACCTTGCTCTTGCTGGCCGAACTGTTGGCCATCACGAACCGGTACGGCTCCGGCTCGTTGGCGACGGTCTGCACGTACACCCGGATGATCTCGCGAACCAGGTCGAATCCGTCCAGGTTGGCTGACAGGGCTGCCGCCATGTTCGGGATCAGGGTGGTCTGCGCGAACCGCATCATCACCGCGGTGGTGAGGTCGTTCTTGTCGACGAAATACCGGTAGAGGACCGTCTTGGAGACGCCGATCTCCGCGGCGATCTCGTCCATGCTCACATAGCGGCCGCGGCGCCGAATCGCCTCGATCGTGCCGTCGGTGAGGTCATTGCGGCGGTCGACCTTGTGCTGGTGCCAGCGCCGCTTTCGACCGTCGGTCTTAGCGGTGCCGGCCTGGAGCTGTTCTGCCACTATCGGGGGTTTCCATTCACTAGACGCAATAGATAATACGGCCTGGTACAGCAAACTCTGTGGTGCGGTAACAGTTACCGGCGGTTCAGCGAGGCTTGCCGGAGGCGAGGCGAAGCTGGAACCGGCGCGCCGCCGCGAGAATGGCGGATGATGGTGGGGTGGTGCTGCCAGAGAACCAGTCGAGTCGATTGGGTGTCGCACATACCGTGCAGTCGTTGGCGGAGTCTTTTGCGGGCGCCGATACGGTCGCCGACGCCGCCCGGCTGCGCGATCTGCGCCGGATGAAAGTGGTTGCGCTGAGTTTCCTGCTCGGCGCAACCGTGGTCTTTGTGCTCTGCCGGTGGGCGCAGGCCGATGGACAGGCGCCTGGCTGGGTGGGCTACGTCGGTGCTGCCGCGGAGGCCGGCATGGTCGGTGCGCTGGCGGACTGGTTCGCGGTCACCGCGTTGTTCAAACATCCGCTGGGCATTCCCATCCCGCACACCGCGATCATCAAGCGCAAGAAGGACCAGCTCGGGGAGGGGTTGGGCACCTTTGTGCGGGAGAACTTCCTGTCACCACCGGTGATCGAGACCAAGCTGCGGGACGCGGAGGTCGCCGGGCGGGTGGGCAAGTGGCTCTCGGAGTCGGCTCACGCCGACCGGGTGGCTGCCGAGACGGCGACCGTGCTGCGGGTCCTTATCGAGATGCTGCGCGACGACGACGTCCAGGACGTGATCGACCGGATGATCGTGCGTCGCCTCGCCGAGCCGCACTGGGGCCCGCCGGTCGGCCGGGTGCTGGGGTCGCTGTTGGCAGAGAACCGGCAGGAGGCGCTGATCCAGCTGCTGGCCGACCGGGCCTTTCAGTGGTCGCTGAATGCCGGGGAGGTCATCCAGCGCGTGGTCGAGCGTGATTCCCCCACGTGGTCACCGCGCTTCGTCGACCACTTGGTCGGCGATCGCATTCACCGCGAACTGATGGACTTCACCGACAAGGTCAGACGTAATCCTGATCACGAACTGCGGCGCAGTGCGACCCGATTTCTGTTCGAGTTCGCCGACGATCTGCAGCACGATCAGGCGACGATCGCCAAGGCCGACGCGGTCAAAGAGCAGCTGATGGCCCGCGAGGAAGTGGCCAACGCCGCGGCGACAGCCTGGCGAACACTCAAGCGACTGGTGCTCGAGGGTGTCGACGATCCGTCCAGCGCGTTGCGGACGCGGGTGGCTGCGACGGTGGTCCAGGTCGGAGAAGCGTTGCGCGACAAGGCGGAACTGCGCGACAAGGTGGACAACTGGATCGTGCGGGCTGCGCAGCATCTGGTGGCTCATTACGGAGTGGAGATCACCGCGATCATCACCGAGACCATCGAGCGCTGGGACGCCGCCGAGGCGAGTCGGCGCATCGAATTGCACGTCGGGCGCGACTTGCAGTTCATCCGGATCAACGGGACGGTGGTCGGCGCACTGGCCGGCTTGGCGATCTATGCCATAGCCCAACTTATGTTCTGACCTGCGCTAGCAAGTGCTTGCAAAAGTTAGCACCCGGCAGTATCGTGGCACGTGTCAGCAATCGCCAGTCCACGAAAGGGGTCACCGGTGTCGCAAGATGACAAGCTCACCGCAGTGGTCTCCACGGCAGCGGCGGATATCGGTAGCTTCATTCGGTCCCAGCGCGAAGCCGCGCAGGTGTCCATGCGTCAGCTGGCCGACAAGGCCGGCGTCAGCAATCCGTATCTGAGCCAGATCGAACGTGGCCTGCGCAAGCCTTCCGCTGACGTCCTCAGCCAGATCGCCAAGGCTCTGCGGGTTTCCGCCGAAGTGCTGTATGTCCGGGCAGGAATCTTGGAGCCGAGCGAGAAGAGCGAGGTCCGTGACGCGGTCATTTCCGATGCGGCGATCACGGAACGGCAAAAGCAGGTTCTGCTCGACATCTACACCTCTTTTCTGCAGCAGAACGAGGCCGACGGTGAGGAGACGCCACCTGACTGATCCTCACGCGTTCTCCTGACCGAAAAACCGACACACGATTTCACACCTGAAAGGAACCCGACATGGCCGAGAACCCGACCATCGAAGAACTGAAGGCCCCGCTGCTGGCCGCGCTCGGCGCCGCCGACCTGGCCCTGGCCACCGTGAACGACCTCGTCTCCAACCTGCGCGAGCGCGCCGGTGACGCCCGCGAGGACGCCTCCACCCGTGTCGAAGAGAGCCGTGCCCGCCTGACCAAGCTGCAGGAAGAGCTGCCCGAGCAGTTCGCCGAGCTGCGTGAGCGCTTCACCGCCGACGAGCTGCGCAAGGCCGCGGAGGGCTACGTGGAAGCCGCCAGCGAGCGCTACAACGACCTGGTCGCCCGTGGTGAGGCCGCCCTGGAACGGCTGCGCAGCCAGTCCGGCCTGGACGACGCCTCGGCGCAGGTCGAGGGCTACGTGGAGCAGGCCGTCGAGTTGACCCAGGAAGTGCTGGGCAACGTAGCCACCCAGACCCGCGAGGTGGGCGAGCGTGCCGCCAAGCTGGTCGGCATCGAGCTGCCCGCGAAGGACGAGCCGGCTCCGGCTCCCGCCAAGAAGGCCCCGGCTGCCAAGAAGGCCCCGGCCAAGAAGGCGGCGCCGGCTAAGAAGGCCCCGGCTGCCAAGAAGGCTCCGGCCAAGAAGGTCACCCAGAAGTAGTCGAGTTCGACGCCCGGGACGGTGCCCGCCTAGGCTTGTAGCGTGATCGCTGCGAACCTGGTGGGTACCGTCCTTTTCGTTCTGCAGATCGCCGTTTTCGCTACGTCGGTGTACGCCTTCGTTCACGCGGCGCTGCAACGTTCGGATGCCTACACCGCCACCGACAAGCTCACCAAGCCGGTGTGGCTGGTGATCCTGGGCGTGTGCGGGCTGCTGTCACTGGTCCTGCAGGTGATGGGAATGGCCATCGCGGCCTGCGCGGCCGGCGTCTACCTGGTGGACGTGCGCCCCCGACTCCTCGAGGTCCAAGGCAAGTCCCACTAGCGCCATGGTGCGTTCGCTTGTCCTGCTCTGTGTTTCGGCCGCTGCGGCCACGGTGTTGAGCGCCGCGCCGGCTGCCGCTGACACCGAATCTCCCGGCTACATCGACCACACCGAGTGGGTCAGCTACGCCAATCGATCAAGCCTGCGGGTGTACCCGACCCCGGCCGCGCGGGCGGCAGCGCTGCGCCTGGAGGCCGGTGCCGTCAGCGAACGGGCCTGGCGTGAGGTGCTCGCGCACGCGCCCGACGCCGACACCCCGGGGATGCGTGATCAGTTCGTCTGCCACTGGAGCTACGCCGAGTTCGCCCGCCCCGGAAAGACCAGTTGGAATCTGGAGCCGTGGCGGCCCGTGGTCGATGACGTCGCCATGCTCGAATCCGGTTGCAACCCCGGCGCCGCTGAGGAGGCCTTCTGATGTCGGTGACGCCCGCGCCCAGCTGGGGCCGTGAGCAGGTGGCGCAGCTGGTCGACCACACGCTGCTCAAACCCGAAGCGACCGCGACGCAGGTCGCAGCCGTCGTCGCCGAGGCCGCTGAACTGCGCGTCGCCGCGGTCTGTGTGTCGCCGTCCATGGTCGCCGTTGCCGCGGCGGCGAACACGGCAGGAATCCCGATCGCCGCGGTGGCGGGTTTCCCCTCCGGCAAGCACCTTCCGGCGGTCAAGGCGCACGAGGCCGCGCTGGCCGTCGCGGCGGGGGCGGCCGAGATCGACATGGTCATCGATGTCGGCGCGGCGCTGACCGGTGATTTCGCGGCGGTCGGCGCCGACATCGCCACGGTGCGCGCCGCGGTGCCCCGCGCCGTACTCAAGGTGATCGTTGAGTCTGCCGCACTGCTGGAATTGGGCGGTGACGCCGCCCTGATCGCTGCCTGTCGTGCCGCCGAGGAATCCGGCGCCGATTTCGTGAAGACCTCCACCGGATTTCATCCATCCGGCGGGGCTTCGGTGCACGCCGTGGAACTGATGGCCCAGACCGTCGATGGCCGGTTGGGCGTCAAGGCCAGCGGTGGTATCCGCGGGGCGGCCGACGCGCTGGCCATGCTCGACGCCGGCGCGACCCGGCTCGGGTTGTCCGGCACCCGGGCGGTGCTCGACGGCTTGGGCTGACGCGGCGGGGCCGGCTAGAGGGAATCGAAGCACTGGCTCGACGACTGCCCCGACAGGGCGGCGTCGCGCGACGAGAACTTCACCACCACACCGGAATCGGTGACCTCCACGTTGTCGAGGTGGATCCCCAGCGGCAGATCGCCGGTCACCTTCGCGGTGAGTTCGTCCAGACGGCGCTGCACCGTGTCGGTGTCCAGATCGTGGCCCAGTGCCTCTAGATCGACCACCTGCAGCGACAGGCCGTTGCCGGCCAACTGCGGCTTCACGGTCGCCTTGTTCAGCAGTCCCTTGAGCCGGACTGTGCCGGCGCCGGGATCCGTGGTGACGCTGCCGGTGACGATGCTGCCGATCATCGGGACGACGTCCTGGATCGACTGCTTGATGCCGTCGGCCGGCCAGGTGATGGTGCCCTCCAGTGACCCGATGGTGCCCTTGGGGTCTGACGCGCCCGCGCTCTTGTTCAACCGGACATCGCGGATATCGAGCTCGAGCCGCATGCCCTTGGCCTGCCGGATCTGATTGCCTGCGGTCCGGACCGAGATGTGCGGGTATTCGTCGTTGAAGTACTGCGCCAGCACCGGGGGAGTGGTCCCGAAGGACACAGTGGCGCTGTCCTGTGCCTCGCACGAGACGGCGTCGGCGACCAACGTGTTCGCGCGATGGCGGGCGTAGAGCTCGCCACCGAGCATCCCGACCAGCGCGACGGCCAGTACCGCGGTCAGCGCCAGCAGGACCGCCGGCAGTCCGGAAAACCTATGAGTGGGTCCGGGAGCGCTCATTGTGCAAGGTTACAGATTTGCGAAGCACGGATCGTCCGACCGCGGGATGGAGGCGTTCTGCGTGGAGAAGCGCGCCACCACGCCGGTGTCCGTGACCTCGATGCTGTCAGCGTGCAGTCCCAGGGGATAGCGCTTGGTCAACTGCGCTGCAAACCTGTCCAGTTCGGGCTGCAGCGACTCACGTGGCAGGGTCAGCGCGCCCAGTCCGGTCAGCTTCTGAACCTGCAGTGACAGTCCGCCATTGACGACTTCGGGTTTCACCACCACGGTGGCCAAGCCGAATGCCCCCCGCAGCTCAACCGTGCCGTTCTGGGCGTTGGTCTTGAGCTCCGAGACCAGGTTGCCCAGAATCGGCACCATGGTCTGAACGGTCTCCTTGATACCGGCAGCCGGCCAGGTCAGCGTGGCCTGCAGCGAGCCGATGGTGCCTCGCGAGTCGCCGGTGCCGTGCAGGTCGACATCGGAGATGCTCAGGTCGGCGGTCATCTGCTTGGCGTCTTTGACCTGATTGCCGGCGGTGTGGATAGAGATGTTGGTGTAGTTGCCGGTGATGTGCTGCCACAGGAACGGCGGTGTCACGCCGAACGAAGCGGTGGCCTTGTCGTTCACCACACATTCGGTGGCCTTAGCCACTTTGCTGTCGCCGATGCGGCGGGCGATCAGCTCAGCGCCGATCAGCCCAGCCAGTGCCAGTGCGACCACCGTGACCAGGATCAGCACCACGGCCAGGGGATCGCGCAGGATCGAAGCCGTCCGTGACGCGATGCCCGGGGATTCGAGCACGGTGGTGGGTGCCTCGCCAGGCGGTGCCGGTGGAGGCGTGGCCGGAATGCGGGTGGTGGGCTCCTGGCCTCCGCCGCCCGCCGGTATCTGCTGGGTGGGCGACGCCGAAGGCTCCGGGGGAGGCGGTGGCATCGGGTCGCCGTGGGGCTCGGGCTGGCCGGTGGGCCGAGCCCACGCTGACTCGCCGTGGGGAGGTCCGGACGGATTGCTCACCCGGGCGATTCTGCCTTACCGACCTGAAGGAAGGCCGCGCGATTGCTCAACACGGCCAGCTTCTGGCGGGCGTCGGCGACCGCGCCGAGGTCGATGTCGCAGACCAGGAGCTGCGGTGATGCACCCGCTGCGGCCACCACCTCGCCCCATGGCGAGGCCACCACGCTGTGCCCCACTCCGGTCGGCGCGCCGGAGGAATCCGCCGGCCCGCCCGGATCGGCCTGCCCGACGGCGGCGACGTAGCTGGTGGAATCCAGGGCCCGGGCCCTGGCCAGCAACTCCCACTGGGAAATCTTGCCCGGGCCCGCGCCCCACGACGCACAGACCGCGATCAGCTGAGCGCCGCGGTCGGCCAGCTCGGTGTAGAGCGCAGGGAACCGGATGTCGTAGCAGGTCGACAGTCCGACTCCCACCCCGTCGACGTCGATGACCACCGGCTCGAATCCGGGCGCCACCGTGCGCGATTCGGTGAAACCGAAGGCGTCATACAGGTGCACCTTGTGATAGTGCGTGTCGGTTCCCGGGCCCACGGCCAGCAAGGTGTTGGTGACCCGCCCGTCTTCGGCCGGGCTGAACATTCCCGCGACGACGGTGATCTGATTTCGCGCGGCGACCGCGCGGACACCTGTTGCCCATGGCCCGTCGAGCGGTTCGGCGACCGGGCCCAACGGCACCCCGAACCGGCACATCGTGGCCTCGGGAAACACCACCAAGGCTGCCCCCTGCGCCGCGGCCCGCTCGGTGTAGTCGGTCACCAGTTCCAGGTTGGCCACCGGGTCGGTGCCGCTGAGAATCTGCGCACACGCAATCCGCATGGGCCCAGCCTATGCCGTCGGCGCCGCGCCGCCCTGTCGCAGCCACGCCAGGGTGAACCGCTGCTCGGTGGTCATCAGCTCTGCCAGCTGCCCGCCGATGAAGCTTTCGATCTTGCCGCCCACCAGCGGGATGTCGACCTGCACCGTTGCGGTCAGCCGCAACTCGCAGCCGCCCGACGCGGGCGCCAGCACCGCGTCACCGGAGAGCTTCGCCGGTGCGCCGACGACCTTGCCGACCACCTGGGCGCGGGCGCGGCCGTCCCGGACCGGGTGCCAGGTCTCGTGTCGTGCCACATCGAGATTGCCGGGATGAAACTGCGCGGCCAGCGCGGGCAACTTCGTTCGGTGAATGCCCTGCGTGGTCAGGACGTCGACGCCGCCATCGGGTCCGACGGTCATCTCGTCCAGCGCCACCACGTCGGCTCCGGACTCGGCCAGCCGTGCCCGCCAGTAGTGCTCGTCGGCAAAGACGGCATACACCTGCTCGACGCTCGCCGGGTAGTGCTCGGAGAGCGTGAATGTACGCGGCATAGCTGGTCACGCTACCGTTACCGGCCGTGGCGGGTTCCGAGTTCGCGGGCGCGCGTGTCGCCGAGGCGGTGTCGCTGGCACCACTGACCACCCTGCGGGTCGGGCCGGTCGCCCGGCGTGTGATCACGTGCACCGACAGTGCCCAGATCGTTGCCGTGCTGGGCCGTCTCGACGCGGCCGGCGATCCCCCGCTGGTGCTGGCGGGGGGCTCCAATGTGCTGATCGCAGACGACCTGGAAGACCTGACCGCCGTGGTGCTGGCCAACGATGCGATCAGCGTCGAGGGCAACCTGTTGCGAGCCCAGGCCGGTGCGGTGTGGGACGCCGTGGTCGCCAGATCGGTCGCGGCGAATCTCGGCGGTCTGGAGTGCCTGTCGGGGATTCCCGGTTCGGCCGGCGCGACGCCCGTCCAGAACGTCGGGGCCTATGGCGTGGAGGTCGCCGATCGGCTCACCCGGGTGCTGCTGCTGGATCGGCGGTCCGGGGAGGTGCGCTGGACACCGGCGGCCGACTTGGAGCTCGGGTATCGCACCAGCGTGCTCAAGCACTCCGACGCGGCGGTGGTGCTGGAGGTCGAATTCGAACTGGATCCGTCCGGGCGTAGCGCGCCGCTGCGCTACGGCGAGTTGGCCGCGGCGCTCGATGCTGCCGACGGTGAATCCCGTGATCCGGCGACGGTTCGCACTGCGGTGCTCGCGCTGCGGGCGGCGAAGGGAATGGTGCTCGACTCGGCCGACCACGATACCTGGAGCGTCGGCTCGTTCTTCACCAATCCTGTTGTCCCACAAGAGATATTTTCGGTGATCGCCGATCGGGCACGCGGGCCGGTGCCGCACTGGGCCACGCCCGGTGGGGTGAAGCTGGCCGCCGGCTGGCTGGTGGAGCAGTCGGGATTCGGCAAGGGCTATCCCGGTGCGAAGGCTGCTGCGCGGCTGTCCACCAAACATGCCTTGGCGCTGACCAATCGGGGTGGCGCCAGCTCCGCCGACATCGTGGGGCTGGCCCGGGCCGTGCGGGACGGGGTGCACGACAGTTTCGGCGTCACCCTGCACCCGGAGCCGGTGCTCGTCGGGTGCGCGTTGTAGACCCGGTGTAACCAACATCGCAGGTGGCCGGGCATTTGGGCCGGTATCTTGGAATGCCGTGACCCTGAACCGGCGGCAAGCGTTAGCGGCGCTGGCCGCAGGGGTGCTGGCGCCGACCGCGGTGGCGGGCTGTTTCGGCCGGTCTGGCAACAGCGCCGAGAAGGCGCCGCCCCCGGCGCCCACCCTGGTCTTCGAGCCCGCCCTGGAAGACGGGGCTATCGCCGATGTGCTGCCCACCGCCCCGGTGGGCATCACGGTCCGCGACGGCTGGTTTCAGCGGGTGGCGTTGACCAGCCCGGCCGGAAAGGTGCTTGCCGGGACCTTCAACCGCGAGCGCACGCGTTACACCGTCACCGAACCGCTGGGCTATGACGCCGCCTACACCTGGAGCGGATCGGTGGTGGGCCACGACGGCAACGCCGTCGCGGTCAGCGGCCGCATCACCACGATCGCGCCTTCGGTCGTCATCGACGGCGGCTTTCAGCTGGCCGACGGCCAGACGGTGGGGATTGCCGCACCGGTGATCCTGCAGTTCGACGGGCCGATAGCCGACAAGCCGGCCGTCGAACGGGCGCTGAGTGTGGTCACCGAGCCACCGGTGGAGGGCGGCTGGGCTTGGTTGCCCGATGAGGTGCAGGGGGCGCGGGTGCACTGGCGCAGCCGGGAGTACTTCCCGGCCGGAACGACCGTGAGCGTCAGCGCCAAGCTCTATGGTCTGGCGTTCGGTGACGGTGCCTACGGGGCGCAGGACATGTCGCTGGACTTCGCGATCGGGCGGCGCCAGGTGGTGAAGGCCGAGGTCTCCTCGCACCGCATTCAGGTGGTCCGCGACGAGGGCGTGATCATGGACTTCCCCTGCAGCTACGGTCAGGCCGACAAGGCCCGCAACATCACCCGCAACGGCGTCCATGTGGTCAGCGAGAAGTACGCCGACTTCTACATGTCCAATCCGGCGGCCGGCTACAGCAATATCCACGAGCGCTGGGCGGTCCGGATCTCCAATAACGGGGAGTTCATCCACGCCAACCCCTCCAGTGCCGGTGCGCAGGGCAACACCAACGTCACCAACGGCTGCATCAACCTGTCGACCGAAGACGCCGAGCAGTACTTCTACAGCGCGATCTATGGCGATCCGGTCGAGGTCACCGGTAGTTCCATCGAGCTGTCCTACGCCGACGGGGACATCTGGGACTGGGCCGTGGACTGGGATACCTGGGTCTCGATGTCGGCGCTGTCGGATCCCGAGCCGACCCGGACCTCGCTGCCCAGCGCGGCACCGGCCACGCCGACCGACGCCCCGACGTTGTCGGGCACGCCGACGACTACGACGACAACGAGTCCTGCGCCCGGCGGTTAGTGAGGCTCGACGTAGGACTCGACGTAGGAGAGGCGAAGCTGGGCCGCCGAATCAAGCCCGACGGTTAGCGAGGCTCGACGCGGTGAGCCCGGGTCGCCGACGCCTGGTCACGCGGGCGGATGACGATCTGGTCGAGGTTGACGTGGGGTGGTCGAGAGGCCACGAATCCGATCACTTCGGCGATGTCGTTCGCGGTCAGCGGCGTCAGCCCGGAATAGACGCCGTCGGCCCGATCGCGGTCACCGTCGAAGCGCACCAGTGAGAACTCGGTGTCCACCATGCCGGGAGCGATCTCGGTGAGCCGCACGGGTTTTCCCAGCAGCTCGCCGCGCAGGGTGCGGTGCAGCGCACCCTGGGCGTGCTTGGCCGACGTGTAGCCGGCGCCACCGTCATAGATCTCCAACGCCGCGATCGAGGTGACCGTGACAACCAGGGCGTCGCCGGAGGCGACCAGTTTGGGCAGCAGGGCCCGGGTCACACGCAGTGTGCCCAGCACGTTGGTCTCCCACATCCAGCGCCAGTGCTCCAGGTCGGCCTGTTCCACCGAGGCCAGGCCCTTGGCCCCGCCGGCATTGTTGACCAGCACTGAGACCGATCCGGCGACGCGGTCGCAGGCGTCGGCCAGCGCGGCGACGGCGTCGGGGTCCGTGACGTCGGTCACAACGGCGGTACCGCCGATCTCCTCGGCCAGCGCCGCGATCCGGTCGGCGCGACGGGCCGCGGCGATCACGTGAAAGCCCTGTGCGGCAAGAACTCTCGCCGTAGCTTCGCCGATGCCCGAACTGGCGCCGGTGACCACGGCGATGCGCTGGTCGTGCCCAGAAGTCATCATCGCCTCAACCTTAGTGATCGTGATAGATTCTCAGCCATGTCCCGCAGTGCCCGCTTTCTGACAGCGGTCTGTCTTGTCGCCGACGGCGCATGTTGTTGCGCATGTTGCTGCGCCTGACCTGCTGCGAGTAGCGCTCCTTGGGAGAGTCCGCCGGGTCGTGAGGCGTAACCGGCCCCGAATAGGACTTTCCTGAAGACAAGGACATCTCGTGCGCACTACCTCTCTCACCGCTCACCTGGCCAACCACCGCATTGACCGGCCCCGTTCCCATCCCCGCGTTGTGGCACCGGCCCTGCAGCTGGCCGACTCGGCCGGCGCCGAGGTCTTCGCCGCCGTGCGTCAGCACGGACCGGTCGCCCGTGAGGCGATCGCCGGCGCCACGTCATTGAGCGTTGCCACGGTCAATCGCCAGGTCAGCGCCCTGCTGGAAGCCGGATTGCTGCTGGAGCGCGCCGACCTGGCCACTTCCGGGGCGATCGGCCGGCCGCGGCGGCCTGTGGTGGTCAACCATGAACCATTCCTCACCCTGGGCCTGCACATCGGGGCCAAGACCACCAGCATCGTGGCCACCGATCTGCTCGGCCGGACGCTCGACGTCGTCGAGACCCCGACCCCCAACAAGGGGGCGGGACCGGCGCTGGCGTCGTTGGCGGCCAGCGCCAGCCGGTACCTGACCCGGTGGCAGAAGCGCCGGCCGCTGTGGGTCGGGGTGGCCATCGGTGGCGCGGTCGACGGCGCCACCGGACATGTGGATCACCCGCGGCTGGGCTGGACGGCCGCCCCGGTCGGCCCGGTGCTGGCCGAAGAGCTGGGCCTGCCGGTATCGGTGGCCTCCCACGTGGACGCGATGGCGGGGGCGGAGCTGCTGTTCGGTGTGCGGCGGCCGACGGCCGTCAGCACCACCAGCCTGTACGTCTACGCCCGGGAAACCGTCGGCTACGCCCTGGTGATCGGCGGGCGGGTGCACAGCCCCGCCAGCGGTCCCGGCACCATCGCCGGCCTGCCGGTCTACTCGGAGCTGCTCGGCGGGTCGGGGCACCTCGAGTCCACCGTCAGTGACGAGGCGGTACTGGCCGCCGCCCGGCGGCTGCGTCTGCTGCCGGAGGGCAGCGGCGCCGTGGCGGCAGCGGTCACCACGTTGGTGCGTGAGGCACGGGGCGGCGACGAGCGAGCGGCGGCCCTGCTGACCGAGCGCGCGCGGGCGCTGGGAGAGGCCGTGGCGCTGCTGCGCGACGTGCTCAACCCCGATGACCTGGTGGTCGGCGGCCAGGGTTTCACCGAGTATCCCGAGGGCATGGCCGAGGTGGAGCGGGCGTTTCGGCAGCGATCGGTGCTGTCGGGGCGCAGCATCAGGGTCACCGCTTTCGGCAACCGCGTTCAGGAGGCCGGCGCCGGCACCGTGTCGCTGGGCGGGCTGTACGCCGACCCGGTCGGAGCCATGCGTCGCTCCCGCGGGCCGGTTGCCCGTGTGGTCCCGGAAGTGTCGGCCTAACCAGACCTGTCAAGATGGCTGGGTGGGCCATGGCGTCAGATCCGATGTGCACCGGGTAGCGCTGCTGTCGGTACACACCTCGCCGCTGGCCCAACCCGGCACCGGCGATGCGGGCGGCATGAACGTCTACGTATTGCAGAGCGCGCTGCATCTGGCGCGCCGCGGGGTCGCAGTGGAGGTGTTCACCCGCGCCACCTCGTCGGCCGACCCGCCGGTGCAGCACGTCGCGCCGGGTGTGCTGGTGCGCAACGTGGTGGCCGGGCCCTTCGAAGGCCTGGACAAGAACGACCTGCCCACCCAGCTGTGCGCGTTCGCCGCCGGAGTGCTGCGTGCCGAGGCCGCCCACGAACCCGGCTACTACGACGTGGTGCATTCGCATTACTGGCTCTCCGGTCAGGTCGGTTGGCTGGCTGCTGACCGCTGGGCGGTGCCGCTGGTGCACACCGCCCACACCTTGGCCGGGGTGAAGAACGCCGCGCTGGCCGCCGGCGACGCCCCCGAACCGCCCCTGCGCATGGTCGGCGAGCAACAGGTCGTCGACGCCGCGGACCGGCTGATCGTCAACACCGACGACGAGGCCCAGCAATTGGTCGCCCTGCACGATGCGGACCCACGCCGGATCGACGTGGCACACCCGGGTGTCGACCTGGAGGTGTTTCGGCCCGGCGACAAACTGGCGGCCCGCAGCGCCTTGGGCCTGTCGGAACACGAACCGATCGTGGCGTTCGTCGGCCGTATCCAGCCGCTCAAGGCGCCGGACGTCCTGCTGAGGGCGGCGGCGAAGCTGCCCGGAGTGCGGGTGGTGGTGGCCGGTGGGCCGTCGGGCAGCAGCGGGTTGGCGGAACCGGACGGTCTGGTTCGGTTGGCGGCCGAATTGGGTATCAGTGAGCGGGTGACCTTCCTGCCGCCGCAGTCCCGCGAGAATCTGGCGGCGCTGTTCCGGGCCGCCGATCTGGTGGCCGTGCCGAGTTACTCCGAGTCGTTCGGCCTGGTGGCGCTGGAGGCGCAGGCGTGCGGCACACCGGTGGTCGCCGCCGCCGTCGGCGGGCTGCCGGTGGCGGTGCAGGACGGCGTCACCGGGCGACTGGTGGATGGGCACGGCATCGAGGCCTGGGCGAGCGCCCTCGACGAGCTGCTGCGGCTGGGTTCCGGACCTCGTGGATGGGCGATGCGCCGGGCCGCTGCCGCACATGCGGCGAAGTTCTCCTGGGAGCGCACGGTCGACGCTCAACTGGCCAGCTACACCCGGGCGATCGACGACTTCGCCGCGGCCCGGAGTGGCCGGATGCGGGTACTGGGATCCGCGCGACGGTCCCGTCGCTGGCCGGCGCGTCGTGGAGCGCGCGCGTGAATCGCTGGGCGATCTCGCGCTGTCGGTTGACGCCGAGTGTGCGGTTTTCACGGCCTGCCCCGGGGGATCGCCGAGTAAATCGCACACTCGACGCATACGGGAGGCAGCAGTGAGCGTGAACAGTGGCGACGTGCAGGCGCTCATCGAGAGCACGCTGCAGGCGGCCGAGCTGACCTATTCCCCCACGCCGGGTTCCCACGGCGGGCTGCCGGGCCTGATCGTCGAACTGCCCGGCGAGCGCAAGCTCAAAACCAACACCATGCTCAGTGTCGGGGAGCACTCGGTGCGCATCGAGGCTTTCGTCTGTCGCAAGCCGGACGAGAACGATGCCGGCGTCTATCGGTACCTGCTCAAGCGCAATCGCCGGCTCTACGGCGTGGCCTACACGCTGGACAACGTCGGCGACATCTACCTGGTGGGCCGGATGGCCCTGGCGTCGGTGACCGCCGAGGAGATCGACCGGGTTCTCGGGCAGGTGCTCGAAGCGGTCGATTTCGACTTCAACACGTTGTTGGAGTTGGGATTCGCCACATCGATCCAGAAGGAATGGGACTGGCGGGTGTCCACCGGGCAGTCGCTGAAGAACCTGCGGGCGTTTGAGCATTTGATCGACAGCAATGACGACTGAGACACTGACGCCCATGTCTGACACTGCCACCTTGGTGCTGCTGCGCCACGGCGAAAGCGAATGGAACGCCAGCAACCAGTTCACCGGTTGGATGGACGTCAACCTCACCGACAAGGGCCGCGCCGAGGCGGTCCGCGCCGGTTCACTGTTGGTAGAACACGGTCTGGCGCCGGATGTGGTCTACACCTCGTTGTTGCGCCGGGCGATCACCACCGCGAACCTGGCGCTCGACGCCGCCGACCGGCACTGGATCCCGGTGCATCGCACCTGGCGGCTCAACGAGCGTCATTACGGTGCGCTGCAGGGGCTGGACAAGGCCGCCACCAAGGCGCGCTACGGCGACGACCAGTTCATGACGTGGCGGCGCAGCTATGACATCCCGCCGCCGCCCATCGAGGCCGGCAGTCGCTACAGCCAGGACACCGACGCCCGGTACGCCGACATCGGCGGTGGACCGCTGACCGAATGCCTGGCCGACGTGGTGGCGCGCTTCCTGCCGTACTTCACCGACGTCGTCATCCCGGACTTGCGGTGCGGCAAGACGGTGCTGATCGCGGCGCACGGCAACTCGCTGCGGGCGTTGGTGAAATACCTCGACCAGATGTCGGATGACGACGTGGTCGGGTTGAACATCCCCACGGGTATCCCGCTGCGTTACGACTTGGACGCCGACCTGCGCCCGAAGGTGGCCGGCGGTGTCTATCTGGACCCGGAGGCGGCCGCCGCAGGGGCCGCTGCAGTGGCAAACCAGGGCGCTAAGTAGCGACCACGGGCCGTCCAGCGTGAATGCGGAGTGGAAACCGGGTGAAATCTTCGCGATGAATTCACATTCGGCGCACGTCGTGGTCCAGCGCTGGTCAGGTCGGGTTGCCCGACTGCGTACGATTTTGCCGTGGCTGCGACCTCGGCGCTGACGCTCGCTGCAGCGTCGGCGATTCCTGCGCTGGCGGCAGGAGTGGCGGCCGGCGTGTGGTTGCCGCCGCGGCTGGCCGAACGGCGTCGCAAGGCCGCCACGGACCGATCCGGGATCACCGTCGCCGAGATGCTCCAGCAGATCGTGTCGCACGCCTCGCTGGGGATCGCCGTCGTCGACTCCCACCGTGACGTCGTCTATCTCAACGAGCGGGCCACCGAGCTGGGACTTGTGCACGGCCGTCTGCTCGACGACGAGGCCTGGGCGGCCGCCCAGCGTGCACTGTCGGGCGAGGAAGTCGTCTTCGACCTGACGGTGGCCAAGCGGGCGCCCGGTGCCACCCGGGCGGACCTGTCGGCGGTGCGCGGCTATGCCCGATTGCTGTCGGAGGACGATCAGCGGTTCGCGGTGGTGATCGTCGATGACCAGTCCGAGCAGGCCCGCATGGAGGCCAGTCGCCGTGACTTCGTGGCCAATGTCAGCCACGAACTCAAAACGCCGGTGGGGGCGATGGGGCTGCTAGCCGAAGCGCTGCTGGCTTCAGCCGATGACCCCGAGGCGGTGCGGCCGTTCGCCGAGCGGGTGCTGGTGGAGGCCAATCGGCTCGCCAGCATGATCGGTGAGCTGATCGAGCTGTCCCGGCTGCAGGGGGCCGACCCGCTGCCGGACCTGGGTGTCGTCGACGTCGACGCCGTGGTCAACGAGGCGATCTCCCGGCATAAGGTTGCCGCCGACAACGCCGAGATCACGATCACCACCGATGCCGCGAGCGGGCTGCGTGTGCTCGGCGACGAACCGCTGTTGGTGACTGCACTGGCCAATCTCGTGTCCAATGCGATCGCCTACTCGCCGCACGGTTCGCCGGTGTCGATCAGCCGGCGTCGCCGGGAGGGCTTTATCGAGATCGCCGTGACCGACCGTGGGATTGGCATTGCGCCCAAAGATCAGCAGCGCGTGTTCGAACGGTTCTTCCGCAGCGACAAGGCCCGTTCACGGGCCACCGGGGGGACCGGGCTGGGGTTGGCGATCGTCAAACATGTGGCCGCCAACCACAACGGCACCATCACGCTGTGGAGCCAGCCGGGCACCGGTTCGACATTCACCTTGGCGATTCCGGCATACCAGGGCAGTGTGGACCAAGAGAAGGAGGAGCCGTGATCAGACCCACTGTTGATGACGCAGAGGGTTCCTACCGGGAGGAGCAGCCGGGATGACGCACGTCTTGATCGTCGAGGACGAGGAATCGCTGGCAGACCCGCTGGCATTCCTGCTGCGTAAAGAGGGTTTCGAAGCCACTGTGGTGGGTGACGGAACCGCGGCGCTGGCCGAATTCGACCGGGCCGGCGCCGATATCGTGCTACTGGATCTGATGCTTCCGGGCATGTCCGGCACCGACGTCTGCAAGCAACTGCGTGCGCGTTCCAGCGTGCCGGTGATTATGGTCACTGCCCGCGACAGTGAGATCGACAAGGTCGTCGGCCTGGAACTGGGCGCCGACGATTACGTCACCAAGCCGTACTCGGCTCGCGAGCTCATCGCCAGGATCCGTGCGGTCCTGCGTCGCGGCGGCGACGACGAGGGTGGCGTCGGTGAGGGCGTACTGGAGTCGGGCCCGGTGCGCATGGACGTCGAACGGCACGTGGTGATGGTCAACGGCGAGCAGATCACCTTGCCGCTCAAGGAGTTCGACCTGCTCGAGTACCTGATGCGCAACACCGGCCGGGTGCTCACGCGCGGACAGTTGATCGACCGGGTCTGGGGCGCCGACTATGTCGGTGACACCAAGACCTTGGACGTCCACGTCAAACGACTTCGGTCCAAGATCGAGGCCGATCCGGCCAATCCAGTGCACCTGGTTACCGTGCGTGGACTCGGGTACAAGCTGGAGGGCTGATTCCGGGCGACCACGTGATGGGGTCTCCTAACTTGCTCGGCGGGGTAGTCGTCGCCGAAAATCTCCGGATTGGACGTCCGGCCTCTTAAGGTAGCCTTAATCAAGGTTGCCTACGGAGTTCTTGGGCCCCATCTACTACCCCAGCCATACAGGAGACGTGATCGATGAGCGGGCCGGACGACACCGTGCATACTCTGCGCACGCTGGTTGACCTTCTGACGCAGCGCGCGGCGCGGCGCGGTGACAACCTGGCATTCACCTTCTCGCGCGACGGCGATGAGCACGAAATAAGCCAGGTCACCTACCGAGAGCTGGACCGGCGCGCCCGCCACATCGCGGCCGACCTGCAAAGTCAGGGGGCAACCGGGAAACGCGTGCTGGTGCTGTGTCCTCCGGGCCTGGACTTCATCGCCAGTTTCTTCGGCTGTCTGTACGCCGGAGCCATCGCGATCCCGGTGCATCCACCGATGCGCGAACACTTGCTGCCGCGTGTCGAGTCGATCATCGCCGACGTCCAGCCCGGCTATGCGCTCACCACCAGTGAGATCGAGCCCAAGATCAAACCCGCTATCGACGGGCTGCCGGGCGGCCAGGCGCTGCGCTGGACGCTCACCGACGGCGATGCCGCCGGCAGCGAGGCGAACTGGGTGCCGCCGCAGATCGATGGCGAGAGCATCGCGATGCTGCAGTACACCTCCGGGTCCACCAGTGCGCCCAAGGGCGTGGTGCTGACCCACGGCAACCTGGTGCACAACCTGGTGACCATCGCTGAGGCCTGGGGCGCGAACCCCGACATGCCGTATGTGACCGGGGTGTTCTGGCTGCCGCCGTACCACGACATGGGTCTGATCGGCGGCTTGTTGGGAACGATGTATGTCGGTGGCCATTCGATCCTGATGCCGCCAACGGCGTTCATCAAGCGCCCGATGCGGTGGCTGGAGGCCATCTCGCGGCACCGCGCCATGATCACCGCCGCGCCGAACTTCGCCTTCGACCTGTGCGTCGAGCTGAGCACCCCGCAGGAGCGGGCCGCGCTGGACCTGTCCAACTGGTCGGTGGCGCTGTGCGGCGCCGAACCGGTGCGTACCGCCACCCTGGACGGCTTCGCCGAGTTGTTCGCGCCGGCCGGCTTCCGGCCCGAGGCGTTCTACCCCGTGTATGGACTGGCCGAGGGCACCCTGCTGGTGTCCGGTGGGTCGGACCTGCCGGTGCCGATGGTGCAGCACGTGGACCGGGTCGCGCTCGGCGACAACCGGGTGATCGACGTCGCCGCTGACAATCCCAACGTGGCGACCATGGTGGGATGCGGTAAGCCACGCGGCGGCCAGCGGGTGATCATCGTCGACCCCGAGACCCAGCTGGAATGCGCTGGCGACCAGGTCGGCGAGATCTGGGTGTCCGGGGGCAGTGTCGCGCATGGCTACTGGGGCGCCCCGGAGCTGTCCGCCGAAACCTTCTCCGCGACGCTGGCCGACACCGGTGAGGGCCCGTTCCTGCGCACCGGCGACCTGGGCTTCCTGCATTCCGGGGAGCTCTTCGTCACCGGTCGCCGCAAGGATCTGATCATCATCCGCGGCACCAATCACTATCCCAACGACATCGAGCTGACCGTCCAGGACACCAACCCGGCGCTGCTGCGTGGGCGCGGCGCGGTGTTCTCGATCGCCCCGGAGCCCGGCGCGGCCGAGCAGCTGGTGGTGGTCCAGGAGGTTGACCCGAGCCGGGTCAGCGGCGAGCAGGCGGACGAGGCCATGCAGGTCATCCGCACCGCCGTCACCCAGAACCATTCGGTGCGCACCCACGCCGTGGTGCTGGTTCAGCCGTTGCAGCTGCCCACCACCTCCAGCGGCAAGATCCAGCGCAGCGCGTGCAAGCAGCAGTACCTCGACGGTGAGCTGCCGGTGGTGGCGCAGTGGCCGTCGGCGGCCGCAGCCGTGCCGTCGCAGGCCCCGGCCGAGCCGGCGCCGGCGCAGGCCGCACCGGGCGGCCGCAGTGCCGACGAGATCAGGGCGTGGCTCATCGAGCGGCTGGCCCAGGATCTCGAGCTGCCCATCGCCGAGATCGACCCCGCCAAGCCGTTCGCGTTCTACGGCCTGGACTCCATTCACGCGGTCCGGCTCTCCAGTGCCCTCGAGAACTGGCTGGGCTGCGAGCTGGTTCCGACCATCGCCTACGAATACCCGTCGATCGACATCCTGTCGGCGCACCTGGCCCGGGTCGCCACGGCAACGCCGGTGGACCCGGGAGCCGGGGCCGCAGCCGAGCGCGCCGAGCGCCCCGCTGTCGACGAGCCCATCGCGATCGTCGGTATCGGCTGTCGATTCCCGGGTGCTGACGGGCCCGACGAATTCTGGCGGCTGCTGTCGGGTGGGATGGACGCGACCACCGATGTTCCGGCGGACCGCTGGGACGTCGATGCTTTCTACAATCCCGACCCGTCGGTTCCGGGCACCGCGGTCACCCGCCGCGGCGGCTTCCTTGGCCAGGTTGACCAGTTCGATTTCCAGTTCTTCGGGATCTCACCGCGCGAGTCCGCGCAGATGGACCCGCAGCAGCGGCTGCTGCTCGAGGTGGCCTGGGAAGCGCTGGAGGACGCCGGTCAGGTTCCGGACGCGCTGGCGGGCAGTCGCACCGGTGTGTTCGTCGGAATCTCCACCAATGACTACGGCTTCCTGCGGTTGGGGCAGCCGCAGCTCGTCGACGCCTACACCGGAACCGGCAACGCGCTGAGCATTGCCGCCAACCGGCTGTCGTACACGTTCGACTTCCACGGGCCCAGCATGTCGATCGACACCGCCTGCTCGTCTTCGCTGGTTGCCGTCGATTTGGCGTGCCGCAGTCTGCGTGACGGTGAATGCTCCATGGCGCTGGCCGCCGGGGTGAACGTGATCCTGTCGCCGGCGTTGGCGATCAACTTCAGCAAGGCCCGGGTGATGGCTCCCGACGGCCGCTGTAAGACCTTCGACGCAGATGCCGACGGCTACGTCCGCGGTGAAGGGGCCGGAGTGGTAGTGCTCAAGCCTCTGAGTCGGGCGCTGGAGGACAACGACCCGGTCTACGCAGTGATCCGCGGCAGTGCCACCAACTCCGACGGCCGCACCAACGGCCTGATCGCCCCCAGTGGGCGCGCGCAGGAGGTCGTGGTCAACGAGGCGTTCCGCCGGGCGGGCCTGCCGGCCAGCGCGGTCCAGTACATCGAGGCGCACGGCACCGGCACATCGATCGGCGACGCCATTGAGGCCAACGCCTTGGGCGCCGCGCTGGCCGAGGGCCGCCCGGAGGGCAGTCGCTGCCTGGTCGGCTCGGTCAAGACCAACATCGGCCACCTGGAGGCGGCGGCCGGTGTCGCAGGCCTGATCAAGGTGGCGCTGTCGTTGCAGCACCGGGAGATCCCGGCCAGCCTGAACTACACCGAGCCCAACCCGCACATCGGATTCGACCGGTTGCCGCTCGAGGTGGTCCAGAAGTTGACCCCGTGGCCGGCGGGCAGCCGGGCGATCGCCGGGGTCAGCTCGTTCGGGTTCGGCGGAACCAACGCCCACGTTGTGCTCACCGAGGCTCCGCAGGCACGCAGCAGCTACCACGACGACACCGCGGCACCGCGAGCCGAGCTGCTCGCGTTGTCCGCACGATCGCCGGAGGCGCTGACCGCGTTGGTCGGCGAGTACGAGATGGCCCTATTCTCGGGCGGACTCATGGGCGGCGCTGCGTTGACCGACCTCTGCTACACCGCCGGTGCCCGCCGCGGCCACCACGACTACCGCCTCTCGGTGGTCGGCGACACCCCGGCGGCCATGTTCGAGTCGCTGTCCGCCTACCGGCAGGGCGAGTCGCGGCCCGGACTGTCCGTGGGGCACTGTGCCCCGAATCGGCCAGGTCCCGGTGTGACGTTCATCTTCTCCGGTCAGGGCTCGCAGTGGCACGGCATGGCGAGTCGGCTGCAGGCCGACGAGCCGGTGTTCGCCGAGGCCCTGGCGGCCTGTGATGACGCGCTCTTCCCGCATTTGGGGCACTCGATCCTCAAGGAATTGGCCCGCGGCGAGGACAAATCCAAGCTCAAAGACATCGGCATCCTGCAGCCGACGATCTTCGCCATTCAGGTGGCCCTGGCGGCGCTGTGGCGGTCGTGGGGCGTCGAGCCCACCGCGGTGGTCGGGCACAGCCTCGGTGAGGCCGCGGCCGCGCATGTCGCGGGTGCCCTGAGTCTCGATGACGCGGCCCGGGTGATCTGTGCCCGCGCCAGGATGCTGCGCGGGGTTCGTGGCCGCGGAGCGATGATGGTCACCGAGACCACATTGGTCGAAGCGCAGGAGCTCATCGCCGGACACGAACGCGAGGTAGCCGTCGCTGCGAGCAACAGCTACCGCTCGACGGTGCTCGCCGGTGAGCGCAAGGTCCTCGAGCAGTTGATGGACAAGCTGGTGGCCCGGGACCGGTTCTGCCGCTGGATCGACGTCGACGTCGCATCACACAGCCCCCAGATGGAGGCGCTCGCCGCGGGCCTGCGGGGGAGTTTGGTGAAGCTGAAGCCGACCGCACCGTCGGTGCCGATGTATTCCACGGTCACCGGCGAACTGGTCGCCGAGAAGCTGCTGGACGCCGACTACTGGGTGGCCAACCTGTGCTCCCCGGTCCGGTTCTCACCGGCCCTGCGACGGCTGCTCGAAAGCGGTCACTCGACGTTCGTCGAACTCAGTCCGCACCCGATTCTGTTGACCGGTGCTCGCGAGGATGCCGAGCACCTCCACCGCAGCGCCACCCTGCTGCCATCGATGCGCCGCGACGATGACGGGCGCTCGACCATGCTCAGTTCGCTGGGCACCCTCTACACGCTGGGACAGCGGGTCGCGTGGGACGCCATCTATCCCGAAGACAGCCGCTGTGTGCCGGCCCCGACCTACCCCTGGCAGCGAGTGCACTCCTGGCTCAACGCCGGTTCCATTGCCGCGCCGCGGCACAATTCCGGCGCCCCCGGCGGGGGTTGGCGCGGACCGATCCGGTCGGCGGCGCAGCCCGACACCGTGCTGGCCGAGATCGATCTGACCACCTCGACACTGTCGGCCGAGCAGCTGGCCGAGTTGGCGTTGACGGCGGCTGAGGTCGCGTTCGGCCCCGGCACCCGCTCGGTCGCCGAGCTCAGCGTGCGCGGTGGTCTGGGGCAGGCCCGCACCGTGCAGTTCGCCCTGACCGGTGAGGTGTTCGAGTGCTACGGCAACGCGGGGGCTGACTGGTCCTTGCTGGCCACCGGAACGTTGTCTGCTGACCGGTCGCACGTGCCGGCCGTCATCACCGCCCCGGTGGACCCGCGGGAGCGCAGCTACCGAATCCGCTGGCAACCGGCCTCGCTGGACACGGACGGTGACAGTCGGCCCGTCGAGGCCGGAAGCTGGCTGATCCTGTCCGACGGCCCGGTCGCCGACACTCTGCGCGACCACCTCGAGGCGCAGTCCCAGTCCTGCGTGTTGGTGGAGCCGGTGGTCGGCCTTGCCGAGATCGAGCGGGTGAGCGCCGACAGCTACCGGATCGATCCGGGCCGCCCGGAGCACTTCGCCGAGCTGCTGCGCGCCGCGTTCGGCGGCGACCGTCCGCACTGCCGCGGCGTGCTGCACCTGTGGAACCTGCTGGCCGCTTCGCCGGCTGACACCACCACCGAATCGCTGGAGACGGCGGCAGTCGTGGGAACACTGAGCGTGGTGAACCTGATCCAGGCGCTGACGCTGGCCGGTTGGCCGGAATCGCCACGGGTGTGGCTGGTGACGCGCGGCGCACAGCCCGCCGGCGAACACCAGCCCGAGGCACTGGCTGTCGCGCAGTCGCCGGTCTGGGGCCTGGGCCGCTCCATCGACCACGAGTACCCCGAGTTGCGGGCCACCGGCGTCGACCTGTCCGCCGACGGCGGTCCCGAGGAACTGCGGGGCCTGTTCAGCGAGATCTGGTCGGACCGCGGTGAGTCCGGCGATCACGAGTCCGACGTGGCCCTGCGCGGCCACCGCCGCTACGTCGCACGGCTGGAGCCCTACACGGCGCCGTCGGAGCAGGCCGGCGGGCTGCGGGGCGGCGACATTCACGGCGAAGCCACCTACTTGGTCACCGGTGGACTCGGCGCGGTCGGGGGCAAGGTCGCCGGTTGGCTGGCCGACAGCGGTGCCCGCCACCTGGTCCTGATGGGGCGTAGTGCGCCGTCGGCGGCGGCGCAGGCGACGCTGGAGAGCCTGCGGGCACGTGGCGTCGAGGTGACGATCGCGCAGGGCGATGTCACCCACGCCGATGACGTTGCCGCAGCGCTGGCCACCATCGAAGCGTCCATGCCACCGCTGCGCGGTGTCATCCACGCGGCCGGCACGGTCGACGACGCGATTCTTGCGCGTCTGGACGCGGCGAAGCTGCGCGCGGTCATGGCGCCCAAGGTGCAGGGCGCATGGAATCTTCACGCCTTGACTGCCGATGCCGAGCTGGACTTCTTCGTGCTGTTCTCCTCGGCTGCGTCCGTGTTGGGTTCGCCCGGTGCCGCCAACTACGGTGCGGCGAACGCGTTCCTGGACGCGCTGGCCTGGCATCGCCGGGCGGCCGGGCGGCCGGCGCTGAGCATCAACTTCGGCCCCTGGGCCGGGCTGGGTATGTTCACCAACTCCGAGCTGCACCGGCACTTCTCCCACTACGGAGTCGAGGGCCTGTCGGCCCAGACGTACCTCGCGGCCCTGGCGGCGCTGTTGGCCGATGACGCGACCGAAGCGATGGTGCTCGACATCGACTGGGCGCGGTGGCGTCCGAGCGCGCAGTCGTCGCTGCTGCGGGACTTGCAGGCAGCGGCGGCCGGCGGCCCCGAAGGTGCGGGATCCGGCAGCGGCCTGTTCGAGGCGGTGCAGGCCGCCGGCCCGCAGGAGCGGCAGCAGCTGTTGGCGAACTACCTGCGGGATCTGGTCGCGGGCAAGCTGGGCCTGGCTCCGGCCGGTCTGGACGTGAACGCGCCGCTGAACAGTCTCGGGGTGGATTCGCTGATCACCCTGGAACTTCGCATCCAGGTCGAACGTGAGCTCGGTATCGTGGTTCCTGTTGCCCGGTTGCTGGACGGCCCGAGTGTGGTGAGCCTGTCCAGCTGGCTCGGCGAGCAGTTGGCCGCCACGCCGGACCGGGTCGTGGCCGACGCCGGGACCGCGGCGGCGGCGAGCGCCGAGGCGGCGCCCTCGCAGGAGATGGAGCTGCTCGCGCAGGTCACCGAGCTCTCCGACGACGCGGTTGACGCACTGCTGGCCAAGATGATGGCCGAGGACGGGGGTGGGGCGTGACGGATCGTCCCGACGTGCCCTCGGACATCTCCAGCCTGTCGCCGGAGAAGAAGCGCGAGCTGCTGGCTCAGCTGCTGATGGCCAAGGCCCAGGAAGCCGCGTCCGAACACGAGTTGTCCTACGGGCAGCGCTCGATGTGGTTCATGCACCGGCTCGCTCCCGACAGCGCCGCCTACACGGTTGCCTACGCGGGCCGCATCACGGGCGGCCTGGACGTGCCTGCCCTGGAGCGGGCGGCCCAGGCGCTGGTGGATCGGCACCCGATGCTGCGCACCACCTACACCGAGCGGGACGGCCAGCCGGTCGCACTGGTCCATGCGCACTGGCCACTGCGCCTGGCCATCCATCGGATCGGTGCGGACGCCGCAGAGGTCGACCAGTGGGTCCAGGCCGAGATCGATCGACCCTTTGACCTGCGCACCGGGCCCGTGCTGCGGCTGACCCTGCTCCAGCGGCCCGACGACCAGGTGCTGGTGCTGACGGTGCATCACATCGCCGTCGACTTCTGGTCCATCGACATCATTCTCGACGAGCTGCGTTCGCTCTACGCCGCCGAGCACGGCGCCGACGCTCCGCAGGCGGCTGCCGACCGCTACGTCGACTACGCCGCGCAACAGGCCCAGATGCTGGCCGGGCCCGACGGCGAACGTCTGTGGGAGTACTGGCGCGAGGAGCTCAGCGGTGAGCTCCCCACCCTGGCGTTGCCCACCGACCGGCCGCGGCCTGCCGTGCAGACCTATGACGGTGCGTTGCACCGGTTCAGCGTCGACGCTGCGGTCACGGCAGGGATCAAGCAGGTGGCGCGGACCGTCGGAGCGACGCCCTACATGACCCTGCTGGCGGCGTACGCGGTGTTGCTGCACCGCTACAGCGGCCAAGACGACCTGGTGATCGGCTCGCCGTTCGCCTGCCGTGACCGGGCTGGGCTGATGGGCATGGTCGGCTACGTCACCAACCCGCTGCCGTTGCGCGTCGACGTTGCCGGCGACCCGAGCTTTGCCACCTTGCTGGCCCAGGTCAAAGACACCGTCCTCGGTGCGATCGGCCACCAGGAATACCCGCTTCCGCTGCTGGTCGAGCGGTTACGGCCGGTGCGTGACGCCGCGCGAACCCCCCTGTTCCAGGTGTCCTTCGCCTGGCAGCAGGTCAGGCTGTTCGACGAAGACACGGTCGGGGAACTCGCATCCGACACGGTGCTGGGCCTGGAGACCCTCTACATCGGTCAGGGCGGTTCACCGTTCGACATCACCATGCAGGTGGGTGAGCAGGGCCCCGATGACGCCCGGGAGCTTCAGGTCGCACTGCAGTACAACACCGATCTGTTCGATGCGGCCACCATCGAGGCCATGGGCGCGCACTTCACGTTGCTGCTGACCGAGTTGGCGCAACCCGGCGCGGCTGACGCCCCGGTTTCGGAGCTCGATCTGCTCACCGACGCCGAGCGCCACGCGATCGCGTCGTGGAACGACACCGCAGTCGACTACACGGCCATGTCGGACGCACCCGCGACCCTGCACCAGATGGTCGCCGTCAGCGCTGCCCGTACCCCGGACGCGATCGCAGTCAGTTACGACGGCCGTGATGTCAGCTACGGCGAACTGGACCGGCGGGCCAACGCACTGGCGCATCGGTTGCGTCAGTTCGGTGTGGGAGGCGGCTCGGGGCCGGCCGTGGTGCCGGTCCTCTTGGAACGCTCCGAGGACCTGGTGATCGCGCTGCTCGGCGTGCTCAAGGCCGGTGGCGTCTTCTTGCCGTTGGACCCTGCCCAGCCCACCGGCCGGATGGAGGCGATGCTCGCCGACATTCCCGATGCCCCGGTCTGCGTGACCCACCGCGAGCATCTGGCGCACGTGCCGGCAGGTTTCACCGGCGCGCGGTTGTGTCTGGACCAGCCGTCCACGGCGCCGGCCGAGGAAACCGATGCGCCCGAGACTCCTGCCGCCTCCGACGATCTCGCCTACCTCATGTACACCTCGGGTTCGACCGGGACGCCGAAGGGCGCGTTGAACACCCACGCCGGCATCCGCAACCGGTTGCTGTGGATGCAGGACGCCTACCGGCTGACCGCCGAAGACCGGGTTCTGCATAAGACCCCGATCAACTTCGATCCCTTCGTGTGGGAGATCTTCTGGCCGTTGACGGTTGGCGCGAGGGTGGTGATCGCCAAACCTGAGGGTCACAAGGACTCCGCGTACCTGGCGCGCACCATCGTCGAGCAGCGGGTCACCACCATGCACTTCGTACCGTCCATGCTGCGGCGCTTCTTGGCAGACCCCGAATCGTCCTCCTGTACCGGGCTGCGTCGGGTGTTCTGCAGTGGTGAGGCGCTGACCGCGGACCTGCGTGATGCGTTCTTCGCGGCGTTGCCCGCGGAGCTGTACAACCTGTACGGCCCGACCGAGGCTGCGATTGACGTCACCCATTTCCATTGTGTGCGTGGCGTTTCCGATCAGGTTGTCCCGATCGGTCGGCCGATCGCCAACATCGCCATCCACCTGCTGGACGCCGCTGGAAAGCCCGTTCCGATCGGGGTCCCCGGCGAGCTGCACATCGGCGGCGTAGGGGTGGCCCGCGGCTATCTGAACCGGCCCGAGGCCACCGCCGCCGCATTTCTGGCCGACCCGTTCAGCTCTGTGCCGGGTGCCTTGCTTTACCGCACCGGCGACCTGGCCCGCTACCGGCCGGACGGCAACATCGAATACCTGGGACGGCGCGACGACCAGGTGAAGATCAACGGTTTCCGGATCGAGCTCGGCGAGGTGGAGGCCGCGCTGGCCCAACACCCCGGTATCGCTGAGAGTGCCGTCGTCGCGCGCAAAGACGCCGCCGGGAACACCACGTTGATCGCGCACATCGTGCCGGTGGCCGCCGCACCCGGAACCGCGGAACTGCGCCGGTTCCTGCTCGATCTGGTTCCGGCAGCCATGGTTCCGGCGGTGTTCCGCACGACCGATCTGCTGCCGCTGTCGGCCAGTGGCAAGGTCGACCGCCGGGCGCTGCTGGCCCTCGACAAGGACCTCGACGCCGCCCCGACGGAGTTCATCGCGCCCCGCGACGCCACCGAAGAGGCCCTGGCCCAGATCTGGCGCGAGGTGCTCGATGTGGAGCGCGTCGGCGTGACCGATGACTTCTTCGCTCTTGGCGGTGCCTCCACTCAGGCGCTCGAAGTCGCCGTCCGGGTGGGGGAGCTGGGCCTGGAGCTGCGGCCGGAGTCCCTGTTCGTCTATGGCACCATCGCTGAGCTGGCGGCTGAGTTCGGACCGATCGGAGGCCAACCCGCTGCCCCGGTCGAACCGCCGGCACCCGTCGCGGCCGCGCCGGCCCCGCCCAAAGCTGTTGCCACCCCGGTGATCAAGCCCGTCCAGACGGGCCCGGCCCGCAACGTCGTGATCGAGAGCCTGGGCGTCTACCTGCCGCCGCGAGCGGTCTCCACCGAACAGGTGCTGGCCGACTGCGTCAACGAGGTGAAGATCCCGCTGGAACGCCTCACCGGCATCAAGAATCGGCGCATGGCAGGCCAGGACGAGTTCTCGATCGACTTGGGCCGCAAGGCGATCGCGGACTGCCTCTCGCGGTCCAGTTACGCCCCCGAAGACATCGACCTGGTGATCGCCTGCAACATCTCGCGCTGCGATGGCCCGGAGCACATGTTCACCTTCGAGCCGAGCACCGCGTCGCAGTTCCGTGACCAGCTCGGGCTGACGGGTGCCGTCTGCTTCGACATCAACAATGCCTGCGCGGGCATGTTCACCGGTGTCAGCGTGGCCCAGGACTTCCTCAAGACCGGTCTGGTGCGCAACGCGCTGGTGGTCAGTGGCGAATACATCAGCCACATCACCGAAACCGCGCAGCAAGAGATCGAAAGCGCCATGGATCCGCGACTGGCCTGCCTGACCGTGGGAGATGCCGGGGCCGCCGCGGTGCTCGAACTGGGCCCCAACGACCGGGTCGGCTTCCACGACCTGGACCTGGCCACGTTCAGCGAATTCGCCAAGCTGTGCATCGCCAAGGCCACCGAAGGCCCGCACGGCGGCGCCATCATGGTCACCGACTCGGTGACCCAGACCGCGATCGCGGTGAAACACTCGGTGCCGTATGTGGCCGCGGTCATGCAGCGGCACGGCTGGCGCCCCGAGACCGCCGATCAGCTGCTGATGCACCAGACCTCGGAGGCGTCGATCAACGACGCCATCTTGACCATCAACCGGGTCTTCGGTGCCGGCGCGGCGAGCCGGGCCAACACCATCTGCAATCTTGCGGAGCGTGGAAACACCGCTACCACAACGCACTTCGTTGCGCTGTATGACTACATCAATGCGGGCCGTATCAACTCCGGCGACAACGTGGTGCTGTCGATCACCGGCTCTGGGCAGACCATCGGCACCGGGCTCTACACCTTCGACGACCTGCCCGATCGGATGCGGCGGGCCGGCAACACCCCGGCTCGCCATGGCGCGCGCGGCGGCCGCTCTGGCGGGGGGCGCCGGGACCTGCCGGCGACACCGCGGGTCCGCATCGAAGGCATGGGGATGGTGTTGCCCGGTACCGGTCCGGATGCGCCCAAGCCCAGCTCGATCCAGTTCGCCACCGACGCGGCCAGCGCATGCCTGGCCGACAGCGGTGTCGAGCGCACCGACGTCGGCCTGGTCATCCACGCCGGCATCTACCGTGACGACTTCCTCAGTGAGCCTGCGGTGGCCACCCTGGTCGCCGGGGAGGTCGGGATCAATGCCGAGCCGGAATCGGCGGACGCCCCCAAGACCTTCGCGTTCGACGTCCTCAACGGATCGGTCGGCTTCCTCAACGGCTGCCATGTCGCAGCAGGCATGATCGGCGCCGGCCGGACCGCGCATGCCATGGTGCTCGCCTCGGAAGTCGAGAACAACGCACCGGAGACCGGCTACGCCCGCAACGGCATCACCGAGATGGGTTCGGCGATCATGCTGAGCCCCAGCCACGGACCGGAAGGCTTCGGCCGCTTCGTGTTCGGTCATCACCCCGAGTACCGGGGTGCGCTGGCCACGTACACCCAGGAACGCGAGGGCCGGATGTGGCTGCGGGTCGACCGCGACCCGAACCTGGCCGCGATCTACGTGAGCTGCCTGCCGGCTTCGGTCAAGGAGCTGCTCACCCTGGAGCGGCTGGACCCGGCGGACATCGCAGTGGTGTTCCCGCCGTACCTGCCTGGCGCGGCGCTCGACGAGCTGGCGGCACACATCGGGGTGGACCGGTCGCGGTTCGTCGACCTTGAGGCCCAAGGCGTCAGCAGTGACCCGTTCACCTCGACCCTGCCCTACCAGATCGCCGACGCACGCCGGCGCGGGCTGGTCAAGCCGGGCGATGTCGCGCTGATCATGGCGGCGGGCTCGGGCGTCGAGGTCGGCGTCACCACCTACCGGTTCTGATCGGCATGCGCGCATTCGTCACCGGCGGGACCGGTTTCGTCGGATCGAATCTGGTCGCCGCATTGCTGGAGCGGGGCATTCAAGTGCGTGTCCTGCACCGTCCGACATCGCCCCTGGCGGCGCTGGAGGGAATGGACTACGAGTCCCGGATAGGCGACGTCAACGACGGCGTGGATGCCCTGGCCGAGGCTATGGCCGACTGCGACTGGGTGTTCCACACCGCGGCGATCTCGGACTACTGGCGCTATCGCACCCAGACCCGGCTGTACCGCACCAACGTCGACGGCACCCGCGACATGGCCGCCGCGGCCATACGGGCCGGCGTTAGCCGGTTTGTGTACACCAGTTCACTGGCGTCCCTGGGTATTCCGGCTCGTGGCCATCATCTGGTCGAGACCGACGAGTTCAACATTCGCCCGAGGCAGTTCCCCTACGCGCACAGTAAGCATCTCGCCGAGGCCGAGCTGCAGAGTGCCGCTGCTGCCGGTCTGCCGGTGGTGATCGTGAACCCGTCCGCGGTCATCGGTCCTCGCGATGTCAACCGCATCGCCAGCGCGATGCTGGTCGAAGCGCAACACGGGCGGTTGTGGTTCGCGGCGCCCGGTGGCACCAATTTCGTCTCTGTCGATGATGTGGTGGCAGGTCATATCGCCGCCGCCGAGCGGGGACGCATCGGGGAGCGCTACATCCTGGGTGGTGAAAACCTGCTTTTCCGTGAGGCGTTCACCGTCGCGAACGGGCTTTTCGGTCGGCGCCCACCCTCGGTCATGTTGCCCCGCTGGTTCATTCCGGTGGGCGCGGCGGCAGTCAGTGTGGCGCGTGCCGTGGTGGGGCCCCGGCTGCCGATCGACGCTCGCCAGATGCGGCTGTCCACGTCGGAGATCTTCGCCGATGCCACCAAGTCGCGCGAGGAGCTGGGCGTGCCCTTCACGCCGTTCGCTACCGCACTGCGCGCCGGCTACGACTGGTACCGCGCCAACGGCTATCTGGATTAGCGCAACCGCTCACGCACTCACGGCCCGTCGTCGTCTTCGCTTTCCCGCAGCAGTTTTTCGGGGTGGTGGTAGTGGTTGGTGCGGGGTTGGCCGTGGTCGAGGTGGGGTGGGGGC
>NZ_MVHH01000019.1 GCF_002086515.1 Mycolicibacter arupensis
CCATCGGAGGCCAACCACCGGTCACCCGACTGACCAACCTCCCTGGACATCACAGCTAGCGCCCTAGCGCGTGGGCGTCACCGAAGGTCATTTCGACCCGGCCCACGGTCGACGACATCATCGGCCGCTTCGGCAGGCCCAGTGCGGCCAGCTCACGCGCGTACGGATGGGTGCCCAGGCGCAGCTGGGTGCCGCCCAGCGCCCCGCGAACCTTCGAAACCCGCATCTCCCAAGGAGTTTGGCGGGTGACGCCGTCGAGGTGGCTGAATGCCTGCAGGACCCGCGGCCGGGAGGTGAACAGACTTGGCGCCGGCAGGCCACGACTGAACTCCATGGTGGCGATGTGTTGGCCGTCGGCGGCAACATCGAAGCCGAACTGCTCACCGTCGCGAACGGTGAAGTCCGCCAGGATCTTCGGGAATCCCCAGATGGTGCGTCCGGCTTCGAGGGTGAATTCCTGGTCGACGGGCAGGTGGTGGATGAACGCGCCGGCGGAACCCAGCGCTCGCCAGCCGCTTGCTTCGGTGCCCGGTGGGTTGACCATCACCGCGGTACCGAATTCCAGGTAGCGGCCCAGGTCGCCATCGATGTAGCGGGCCAGCATCAGATTGACCACCGCACGTCCCGGCTGCTGCTGGAAAACCTGCAGCCCGCTGTAGTCGATCATCTGCTGTGCGGCGTCCGCGGGAACCGAGAACATCGCGGAATGCACATCCGCGTGACGGATCCGGACGGGCATGGTAAGCACAGTGCCAGCGATGGTGTGCTGTGAAAGAGCCATGACTCCCACTGTAATCCGGAGGACGCCCATGACCGAGGTAATGGCCGATGCGATTCCCGCGACCAAGCCGGATGTCGATCTGACCGACGGCACGTTTTACGCCGACGGGGGCGCTCGCGGTGCCTACTCGTGGATGCGGGCCAACGAACCGGTGTTCCGGGATCGCAACGGGCTGGCGGCGGCGTCGACGTACCAGGCGGTGATCGACGCCGAACGTACCCCGGAGGTGTTCTCCAACGCCGGTGGCATTCGCCCGGACCAACCGGGATTTCCGTACATGATCGACATGGACGACCCCGCACACCTGTTGCGGCGCAAGCTGGTCAACGCCGGCTTTACCCGTAAGCGGGTACACGCCCAGCTGCCCTCCATCGAGACGCTGTGCGACACCCTGATCGACGCGGTGTGTGAGCGGGGCGAATGCGACTTCGTCCGCGACATCGCCGCCCCGCTGCCCATGGCGGTGATCGGCGACATGCTCGGGGTCCTGCCCGAACAGCGCGGCATGCTGTTGAAGTGGTCCGATGATCTGGTGTGCGGGCTGAGCTCGCATCTGGACCCGGAATCGGCCACCTTCCAGGCCGTGATGGAGGCTTTCAGCGCCTACACCGCGTTCACCATGGACCTGATCGGCAAGCGCCGCGCCGAGCCCGCCGATGACCTGTTCTCCATCCTGGTCAACGCCGAGGTGGACGGGCAGCGGATGACTGACGACGAGATCGTGTTCGAGACGCTGCTGATCCTGATCGGCGGAGACGAGACCACCCGCCACACGTTGTCCGGGGGCACCGCGCAGTTGCTGCGCCACCGCGATCAATGGGACATGCTGCAACGCGAACCCGACCGGCTGCCGGTGGCCATCGAGGAGATGCTGCGGTGGACCTCGCCGGTGAAGAACATGTGCCGCACGCTGACCCGCGACACCGAGTTCTACGGGACGGCTCTGCGCGAGGGCGAGAAGATGCTGCTGCTGTTCGAGTCGGCCAACTTCGACGAGTCGGTGTTCGAGGAGCCGCAGCGATTCGACATCACCCGAGACCCCAACAGCCACCTGGCATTCGGATTCGGCACGCACTTCTGCCTCGGCAACCAGCTGGCCCGCCTGGAGTTGCGGCTGATGACGCAGCGGATCCTGCAACGGCTGCCGGATCTGCGACTGGCGTCTGGTGACGCCTTGCCGTTGCGGCCGGCGAACTTCGTCAGCGGACTGGAGTCGATGCCGGTGGTGTTCACCCCGAGCAAGCCGGTGCTGGGATAGCCGTCCTATTCGCCGAGCGTGCAATCAGATCGAAAAATCAGCCGGATTATCGGCCTCAGGGCACGTTCGGCGGGCCCATGCGTCGCGTACTCGACCGATGATGCTGCCCGCGGTGTCCTCGCGGGTGATCCGTAGGTCGATCCAGCCGAGCCCGGTCACGGCCTCATGCCGGCGGATGTCCTTGGTGAATTGACGTTGACTGGTGCGGTGGTGGTCGCCCTCGTAGTCGAGGCCGACCTTGATGTCCTCCCACCCCATGTCCAACACAGCGACCAGTTGTCGCCAGGTGTCGAATACCGGGAGCTGGGTCTGCGGGGGCGGGAAACCAGCTCGAATCAGCAGGAGTCGCAACCATGTCTCGCGGGGTGACTCGGCACCGGCGTCGACGAGTTGCAGTGTCTTTCGAGCGCGCCGGATGCCGCGACGACCTGGATAGCGTCCGGCCAGCGCGTCGACGCCTTCTGGTGAGAGACGAGTCGCGCGAGCCAGTGCATCGATGGCTGCGACGGCCCTGGCGCTGGGATAGCGGCAGGCCAGGTCCAAGGCGGTGCGCTCGGGAGTGGTGACCCGCATCCCTTCGAGCAACTGAATCTCGTCGTCGGATATCCGATCGGACCACGTCGCCACGCCCCGAGGCGGTCGGCGGCAGTCATAGAGCAACTCGGCCGCGGCGCGGTCCTCGACCCACTTCGCGCCGTGCAGTGCGGCGGCGGACTGGCCGGCGATCACCCCGCGCCGGCGCGACCACAGCCACGCGGCCTTGGCTCGCAGCGCCGCGTCGAGCGGCGTGCCACGCGGTATGTAGACGTCGGGATGGACCGCGACGAATCGACTGCTCAGCGCGTACTTCGAGACCCGCTTTCCCGCGACGGCCTCGCTGCCGATAAAGGGCTCTGACATGCCGGGAGTCTGCCCGCGGGCACCGACAACGTCGCCCAGCTACGCCGAACGTGTACTCAGACCGAAATATTGCCCGAAAAGTCGGGCTGATTGCACGCTCGGCGAGCGACGGGAGGCGAGCGGCGGGAGCGGAACGACGCCGGCGTCAGTGCGCCCGCAGCGACTCGATGATCGCCGCGGTCGGTGAACTCCACGCCAAGCCCAGGTCGGCCAGTGTGGCCGAGTCATCGGTCGGAGTAGCCGAGGTCAGCAGCCAGGCCGCCTCGTAGCTCAGCGACTCAGGTAGTGGCAACAGCTTGCTGGCCAGGTCGCTGACGCGGCCGATGCCCTTGAAAACGCTGGGCGCGATGGGGATTCGCCGGACCGGCTTGCCCAGGCCCTGCTCCACCGCGGCGATCATCTCGGCGAAGCTCACCATGATCCCGCCGCACAGATACCGGTGCGGGCCGCGGCCGGGCCGCATCAGCGCCTCGTGCACCCGGCCGATGTCACGAACGTCGACCATCGCCATGCCGCCACGCACCACCGGCGCCACCCGATACTTCACGATCGGTGCCCAGCCCCGCTCGGTGACGCCCGGCGCGGTGTGAAAAGCAGGGCCTACGACGCTCGAAGGGTAGGTGACCACGACCGGGGCGCCTTCGTCCTGCAATCGCCGGGCCACCCGCTCGCCGTAGGCCTTGGTGCGGGCGTAGGCGCTGCGCCCGGGCACGGTCGGCGAGTCGGGGCCGATGATCCCGTTCGGTGGGGGGAACAGCGCACTGTAGGAGCTGACCGACACCACCGGGTCCAGGCCGGCGGCCGCGGCGCGGGTCAGGATGGCTTCAGTCGCGTGGGCGTTGATGTCCCACATGAGCTTTTCCATGCGGTCGTTGGTGCCGACCACCCCGGCCGCGTGCAGCACCGAGTCGCAGCCGTCCAGCAGCGCCGCCACCACCCCGGTGTCGCGGATGTCGCCGTCGAGCACCTCCACGGCGCCCAACTCGCGCAGCCGCGGAATCACGGGCTCATCGCCGCAACCCGGGGCGACCAGCAGCCGCACCGAGTGGCCGGCCTCCAGCAAAGCCTTGACGGTGTGGGCGCCGAGGTAGCCGGTACCGCCGGTGACTGCGACCCGCATCAGCGGTTCTTGAACTCCGGCTTGCGCTTCTCGGCAAACGCCCGGGGGCCTTCCTTGGCGTCCTCGCTCAGGAACACCTTGATGCCGATCTGGGTGTCGATCTTGAAGGCGTCGTTCTCGTGCAGGCCTTCGGTCTCGTGGATGGTGCGCAACATTGCCTGCACCGCCAGCGGACCGTTGTTGTTGATCTGCTCGGCGATCTCCAGCGCTTTGGTCAGCGCCTGGCCGTCTTCGACCAGGTGGCCGATCAAGCCCATCTCCAGCGCCTCGGCGGCGGTGATGTGGCGACCGGTAAAGAGCAGGTCACAGGCCATGGTGTAGGGAATCTGGCGAACCAGGCGCACCGCGGAGCCGCCCATGGGGTACAGGCTCCACTTGGCCTCGGAGATGCCGAACTTGGCGCTGCGGCCGGCGATGCGGATGTCGGTGCCCTGCAGGATCTCGGTGCCGCCGGCGATGGCCGGACCTTCGACCGCGGCGATCAACGGCTTGGTCAACCGCCGGCCCTTGAGCAGGCCGTCGATCCGCGACGGGTCGTAGCTGCCGTCTTTGAACGAGTCGCCCGGAGCCTTCTTGTTGGCCGCCTTGAGGTCCATGCCCGCGCAGAAATAACCTCCGGCGCCGGTCAGGATGCACGAGCGGATCTCGTCGTCGTTGTCGACGCGGTCCCACGCCTCGACCATGATGGCCAACATTTCGCCGGACAGGGCGTTGCGGGCCTCTGGCCGGTTCAGGGTCACGATCAGGGTGTGTCCCCGCTGTTCAACGAGGGCGTGGGGCTGCTCTGACGACTCGCTCACCGGCGTCCGCCTTTCCGGGTTGGAAGCTCGACTTGAAATCGAAATGTAACACGTTCTAGTTTGTGTGTTGTGGCCCTCAACATTGCTGACCTAGCTGAACACGCCATCGACGCCGTACCGGATCGGGTTGCCCTGATCTGTGGCACTGAACAGCTGACGTATGCGCAGCTTGAGGAGAAGGCCAATCGCCTGGCCCACTACCTCATCAGCCAGGGCGTCAAGAAGGACGACAAGGTCGGCCTGTACTGCCGCAACCGCAACGAGATCGTCGTTGCGATGCTCGGCATCGTCAAGGCCGGCGCCATCTTGGTCAACATCAACTTCCGCTACGTCGAGGGCGAACTGCGCTATCTGTTCGAGAACTCCGACATGGTCGCGTTGGTGCACGAACGCCAGTACTCCGACCGGGTCGCCAACGTGCTGCCGGACACGCCGAACGTCAAGACCGTCTTGGTGATCGAGGACGGCAGCGACCTGGACTACCAGCGCTACGGCGGCGTGGAGTTCGAGTCAGCATTGGCGCAGGGTTCCCCGGAGCGTGACTTCGGACCGCGCAGCGAAGACGACATCTACCTGCTCTACACCGGCGGGACCACGGGCTTCCCCAAGGGCGTGATGTGGCGCCACGAGGACATCTACCGGGTGCTCTTCGGCGGCACCGACTTCGCCACCGGCGAGCCGATCGCCGACGAGTACGGCCTGGCCAAGCAGGCCGTGGCCAACCCGCCGATGGTCCGCCACCCGATTCCCCCGATGATCCACGGAGCCACCCAGTCGGCGACCTGGATGTCGCTGTTCAGCGGCCAGACCGTGGTGCTGGCACCCGAATTCGACGCCGACGCGGTGTGGCGCACCATCCACGACCACAAGGTCAACCTGCTGTTCTTCACCGGCGACGCCATGGCGCGCCCGCTGCTGGACGCGCTGCTGGCCCACCAGGAGGCCGGCAACGAGTACGACTTGGCGTCGCTGTTCCTGCTGGCGTCCACCGCGGCACTGTTCAGCCCCAGCATCAAGGAACGGCTACTCGAGCTGCTGCCCAACCGGATCATCACCGACTCCATCGGTTCGTCGGAGACCGGTTTCGGCGGCACCAGTGTGGTGGCCAAGGGCGAGGCGCACACCGGCGGTCCCCGGGTCACCATCGACAAGAACACCGTGGTGCTCGACGAGGACGGCAACGAGGTCCAGCCCGGATCCAACGTGCGCGGCATCATCGCCAAGCGCGGCCACATCCCGGTCGGCTACTACAAGGACGAGAAGAAGACCGCCGAGACGTTCCGCACCATCAACGGGGTGCGGTACGCCATCCCGGGCGACTTCGCACAGGTCGAGGCCGACGGGTCGGTGACCATGCTGGGCCGCGGGTCGGTGTCGATCAACTCCGGAGGCGAGAAGATCTACCCCGAGGAGGTCGAGGCCGCCCTCAAAACCCACCCCGACGTCTTCGACGCTCTGGTGGTCGGGGTGCCCGATGCCCGTTACGGCCAGCACGTGGCCGCGGTGGTGCAGGCGCGTGGGGACGCACGGCCCTCGCTGGACGAGATCAACGCCTGCGCGCGCACCGAGATCGCCGGCTACAAGGTTCCCCGCAGCCTGTGGTTCGTCGACGAGGTGAAGCGCTCCCCGGCTGGCAAACCCGACTACCGCTGGGCCAAGGAGCAGACCGAGGCCCGTCCCGCCGATGAGGTGCACGCAAAGCATGTGGCGGCCGAGAGCTAGATTCGCCGGATCTTTTGCCGGTGAGCCGCTCCCAGCGAACCCGTGTCCGGGCTAGTCTCTTTCGATGCAGCGACTTTCGGGCGTCGACGCCGCGTTCTGGTCCGCGGAAACGGCGGGCTGGCACATGCACATCGGTGGGCTGGCGATCTGTGACACCACCAATGCGCCCAACTACAGCTTCGAGCGGGTCCGCCAGCTTCTGATCGAGCGGCTACCGCAGCTGCCGCAGCTGCGCTGGCGGGTCAGCCCTTCTCCGTTGGGGCTGGACCGCCCGTGGTTCGTTGAGGACGAGCACCTCGACATCGACTTCCATCTGCGCCGCATCGGCGTTCCCGCACCCGGCGGGCGGCGCGAGGTGGAAGAACTCGTGGGCCGGTTGATGTCCTACAAGCTGGACCGGTCCCGCCCGCTATGGGAGATGTGGGTGATCGAGGGCGTCAGCGGCGGTCGGGTCGCGACCCTGACCAAGATGCATCACGCGATCGTCGACGGGGTCTCTGGGGCAGGGCTCTTCGAGATCATGCTGGACGTCACGCCGGAGCCGCGGCCGCCGGAGCCGACTCCGATCGGGTCGTCGAACGGGGCCAGCATGCCCAGCTACGAGCGCCGTGTCCTCGAAGAGCTGGTCAACGTCGCCGTCAAGACGCCCTATCGGATAGGGCGCCTGTTGGAGCAGACCGTGCGCCAGCAGATCGCCACGGTGGGGCTGGGGCTGCCCCGCAAACCTCCGCGCTACTTCGACGCCCCGGTGACCCGGTTCAACGACAGCGTTTCGCCACATCGGCGGATCAGTGCCGCGCGCGTCGAGCTTGCCCGGATCAAGGCCGTCAAGGACGCCTACGGGGTCAAGCTCAACGACGTCGTGCTGGCCATGGTCGCCGGCGCCGTCCGCGACTATCTGCGCGAGCGTGACGAGCTGCCGGACAAGCCACTGGTGGCCCAGATCCCGGTGTCGACCCGCACCGAGGAGAGTCAGGGTGAAGTCGGCAACCAAGTCAGCTCGATGACCGTGTCCATGGCGACCGACATCGAGGGAGCCGCCCAGCGGCTCAAGACGATTCACGCCAGCACCCAAAGCGCCAAGCAGATGGCCAAGGCACTCTCGGCGCACCAGATCATGGGGCTGACCGACACCACCCCGCCCGGATTGCTGCAACTGGCGGCCCGCGCCTACACCGCGACCGGCCTGTCACATCGGCTGGCCCCGATCAACCTCGTGGTCTCCAACGTTCCGGGTCCGCCGATTCCGATCTACATGGCAGGCGCGGAACTGGAATCACTGGTGCCGCTCGGTCCGCCCGTGATGGACGTGGCGCTGAACATCACCTGCTTCTCCTACCGCGACCACCTCGACTTCGGATTCGTGACTACGCCGGAGATCGCCGAGGACATCCACAAGATGGCCGACGCTATCGAACCGGCGCTGGCGGAGTTGGAGCGCGACATCGATCGAGGCAAGAACCGGACCGGCCGGCGCTGAGCGCTACCGGCCCGGTAGCGCCTGCACCACCCGGATCATCGGGGTCAGCAGCTTCTGCCACACCGGAGCCGAGATCCCCAGCGGTGGGTCCAGATTCAGGACCCGCGCCGTGGAGACCGTCTGCGACTCGGTGTACTTGAGGATTCCGTCTGCGCCGTGCCGACGGCCCACGCCGGAAGCCTTCATGCCGCCCATCGGCGCGGCGACGCTGCCGAAGGCCAGCGCGTAGCCCTCATCGACGTTGACCGTCCCGGACTTGATGCGCGCGGCGATCGCCTCACCCTGGGACTTGGTGGCGGCCCACACGCTGGCGTTCAGCCCATACTCGGTGTCGTTGGCCCGTGCGATCGCCTCCTCGACGTTGTCGACGGGGTAGATGGAGACCACCGGCCCGAACGTCTCGTTGCGTGCGCACTCCATCTCGTCGGTCACGTCGGCCAGCACGGTCGGCTCGTAGAACAGCGGCCCGATGTCGGGGCGGGCATTGCCACCGGCAATCACCTTGGCGCCCTTGGCCTTGGCGTCGTCGACGTGGTTGGAGATGGTCTTGACCTGGTCTTCGGAGATCAGGCTGCCCATATCCGCGGTGAAGTCGTAGGCCGCCGAGAGCTTCATCGCGCGCACCTGCTCGGCGAACTTCGCCGCGAACTCCTCGGCGACGTCGCGCTCGACGTAGATGCGCTCGATCGAGATGCACAACTGTCCGGCGTTGGAGAAGCAGGCCCTGGTGGCAGCCTTGGCGACCTCGGACAGGTTGGCGCCCTTGGTGACGATCATCGGGTTCTTGCCGCCCAGCTCGGCGGAGAAGCCGATCAGCCGGGAACCGCACTGCTCGGCCAGGGTGCGACCGGTGGCGCTGGAGCCGGTGAACATCAGGTAGTCGCACTGCTGCACGATCGCGGTGCCGACCACCGACCCCGGCCCCGGCACCACCGCCAACAACTCACGCGGCAGGCCCGCCTGATACAGCAGCTCGGCGTTGGCCAGCGTGCAGTAGGGGGTCTGACTGTCCGGCTTGACCACCACCGCGTTGCCGGCCAGCAGCGCGGGGATGGCGTCGGAGATCGACAGGGTCATCGGGTAGTTCCACGGTGCGATCACGCCCACCACGCCCTTGGGGTGGTGGTTGATCACGGTCTTGACGATGCCGGGCAGCAGCCCGGGGACTCGCTTGGGGGCCAGCAACTTGGTGGCCTGGCGCGCGTAGTACCGCGCGTTGAGCATGATGTCGAGAATCTCTTCCTGGGCCGCCGAACGCGCCTTGCCGGTCTCGGCCTGGCAGACGTCCATCAGGAAGTCCCGGTTGGCGATCACCAGGTCGCGGTAACGCTCGATGATCGCGCTGCGCTCCTTGACGCTGCGCGCCGCCCACGTGCGCTGGGCCGTACGGGCCTTGGTGAATGCCGCCGTCACATCCTCGGCGGTGCCGACCGGGATGGTGGTCAGTGGCTTGCCGGTGAAGACCTCGTCGATGGTCTTGGACTGCCGAGCGTCGATGTCGTCGATGGCGGACAGCTGGCGCAGCCGGTCGAAGTCGGCGGCGGATGGGGCAGGCATGGGTATCTCCTACTCGCGGGTAACACGGCGTTAGCCGCCAACCTACCCGGCGCAGCGGCCGCCCGGTAGCTCGGCGGCATGGGCGCTGAGCCACTGGGTGAGCTGGTTGAGTGCCGCAGTCCCGGATCCGAAACTGCCGTCCTTGGGTTCGGCGGCCAAGGCCACGGCCAGATCGCCCGCCGGTGCGTGCACGATGCCGAACTGCCGCACCAGGTACCCGCCACCGGCGCCGGGTCCCCAGCCGCCCTTGCTGGGGACGTTGAGCCCGGCCAGCCCCCAGCGCTGGTCGGGCACGGTGTTGCGCATCAAGCTGTAGACGGGCGCAGCGACGGCCATGCAGGGCAGGTGGGCGGCGAACACCGCTTGGCGGGCCAGCGGCCACTGGGTCTGACCGAAGGCGCTGAACTCGGGACGCAGCCGCCGGGATTCGACCGCGGTGCCGGTGTCCCCGCCGGCCCGCAGGACGGCCTGCACCTGCTGGGCGGCCTGAGGCGCCGGCCCCAGCGATGCCCACAACTGCTCGGCGGCGTCGTTGTCGGATGCTGTCACGGCCTTAGCCGCCAGCTCCTGGGCGTTCGGGCGGTTGGCGTGCAGCGCCGCGATCGCCAGCGGGACCTTGATGGTCGACCAGGCCACGCCGTTCTGCAGCGATCCGAGGGTGGCCACCTGGTTCTGGCCGACCGGGGCATAGGCGATGCCGACGTTGGCTCCGATGGTGTTGGCCAGCTGCGCGAAGCTGGCCTGGAGCGGTTCCGCGGAGGCGGGCGAGGCCAGGGCCAGGGGTAAGGCCAGGGCGGCGGCCAGGATTGCGACGAGCATGCGGCGGGCGGCAGGCATTGACTCATATTGCCCGCGGTGGGCGACGAAAGGGGATGACCATTGGCCGTGTCGAACCGGCCAATCCCCGGGATTGTTCGACCAGAGCGGTCCGTGGCAGCCGCTGAATGCCGGGCTCAGCACGGGCGAGTGGGGCACCGGAGGTGTAACAATTCTCGTTAAACCGTACAATCGTCTGTTTTCGGCTATCTTTTCATCATGAAAGCAGCGCTCGGTGCAGCAGCGGCCCTGATCTTCTCGGCTATCGGCATGGCGCCGACCGTCCTGGCGCAGCCGGATCTGCACTTCTTCGTATCCCCGAGCGGAAACATCGCGTGCCTGGTAGGCCCCGACTGGGTCCGGTGCGACATCCAAGAACGTGATTGGTCGCCGCCGCCGCGGCCGTCGGATTGTTACAGTCAGACCGGGTACGGGCAGGGCATCCAAATCGAGGCTCACGGTAAGGCCGAGTTCGTCTGTGCCGGAGACACCACGTTCGGCGGGGACGCGCGAACCCTCAACTACGGCGAACGTGACAGTTCAACGACACATCTGTGCACCAGTGAGAAGTCCGGGATCAGGTGCGAGAACCGGGACGACCACGGGTTCGTGATTTCCCGCGAGTCTTACGAACTGTTCTGACAGGCATTTTCAGCGCTGCGCCAGTGCCTTCATGTCGGGTGCCAGCACGTCGGTCAGCGATGACCATGGCACGGTGATGACCGGCGAGCCGTGTCCGAACTGATAGTCGGCAAAGTGGATCTGGATGCCCTCGGCGGTAGGAATCCAGTTCGCGAAGTTTTCCGCGATCGGGCGGTTGCCCGGTTCGTCGGACATCGGCTCGCCGCCGCCGTAGGTGGTCGGCCAGATCCGTTTGGTCTGCTCGGAGAATCGATTGAGGCCGTCTTGTTCGGTGATGAACAGGTCGCTCAAAGTGATCGGTTTGGCATTCCGACTGTCGATGACGACAGTGCTCACATAGTTGGTCGGATGGGCCGCGTCTTTGGCGTAGTAGACGCCGGTGAGAACCTGGGCGATCGCGATGGGGCGAAAGGTCAATGCCGACTGAATCTCAAGCCGCCAAGGCGAACTGGTGTCCGCGTCCGCACGCACTTGATCGATCTGATAGCGCGCCGATGCGTTGCCGGCTTTGTTGAACGACTCGGCCACCCGGGGATCGCCGCCCGATATCCGGCCGACTTCCGCGCGCCAGTGGCCCCGGCCGTCGGCGGTCGCTCCCTCGATTGGGGCGACCGTGACGGTGTAACTCTTCCCGTTGGAGATCTGCGAATCCGTGTGGGTCACCGGCGATGGGCTTGCGGAAGTCAGGGTTGTCGATGTGACAACGAGCTGATGTCCCATGGAGACAGACGACTCGGTGTTCCCGCAGCAAGCCGTCGGCATCGACAGTGCGGCCACGAAAGTCGCGGCCAAGAGTGTCCTGCGGGTCTGAGGTATGCGGTGTCCGGTGAGCTGGTGAAGGGGCACCCGTAGATCATCGCACCGGCGCCGGAAGGTGGTACGCGGTTTTTGCTGATCGCGGCTGCATGCGGGCGCGAACGGATATCGCGCAGAATCTCCACGTCGCCGGGTGTGGTTCTGTCATCGTGGACGCCAAACCGTGATCGAGGAGCGGGCCATGTACATACGTCGCAGTTTGACCATGCTGCGCGCGGTCCGCGGGGCGGTGTTGATTTGCGTCCTGCTGGGGTTGTTCGTCACGGCGCTGCCTTTTGTGTCCAGTGCGGCCTTGGGGCCGCTGATGCAAGCCGTCGCCGCCGCCGGGATGAATGGGGACCTCTCCGATGTATGGGGGCAACAGGGTTCGTTGCTCAGCCGTGACGGCGGTTTGGCCTCCGGTCTTGTCGGATGGCTGACGAAGCCGCTGAATTTCATGGTGCTGCTGAGCATTTGGTCGGGCGCATTGGTGCTGGCGCAAGCGCTGGGCTTCGTCAACGCGTGGATCGGTGCGCATGTCGAGCGCAAGCTGCTGGCTGCGATCCTGCAGCGTGTTCACGACCACGTTCAATCGCTGTCCCTGGACTTCTTCGTCGGTGCGCGCAGCGGTGTCCTGATTCAGCGTGTGCAACTGGAGGCGCCGTGCGTCCAGCGGCTGTTGACCGATTGCGTTGTCCCACCGCTTGTCGACGCAGTGGTCTTGGTGGTCGCGCTCGGATACCTTCTCGCGTTGTCCTGGCCGATGACGGTGGTGTCGCTGGTTCTGGCCCCGCTCGCGCTCATGGCCCTTCGTTACGCGGGCGGCAGGCTCCAGGTGGTGACGCAACGAGCGATGATGGCAAATCGCGAGATGAGTGGCGAACTCGCCGAGACGGCCAGTGGTATCTCGGAGATTCAGGTGTTCAACGCCCAGCGTCGCCGCAGTGAGACGTTCGGCGAATCGGCGATGGCCGCGACGAAGAACATGGCCGCGATGCGGGTCTGGATGCAGGCATCGACCAACGGTGTCCAGGTCTTCATCGCGCTGAGCACGGTGCTGGTGCTGGTGAGCGGGATCGCGTGGGGCGACCGGTTCGGTCTGAGCTTCGCGGGCCTGGTGGTGTTCATCGCGTATGTGCCGACGATGTTTGCAGCTGTGCAGCGAATGGTATTGGCGTATACGACCTATCAGTCGATCCTGCCCCACGTCGCATCGACCTACGAACTGCTCGACACCGAGCCCACGGTGCGGGAACTCCCTAATGCTGCCGCGTTGCCCAGCATCAGGGGCGACGTCGTATTCGAAGATGTTTCCTTCAGCTATTCGCCGCAACAGAAGGTTCTGAATGGGTTGTCCTTCTCGATCGCGGCAGGAGAGACGGTGGCGCTGGTCGGACCGATCGGATCAGGAAAATCGACCGTCTTCAATCTACTGCTGCGTTTCCTTGAACCGCAGAGCGGCCGGATTCTGCTGGACGGCAACGATATCCGTCAGGTGACATTGCACTCGCTGCGAGAACAGGTGTCCAAACTCGCGCAGTTCCCGTTCTATCTAAAGGACACGATTCGACAGAACGTGCGGTTGGGCAGGCGCGATGCCAGCGACAGTGAGGTCGAAGATGCCTGCCGATCGGCCCATATCCATGCGGTGATCGTCGATCCGGCCAAGGTTCGCGACGGCTATGACACCGTCATGGACCTCGAGGTGCCGTCGGGAGGGCAGAAGCGGCTGATCGCCTTCGCGCGGTGTCTGCTTCGCCGGCCGCAGGTCCTGCTCCTCGACGAGCCGACGGAGAACCTGGATGCCGATCAGCGATCCCGCGTAACCGCCGTGATCCGGGAATACGCGGATACCCGCACCTGTCTGGTGATCAGCCACGACATGGACTTCATCGCGGCCGTGGCCGACCGGATCATCGTGTTGAACCACGGCAGAGCCGCCGAACAGGGCACTCACGCGGAGTTGATGAATCGTGGCGGCCTGTACACGCGGCTCTGCGCTGCCGACAACGCGGACTCGGCACTACTCGATCGCAGCGCTCCGGGCTGAGAAGACGACCCGCTCGCGAGGAGCCCTGCCCGATTGATCGGTGCGACGAGGCTTCCGGAGCGACCGCTCAGCCGCGCGGTGGCAGCGGTGCCGCGGTGTCGGGGGTGTCGAGATGCCGCTGGTACCAGCCCATGTAGCCGTAGCCCGTGCTGCTGTCCGACAGGTAATTCCCGCTGCCCTGAGTGGTGGCGCGGACATCCCCTACGTGCACGACCTGCGGGGGTGAGTAGTTGCGCATCCGGGAACCTCCAAAGAGTCGTCACACGCCAGCTGGCCTCCGAAAGTGTACTTGATGCCAGCGAGCGAGACATGGCGTTTCGGCGAATCAGGGCGCAGCGCCGGTCAGCAGGGCAGGAGCGCCCACGTGGTGTAGGTGGCGCAGCCAGACCTCGATCTGGATTGCCGTGTAGAACTGCGTGACGGCGCCCACACGCCCGGGTGCGGGCAGCGCCGCGGTCCAGGCGTCGGCATCGGCATAGCCGCGCTCCACGATCTGGGGCCGTTCGGCCAGGAATTCCCGCCATTGGGGATGGCGTTCGAAGCCGTGCAGCATCGCCTCGTCCGCGATCGGTTTCGACCGCCGCCGAAGTACCTGTTCGCTGACCAGCCCCGCGAAGGCGTACCGCTGCACCGCTCGATCGATACGGGGATCCACCGCGATGTTCCACGGGGTGGCCAGTGCCAAGTCGACCAAGGGTGGCGCCAGCAGCGGATGCCGCAATTCGAATGTGGCCGAAGGGAACTGGTGGCGGCTTCGGGCGAACTCCAGGCCGCGTAGCACGTTCTCCACGACGGCCTGACCGTGGACCGTCTGCGCTCGGATCGGCGTGGTGAACTCGGCGCGGCGTTGCAGCCCGTGACCCTCGACGTACTCTCGGCGCAGCCACGGTGCCGCTTCGGTAATGCGCGCAGACGGTTGCAGCGTCAGGGTCCGACCGCGTCGCCACCGGCGCCGTCCTTCGAGGGCCGCGCGACGCAGCCAGAACGTGGCGGGTCGGCCCAGCCCGGACTCGGCACTCCACCGCAGCGCCTCGCGCCACAGGTGTACCGGCTGTCCGTTACGCAGTAAGTCGGCCAGGTACCAGGGCAGCAGGCCCGCGAAGAACACCGCGTCGCCGCCCTCGCCGGTGAGCAGAGTCGACACGCCCAACTCCCGCGCGACGGCCTCCTCGGCCGCGCTCGGGGCCCAGTTGATGATCCGGCGCGTGGGTGCAGGTAGGAAGATGCCCAATTCCGGCCCGGCGGTGAAGGTGCCGTGTTCGGTGGCGTCGATGGGATGCCACGGTGCCGGACTCGTTTCCAGCGCCGCCCTCATCCACGACGACTCGTCGCTGCCGGGGAATCCGGGATGAGTGAAGCTGAGCGCGGCCACCGGCGCCAGACCGGTGGCCGCGGCTAATACCGTCGAGGTGTCCAGGCCGCCCGACAACTCGACCGCTTGGGTGCCGTCGGGCGACAATGCTCCTGCGACGGCACGTTTAACGGTGTCGCGCAACAGTTCCTGATGGCCGTCGAATGTCTCGTGGACAGGATCGGTCGACGGTCGCCATCCGCCGCGCAGCCGGGGGCGGCCGGTGTGACAGGTAGCGAACTGGCCCACCTGCAGCCGTCGAATGCCGCGGTACGGGGTGCGCGGGCCCAGATGCATTCCGGTGCTGAACATGTCGGCCAGATACTCTTCGTCCAACTCTCGCCAGGCCCCGGTTTCGCGGACCAGTGCTGCCAAGTCGGTGGACACCACGGTTGCGTTCGGCCTAACGGCGTAGTAGAGGGGCCGCAGGCCCATGCGATCGCCGACCAGCACGGCATCGGGGCCGTTCACGATGACAACCGCGTATTCGCCGATGATGCGCTCGGCGGTGTTGGCCTGCCAGCGCCGGAGTCCGGCTTCCACGATCCGGCCGAAGGACGCCGAGGGGGCAAGATTCAACTCGGCGCGCAACCGCGCCGGGTTCGCCAGGTAGCCGTGAAACCAGACCGCGGTTTCGCCGACCGGCTCGTGCTGCGGCCAGCCCTGTATCGGTGCCCCCACCGTGGTGGGCAGCGACACCAGGAATCCCTGCAGGGCTGGTTGCGTCATGCCCGCTGGATAACGGTGAAGCGGTGCAGGACGGAGGCACTCTCCTTGAGCGCTACGCCGTCCAACTCCACCCAGGCATGGGCTTCGAAGGGGTACAGCGCCACGCCGATCACATGCTGGGCCGGCCAGCCGGCTGCGCGAAGAAAGCTGGTCAGGGCGAGCGAGCGCGGTAGACAGTCCAGCGGCGCCTGGCGGGCGGGATAGAGGCCCTCGGCGGTGAAAAAGCGCGCTGTTGCCAGCTGCACGTCAGTCCGCGGCTCGGTGGGGTCGGCGACGGGTTGGGTGCGCTTGTGGTAGGCGGAAGCGAAACCCTTTCGCAGGTCGCGGTCCGCGGCGGCTCGTTCGGTCAAGGCGCGCATGATCGTTGGCCTGCGTCGCCGTGCCCGGACGCCGGCATGCGGCGTGGCGGGCTGCGGCGCGCGGACCAGTCGGCCGGCGGCCAACTGTGATGCGGCGAAGTCGGCGGTGTCGGCCGCCACGGTGGCCGCAGGCACTCCATAGTTGTCGGCGAGGGCGGCGATGTCGCGCTGTTTCGGTGGCCGGGTGAGTTGGGCCCACATGGCGGTGCCGATCTCATCCACCACGTCGTAGACACCGGTGGAGAGGTCCAGCAGTACCAATCGGTCGGCTACCTGCGCGCAGCGCAGGGTCGGAGCGGGGGCCAGTTGTGGCGGTGCGGAGGGTCCAGGATTCGGCACTGTGTTGGGCGACTGTCGGATGATGGGCCAAAGAGGCGGCGGCAGCCGCCCAGTGGTCCATTTGTACGCCCAAATCTCCGAAAAGGTGGGGGAATGCCGAATCCGGATCTCGGGAGTACGGCGTTGTCGGCGGCGTCTTGACGCTGATCGGCCAAGCGGGCGCGACTTCGCCAGGTGGCGAGCAACACCTCGACGCGACGGCACCGGAAGGGGGAATCTGCTACTTGCGGCCCGTGAACTGTGGTCATGGTGATAGGAGTGGCTGCATCACTTGGTGCCGCCGCGGCCGACGGGGCCGATGACGCCGCGAAGAGGGAGCGAACCATGCATCCGATGAGGTCGATGGGCGCTGCCGGCTGGGCCCTTGTGGTTGCTGGGACGGTGCTGGCCGCCACGGTGCCAATCGCCGGCGTGGCAGCCGCCGACGGGCCGGTCGGGTTGGCCAGTCGGCTGGGCGATTTCTGTCTGGATGCCCCGAGCGCGAACTATTTCGCCGCGGTGGTGGTCAACCCCTGCGATGGTTCGGACACCCAGCGCTGGTTTCTCAATGGCAGGCAGCTGCAGAACGTGGCCTTCCCCGGGGGATGCCTGATCAATCCGGCGGGTGATGGTGTGTTCGCGCACCTCGGACCCTGTATCGGACTGTGGAACCAGAACTGGAATCTCGATCCCAATGGCCACGTCAAAAATGACCCGGGCTGGTACTGCCTCACTGTCCTCGGCGGACCGGGGCCGGGGACGTGGGTCTCCACCCGCTACTGCGGCGACGACCCGAGCCAAGGCTGGGACGTCATCTCCTGATTGGGCCGGCAGGAGCTGGGACGAGCGGCTATCGGGAGATCCGATACACCGGATCGGTGCACTCGGTGCCCTCGGCGGACAGCACCCGCTTGAGCACTTTGAACGTCTCGGTGCGCGGCAACTCCCCGGCCACCCGCACATAAGACGGCCACTGCTTGGGTCCCAGATCGGGCTGCTCAGCCAGGAAAGCGCGGAAGTCGTCGGCGTCGAACGACGTTCCCCGGGCCAGCACCAGCGCGGCCATCACCTGATCGCCCACCGCGGGGTCCGGGACCGGATAGACCGCGACCTGAGCGACGGCGTTGTGGCGCAGCAGGATCCGCTCGATCGGTGCGGTACCGAGGTTCTCCCCGTCCACCCGCATCCAGTCGCCGAGCCGGCCGGCGAAGTAGGCGTAGCCGGCCTCGTCGCGGTAGGCCAGGTCGCCGGAGTGATACATCCCCCCGGCCATCCGCTGCGCCTCGGCCTCGGGATCGCGGTAGTAACCCCGAAACTGGCCGCGGCCACTGGCGTTCACCAGCTCGCCGACCACGCCCGGCAGGCACTCTTCACCCGTCTCGACATCGATGATGGTGTTGCCGTCGGTCAGCGGCCCCAGCGCCCCGGGCGGAGTGTCCGGGGTGCGCCCGATCGCGACCCCGCCCTCGGTCGAGCCGAAGGCGTCGATCACGGTGCACCCGAACCGGGTCGCGAAGCGCTCCAGGTCTCGTGGGGCGCCCTCGTTGCCGTAGAGCAGTCGTAACGGGTTGTCGGCATCGTCGGGCTGCGCCGGCGTGGCCAGCACATACGACAGCGGTTTGCCCACGTAGTTGGCGTAGGTCGCCCCGAATCGGCGCACATCGGGAATGAATCCAGAGGCGGAAAATTTGCGGCGCAACGCGATTGACGCACCGGCGGCCACCGCCACCGACCAGCCCGCCATCACCGCGTTGGAGTGGAACAGCGGCATCGACAGATAGCAGACGTCGGCGGCCCCCAGTCCGAATCGTTGCGAGAGCATCACCCCGGGGAATGCCGCCTTCCACTGGGTGCAGCGCACCGCCTTCGGGTCACCGCTGGTGCCCGAGGTGAAGATCAGCATGAACAGCTCGTCGGGGTCGGCCTGCCGGAAGCTCACCGGGGTGTCGGCAACACCGGCCAATTCCGATTGCCACGAGGGTGATTCGACATCGATCATGCCCGGAACCGAGACGTCGGCAGTGTTGTCGGCCAGCACCAGTTGGCAATCCGCGTGCGCCACGTCGCGCTCCAGGGCGGCGCCCCGGCGGGTGGGATTCAGGCCCACCGGCACGATGCCGGTCAGTGCCGCCGCCACCAGCATGGTCGAGAAGAACGGTGTATTGCCCAGCAGCACACCGACATGTGGCGGCTTTGCCGGATCGATCCGAGCCTGCAGCGCGGCCCCCAAACGGGCGCCGGCAGCGAGGTGATCTCGCCAGCTGACAAAGGTGTCCTCGTAGAAGACGCCGCGGTCGTCTACCTCGGCCAGGCGGCTCAGCAGTGCTGTGACGGTGGAAGGTTCGTCGATTTCGGCGGGTGCTGACATGGTGATCAGATTAGTGTTGGAATAGAGCGGTGACTGATTCGCAGGCCTTGAACGCCGTAGACGCCATAGCAGCCCTGAAACACATCGCCGACGTCGATGCCATCAAACAGGTCAAGTACCGCTACATGCGGGCCTTGGACACCAAACACTGGGACGACTTCGAAGCCACCCTGTCCGACGACGTCACTGCCGCCTACGGCCAGTCGATGGGCAACAAGCACACGTTCACCGGCCGTGCGGAGCTGGTCGAGTTCATGCGGAACTCCCTTCCCGGCAACGTCATCACCGAGCACCGGGTGAACCATCCCGAGATCACCCTCACGGGCCCGGACACCGCAACGGGCATCTGGTACCTGCAGGATCGGGTGATCGTTCCCGACGTCAACCTGATGCTGATCGGGGCAGGTTTCTACCACGACACGTACTGCCGCACCGCCGACGGCTGGAAGTTCAGCCACACCGGCTACGACCGGACCTACGACGCCACCGTGGCCCTGACGGATCTGCCAGGTTTCAAGGTGACCTTCGGGGATGCGCTGAACCGCTAGAACTTTCCTACGCAGCCCACTATGCGGGCGTGTCGGCCAGTTCGCGGCCGATCGTCAGCAACGCTCCGGTGGCGCCGCCAAGCGCGAACTCGGTTTGCTTGGCGGCCAGGAAGTATCGGTGGATCGGGTGGTCGATGTCGATGCCCACTCCGCCGTGAATGTGGACGATGCTGTGGGCCACCCGGTGGCCGGCCTCGGCCGCCCAGAACGCGGCGGTGGCCACCTGGGTGGTGGCGGGCAGGCCTTCGCTGACTCGCCACGCCGCCTGGGTCAGCGTGAGCCGCAGTCCCTTGACATCGATGTAGCCGTCGGCCAACCGCTGCGACACCGCCTGGAAGCTTCCGATCGGCTTGTCGAACTGCTCGCGCTCACGGGCGTACTGGGCGGTCAGGGCCAGGCCGCGCTCGAGCACGCCCAGCTGGTAGGCGCTGTGGCCCAGCGCTGCCACGCTGATCAGGTGGTCGAGCACCTCAGCGCCGCCCACGAGGCGGTCCGCCGCAAGATCGGTCCCTGACAGCTCCAGGTGGCCGACGCTGCCCCGGCCCGTGGTGGCCAGTGCGGTCACCGTGACGCCAGGGTCGGACGCGGCCACCAAGAAGACCGCTGGGCCGGAATCGGTTTCGGTCGCCACCAGGAAGGCATCGGCGACGGAGGCGAAACCGACCTGGGTGCGGGTGCCGGTGAGGCGATACCCGTCACCGGCGGCGGCCGCCCGGACCGGGCCTTCGCCCATGTCGCCGTCGAGGGCCACGGTGAGGATCTTGTCGCCGGCGACGGCCGGGGCACCCCAGGCCTGCTGCAGATCGGCCGAGCCGAACTTGGCCAGCGTCTCGGCGGCCAGCACCACCGACTCCAGGTAGGGCACCGCGGCCAACTGGCGACCCAGCGCGGTCAGGATCGCGGTCTGCTCCAGCACGCCGAACCCGCCGCCGCCCAGCGACTCGTTCGCCGCGCTGGACACCACGTCGGCGTCGATCAGCTTGCGCCACAGCTCGGTGTCGAAGCGCTCCGGCAGCCCGTCCAGCTCACGCTGGTGATCGGGCGTGCACACCGCGTCCACGATGGTGCCGACCAGGCCCGAAAGGTCGTCAGATGCTTCGGTAGTGGTGAAGTCCATGAGTACTTGCCTCCAAAGTCTTTGGGGTCGTCAGGTCAGCGGTTACGGGGCAGGCCCAGGGCAACCATGCCGATGATGTCGCGCTGCACCTCGTTGGTGCCGCCGCCGAAGGTGAGGATCAAGCACGCCCGGTGCATCCGCTCCACCCGGCCGCGCAGCAGCGCGCCGGGGGAGTCCTGGCGCACGGTGGCCGCGGTGCCGAGCACCTCCATCAGCAGTCGGTAGGCCTCGGTCGCCAGTTCGGTACCGAAAACCTTTGCCGCCGAGGCGTCCGCCGGGGACGGGGCTGCCTTATCGGTGGAGGCCAGCTCCCAGTTGATCAGCTTGAGGACCTCAGCCTTGGCCAACACCTTGGCCAGGTTGAGCTGCACCCACTGCGAATCGATGATCCGGTTGCCTTGGGCGTCCTTGGTGTTCTGCGCCCACTCGCGGACCTCTTCGAGGGCCACCAGGATCGGCTGCGCCGAGACCAGGGCAACCCGCTCGTGGTTGAGCTGGTTGGTCACCAGCTTCCAGCCGGCATGCTCTTCGCCGACCAGGCTGGTGACCGGCACTCGCACGTCCTGGTAGTAGGTGGCGCTGGTGTCCGGACCGGCCATGGTGTGCACCGGGGTCCAGGAGAAGCCCTCGGCCGTGGTCGGCACGATCAGCATCGAGATGCCGCGGTGCTTCTTGGCCTCCGGGTTGGTCCGCGCGGCCAGCCACACGTAATCGGCGTAGGCGATCAACGACGTCCACATCTTCTGGCCGTTGATCACGTACTCGTCGCCGTCACGCACCGCGGTGGTGCGCAGCGAGGCCAGGTCCGTGCCGGCGCCCGGCTCGGAATAGCCGATCGCGAAGTGCAGCTCGCCGGCGGCGATCTTGGGCAGGAAGAACTTCTTCTGCTCTTCGGTGCCGAACGCCATGATGGTCGGGGCCACGCTGTTGATGGTCAGGAACGGCACCGGGGCGCCGGCGATGGCGGCCTCGTCGGTGAAGATCAGCTGCTCCATCGGAGAACGCGCCTGGCCGCCGTACTCCGTGGGCCAGCTCAGGGTCAGCCAACCGTCCTTGCCCATCTGGGCCACGGTCTCGCGGTAGACGTTGCCGGTGCCGTACTCACCCTGCGTCGAGCTCAGGGCCTCGCGGCGCTCCGGCGTCATCAGCGTGGTGAAGTAGGACCTCAGTTCGCTGCGCAGCTCTTCTTGGGCCGGCGTATAGCTGATCTGCATCGGGGGAGTCCTTCGCGGGTGATCGGTGTCACGATAAGATTCGGTTCGACAGCCCGTTGTAACACGTTCTAGTCCCGGGGTCCAACGGCCCTAGCGGGTCGTGCGGGCAAGCTGTCGGATCGTATGGTGACACTAGTGGACGACGACGGCCGGAAAAGCTCGGTCGGCGCAGGGCTTTTACAGGAGATGTCATGCGAGTTGAGGTAGATCTGGATCGGTGCGAGGGCAACGCGATTTGCGTCGGAATCGACCCCGACCTGTTCGATCTGAACGACGACGAGCAGGCAGAGGTCAAACTCGCCCCCGTCCCGGCCGACCGGGAAGCTCACGCCGAGCAGGCCATCGCTGAGTGCCCGCGCGCCGCGTTGCGCCGCGTCGAGGACTAAGCCCGCCCCGGGCAACGACTAGAGGTATTCATAACCGCCGACGACCACGAGGTACGCCGGCGAGATATAAGGAGCGGCGTAGATGACTGACAACGCGATCGATCTGACCGGCAAGGTCGCAGTGGTGACCGGCGCGGCCGCCGGTCTGGGACGTGCGGAGGCGATCGGGCTGGCCCGGTCCGGAGCCACTGTCGTCGTCAACGACATCGCTCCGGCGCTGGAATCCTCTGACGTCATCGACGAGATCGCCGCGGCAGGCGGCAAGGGTGTGCCGGTGGCCGGCGACATCAGCCAGCGGTCCACCGCCGACGAGCTCATCAGCACCGCCGACGGCCTGGGCGGGCTCAACATCGTGGTGAACAACGCCGGTATCACCCGTGACCGGATGCTGTTCAACATGTCCGACGAGGACTTCGACGCGGTGATCGCGGTACACCTGCGGGGGCACTTCCTGCTGACCCGCAACGCGGCGGCCTACTGGCGGCAGAAGTCCAAGGAGTCCGACGCCGGCATCTACGGCCGCATCGTCAACACCTCCTCGGAGGCTGGACTGATGGGCCCGGTCGGCCAGGCCAACTACGGCGCGGCCAAGGCGGGCATCACCGCACTGACGCTCTCGGCGAGCCGGGCGCTGAGTCGCTACGGCGTCACCGCCAACGCGATCTGCCCGCGGGCCCGTACCGCGATGACCGCTGAGGTGTTCGGCGCCGCTCCCGATGCTGATTCCGGGGACGTCGACCCGTTGTCGCCTGAGCACGTCGTGACACTCGTCCGGTTCCTGGCCTCACCGGCCTCGGCGGCGGTGAGCGGTCAGGTGTTCGTCGTCTACGGACCCGAGGTGACGCTGATGGCTGCGCCCACCGTGGAACGCAAGTTCAGCGCCGACGGACAGGCGTGGGACCCGGCGGGACTGTCGGACACGCTGGCAAATTACTTCGCCGGGCGCGACCCGGCCCGGACCTTCTCCGCCTCAGAGTTGATGGCCGGGGCTTAATCGCAACTAGAACGTGTTACAGCGAGGCGTGGGTCACACTGGCTCATGACCAGGCAAAATAGCTGTGGAATCGGTGTAAACATGTTCTTTGACACTGCGAACGCGTTCTAGTTAGTATGGTCCAGCTCACGTTGGTCGACGATCGAATTACGCGAATGACGTCGGCTCTCGGAGGTTGGCGGATACAGTTTTGCGACCACACACCCCGGAATCCTGACCTGAGGGAAGGACACGCCTTGATCGAACAGCTCACGGTTCCGGCTCGGGCCGTGGGCGGTTTCGTCGAGATGTCGCTGGAGACGTTTCGGGCCATGTTCCGCCGGCCGTTCCAGGGGCGCGAGTTCCTCGACCAGACCTGGATGATCGCGCGCGTCTCGCTGCTGCCGACGGTGCTGGTGGCGATCCCGTTCACCGTGCTGGTGGCGTTCACCCTCAACATCCTGCTGCGCGAGATCGGCGCCGCCGACTTGTCCGGCGCCGGAACGGCGTTCGGCACCATCACCCAGCTGGGCCCGGTGGTCACCGTGCTCGTGGTGGCCGGCGCCGGCGCGACCGCGATCTGTGCGGATCTGGGGGCGCGAACCATTCGCGAAGAGATCGACGCCATGCGCGTGCTCGGCATCGACCCGATCCAGCGGTTGGTGGTGCCCCGGGCCCTGGCGTCGACCTTCGTGGCACTGATGCTCAACGGCCTGGTGTGCGCGATCGGCCTGGTGGGCGGCTACGTGTTCTCCGTCTTCCTGCAGGGCGTCAACCCCGGCGCCTTCATCAACGGGCTCACCGTGCTCACCGGGCTCGGTGAACTGGTGATGGCCGAGATCAAGGCGCTGCTGTTCGGTACCGCCGCCGGCCTGATCGGCTGTTACCGCGGGCTCACCGCCAAGGGCGGACCTCAGGGCGTGGGCAACGCTGTCAACGAAACCGTTGTCTACGCCTTTATTTGTCTGTTCGTCATCAACGTGGTCATGACCGCGATCAGCGTCCGGGTGTTGGTCAAATGAGTTACGACGCCACGTTGCGTTTCCGGCGCTTGTTCCGCGGCGTGCCCAAGGCCGTCGACAACTTCGGTGAGCAGGCACTGTTCTACGCCGAATCGATCCGCTACGTCCCCAACGCGCTGACCCGGTACCGCAAGGAGACCATCCGGCTGATCGCCGAGATCACCATGGGCACCGGCGCGCTGGCCATCATCGGCGGCACCGTCGGAGTGGCGACCTTCCTCACCCTGGCCTCCGGCGGAGTGATCGCGGTCCAGGGCTTCTCCTCGCTGGGCAATATCGGTATCGAGGCGTTGACCGGCTTCCTGTCCGCCTTCCTCAACGTGCGGATCGTCGCACCCGTGGTGGCCGGTATCGCACTGGCTGCCACGATCGGCGCCGGCACCACCGCCCAGCTGGGCGCCATGCGGGTCGCCGAGGAGATCGACGCCGTCGAATCGATGGCCGTGCACGCCATTTCCTACCTGGTGTCCACTCGCCTGGTGGCCGGACTGATCGCGATCATCCCGCTGTATTCACTGTCGGTGCTGGCCGCGTTCTTTGCTGCGCGGTCCACCACGGTGTTCATCAACGCCCAGTCGCCAGGCCTGTATGACCACTACTTCGACACGTTCCTGATCCCCACCGACCTGCTGTGGTCATTCCTGCAGGCCATCATCATGTCGGTCGCGGTGATGCTGGTGCACACCAATTACGGCTTCAACGCTGCCGGCGGGCCCGTCGGGGTGGGTATCGCTGTCGGTCAGGCCGTGCGTACCTCGCTGGTGGTCGTCGTGGTCATCACGCTGTTCGTTTCACTCGCCGTGTACGGCGGGTCCGGTAACTTCAATCTTTCGGGCTAGCAGGGGATATACACGTGCAAACGGGATCGTCTCGTACCCAGGTGAGGCTTGCTGCGGCAATCCTCGGTGCGATCCTGCTTGCCGCCACCGTCTTCACCTATATGTCTTACGTGTCGGTCTTCAGTTCCACCGACAAGGTCACCGTCACCTCGCCGCGGGCCGGCCTGGTGATGGAACAAGACGCCAAGGTCAAGTATCGCGGCATCCAGGTCGGCAAGGTGAAGTCGATCGCCTATCAGGGCGATCAGGCCAAGCTGTCGCTGGCGATCGACAGCTCCGCCATGCATCAGATCCCGTCCAACGCCGCGGTGCACATCGCCGGCAACACCATCTTCGGGGCCAAATCGGTGGAGTTCATTCCGCCGCCGGTGCCGTCCGGCGCGGCGCTGCGCAACGGTGCGAACGTTCCGGCGACCGCGGTGCAGCTCGAGGTCAACACCCTGTTTCAGAAGCTGACCGATGTGCTGGACAAGATCGACCCGGTGCAGCTCAACGGCTCCGTCAGCGCGCTGGCCGAAGGTCTGCGGGGCAACGGGGACAACCTGGGCGCGCTGCTGTCCGGGCTGAACAGCTACCTGGGCAAGTTCAATCCGAAACTGCCCCAGTTGCAGACGGGCTTCGCCAAGACCGCGATAGTCGGCAACATCTACGGCGATGCCGCCCCGGACCTAGCCACGACCTTCGACAACGTCCCCGCGATCAGTAAGACCTTGGTCGATCAGCGGGAGAACCTGAACAAGGCGTTGCTGGCGACGACCGGATTGGCCAACAACGGCTACGACACCTTCGCCCCGGCCGCTGACGATTTCATCGCCGGGGTCCAGCGCTTCCGCGCCATGAGCAGCCTGCTGGCCGAGTACTCGCCGGAGTTCGGTTGCCTCCTCAAGGGCATCGAAAAGGCCCTGGAGCGTTTCGGCCCGTCGCTGGGTGGCACCAAGCCGGCCCTGTATGTGCAGTCCAGCTTCATCCCGGGCGCACCGGCCTACACCTACCCGGAGAGCCTGCCGGTGGCCAACGCGACCGGCGGGCCGAACTGCCGCGGATTGCCCGATCTGCCGAGCAAGCAGTACGGAGGTTCCTGGTTCCGGTCGCCGTTCCTGGTGACCGACAGCGCCTACATCCCGTTCCAGCCCAACACTGAGGTCCAGTTCGACGCCCCCTCCACAGCGCAGTTCCTCTTCAACGGGGCCTTCGCGGAACGGGATGAATACTGATGTCGTCGCGCGGCACCCTGATCAAGGTCGCGGTCTTCTCGCTGGCCATGCTGCTGGTCTCGGCCGGCCTGGTGGTGGTGTTCGGCGAGTTCCGATTCACCTCGAACAACACCTACCACGCCGATTTCGCCACCGCGTCCCGGCTCAAGGGCGGCCAGGATGTGCGGATCGCCGGCATCCCGGTGGGCACGGTCAAGCGTGTCGAGCTGACCCCGGACAACACCGTCCGGGTCACCTTCGATCTGGACAAGCGCTACCAGCTCTACGATTCGACCCGTGCCCTGATCCGCTACGAAAACTTGGTTGGCGACCGGTATCTTGAGATCGCCTCGGGTGCCGGCGATATGGGCAAGCTGCCGCCGGGCGGCACCATCGCTCAAGACCACACCCAGCCGGCCCTGGACCTGGATGCGCTGCTCGGCGGTATGCGCCCGCTGCTCAAGGGCCTGGACGGCGGAAAGATCAACGAGATCAGCAATGCGCTCATCGAGTTGCTGCAGGGTCAGGGCGGCGCCCTGACGCAGATGCTGGCGAGCACCAGCTCGTTCACCACCACGCTGGCCTCCCGTGACCAGCTGATCGGCGACGTGATCAACAATCTGAACACGGTACTGGGCACCGTCGACGAGAAGAGCGAACAGTTCGACGCCACCGTGGATCGCCTTCAGCAGCTGATCACCGGGCTGGCCCAGGGCAAGGACGCGATCGCGGGCGCCATCGGACCGCTGGCCTCGGTCGAGAACGACCTGACCGATACCCTGCGCCGCACTCGACGGCCGCTGCAGGGCGTGCTCGAGAACGCGCGGCCACTGGCCACCGTGCTGGACAAGCGCAAGCAAGAGCTTAACGACGTCATCGACCCGTTGGAGGAGAACTACCTGCGCCTGAACGCGTTGGGCGCCTACGGCTCGTTCTTCAACATCAACTACTGCACCGTCGCGATGAAGTTCAACGGCCCCGCGGGCAGTGACATCATCCTGCCCATGGGCGGCCAGAACGACACCAGCAAGGGGAGGTGCTCTCCTGTCAAAGAGTGACGGCGTAAACCCGGTTCGCACGGGTCTTCTGGGCATCGCACTGGTGACGTTCCTGGTGATGGTGTCCTTCGGCTACACCAGCCTGCCGTTCTGGCCGCAGGGCAAGAACTATCACGCCTACTTCGCCGATGCCGGCGGCATCATCGCCGGCAATGACGTGACGGTGTCTGGCATCCGAGTGGGCAAGGTCAAGTCGGTGTCGCTGGCCGGGGCCAGCGCCAAGGTGGACTTCACTGTGGACCGCAAGGTCCGGGTGGGGGATCAGTCATTGGCCGCCATCCGTACTGACACCGTGCTGGGCGAGAAGGCGCTGTCGGTCACCCCCGCCGGTGCCGGCTCCGTTACCGCGATTCCGCTCGAACGCACCCGTGCTCCCTACACGCTCAACAACGCCCTGCAGGACCTCGGCGGCAATGTGCGCGATCTGGACAAGCCGCGCTTCGAAGAGGCACTCCAGGTACTCACCGACTCCATGCGCGAGGCAACGCCGCAGCTGCGTGGGGCGCTGGATGGGGTGGCCGCGCTGTCGCGCAGCATCAACCGCCGTGACGAGGCCTTGGGGCAATTGTTGTCGCACGCCAAGGTGGTGACCGGCGTGCTCAATCAGCGTGCCGGCCAGGTCAACCAGCTGGTGCTCGACGGCAACCAGCTGTTCGCGGCGCTGGACGAGCGCCGCCAGGCCCTCGGCGCCCTAATTGGTGGTATCGATGATGTATCGCAACAGCTTTCCGGTTTCGTGACCGATAACGAAAAGGAGATCGGTCCGACCCTCAAGAAGCTCAATCTGGTGCTGGACAACTTGATCGAGCGCGAGGACCGGATAGTCGGAGCGTTGGACCGCTTGCCCGGATACGCCACCACCCTCGGCGAGGTGGTGTCCTCGGGCCCGGGCTTCCAGATCAACCTGTACGGCCTGCCGCCGCCCACCATGTCGGAGGTGTTGCTCGACATGTTCTTCCAGCCCGGCAAGCTGCCCGACAGCCTGGCCGATTACCTGCGCGGCATGATCTCCGACCGCACTGTCATAAGGCCGAAGTCACCATGACACGCCGAACTTCACGGATCGTCCTCGCCGGGGTACTGGCCGTACTTCTGGCCGCCGCGGCCTACGTGGTGCTGCCCGCGCAGCGCAGCTACCGCATCACCGGCTACTTCGCCTCCGCGGTGGGCCTCTACCCGGGCGATGACGTCCGGGTGGTCGGAGTCCCGGTCGGCCGTATTGAGTCCATCGAGCCGCGTGCCGAGAACGTCAAGATCACCATGTCGGTGAACAAGGATGTGCCGTTGCCGGCCGATGTTCATGCGTTGCTGATGGCGCCGAATATCGTCTCGGCACGAGTCGTTCAACTGGCCCCGGCCTACACCGAGGGTGAAAAGCTCGCCGACGGGGCCGTACTGGGTGAAGATCGCACCGCGGTCCCGGTCGAGTGGGACGAGGTCAAGCAGGAGCTGACTCAGCTCAGCGCTCAGTTGGGCCCCGAGCAGGGCAAGCTCAACGGCGCGCTGAGTACGTTCGTCAACCAGGCCGCGGACACCTTCGACGGCAACGGCGACTCGTTCCGCAACGCACTGCGGGAACTGTCCACCACCACCGGACGTCTCGGTGACTCGCGCACCGACCTCTTCGGCACCGTCAAGAACCTGCAGGTCCTGATCGAGGCACTATCGGGCAGCAACGAGCAGATCGTGCAGTTCACCGACCACGTCGCAGCGGTGTCCGGGGTGCTGGCCGAGAGTTCGGTCGACCTGGACGTCACACTGGGCACCCTCAGCCAGGCGTTGCGCGACGTTCGCGGCTTCCTGCACAACAACAACGACGCGTTGATCGCGCAGGTCGACAAGCTGTCGCAGTTCGCCAAGACACTCTCGGATCAGAGTGACAACTTCGAGCAGGTTTTGCACATCACGCCCCACGGCCTAGTCAACTTCTACAACATCTACAACCCGGCCCAGGGCTCGCTGGCCGGCCTGCTGTCGCTGCCGGACTTTGCCAACCCGGTCCAGTTCATCTGTGGCGGTGTTTTCGATGTCGGCTCGGTCCCGGACAACTTCAAGCGGGCCGAGATCTGTAAAGAGCGGATGGGGCCGGTCATGCGCCGCTGGGCGATGAACTTCGTCCCGTTCCTGTTCCACCCGATCAACTCGATCACCGCATACAAGGGTCAGATCATCTACGACACTCCGGCCACCGAGGCGAAAGCGCAGACGCCGCTTCCGTACCTAAAATGGTTGCCCGCACCGGGTGTCACGCCGCCGAGCACCGATGACGTCGCCGCGCTGTTCATGCCGCCGCCGCTGCCGGGGCAACTGGGTACCCCGCCAGGCCCGACCGGGCCGGCTCAGCCCGGGGCCGGTGCACCACGGGAGGGCGGATGAGCGTGAAGTCTCTTGCCGGTGCGTTGCGGCGCGGCGGGCGGCGAAGTGCCTTGCTCGGTGCCGGAATGTTGGTGCTGTCGGGTTGTCAGTTCGGTGGGCTGAACTCACTGAACATGCCGGGAACCGCGGGCCACGGAAAGGGCTCATACACCGTCACAGTGCAACTGCCGGACGTGACCACGCTGCCGCAGAACTCGCCGGTGATGGTCGACGACGTCACGGTCGGAAGCGTCTCGGGTATCCGGGCCGTGCAGCAGCCCGACGGCAGTTTCTACGCCGCCGTGAAGCTGTCCTTGGACGGCGACGTTCAGCTGCCGTCCAACGCCATCGCCAAGGTCGCGCAAACGTCCCTGTTGGGTTCCCAGCACATTGAGCTGGCCGAGCCGACAGATCAGCCGCCGGTGGGCCGCCTCGACCCCGGGGACGAGATACCGCTGAGCCGGACCGGGCGCTACCCGAGCACCGAAGAGGTGCTGTCGTCGCTGGGTGTGGTGGTCAACCAGGGCAATCTCGGTGCGGTGCAGGACATCACCGAAGAGGCCTACGCCGCGGTGGCCGGTCGAGCCGGTACGTTCGCCGAGCTGGTGCCACGACTGGCCGAACTCACGACGTCGCTGGACCACCAGGCACGCGACATCATCGCGGCCGCCGAGGGCCTCAACCGGGTCGGGGCGACGCTGGCTCGCAGCGCCCCCAGCCTGGCTCGTGCGCTGGACACCATGCCGGCGGCGTTGCAGGTTCTCAACGACAACCGCAGCAACATCGTCGACGCGTTCGGTGCGCTGCAACGGCTGGCCGTGGTCGGATCGCGAATCATGAGCGAGGCCAAGGAAGACTTCGCGGCCGACGTCAAGGACCTGTACCCGATCGTCAAGGCGTTCGCCGACAATGCCAACGAATTGGTGACAGCATTCCCGTTCATTCCGACGTTCCCGTTCCCGTCGATGTATCTGCGCAACGCGGTGCGCGGCGACTTCCTCAACGTCTATGTCATCTTCGATATGACCCTGCGGCGATTCGGCGAGACGGTGTTCACCACCGGCGGGTTCGATCCGAACATGCCGCACATGCACGACATCCTCAATCCACCCGATTTCTTGATCGGCGAGATGGCCAACCTGTCCGGGCAGGCCGCCGACCCGTTCAAGATCCCGCCCGGCACGGCTGCCCACTATGAGGAATGACCTGCGATGCTGACCCGCCTCGTTCGAATCCAACTCGGGATCTTCGCCGTGGTCACAGTGCTGGCCGTCGGTGCGATCTCGATCCTTTACCTGCACGCGCCGAGCCGATTGGGTATCGGCACCTACACGGTGACGGCCGACTTCATCGGTGGCGGCGGCATCTATAAGAGCGCCAATGTCACCTACCGCGGCGTGACCGTGGGCCGGGTGGAATCGGTCCAACTCAGCGACAACGGCGTCGACGCCGCGATGCGCCTCAACAGCTCCACCAAGATCCCCAACAATGTGACGGCGACGGTCAAGAGCATGTCGGCGATCGGTGAGCAGTTCATCGATCTGGTGCCCCCGCCGGGAGACCTGGCCGCGGGCGTGCTGCGCAACGGCGCCCGCATCGGCCAGGACCGTACCGCTATCGGCCAAGACATCGCTGGAATGCTCGACCAGGCCCAGTCGCTGGTCAACAGCATCGGCAACAGTCGCCTGCGTGATCTGCTGCGCAGTGCCTTCGAGGGATTCAACGGGTCTGGCCAGGAGCTGGCCCGGATGATCTCCTCGTCGCGGCAGCTGATCGACGAGGCCAACGCGAACTTCGACGCTACGTCGACCCTGATCGACCAGGTTGAGCCCTTCTTGGATGCCCAGATCCGCAGCGGCGACGACATCAAGAAGCTGTCCCGCTCGCTGGCGACGGTCACCACCGAGGTGAGCAACGCTGACCCGCAGCTGCGTGAAGTACTGCAGACCCTGCCCAGCGTCGCCGACGAGGTCAACACCACCTTCGACGGGATCCGGGCGTCCTTTCCGACCCTGGCGGCCAGCATCGCCAACTTCGGCCGGGTCGGGGTCATCTACCGCAACTCCATCGAGCAGGCGCTGGTGGTATTTCCCGCGCTGATGGCCGCGCTGATCACCGTCGCCGGCGGTGTGCCGATGGACGAGGGCGCCAAGCTGGACTTCAAGATCGACATGCATGACCCGCCCCCGTGCACGGTCGGCTTCCTGCCGTTCACCGAGATGCGCACGCCGGCCGACGAGACGGTGCGCGATCTGCCCAAGGGGCTGTACTGCAAGGCCGCGCAGAATGATCCGACCGCGGTCCGTGGCGCACGCAACTACCCGTGCATGGAATACCCGGGCAAGCGGGCGCCCACAATCCAGCTCTGCCGTGACCCGCAGGGCTTTGTCCCGATCGGCAGCAACGCCTGGCGCGGCCCGCCAGTCCCGTATGACACCCCGATCACCGACCCGCGGATGCAGCGGCCGATGAACAAGTTCCCCTACATCCCGCCGTCGACGGACTACGACCCCGGCCCGCCCGTCGTGGCGCTGCCGCCCGGAGTCCCCGAGGGACCGGGACCGGCGCCCAACCCGCCGTTCCCGCTGCCGTACCCGCCGAACGAGCTCGGGTCCAACCCGCCGGCGCCGTGGCCGTACTACGCGCCGCCAGACCAGAACATGCCGACCAGCCCGGGCGGCAACGGCGGCCTGCCCGCCTACGGTCGTGACCCCGCGCCGGGACCGGCTCCCGCGCCCGCGCCGGGACCGTTGCCCGCCGAGGCCAACGGCGTGGCCTACAGCAGTTACGACCGCACTGGCAAGTTCGTGGATCCGGCCGGCAACAGCGGGGTATTCGTCTCCGGCTCCGACAAGTGGCTGCCCGCAGAGAACTGGGCCGATCTGATGCTCGCACCGAGGCAGACGTGACCGGACCAGAGGACGCGAAGGTCCGGCGCCGGGCCTCGCGGGCCGCTGGACCGGCCGGCGAGGCCGCTGAGACGGCCACTGCGGTAACGATTCCGGCCCCGAGTCCCACGGCGGTACGAGCGGTTCGGCCGGCCGGACCGCCGCCGCGGCGGCTGCCCAATGCTCTTCAGACCGCGAAACTGGCGGGAATCGGCGTCCTGGCGGCATCGGTCCTGCTGGGCGGGCTGGTAGCCCTACTCGGCGTACAGCACCGGCATGCCGATGCGGCGCACCAGCGGGACCAGCGATTCGTCGACACCGCGGTGCAGACGGTGCTCAACATGTACACCTATACGCCCGACACCATCAATGAACAGGTGGATCGCTTCGTGGCCGGTACCAGCGGCCCACTGCGTGGCACGATGGCGGCTAACTCCGAGAACCTCAAGGCTCTGCTGCGAGAGACCAAGCACAGCTCAGAAGCCGTCATCAACGCCAAAGCGCTTGAGGGCATCGACAACGTCGCCGGCAACGCCTCAGTGCTGGTGGCGATGCGCGCTACCGCCACCGATGCCGACGGCGTCAACCGGCCGTCGCAGCCCTACGCGTTGCGGGTGATCGTGCACGAAGACGATGCGGGCAACATGACTGCATACGACCTCAAATGGCCGGGGGGCAGCGGATGACACGGCGCTGGATGTGGCTCGCCGTCCTTGTGGGAGTTCTCGGTGGGTTCGTGGGTCTGGGCGCCGCGACGGGATCGCTGTATTGGAGCCGAGTCGAGGCGCGCGGTGAACAGACGACGCGCAACGAGTTGGTCAGGCTCACTGCCGAGGAGATCCCCAAGGTGCTGGGTTACGAGTACAAGACGGTGGAGCGCAGCCTGACCGAGACCTACCCGCTGTTTACCGGGGACTATCGCCGCGAGTTCGAAGCCCGCGCCATGAACGAGATCATTCCGCAGGCCCGCGAGAAGCAGCTGGTGAACCAGGTCGACGTCGTCGGCGTCGGTGCCATGACCGCCCGACGGACGTCGGGTTCGGTGCTGGTGTTCGTCAACCGCACCGTGACGGGCAAGTCCAAGGAGAAGTACTACGAGGGCAGCCGCCTGCGGGTGGATTTCCGCAAGATCGACCGCAAGTGGCTGATCAGCAATATCGCGCCGATCTAGCTGAAAGGATGAGCGCCATGGGGATACTCGTTCGTGGGCTGGGCATCTTGGCTGCGGCGCTGACGGCGGCCACCGGCCTGGCGGTCCAGGCCGGTGCCGACGACGACGCGATACCGGAAGGCACGCTCGAGGGCGTCTACACCTACAACGACGGTGTCAAGTCCGCGACCTGGAAGATCTACCCGCTGTGCGTGCCGACCGTGGGTGACGGCCGGGTTCCGCTGCACACGGCGGTGGGCTGCAAACTTCAGGTCGAAAGCAACGGGCCCCCGGGACAGGCCGGGGCCTACCGGCTGGCAAACGGTCGGTGGACCTACAAGACCCCGCTGCTGGCGGGCATGCGGTGCTCGAACGGCAGCACTGCCGCCAGCGAGGAGATGTACCAGTTCGACACGTCCCTCAACGGCACCTACACCCAGTCGCACAATGCGGTGTGCGGGCTGCAGCCCGGGTTGGACAAGCGGCCGTTCACGCTGACCTTCGTGTCACCGCTGCCGGTCCCGGTGATCCACTATCCGTTGAACTGCCAGGACAATCCGATCCACCTGTGTAGCTGAGCGGCACAGGCGGTGGACGTCACTCCGCGGAGTTGGCGAGTGCACCGAGGAAGGATCGGGCCCACCGGTCCACATCGTGGGCCAGCACTTGGCGGCGCATGGCCCGCATCCGTCGGCGACCTTCTTCGGGGGCCTGGTTGATCGCCGCCTCGATGACGTCCTTGACGCATTCGGGGTCGTGCGGGTTGACCAGGTAGGCCTGACGTAATTCGGCTGCGGCACCGGTGAATTCGCTCAAGACCAAGGCGCCGCCGAGGTCGCTGCGGCAGGCGACGTATTCCTTGGCGACCAGGTTCATCCCGTCCCGCAACGGAGTGACAAGCATGACGTCGCTGGCGACGAAGAAGGCGATCAGCTCGTCGCGGGGGACCGGGCGGTGCAGGTAGTGCACCACCGGGTGGCCCACTTCGCTGTATTCGCCGTTGATGTGGCCGACTTGACGCTCGATGCCGTCCCGCAGGATCTGATAGCTCTCCACCCGCTCGCGGCTCGGGGTGGCCAGTTGCACCAGTACGGTGTCGTCACGCTTTGCGCGACCCTCGGCCAGCAGCTCGTTGAACGCCTTGAGCCGTACGTCGATGCCCTTGGTGTAGTCCAGGCGATCGACGCCGAGCAGGATCTTGCGCGGGTGACCGAGCTCTGCCCGAATTTCCTTGGCGCGACGTCGAATGCCGCGTTCGCGCGCCTTGCGGTCGAGTTCGCCGGAATCAATGGAGATGGGGAATGCGCCGACCCGCACGGTGCGATCGGCAAGTCGGACCTCGCCGAACTTGCTGCGCACTCCGACCGAGCCGCGCGAGGTGACCGCCCCGGCGAGGTTGCGGGCCAGATACAAGAAGTTCTGGGCCCCGCCGGACAGATGGAAGCCGACCAAGTCGGCGCCGAGCAGACCGTCGACGATCTCGGCACGCCAAGGCAGCTGCATGAACAGCTCCACCGGCGGAAACGGGATGTGCAGGAAGAAGCCGATGGTGACGTCGGGCCGCAGGTCCCGCAGCATCTTGGGCACGAGCTGGAGCTGGTAGTCCTGAACCCAGACCGTGGCGCCGGGTGCGGCGGCGCGCGACGCGGCCTCGGCGAAGCGGCGGTTGACGTCGACGTAGCGGTCCCACCACTGCCGGTGATAAATCGGCTTGACGATCACGTCGTGATACAGCGGCCACAGGGTGGCGTTGGAAAAGCCTTCGTAGTACTCGGCGATGTCGGTGGTGCTCAGCGGCACGGGGTGCAGCCGGAGGTCTTCGACGTCGATCGGCTCCTCGGGCGCGTCCAGGCTGCCGGGCCAGCCCACCCAAGCGCCGCGGCGCTTACGCAGCAGAGGCTCCAGTGCGGTGACCAAGCCGCCGGGGCTGCGCTTCCAGGTCGTGGTGCCGTCGGGCAGCACCTCGATGTCGATCGGCAGCCGGTTGGCTACGACGACGAAATCGGACTCTCCGGGCTCATGCGGCGGTCCCAGCTTCGGCTGTCCGTCGTCGAGCCCCGCTGAACCCCCGGGTGGCACCGCCTCCGGCATTTAGGCCTTCTCGGGTGTCGCAGGCCCGATTCCCAGCATGGACAGGAACACCCGACACTCATCGGCGTCCTCGGCGTAGGCAGCTACCACGCGCCGGGCTTGGCTCGCGGTGCTGTCGGCCAGCGGCTCCACGTCCTCGATGTCGGCGGGTTCGGATTTTGCAGGCATGACTCGACTCTAGCGAAGTGCGCGCTGTGTCACACCTGGCTCGGCCAGGCGGGGTGCCCGGTCGTAGCCTGTGATGCGATGACGACGAATGCGGAGGCCGCGGAGGATATGGGCACATCGGACACCGATTCGGGACAGGTCGACGGTTCTTCGGACCAACTGGTCGACTACGAAACGCTCGATGACGGGCGGATCGCCAGGATCTGGCTGAACCGCCCCGACGTGCACAATGCGCAGAATCGCACCCTGCTGGTGCAGCTCGACGAGGCGTTCGGCCGGGCCGAGGCCGACGACACCGTGCGGGTGGTGATCCTGGCTGCGCGAGGCAAGAACTTCTCCGCCGGCCACGACCTGGGCTCGGAGGCCACGCTGCTCGAGCGGCGTCCCGGTCCGGCGCAGCACCCGACCTTCCAGTCCCACGGCGCCACCCGGGAAGCGCCGGTGGAGAAGACCTACCTGCAGGAATGGCACTTCTTCTTCCAGAACACCTGCCGGTGGCGCGACCTGCGCAAGATCACCATCGCGCAGGTGCAGGGCAACGCGATCTCCGCCGGTCTGATGCTGATCTGGGCGTGCGACCTGATCGTGGCGGCCGACAACGCCCGGTTCTCCGACGTGGTCGGGGTGCGGTTGGGCATGCCCGGCGTGGAGTACTACGCCCACCCGTGGGAGTTCGGGCCGCGCAAGGCCAAGGAGCTGTTGCTGACCGGCGATTCGCTGGACGCCGATGAGGCGCACCGGCTGGGCATGGTCTCCAAGGTGTTCCCGGCCGATGAGCTGGCGGACAAGACCCTGGAGTTCGCCCGGCGTATCGCGAAACTGCCAACCATGGCTTCGCTGCTGATCAAGGACTCGGTGAACGGTGCAGCCGACGCGATGGGCTTCACCGAGGCGCTGCGGCACGGCTTCCACATCCACCAGCTCGGCCACGCGCATTGGGCGGCCCACAACGAGAACCGGGCTCCACTGGGCTTGCCGCCGGACGTCGAAGACTGGCGCACCGCCGGGCCCACCGCCGTGGCCCGCCGCGACCAGCCCTGAGCTGGCTCCCGCCGAACGTGAAGTTGGCTTCAGCCCGACGTGTGAGCGTGAAGCTAACTTCACGTTCGGCGGGGGCGGGGGCGTGAGGCATGGTTCCATAGGTAGGACCTGTTCCAGTTTCGATGTGAGGGGTCGGTGTGCAGCTCTCCTTTGAAGGCCGCAGTTACCTGGTCACCGGGGGCGGTAGCGGCATCGGCAAGGCCGTGGCGGCGGGCCTGGCCGAGGCCGGCGCCGACGTGCTGATCGTCGGGCGAGACGCGGACCGCTTGGCGGCGGTGGCGGCCGAGCTCGGGGGCGCGGTCCGTCACGTGCCGACCGACGTCACCGACGAGGACAGCGTGATCGCCGCCGTCGATGCCGCGGTGGCCGAGCACGGCCGCCTGCACGGCGTGGTGCACTGCGCAGGTGGGTCGCAGACCATCGGGCCGATCACCCAGATCGACTCGGAGCTGTGGCGGCGCACCGTCGACCTCAATGTCAACGGCACCCTGTACGTGCTCAAGCACGCCGGTCGCGCACTGGTGCGCGGTGGTGGGGGATCCTTTGTCGGTATCTCCTCGATCGCGGCGAGCAATACCCACCGTTGGTTCGGGGCCTATGGGCCCACCAAGTCGGCGCTGGACCACATGATGCAGTTGGCGGCCGACGAGCTGGGTGCCTCCTGGGTTCGGGTCAACAGCATTCGGCCGGGCCTGACCCGCACCGAGCTGGTTGCTCCGATTCTGGACTCGCCTGAGTTGAGCGAGGACTACCGCGTGTGCACGCCGCTGCCGCGGCCCGGTGAGGTGGAAGACGTTGCCAATCTGGCGCTGTTCCTGCTCAGCGACGCGGCCGGCTACATCACCGGTCAGGTGATCAACGTCGACGGCGGGCAGATGCTGCGCCGCGGCCCGGACTTCTCCTCGATGTTGGAGCCGGCGTTCGGTGCCGACGGGCTTCGGGGAGTGGTCCAGGGCTAGCGGCGGTCCAGCTTCGGCTCTCCTTCGTCGAGGCTCGCTAACCGCCGAGGCCCGCGTCTCGCCGTGCCAAGGATGCGATCGCCGACCAATCCAATTGCCCGCCGCCGTCGGCGAGCAGTGTCAGGAATCGGTCGCGCAGCAGGCTGCCCAGAGGCAGGGGCACCGTCAGCTCCTCGGCCGCCTGCAACGCCAACCGGACGTCCTTGAGTCCGAGGGCGGCGGCGAAACCGGCCGGTTCGAAACTCTTGCGAGCGATCAGGCCGCCGTAGGTCTTATAGGCCGGAGCATCGAAGAGCGTTGAGGTGAGGATGTCGACGTAGGCCACCGGGTCCACCCCGGCCTTCTCCACCAACGTCATTGCCTCGCCGAGCGACTCGATGACGGTGGCGAGCAGAAAATTGCCGGAGAGTTTCACCAGGTTTGCGGCGTGGGGCTGCTCCGACACCACGAAGGTGCGCTGACCGATCGCGTCGAAGATCGGCGCCACCGCGTCCAGGACCGCCGGTGGCCCCGCGGCGACAACGAACAGCTTTGCCGCCGCGGCCGCCTCAGGCCGACCGAAGACCGGTGCGGAGACAAAGGACTGCCCCGCCTCGGCGTGCACGGAACAGAGCCGTCGGGCGAGGGCCACACTGATGGTGCTCGATGAGACATGGGTGCCGCCGGGCGGCAACGACGCCACAATGCCGTCCGGACCGAGGGTGACCTGCTCGACGGCGCCGTCATCGGCCAGCATGGTCTGCGCCACGTCGCCCTGACAGGCCTCGGCTACCGTGCGTGCCGGCGTGGCGCCCTGCTGAGCCAGGGCGTCCACCTTGGCCGGCGATCGGTTGTAGGCGGTGACAGCGTGACCGGCCGTGAGCAGATTGACGGCCATGCCGTTGCCCATGTTCCCTAGTCCGATGAATCCGACGTGCATGGTGTGCAGCTTGCCTTGTATGTCTGTATGACGCAGCCGCAACGGGTGGAGGAGGAAGTCCCTTGAGTGTGTACGCGGTAACCGGGTCGGCATCGGGCATGGGCCGGCAGGCCGCCGAGAAGCTACGCGCAGCGGGTCACACGGTCATCGGGGTGGACCTGCGCGACGCCGAAGTCGCTGCGGACCTGTCTGGCCCGGACGGCCGGGCCGCGGCGGCGGAGCAGGTGCTGGCTCGGTGCGGGGGCCGCCTCGACGGCGCGGTTCTGGCGGCCGGGCTAGGCCCCAAGCCGGGTCCGGGGATGGCTCGGACCATCTTCGAGGTGAACTTCCGTGGGGTGGTGGATCTGCTCGACGCGTGGCGGCCAGCGCTGGCCGCCGCCGAGCGGGCCAAGGTGGTGGTGATCGGCAGCAATTCCTCGACCACCATCCCGGCTGTACCGCGTCGCGCGGTACGTGCCCTGCGCGCCGGCAGGACGGCGAGCGCGGTGCGCACGGTGAAGCTACTGGGCCCGGCCGCGCCGTCGATGGCCTACGGCGCATCGAAGATCGCTGTGACCCGTTGGGCGCGGCGGCAGGCCGTCACGCCGGAGTGGGCCGGGGCCGGAATCCGGCTCAATGTGCTGGCGCCCGGCGCGATCCAGACGCCGCTGCTCGATGAGCTGTTGGCGATCCCTCAACAGGCCAAGGCCGTTCAGGCGTTTCCCGTTCCGGTGGGCGGTTTCGGCGATCCCGCGATGTTGGCCGACTGGATGTTGTTCATGCTTTCCGACGCCGCCGAATTCCTCTGCGGCAGTGTGATCTTCGTCGACGGTGGTACCGACGCCTATTTTCGTTCCGATGACTGGCCGCGCAGCTTGGGAGTGTCTGGGGTGCCGCGTTATCTGATGCGGTTGAGATCGTTTCGGGGTGCCTCACACGGCGGCTGAGCGGCGCGCTCAGTCGAGCTGTGAGTGGGCCAACACTAGTCGCGGGCGCCAAAGCTGGCGATACTGGCACCTATGGCAGACGCCGCGGACGCAGGACTGGAACCGATCGGCGCTGTTCACCGCACCCGGATCGGCAGGGAAGCCACGGAGCCGATGCGTGAGGACATCCGGTTGCTCGGCACGATTCTCGGCGACACGGTCCGTGAACAGAGCGGTGACGGGGTATTCGATCTGGTCGAACGGGCTCGGGTGGCGTCGTTTGGTGTGCGCCATTCCGATGTCGACCGCGCCGAGATGGCTCGCATGTTCTCCGGCATCGACATCCACGAGGCGATTCCGGTCATTCGGGCCTTCAGTCACTTCGCGCTGCTGGCCAACCTCGCCGAAGACATCCACCGGGAGCGGCGCCGTGCCATCCACATCGCCGCCGAGGAACCACCGCAGGACAGCAGTTTGGCCGCGACTTACCTGAAGTTGGATGCTGCTGAACTCGATTCGGCCGCTGTGGCGGAAGCGCTCACGGATGCCCTGGTCGCTCCGGTGATCACCGCCCACCCGACCGAGACCCGGCGGCGCACGGTGTTCGCCAGCCAACATCGGATCGGCGAACTGATGCGGCTGCGATCGGCGGGGCGCACCAAGACCGACGATGGGCGTGACCTCGAAACCGAGCTGCGACGCCAGGTTCTGATGCTGTGGCAGACCGCATTGGTCCGAGTGGAGCGGTTGCAGATCTCCGACGAGATCGAGGTGGGGCTGCGCTACTACCCAGCGGCGTTCTTCGACGTGATACCGAAGATCAACGCCGAAGTCCGGGCGGCGTTGCGTGTCCGCTGGCCCGACTCCGACCTTCTGGATGAGCCCATCCTGCGGCCCGGCTCCTGGATAGGCGGGGACCGCGACGGAAACCCCAACGTGACAGGCGCGGTAGTGCGGCTGGCCACGGGCAGCGCCGCGTACACCGCGGTGGCGTACTACCTCGCCGAATTGACCGCGCTGGAGCAGGAGCTGGCGATGTCGGCCCGACTGGTCAGCGTCAGCACCGGGTTGGCCGCCCTGGCCGAAGCAGAACAGGAGCCGGCCCGAGCGGACGAGCCCTATCGACGGGCACTGCGGGTGATCCGGGCCCGCCTCACCGCGACCGGGGCCGAGATCCTGGACCACCTGCCGCCGGATGGCCTGGACCTGGGTTTGACGCGGTATGCGAACCCGGTTGAGCTGTTGGCCGACCTGGACACCGTCGATGCGTCGCTGCGGGGGCACGGCGGCGCGTTGTTGGCCGACGACCGGCTGGCGCAGCTGCGCGAGGCCGTGCAGGTGTTCGGCTTCCATCTCTGCGGCCTGGATATGCGGCAGAACTCCGACGTGCATGAGCAGGTGGTCGGTGAGCTGCTGGCGTGGGCGGGGGTGCATCCGGACTATGCCTCGCTGGACGAAGACGAGCGGGTCGCGCTGCTGGTCGGTGAACTCGGCACCCGGCGGCCGTTGCTCGGGGAGCGTGCCGTGCTCTCGGAGCTCGCACACAGTGAGTTGGCCGTCATCGAGGCCGCCGCCGACGCGGTTGCTCGCTTCGGGCAGGCGGCGGTGCCCAACTACGTGATCTCGATGTGCCGGTCGGTGTCGGATTTCTTGGAGGCGGCGATCCTGCTCAAGGAGACCGGCTTGCTGGACGCCTCCGAATCGACGCCCTACTGTCCGGTCGGCATCGTGCCACTGTTCGAGACGATCGAGGATCTGCGTAGCGGTGCGTCAATACTGCAGGCGGCGTTGGAAATCCCGGTGTATCGGGCCATCGTGGCTGCCCGCGGCGACAGCCAGGAGGTGATGCTCGGCTACTCCGATTCCAACAAGGACGGAGGCTATCTGGCCGCCAACTGGGCGCTGTACCGCGCTGAACTCGACCTCGTCGAGGCGGCCCGCGGAGCGGGAATCCGGTTGCGGTTCTTCCACGGTCGCGGGGGCACCGTGGGTCGTGGTGGCGGTCCCAGCTATGAGGCGATCCTGGCTCAGCCGCCGGGCGCGGTGAACGGATCACTGCGGCTCACCGAGCAGGGCGAGGTGATCGCCGCCAAGTACGCCGAACCGCTGATGGCGCGCCGCAACCTGGAGAGCCTGGTGGCCGCAACTCTTGAGGCCACCCTGCTTGATGTGGAGGGGCTCGGCGATGCCGCAGGACCGGCGTATGCGGTGCTCGACGACCTGGCCGTCCGCGCCCAGCGTGCCTACGTCGAATTGGTCCACGAGACACCGGGGTTCGTCGAATACTTCCTGGCTTCCACGCCGGTCAGCGAGATCGGTGCGATGAACATCGGTAGCCGGCCCACCTCGCGCAAACCCACCTCGTCGATCGCCGATCTGCGTGCCATTCCCTGGGTACTGGCCTGGAGCCAGTCGCGGGTGATGCTGCCCGGTTGGTACGGGACCGGGTCGGCGCTTGCGCAGTGGATAGCAGCGGGCCCGGAAAGCGAAGCCGATCGAACCGCTGTGCTGCACGATCTGTATCAGCGTTGGCCGTTCTTCCGCACGGTGCTGTCGAACATGGCGCAGGTGCTGGCGAAGTCGGATCTGGGCCTGGCGGCGCGCTACGCCGAGCTGGTGCCGGATGAATCGTTGCGCCGCAACGTATTCGATAAGATTGTCGCGGAACATCAGCGGACCATCTCGATGTACCTGCGCATCACCGGCTATGACGATCTGCTCGCCGACAACCCGGCGCTGGCGAGGTCGGTGTTCAATCGCTTTCCCTATCTGGAGCCGCTGAACCACCTTCAAGTGGAGTTGCTGCGGCGCTACCGTGCCGGCGACGACGACGAGCTGGTGCGCCGCGGCATCCTGCTGACGATGAATGGGCTGGCCAGCGCACTGCGCAACAGCGGATGATCACCGCCCAGGGTGAAACAGAGGGCAGCAGGGCCCGTTATCTGTTGCGGTCACGCGCGTTCGCCAAGGCGCGTCAGGTGTAGCTCAGAAGCGCCGGACTCGGCCATCAGCTTCCAAGAGCCGGTTTTGACGCTTCACCGCGTGCGTGATGGTGGCGCGGTCGATGACCCGCCAGCCGGGAGGCGCAGCGTGCGTGACCTGCTGACGTGCGCTCGGGACCGATGGCCGCTCGACGGCCGGTGGATCAGCGCCGGCCATTCTGAGGGCGCTATGGCGGCCATGCACGCCGTCGCCGGAGGGCCCGTCGACGGATTCGATCTGCGCACCGTGGTGGCCTTCGCTCCCGTGACCCGGATGAGCCAGACGATCGGGGCGGCCCAGCGATTGCCGGTCGTGCTTCCTGGATTCCAGGTGGTGACGGCGCTCATCGCGCTGATGGTCGACGGCGCGGCGACGACGTCAGCGCCGTTGCGGACGCTGTTAGGCAACGGTGGGCTGAGCGGCGAGGCGCTGGCTTTGTGGCCGCAACTGGGTGAACGGAGCCTGGTCGAGCTCTGCGAACGTGATTCCTTCGGTGCGCTCGCGCCGCGCGCACTGCTGGGGCCGAGGGGGCCGAGGTGCGCCAGCGCCTGCTCGATTCGTTCAACGCCGACGAGGTGGCCGATCTGCGACTGCCCGCCGGCGTTCCGCTGCGCATCGATGCCGGCCGGTTCGATGAGGTGGCACCCTTCTGGCTCACCCGCCGGCTGACACGCCTGCACCGCGCACGCGGTACGGACGTCGAGCTGCACTGGTGGAACGGCATGCACTCACCCACCGTGGACCTGGCGGCCGCTGCCGCGGCGCTGTGGTGCGCGGAGAAACTGTGGCAATGACGCCCCGGCTGAGGCCGTTCGCCGGGCGGCCTATGTGCGGGGCCGGGCCGGGCCGTCGGCCGCGGTGCGAGCGCGGGCACGATCTGGACCCCGGCACCTCGACGGAGAGCGTTCGGCATTAGCGTGTCTAAAGAGTTCCGAGACTTGTGAGGAGACACATGCCGGCAGAGCTGAGCCACGACGAGACCCTGCGCGAGGTCACCACCGAGCAGGGAGTGCTGCGCTACCACGAAGCCGGTGACGGGCCGACGCTGCTGATGCTGCACGGTTCCGGGCCCGGCGTGACCGGCTGGCGCAACTACCGTGGCGTGCTGTCGGCCTTCGCCGAGCACTTCCGCTGCCTGGTTCTGGAGTTCCCCGGATTCGGCGTCAGCGACGACTTCGGCGGGCACCCGATGGTCACGGCGTTCGGCGCGGTGCCGGCCTTCGCCGAAGCGCTGGGGTTGGACCGGTTCAGCATCGTCGGCAACTCCATGGGCGGCGGCGTCGGGATCGGTTATGCGATCGGCAACCCCGACAAGGTGAGCAAGCTGGTGACGATCGGGGGCATCGGCACTAACCTGCTCAGCCCGGGACCGGCCGAGGGCATCCGGCTGCTGCAGGACTTCGTCGACAACCCCAGCCGCGACGCCCTGGTGCGGTGGCTGCACTCGATGGTCTATGACCCGTCGGTGATCACCGACGAGCTCATCGAGGAGCGGTGGGCATTGGCCACCGACCCGGACACCCTGGCCAGCGCGCGGCGGATGTACGGCAAAGAAGCCTTCACCAACATGGTGAAGATGATGCAGGCATCCAAGGGGCCGCTGCCGTGGGCGATGATGCACCGGCTCAAGACGCCCACCCTGGTCACCTGGGGCCGCGACGACCGCGTCAGCCCGCTGGATATGGCGCTGATCCCGATGCGGACCATCCCCGACGCCGAGGTGCACGTGTTCCCCAACTGCGGGCACTGGACCATGATCGAGGCCAAGGACGCCTTCACCCGGGTGGTGCTGGAGTACCTGACCCGCGACTAGTAACTAGTCCGGCGGGGCCGACAGCGCCGGCTGGGGCCGGTTCCGGCGCGAGCGGTCGGGAGCGGGAAACTCTAACGCCATCGCTCGTCGTACAATCGCCATGGCTCGTCATCGAGCCAGGTTTGCCGCGTTAGCTCAGTTGGTAGAGCGTCGCTCTTGTAAAGCGGATGTCGAGAGTTCGAGTCTCTCACGCGGCCCCATTCGGCGGCTCAGTTCGTGTCGGCCCCCACCGATAGCGTCGGCTTGTGTCGGTGACCTGTCTCGGATGTGGCGTCGCGTTTGAAGGACGTCGCCTAAGGGTGTTCTGCGGCAATGCATGCCAACAATCACACCGTCGCCGTGTGCTGTTACAGGCCTGGCTCGACACCGGAGCCTGTGGTCGCACGTCGTATGTCGGCAACTATGTCCGGGACTACCTCCATGAGCAACAGGGCGGCTGTTGTGCGATCTGCGGAATCGACGGAACGTGGAACGGCGTGGCATTGACGCTGATCATGGACCACATCGACGGCGACGCCGACAATAATCGTCGTCGGAATCTACGGCTGGTATGCCCCAACTGCGATAGCCAGCTGCCGACATTCAAGTCGAGGAACCGCGGCAGGGGACGCTACTCCCGGCGACAGCGGTACGCCGATGGTCGGTCGTACTGAGGCCCGGCGACATAGCCGCCAGCGCACTCAACTCTGCGGATCGGTCGGGTCCTGGTCGATCACCCGCTGCGAGCGGACCGTCCGCGGCGAGCTGCGCCGGCTGGAGCGGCGGGGCAGCAGCGGAATCCGTTCGGCGATGTTGCTCAACGGGTTGACCACTAGGGTCAGCGCGATCACCGCCTCCTGCAACGTCTCGATGGCGGGCTCCAGTGCCTCCATGCCGGGCGCCAGCCGGCTCAGGGTGTCGGCGACACCGGCGAGCTGCTCCAGTGGGCCGTTGCGGGCGGTGAGCTTGTCGATCAGCCCCCCTTCGGACAGCAACCGGTCGGCCAGGCCGTCTTCGGCCAGCAGGCGTTCGATGAGCCCGTCCTCATCGGTCAGTTGGTCCACCAGGCCGCCGGGCTGCAGGGCGCGCTGCAAGCCGCCGCCCTCGGCGGTGAGTCGGTCGATCACGCCACCGGGCCCGGTCAACTGATCGATCAGGCCCCCCGGGGCCAACAGTCGGTCAGCCGGGCCACCGGGGGCAAGTGCACGTCCCAGCGGGGCGTCGTCGTCCATCAACTTGGCCAGCCGATTGGCCCGCGCGATGGTGTCGTCCAGGCCTAACATGTGTGCCATCGAGTTGGCCGTGCCACGGTCACCGGTCTCGCCGAGTGACTGGCGGGCCAGGCCCAGTGCCGCGGTGGCCACCCCGAGCCCGGCGTCGGCGATCGACAGACCAATCCGTGCCGGGGCGGTGGACAGGGCGATCAGCTGCTTGGCCAAGCTCATTTGACCAGTCTAGGGCTCACTGTGAGCCGCTATCGGCTAGTTTGATTGACAGCAAACATACAGCCAATATCCAGGTGGTTTTCACCGGGCCGCGAGGGAATTGTCGTTATGGGAGCAACAGCTGCGCAAGAGGCCGCACCGGAGGCCAGAGTTCTCGTCATCGACGACGAAACCAACATCGTCGAACTGCTGTCGGTGAGCCTCAAATTCCAGGGATTCGAGGTCTACACCGCCTCCAGCGGACCCGCTGCGCTGGATCGCGCGCGAGAGATCCGGCCCGATGCGGTGATCCTCGACGTGATGATGCCGGGCATGGACGGGTTCGGCGTGCTGCGGCGGCTGCGCGCCGACGGCATCGACGCTCCGGCACTGTTCCTGACTGCGCGGGACTCGTTGCAGGACAAGATCACCGGCTTGACCCTGGGTGGTGACGACTACGTGACCAAGCCCTTCAGCCTGGAGGAGGTGGTGGCCCGGCTGCGGGTCATCCTGCGCCGGGCGGGCAAGGGCGTCCAGGAGCCGCGTAACTCCCGGTTGTCCTTCGCCGACATCGAACTCGACGAGGACACCCACGAGGTGTGGAAGGCGGGCCAGCCGGTCTCTCTGTCGCCTACCGAGTTCACGCTGTTGCGGTACTTTGTGATCAATGCCGGCACCGTGCTGAGCAAGCCGAAGATCCTGGACCATGTCTGGCGCTATGACTTCGGCGGCGACGTCAACGTGGTGGAGTCCTATGTCTCCTACCTGCGACGCAAGATCGACACCGGCGAGAAGCGTCTGTTGCACACCCTGCGCGGTGTCGGATACGTACTGCGCGAGCCGCGATGACAGCGAGCCGTGACGAACGACGGCCGGTGAGGGCCGGAAACGAGCTATAGGTCGACACACATGGGGACGGTCAAACCCCTTCGGGACATTCTGCCGCTGAAGGTCAGCCTGGTCGCTGCCACCTTGGCCATGGTGGCGATCGGGCTGCTGGCGCAGGGCTACGCCGTGACCACGATCCTGCGGCACCGCCTGATCGGCAGGATCGATGCCACGCTGATCGACGCCGCCAACGGGTGGGCGCTGGAGCAGCGTGGCCTGCACCCGGGGAGGGCGGACGACGACCCCCATGCCGGGCGACCGCCGACGAGCTTCTACGTTCGCGACGTCGATCCCGACGGCAGCGTCTGGACCGTCGTCAACGACCACAACGCCGAACCGTTGCTGCCGCCCGACAACGACGTGGGGTCGGTGCCGGTCACGATCGGCTCTGTCGACGGGTCGGGGGTCCAGTGGCGGGCGCTGTCGGTGCACGGCGAGAGCGGCCGGCTGATCACTGTGGCCCGGGACCTCTCCGACCCCCGGGCCACCCTGCGTTACCTAGCGTGGTGGCGAATGGCGATCGGCGTCGGCGTGCTGCTGATCCTGGGCGCAGCCGGTTATGTGGTGGTCAATCGCAGCCTGCGGCCGCTGACCGAGGTCGAGCGAACCGCGGCGGCGATCGCCGCCGGCCGGTTGGACAGTCGCGTGCCCGAGCGAGATCCGCGTACCGAAGTCGGACAGCTCACGCTCGCGCTCAACGGCATGCTGGCGCAGATCCAGGAGGCGGTGGCGTCCTCGGTGGCGTCGGCCGAAAGTGCCCGCATCTCCGAGGAGCGGATGCGCCGGTTCATCACCGATGCCAGCCACGAACTGCGCACCCCGCTGACCACGATCCGCGGCTTTGCCGAGCTCTACCGGCAGGGCGCGGCTCGCGATGTCGAGCTGTTGATGTCGCGCATCGAAAGCGAGGCTCGGCGCATGGGCCTGCTCGTCGAGGACCTGCTGTTGCTGGCCAGGACGGATGCTCAGCGCCCACTGGAGCGGCATTGGGTAGACCTGTTGGTGCTAGCCTCCGACGCCGTCCACGACGCCCGGGCGATCGCGCCGAATCGCACCATAGAGCTCGAAGTCTTCGACGGCCCAGGAACACCGGAGGTGCTCGGCGACGACGCCCGGCTGCGGCAGGTGCTGAGCAATCTGGTGACCAACGCGATGCAACACACGCCGGACGGGACCGCCATCACCGTGCGGGTCGGCACGGAGGGCGACAACGCGATCCTTGAAGTCATCGACCAGGGACCTGGCATGAGTGAGCAGGATGTGGAGCGGGCCTTTGAGAGGTTCTTCCGAACCGATTCGTCTCGAGCCCGGGCCAGTGGCGGCACCGGCCTGGGGCTCTCGATCGTCGACTCGCTGGCCCGGGCGCATCACGGCTCGGTGACCGTCAGCTCCCCGCCAGGTCAGGGCTGCACGTTCCGGGTCTCGCTACCTCGCCTGGCCGATGCCTCCGAGCGATCCGCCGAATTGCCCGCCGAGATTCTCTGAACCTCAGTGCAGTTCGGCCAGGGCGGCCTTGATCTTGGCCTGGGCCTCGTCCAATGATTCCGCGGACGGATTGCGGTCCACGCCGGCAAAGCCGAAGTCGGCCAGGCTGCGGGTCGGAAAAACATGGACGTGGAGGTGGGGCACCTCCAGGCCGGCGATGATCATGCCGGCGCGATCGGTGTCGAACGCGCGGCACACCGCCTTCCCGATCTTCTGCGCCACCGCCATCACCTGGGCGAAGGCGCCGCCGTCGACGTCCTGCCACTGGTCGATCTCGGCGCGGGGCACCACCAGGGTGTGCCCCTGGGTCATCGGCTCGATGGTCAAAAAGGCGACTACGGCGTCATCTTCGTAGACGAATCGGCCCGGCAGTTCCCGGTTGATGATCTTGGTGAACACGGTGGTCATGGGTTCAGCATATGCGCCGAGTGCCAGATGAAAAGGACGCTGCTGCGTATTATCGACAGCGAACCGGGACCCACAGGACAGGCGCGCCAGCGCAGGTAGAGGAGTCGAGATGTCAGCTGTCGCAACATTTCTCAGCAACTCACAGGCGGTCGGTTCTTGGACTCTGGATCCGCAGCAGTCGAGTATCCGATTCGAGAACGGAACCATGTGGGGCGCGCTGAAGGTGCGGGGTGCGTTCACCGAATTCAGCGGCAGCGGCGAGATCACGGACGCCAAGACCGTCTCTGGAAGGGTCGACATCAAGGCTGCCTCGATCAATACCGGACTTGGTACGCGCGACCATGACCTGCGCAGGTCGAACTTCTTCAACACCGACCGCTACCCCGACATCAGCGTCGTCGTCACCGGTGGCGAACCGGTCGGCGGCGACATCGCGCAGCTGGACGGCGAACTGACCGTCAAGGGCATCACCGGACCGTTGCCGATGAAGGTCGAGGTGGCACCCCTCGCCGACGGGGGAGTGCGGCTCACCACCGAGGCCACCGTCACCCGCAAGCAGTTCGCCGTGGAAGGCAACTTTTTGGGCATGGTCGGCAATAAGACGAAGCTCAAGGCCAGCCTGGTCTTCCGGCACACCTAGGTCGTTTGTTGACTCTGCGCTCACCAGGCAGAAGTTCGAGTGGCCTGCCCGGTGAGCGCAGAGTCAACGGTGAGTCAGCGGTCGGCTGGGCGGTAACGCCGACCCGCTGCGCCCGGCTCCGCCGCGCTAGCGGTCGGCGTCGGTGTAGCGGATGATGCCGCGGATGTTCTTGCCCTCCAGCATGTCCTGGTAGCCCTCGTTGATCTGCTCCAGCTGGTACTGGCGGGTCACCATGTCGTCGAGGTTGAGTTTGCCGACCTTGTACATCGACAGGAGCTGGGGGATGTCGTACTGCGGGTTGCCGCCGCCGAAGATGGTGCCCTGCAGGTTCTTCTGCAGCAACGTGAGCATCGCCAGGTTCAGCGTGACCTGGTTGTCCAGCATGGACCCCATCGCGGTCAGCACGCAGGTGCCGCCCTTGGCGGTCAGGATCATGTAGTTGTCGACGTCGGCGCCGTGCACCTCGCCGACGGTGACGATCACCTTGCGAGCCATCAGGCCGTGGGTGACCTCCATCATGCCGCCCATCGCGGCGAAGATGTCCGGGTAGACATGCGTGGCGCCGAACTTCAGTGCCTGGTCGCGCTTCCAGTCCACCGGGTCGATCACGAAGATGTTGCGGGCGCCGGCGTTGACCGCACCCTGCAGGGCCGACATGCCGACCCCGCCGACACCGACGATCGCGACGTCCTCACCCGGGCGGATGTCGGCGCTGCGGACGGCCGAGCCGTAACCGGTGGTGACGCCGCAACCGACCAGGCATGCCACCTCGAACGGAATCGACGGGTCGATCTTCACCACCGAGGACTTGTGCACCACCATCCACGGCGAGAAGGTCCCGAGCAGCGTCATCGGGTACACGCCCTCGCCCCGTGCCGTCACCCGGAAGGTGCCATCGCTGACCGCGACACCGTTGAGCAGTCCCGCGCCCAGGTCGCACAGGTTGCGCATCCCGGACTGACAGGTCGGACAGCTGCCACAAGACGGAATGAAGGACAGCACCACGTGGTCACCGGGGGCGATGTCTTCGACCCCGGGTCCGACCTCGGTGACGATGCCGGCGCCCTCGTGTCCGCCGAGGACCGGGAAGCCGGCCATGGGGATGCTTCCGGTCATCAGGTGGTGGTCGGAGTGGCACATGCCAGCCGCCTCCATCTGGATCTTGACCTCGTCTTTCTGGGGCTCACCGATCTCGATCTCCTCGACCGACCACGGCTTGTTGAACTCCCAGAGCAACGCACCCTTTGTCTTCACCGCAACCTGCTTTCCTTGTGAATTTCCGGACATCCGGCAGTCTCCTGTTCGGAGCCTATAGCCGACTTACCGACCGCGGGGAGGTTCTTTCGAACCCCCGCGCGCACTCCCGTGGAGTGCGTTTGCGAGGGGCTAAGGGTGGTAGGCGACCTGCAGGTCCTTGACCCCGTTGATCCAGCCGGAACGCAGTCGCTGTGGATCGGCCAGCTTCGCGATGTCGGGTAGCTGATTGGCGATTTCGTCGAAGATCAGCCTGATCTCCATGCGAGCCAGGTTGGCGCCGATGCAGTAATGGGTGCCCTGCCCGCCGAAGGCCAGGTGCGGGTTGGGATCGCGCAGGATGTCGAAGCTGAACGGCCGGTCGAACACGTCCTCGTCGTAGTTGGCCGAACTGTAGAACAGGCCGACCCGCTGCCCTTGGCTGATGGCCACCCCGCCGATCTCGGTGTCGACTTTGGCGGTGCGCTGGAAGCAATGCACCGGGGTGGCCCAGCGCACGATCTCGTCGACGGCGGTCGCGGGTCGCTGCCGTTTGTAGAGCTCCCACTGGTCGGGGTTCTCGGCGAACGCATTGATGCCGTGCGTGATGGCGTTGCGGGTGGTCTCGTTGCCCGCGACCGCCAGCAGGATCACGAAGAAGGCGAACTCGGTCTCGCCGAGCGATTCACCGTCGATGTCGGCCTGGACCAACCGCGTGACGATGTCGTCGGCCGGGCAGCGCCGCCGCTCCTCGGCCATCGTGTAGGCGTAACCCATGAGCTCGGCGTTGGCCATGGCGGGATCCGAGTCGAAGTCGGGGTCGTCGGTGTTCATGATCGAGTTGGTCCAGTGGAACAACTTTTCCCGGTCGTCCTCGGGAACTCCGAGCAGATCGGCGATCGCCAGCAGCGGCAGGCGCATGGCGATGTCGTCGACGACATTGCCGCTGTCCTTCTCGGCTGCGGCGGCGACGATGTCACGGGCCGAATGGGCCAGCTTCTCCTCCAGGGCACTGACTGACCGGGGGGTGAACAGCCGCGACACCAGCTTGCGCAGTCGGGTGTGTTCGGGCGGGTCGTGATTGATCAGCAATGCCTTGGTCAGGTCCAGTTGGTCGGCGGTGATGCCGTCGGGCAGCCGCATGACCGCACCCTTGGCATTGGTCGACCAGACGTCGTTGTCGCGGGAGATCTCTTTGATGTGCTGATGCTTGCTGATGACCCAGTAGCCGCCGTCATCGAAGATGTTGCTGTGCGAGGGCTGCTCGTTCCACCAGACCGGTGCCGTCTTGCGCAGCTCGGCGAACTCGGTGATCGGCATGCCGTTGAGCAGGACGTCCGGATCGGTGAAGTCGAACCCGGCACCGAACGGACAAGCTGATTGCGTTGAGGTCATGACGAACACCTTTGGTTGTCACTGGAGCATGAGCCACGCTCGGGCATACACATGATGGCTAGGTGTATGACCGGGTGTCAACCGGTCTTGTGCGGAACATCGGTGACCAGTCCGCCGTCCATCACGAACTCCGAGCCGGTGGCGTAGGAGGACTCGTCGCTGGCCAAGAACAGCACGAAGGTGGCGACCTCATCGGACGTTCCAGGCCGGCCCAGCGGGATCGTGACCATGTCCTCGGGCAGGTGCTCGGTCATCGGGGTGCGGATGAAACCGGGGTGCAGCGAGTTGACGCGAATGTTGTGGCGCGCCAGCTCCAGCGCCGCGGATTTGGTCAGCCCGCGTACGGCCCACTTCGAGGCCACATAGGGGTGCACCATGGGCGCCCCGCGCAAGCCCTCGATCGAGGAGACGTTGATGATCGAACCGCCGCCGGCGGCGATCATCGAATCGATGGCCGCGCGCATGCCCAGGAAGGTGCCGTTGAGGTTCACATCGATGACCCGATGCCACTCGTCCAGATCGAACTTGCGCAGCGGCCCCAGCGCGACTGTTCCGGCGTTGTTGACCAAGACATTCAGCTTTCCGAACGTCTCGACCGCTTCTGTCACGGCCGCAGCCCATTGCTGCGGGTCCCGGACGTCGAGGTGCACATAACGTGCCGAGTCGCCCAGCTCGGCGGCCAGCGCCGCGCCTTCGGCATCCAAGACGTCACCGATGACCACCTTGGCGCCCTCGCCCACGAGCATCCGGGCGTCGGCCGCGCCCATACCGCGTGCACCCCCGCTGATCAGAGCTACCTTGCCGTCTACACGTCCCATAGGTTTGCGCCTTTCCGTTCAGTGATGCTGGGTTGGTCTTTGAGTGCCTCAGCCGGTGGTGCCCGCGATGACCGCGGGTGCGCCGACCAGAGGCAGGTCCAGGGTGGTGACAATTCCGGCCGGTGCCGCTACGACGGCCGGGATGGCGTTGACGACGCGGCCGACACCGACGGCGATCGCCGCGTAGTTGTGATCGCCGAGGCCGCTGGTGGGGCAGATGTCGACGGCATACGAAGGTTCGCCGGTGATCTCCACCCGGTAGGAGCCTCCTGGCTGAGCCGGCTGCGCCCAATCGGGTCGCAGGTCGCTGCGCAGCCGCGTGACGTGCTCGACGACAATCAGCGGCCGGCCGTCGACGATGCCGTTGATCTCGAACTTGAGGGCGGCGACACCGCCTGCAGGGATGTGCCCCGCGGCGATGTCGAAGGCCTCCGGGGCGGGCTCACGCTCGGATGAGTCGGTGATGGCATCGAGAGTGACGCCCAGTCCGGCGGCCAGCTCGCGGATGGTCGCACCCCACGCAATGCTCAGGATGCCGGGCTGCAGCAGCATCGGCACGTTGTCGAGCGAATTGCCGAAACCCATCACGTCGAACATGACCTCGGCGCCGTCGTAGGTCGCGTAGTCGGCGATCTCCAGGCAGCGGATCTGGTCGATGTGCTGACACGTGCTTGCGAAAGCCAACGGCACCAGGTCGGTGATGAACCCGGGGTCGACGCCGTTGACATACACGCTCGAATTGCCCTGTCGGGCAGCCTCTTCGATGGGTGCGATGAACTTGTCCGGGATGACGCCCCAGGGATACTGCAATACCCCGGGGGCCGTCCCGATGACATTGATTCCGGAGGCCAACAGCCGGCAGACGTCCTTGAGTGCGTCCGGCAGCCGGGTGTCGCCCATCGCGCAGTAGACCGCTGCCTCGGGCGCAGCGGCGATGATCGCCGCGATGTCGTCGGTCGCGGCGATACCGGTGTGAACGTCGAGGCCGGCCAGTTCACCGGCGTCTCGGCCCACCTTGGCCGCCGTCGAAACCCACACCCCGGTGAGCTCGTAGGCGGGATTGGTGATCAGTCCGCGCAGGGCGATCCGCCCGGCGTTACCAGTACCGATCAGTGCGACGCGTATGGCCACGAGTCCTCCTGGGGCTCAGTTGTGCTTCACCAGAGCGGAACGGGCGACTTGCCCAGTGGGAAGTAGCCGGGAAGCTTCTCGCCGGCCAGGCTGCGTTCGATGCGCTTCTGCATTCCGGCGGAGAGTTTGCCGGCGGTCATCAGATCGAGGTAGAGCTTCTGCACGTGACCGAAGTCGAAGAAGTCACGCTGCCATTCGATGAGCGGCTGCCCGTCTTTGTCGGTGAGCCGAAACCAGCTGCCGCCGATCCCGTAGATCTCCGACTGCGCGCCGTCGGCATCGGTCGCGACCTGCTTCCAGAATCCGACGACCTCGCCCTGCTTATCGTCGATGATCACCCTCTGGTAGGGGTACTGCCAGTTGTCCAGCCCCTCCATCTCCAGGCCCAGGGCGATGTCGCGGATCTCGTCGATCCCGACGCACATCACGTCTTCCTTGGGGCCGATGTTCCATCCGTACGTGGCGTCATCGGCGTAGAAGTCCGCCAGCACGCGCCAGTCGCCGGATGCTTCGGCGTCACGATTGGCCTGCAGCCAACGCTCGACCCATTCTTCGAGTTGTTCGCGGGTAAAAGAGGCCATGTTCAATCCTGTTTCTCTTCAATGGACAACGCTCTGGTGGGGCAAGACCGTACGGCTAACTGGATCTGGCGACGGTCGGATTCAGGAGGTTCGGAGTCGAGGATCTCGACTTTCCCGTGCTTGGGCACCTGGAAATAATCGGGTGCCTCCAGTTCGCACATGGCATGCCCCTGGCACAGGTCAAGATCTACTTTGACTGTGTAGCTACCCATTTCGGTCCTACTTGCTGCGCCGGCGGTAGCGGACCTTGGCCGGACGGGCCAACTGCACCACCATCTTGGAGTGGTCGTTGCGGTAGGACTCCGGTGGTTGCGACATCTCAAACTCGTAGTCGCGCAGCAGTACCGAGAAGATCGCCTTGATCTGCATCGTGGCGAACGCCGCCCCGACGCACCGGTGCCGGCCCGCTCCGAACGGAATCCAGGTCCAGCGGTGGATGACGTCTTCTTCGCGGGGCTCGTTGTAACGCTCCGGAACGAAGTCGTTGGGATCGGGGAAATTCTCCGGAATACGGTTGGAGACCGCCGGTGACGCCGCCACCATGTCGCCCTCGTGAATCGGGTACCCGCAGACTTCGAACTCACCCTTGGCCACTCGCATCAACACGATCAGCGGCGGGTGCAGGCGCAGCGTCTCCTTGAGCACGTTCTCCAGATTGGGAATCTGGCGCAGAGCGTGGAAGCTGACCTCGCCACCGTCGGCATAGAGCTCGTCGAGTTCGCGGATGACCGCGGCGTGTGCCTCGGGGTGGCGCAGCAACTCGATCAGCGTCCAGGCCGAAGTTCCCGAGCTGGTGTGATGTCCGGCGAACATCATCGAAATGATGATCCCGGTGATCTCGTCGGCACTGAATCTCGGGTTGCCATCCTCATCGGGGATCGACACCATCACGTCGATCATGTCCCGGCGCTTCTTGTCGGTCTCGGGGTTGGCCAGCCGGCCGTTCATGATTCCCTGCACCAATTCGACCAGTTTGACGCGGGCCTCGTCGCGGCGCCGGAAGCTCTCGATCGGCAGGTAGGGGTCGACGTAGCACAGCGGGTCGGTGCCGTTCTCCAGCTCGTAATACAGCTGGGCGAATCGGTTGTCGAGTTCTTCGCGGAACTTCCGTCCGATCAGGCAGGCCGTCGAGGTGTAGATGGTCAGCTCGGCGAAGAACTCCAAGAGGTCGATCTCGCCCTCGTCGCCCCAACCGTCGATCATCTGGCGGACTTCGTGTTCGATGGTGCTCGCGTGGCGCTTCATGTGTTCACCGCGAAGCGCGGTGTTGTGCAGCATCTCTGAGCGTCGCTCCGGCGAGGCGTCGAACACCACGCCGTTGCCGAAGATCGGCGTCATGAACGGGTAGGCCGCAGCCTGGTCGAGGTCGTCGTCGCTGGAGCGGAAGAAGAACTCGTTGGCTTCGGGTCCGGTCAGCAACACCACCTTGCGCCCGGCCAGGTCAAACCAGCCGACGTCGCCGCACTCCTGGCGCAGGCGCTGCATCAACGCGATCGGGTCGGTTCGGAACTCTTCCAGGTGGCCGTGTTCGGCCTCTCCTCCGGAAACCCGCGGGATCTCGGTGGTCACGGTCATGACGGCATTCCTTCCTCGCCCAGTTGCAGATTCTGGCGGTCGGAGGCGGTGTCGCGCAGCGGCGCTTCGGGCTGCACCTCCAGGTCGACGATGTGTGCGCCGCGCGGGGTCTCCGCAACGAACGCAATGGCACGAGCCAGGTCTTGGGGACGCAGGAAGTAGCTGTGCCGGGCCTGGCCCCACTTCGCCCAGTCTTCGAGCATCGGTCCCACCTGCTCGGCGGTCAGATTCCAGCCCATCTCGGTCATCGTGGGGCCTGGGTGCACGATCGAGGCGCGCACCCCGGTGCCCTCCAATTCCATGCGCAGGTTGTGCACCATCGCGACGAGCGCCGACTTGGCGGCGCCGTAGGCGCCCATGTGGGGGCGCTGCTGAAGTGCCACGTCGGACCCGACGAAGATCACGTCGCCGCGCTGGCGCGCGACCATGTCCGGCAGCACCGCGGTGGCCAGCCGGTTCGCGCCGATCAGGTGGACCTGGATCTGATCGTTGAACGTCTCGGTGCTGATCTCATGGATGCGACCAGGATTCATGTCGCCGGCACCGGACACCAGCAGCTCAATCTCGCCGAGCGCATCGATGCTCTGCGCCACAAAGGATTTCACTGAGTCGGCGTCGGTGACATCCAAACTGAATGCGACGGCTTCGCCACCGTTGCTGCGGATCTTGTCGACCAGATCGGAGAGCTTGTCGGTGCGCCGGGCACCCAGGGCCACCGGAAAGCCACGGCTCGCCAACTCTTCGGCGGTAGCGGCACCGATTCCCGAAGACGCGCCCGTGACTATCGCGGGACGGCGAGCGGGGGGTGGGTCGAAACGCGGCATCTATGCCTCCTTGACGGTGATCGGGAGCTCGGCGAAGCCGCGCACGTTGGATGAATGCACCCGTACGGCCTTGGCTTCATCGACCTGGAAGTCGCTGATCCGGGCGAACAGTTCTTCAAGCGCGACACGCGCCTCCATGCGGGCCAGGTGTGCACCCAGGCAGAAATGCGCGCCGCTGCCGAAACTCAGCAGCTTGGAACCGATGTCACGGCCGATACGGAAGCTGTCGGGGTCTTCGAAGACGCGCTCATCGCGGTTTCCGGAACCGGGAATCAACAGCATCACCGCGCCGGCGGGGATGGTGGTGTCGTGCAGCGTGTAGTCCTGTGCGACGGTGCGCGCCAGGATCTGACTGGGTGTGTCATAGCGCAGCGTCTCCTCGACCCACAGGGGAATCCGGGAGTGGTCGGCATACAGCGGTGTCAACTGGTCGCGATTGCGGTGCCCCCAGTAGATGGAACTGCCCAGCAGCTTGGTGGTGGTCTCGTTGCCGGCGATCACCATCAGGAACAGGAACGCCAGGATCTCCTGGTCGCCGAGCCGGTCTCCGTCGATCTCGGTCTCCAGCAGCGCCGAGGTGAGATTGTCGGCCGGTGTCTTCTTGAAGTCGGCGATCATCTCGTTGTAGTAGGTCATCAGGTCCATGGATGCCTGGATCGCCGACTGCGGGACGTCGGTCACGCCGTCCTCGCGGTGCAGCACACCATCGGCCAGTTCCCGGATGCGTGCCCGGTCGGACTCCGGCACGCCCATCAGTTCGGAGATGACGTCCATCGGGAGTTTGCCGGCGAAATCGTTGATGAAATCGAACGAGCACGTGCCATCGGATCCCGGCTGGATCGCGGCGTCCAGATGTTGGCGCGCCAGCCGAACCACCTGTGGCTCGAGCTCGCGGATCCGGCGCGGGGTGAAGCCCTTGGACACCAGCGTGCGAAGCCGCAGATGCTGCGGATCATCCATGGCCAAGAAGGACATCACCAGTTGGGCGTGCGGACCGCGCGAGACCGGGTCCAGGGAAACCCCGTCACGGTTGGACAGTGCCTCGCTGTTCCGGAACCCGTGCAGCACATCCTGATGGCGCGAGATCGCCCAGAAGTTCAGTTCCTCGTTCCGGTACACCGGGGCCTCGTCGCGCAGGCGGCGGTAGTACGGGAACGGGTCCTCGTGGAAGTCGTAGTCGTAGGGGTTGAGGACCGGTGGGTCGGCGTTGACGGTCTGCAGGCTCATCGTGCTGCTCCTGATTCGAGGATCAGGCTGACCACGTAGGCCAGTCGATCGGTGATCTGGTGATAGGTGAAGGCGCCGCTGCCGGCGTTGACCAGGGCGCCGAAGAAAGTCATCTCCAGCGCGGCGACCTTCTGGGCGTCGGCGTCCGGGCCGAAGGCCGAGGTGATGCGCCGATGAATCTCCGCGCCGATCCGGTCACGCACGGCGCGGACCGCAGGGTCGCTGTTGCCGCTCAGCAGTGCCGCCGTGCAGGCCGCCGCGACTTCGGGCTCGTCGGCGACCACCAGCGCCAGGTGCCGCAGTGCCTGGTTCACCCGGCTGGGCATCGGTTCGTTGACGTCGGTGAAGTACGGGACCTGGCGAACCAGATCCAGATACACCTCGGCGATCAGGTGGTTCTTCGAGGAGAAGTAGGTGTAGGCGGTTGCCGGGGCGACTTTGGCCCGGGCGGCGACCGCTCGGACCGTCAGGTCGGCGTACGACTTTTCTCGAAGCATCTCCACGCCGGCGCGCAGCACCTTGCGGAAGGTTTCCTCCTGGCGCCGGTTCCGCGTCGCGGGGGCGTCGCCGGGGATGGCGGGACCAGCCGAGGGAGCACTCGTCGATGTGACTGTCGCCACCGAATCGCTGGACACGTGTCCAACGTAGCGGAAGGTCGATTTGTTAGGCAAGTCCACTGGGAAACAAGGGATTAAGGGCAAGAGGGTTGCGGCTTCGTCGACTCTCAGTCTAGGGTTCGACGGGGTAATAACGGACATGTGTCCATTTTCGCAGTGTTCTTCACCCCGGGGAGCCGCGACCAAGCTGTGGGAGTGATTGATGGCGTTACTGGCCGATGGAGTGAGCCGGCTGCTCATCGACGGCAAGCTGACTTCGGGCGGGGCCGGTGCGTTCGTCACCGTCAACCCCGCCACCGAGGAGGTTCTCGGTGAGGCGGCCGATGCCGATGCCGCCGACATGGATCGCGCAATCGGCGCGGCGCGGCGGGCCTTCGACGAGACCGACTGGTCGACCAACACCGAACTGCGGGTGCGGTGCGTGCGGCAGTTGCGTGACGCGATGCGCGAACACGTCGAGGAACTGCGCGACCTGACGATCGCCGACGTGGGCGCGCCCCGGATGCTGACCGCAGGTGCGCAGCTGGAAGGTCCAATCGCCGACCTCAGTTTCGCCGCCGACACCGCCGAAGGCTACGAATGGACGCAAGACCTCGGCCAGGCCAGCCCGCTCGGTATCCCGACGCGGCGATCCGTGGTGCGCGAAGCCGTCGGCGTCGTCGGGGCCATCACCCCGTGGAACTTTCCGCATCAGATCAACCTGGCCAAGCTGGGCCCGGCGTTGGCCGCCGGCAACACCGTCGTGCTCAAACCCGCACCCGACACCCCTTGGGTCGCGGCGGTGCTCGGTGAGCTGATCGCCGAGCACACCGATATCCCGGCGGGTGTGGTCAACATCGTCACCTCCACCGACCACGCGCTGGGCGCCATGCTGGCAAAAGACCCTCGGGTGGACATGGTGTCGTTCACCGGGTCGACGGCCACCGGCCGCAGCGTGATGGCCGACGCGGCCGCCACCATCAAGAAGGTGTTCCTGGAGCTGGGCGGAAAGTCCGCCTTCGTGGTGCTCGATGACGCCGACCTGGCCGCAGCCTGCTCGGTCGCGGGATTCTCGGCCTGCGTGCACGCCGGGCAGGGCTGTGCGATCACCACGCGGCTGGTGGTGCCGCGGGCACGCTACGACGAGGCGGTCGCCATCGCGGCCGGCACCATGGGCTCGATCAAACCCGGCGACCCGTCCAAGCCCGGCACCGTCTGCGGCCCGGTGATCTCGGCGCGCCAACGTGACCGAGTGCAGAGCTACCTGGATCTGGCGATCACCGAGGGCGGCAGTTTCGCCTGCGGCGGCGGTCGCCCCGCCGACCAGCCTGCCGGTTTCTTCATCGAACCCACCGTGATCGCCGGACTGACGAACGACGCTCGGGTGGCCCGCGAGGAGATCTTTGGTCCGGTGCTGACTGTGATCGCCCACGACGGCGACGACGACGCGGTGCGCATCGCCAACGACTCGCCCTACGGCTTGTCGGCCACCGTCTACGGTGCCGACTCCCAGCGGGCGGCGGGTGTCGCGGCCCGGCTGCGGGCCGGCACCGTCAACGTCAACGGAGGCGTTTGGTATTCCGCGGACGTGCCATTCGGCGGGTACAAGCAGTCCGGCATCGGCCGGGAGATGGGCACCGCCGGTTTCGAGGAGTACCTGGAAATCAAAGCCATTGCCACAGCGGCGAACTAAGCACAGCTGAACGAGGGAGAAGCACATGGGTCAATTCGAGGGCAAGGTCGCAATCGTCACCGGATCCGGTGGCGGGATCGGGCAGGCGTACGCCCAAGCCCTGGCCGCCGACGGTGCCGCGGTGGTGGTTGCCGACATCAACGTCGACGGCGCGAAGACGGTGGCCGACCAGATCGTCGCCGACGGCGGCAAAGCGGTCGCGGTGCGCGTCGACGTCTCGGACATGGAGTCTGCACAGGCGATGGCCGATGCGGCGGTGGCCGAGTTCGGCGGGATCGACTACCTGGTCAACAACGCTGCGATCTTCGGCGGCATGAAGCTCGACGGCCTGCTCACGGTGCCGTGGGACTACTACGAGAAGTTCATGCGGGTCAATCTGGACGGTGCGCTGATCTGCACGCGTGCGGTCTACGAGCACATGGCTAAGCGTGGTGGGGGCGCTATCGTCAACCAATCATCCACTGCGGCATGGGTTTACTCGAACTTCTATGGACTGGCCAAGGTCGGGGTCAACGGCCTGACTCAGCAGCTCTCCCGCGAGCTGGGCTGGCGCAACATCCGGATCAACGCGATCGCCCCCGGCCCGATCGACACCGAGGCCAACCGGGTCACCACCCCGCAGGCCATCGTCAAGCAGATGGTGCAGCAACTTCCGCTGGCCCGCATGGGCACCCCGGAGGATCTCGTCCCGATGTGTCTTTTCCTGCTGTCGGACCAGGCGTCGTGGATCACCGGACAGATCTTCAACGTCGACGGCGGACAGATCATCCGCTCATGAGCGGCGCGGAGGAACAGCCCCGCATCGGGTATATCGGCCTCGGCAACATGGGTGCGCCGATGGCCAAGCGCTTGGTCGAGTGGCCCGGTGGGCTAACAATTTTCGACCTGCGAACCGAGGCGATGACCCCCCTGGCAGAAGCCGGCGCGAATGTCGCCGGCAGTGTCGCCGAGGTCGGCGCGAACGCCGACATCATCAGCATCACGGTGCTCGATGATGCCCAGGTGCGCCAGGTGATCGCCGAACTGGTGCCCACCGCCAAGCCTGGCACCGTCATCGCGATCCACTCGACGATCGCCGACACCACCGCCGCTGAACTGGCCGCCGAACTCAAGCACCACGACCTCCATGTCGTGGACGCACCGGTCAGCGGCGGCGCCGGGGCGGCCGAAAAAGGCCAACTGGCAACCATGGTCGGTGCCGATCGCGCGGTCTACGAACAGATCAAGCCGGCGTTCAAGCAGTGGGCATCGTTGGTGATCCACGCCGGCGAGCCGGGAGCCGGAACCCGAATGAAGCTGGCGCGCAACATGTTGACCTTCACCGGCTATGCCGCGGCAGGCGAAGCCATGAGACTGGCCGAGGCGGCCGGACTCGACCTGCAGGCGCTGGGCCGGGTGGTGCGTCATACCGACGCCCTCACCGGCGGACCTGGAGTGATCATGTTGCTCGAGTCGACCGCCCCGATGGGGCCGGACCACTTCCTGCGCGACGCCTTCACCCACACCCGCGGGCTCGGAGAGAAGGACCTTCGGCTCGCACTGGGGCTGGGGGAGGCGACCGGGGTCGACCTGCCGTTGGCGCAGATCGCCCTGGACCATCTCGGCGCCGCTCTGGGCGTGCCACACACCACTGCCGACTAGGAGAGATCTGATGGACGAACTGCGCCGTACCGGGCTGGCCAAGATGAATGAGGTCTACGCCTGGGACATGCCCGACATGCCCGGTGAGTTCTTCGCCCTCACCGCCGACCACCTCTTCGGCCGCATCTGGTCGCGCCCCGGCCTTTCGATGCGCGACAAGCGGCTGATGACGTTGTCGGTGGTCACTGCGCTGGGCGAGAAGGATCTGGCGGAGATTCAAGTCAACGCCGCCCTACACAACGGCGAGATGACCGAGAACGAGCTGCGTGAGATGGCCATCTTCATCACTCACTACGTGGGCTTCCCGCGGGGGTCGGGGCTCAACTCCGTGGTGGAGAAGGTGATCGCCAAGCGGAGCAAAGCCGCAGCTGCGGGCAAGACCGAAGACAAGAAGGCCAACGCGGCGGCCGTGCTGGATCAGCAGAAGGGCGAGTGACCGACACCGTGCTCGCCGGCCGGGCGGCCGTCGTGGTCGGAGGCAGCCGCGGCATCGGGCGGGCAGTGGCGCAACTGCTGGCGGCGTGCGGCGCCGGGGTGGTGATCAACGGCCGAGACCCCGAAGCGGTGGTTGAAACAACCGAAGGAATCGTCGCATCGGGCGGGCGGGCCATCGGACTGGCCGGTGCGGCACACGTCGAGACCACTGCCGTGGCGCTGATCCAGGCCTGTCGCGAGGAGTACGGCAGCGTCGACGTGTTGATCAACTGCGCCGGTATCGCCGAGCCGGCCGGTTCCTCGATCCTTTCGGTCTCCAGCGCACAATTCAACGAACTGATCGATGCCCACCTCGGTACGGTTTTTCACACGTGCCGGGCGGCCGCGCCGATCATGGTCGAGCAACGCCGGGGATCGATCATCAACAGCGGCTCGGTGGCCTTCCTCGGGAACTACGGCGGCACCGGCTACCCCGCGGGCAAAGGTGCGATCAACGGGCTGACCGGAGCGATCGCCGCCGAGCTTGCGGCCTACGGCGTGCGGGCCAACGTCGTGTGCCCCGGCGCGAAAACGAGGCTTTCCACCGGCGATGACTATGAGCAGCAGATTCGTGAACTGCACGCGCGCGGCCTGCTCGATGAGGTGACCATGCGAGCGTCACTGGACCCTGCTCCCGCCAGCTACGTCGCGCCGCTCTACGCCTACTTGGCCAGCGATATGGCCGCAGACGTGACCGGTTCGGTCTTTCTGGCATCGGGTGGGTTCGTCGGTCGCTTTGAGCGTCCCGTTCCCTCGGTGCTGGGCTACCGCGATCATCACGCGTGCCCGCCGTGGTCCATTCCGGAACTGCATTCCCTGGTTGCTCGCGACTGAACCGGTCGTTATCTCGACGGGAAGCGCACGCGGCCGGGACGGATCTGTACAGCTGATCGGTTGTGGCCGGCCCGCGCCACCGATCTGAGAGCCGAGTGTGCGGGCTGCGCGCCGTGCTAGTGGCTCGCTACGGGTTGCCCGCTCGGCTCGCTCGCGGGCCTCCGAGAACAGCCCTTGCGTCAGTGCGAGCCCGAGTGCAGCGCCGACGGAAAAAACTCCGGGGTACGGGCGGGCCTGACACCCGGTCGTCGGCGCTGACATCTGGGTCTCGGGGACTTGGCGGATTCGCCGGACACCTGCCCATTACCTAACCGAAATCTAGGCATCCCTTAGGGAGGCTATGGGAAAAATCACTCCACTAGTTGCCTGTGGTGGACGTCATAGTTTAAGTAAACGCGACCAGGCAATATTTAGCAGGTTTTAACACGATCTGTCTACTAAGCGAAACTTCTCTCCAAATTCGAGTTGATGAGTCGTCCTACCGGTCGGTAGCTTCCGGCTTTGCGGAAGTCATCCGCGTCCTCGCCTCGAGGACCTACCGAATCGGGAGCAGGACGTGGCTCGTCAGCGCAATGGCAACGGCAAAGTTCGACCGCAGGGTCGGGGCGAAGCGGTGCGTCGCGTTGGCGGAGCGGTCAGTTCGGTGGCGGCCTTCCTGGCTTTCGGGGTCTCGCCCTTGGTGTCTGCCCCGACGGCGCGGGCCGATATGGAGGACCTGTTCGATCCCGCGATGTGGGGGGACTGGACCGGATGGGTGGAGCCGGGCTCGGCCGCCGGCAACAGCTTCTTCCTTTATGACGCGTTCGAGCAGTTCGACCTGGCGGTGGCGGGCTTCTATCACGAGCAGCTGTACTTGCCGCTCTATGACCTGACGCAGGACTTCATCGCGGACAACCAGCAGCTTCTCGAGCTGCTCAATCAGCCCTTCCTGGATCTGTTCGGCCGGGTGCTGATCGGCAACGGCATCGACGGCTTTGACGGCTCCAACGACTCACTGCTCGGCGGCTGGGGCTGGTTCGGCGACCAGGGCGACGGCGGGTTCCTACTCGGCTCTGGTGGCGCGGGCGTTGCCGGCGTGGCCGACATCGCCGGTGGTGTCGGTGGCATGGGCGGAAATGCCGGCATGTTCGGCAACGGTGGCGTGGGCGGCGACGGCTTTGCCGGTGCCGACGGTGGCACTGGCGGTTTGGGTGGCTGGCTGTTCGGTGATGGCGGCGCAGGTGGTGCAGGCGGCGCTTCGCTGGATGCGCTGCTGGCCGGAGGCAATGGCGGTGCTGGTGGAGATGCCGCCAGTCTGATCGGATTCGGCGGCGCGGGCGGCGCCGGGGGTGCCGGTGCTGCGGGTCTGGCCGGCGTGGACGGCATCGAAGGCGTGCTCGGCCTGGACGGCACGATCGGCGGCGACGGGCTGCTGGGCGGCCTAGGAGGCAACGGTGGCGCCGGCGGCGCTGCCGGATTCGTGCTGGGCCTCGGAGGCATCGGCGGCGCCGGCGGCGCCGGCGGCGCGGGTGGTGCTGGCGGAGCGGGCGGCGCGGGTGGCATCAGCCTGGATGACCTGGGCGGCAATGGTGGGGCCGGCGGCCTCGGTGGCGACGGTGGCGGCGGTGGCCGCGGCGGCGCTGGTGGAGTGGGCGGGCACTTCGGTGCGGCCGGTGACGGCGGAGCCGGCGGAAACGCGGGCGCTGCCGGTGACGGTGGCGCGGGCGGTATCGGTGGTGACGGTGCCCTCGGCGGTGGCGATGGTGGTGCTGGTGGTGCCGGCGGCCAGGCCGGGACGGTTGTCGGTGCAGGCGGTGCCGCGGGCGAGAAGTTCATGGCCTGGATGTGGGGCAACGCAGGACGCCCGGGCGCCGACGGCCAGGTGCCCAGCGGTGCCAGCGGCAACGGCGGGTCCGGCGGTGCCGGCGGCAACGGTACGGCGACCCTGATCGACGGCGCGGGCGCATCTGGCGGCGCTGGTGGCGTCGGCGGTGCCGGTGGTGCACAGGGCAACGGCGGCACGGGTGGTGCCGGTGGAGCGGGAAATGCAGGCGCAACAGGTGCCGACGCGCTCACCGCGGGCGCGTCCGGCGTCAACGGCGGAGCCGGCGGCCACGGTGGTGCAGGGGGCGCGGGCGGCGCGGGCGGCTCGGTGTCGGGTAACGCCGGTAACGGTGGCGCCGGCGGCAAGGGTGCTGCCGGTGGTGCAGGAGGCAGCGGCGCGGCCGGTGCGGCGGGCACCTTCGACGACGGTGGTAATGGCAATGGTGGGGCCGGCGGTAACGCCGGTAGCGGTGGTGCCGGCGGTAACGGTGGTGCCGCGGGCGCGGCAGGAACCGCGACCAACGGCGCCGCAGGATCTGCCGGTATCAGCGGTTCCGCTGGTGATGGCGGCAATGCAGGGCAGGCCGGCGCCGGTGGCCAGGGTGCCGCGGGCACTGCCGAGCATCTCGATGCCGGCAATGGTGGCGCCGGCGGCAACGGGGGCGCTTACGGCGCCGCTGGTGTCGGGGGCGAGGGCACCGAGGCGACCACCGGTCTCCACGGCATCGGCAGTGCTGGCGGCCAGGGCGGTGCCGGCGGTGCCGGCTTCGGCGGCAGCGACGGCACTGACGAATCCATCAACGGCAGCGCGGGTGGCCACGGTGGTGCCGGTGGCGACGGTGGTGCCGGCGGCCTGCTTGCCGATGGCTCGTACGCCTCCCGCGGTGATGGTGGTGCCGGTGGCGACGGTGGTGCCGGCGGTGCCGGCCACACCGGGGCAGCCGGACTGGCGCCCGGTGCTGCGGGTCAAGCCGGCGGCAACGGTGGTGCCGGCGGCAACGGCGGACTCGGGGGCGACGGCGCCACCGTCGGTGCGGATGGCGCCGGCGGCCAGGGCGGCAACGGCGGCAACGGCGGTGCCGGGGCGCACGGAGCCGACGGCGCTGATGGCGATGCCGACAATCCCGACGGGTCTGCCGGCCAAGACGGCGGCGCCGGAGGCAATGCCGGCCTCGGTGGGTCCGGCGGCGCCAGCGGCAATGGTGGCCGCGCTGCCTCGGGCAATGGCGGCCTAGCCGGCGTCGGCGGTAACGGCGGCGCGGGTGGCCGTGGCGCCGATGGTGTCGATGGCGCTGTCGGTTCGGTTGATGGCACCGCTGGTGGCAATGGTGGCGCGGGTGGCAACGCTGGCGCGGGCGGCCTGGAGGCCGACGGCCTCACGCGGGCCGGCGAAGGCAACGGCGGTGCCGGCGGTGCCGGCGGCCGCGGTGGCGACGGCATCAACGGTGTCGACGGCGAGCAGCCCGGCGCTGATGGCACACGCGGGGGCAATGGTGGAGCCGGCGGCTCTGGCGGCGCCGGAGGCAGCGGCTCCACCGTGGGCACCGATGGGGCCGGTGGTGCGGGCGGTAACGCCGGTAACGGTGGCCGGGGTGCTGATGGTGCTCAGGGCATCAACGGAAACGCAAACGATCCCCACGGTGGTGCCGGCCAGGCCGGTGGCGCCGGTGGTAACGCCGGCGTCGGTGGTGCGGGCGGTTCGGGTCGTGACGGCCAGGGCGCCTCGGGTGCTGATGGCACCGCGGGCGTGGGCGGCAACGGTGGTGCCGGTGGTCGGGGTGCTGACGGGGTCGATGGCGTTGTCGGTTCGGTTGATGGCACTGCTGGTGGCAATGGTGGTGCTGGGGGCAGTGGTGGCCAGGGTGGTCTGAGTGCTGATGGGCTGACTCGGGCTGTTGATGGTGCCGGTGGCGATGGTGGTGCTGGCGGCGCGGGTGGTCATGGCATTGATGGTGCGGCGGGGTCGTTTGTGACCGGTGACGGTCATGGCGGCAACGGTGGTAGCGGTGGTGCTGGCGGCAATGGTGGTGTCGGTGGCAGTGGATCGACCTCGGGTGCTGTGGGTGCTGCCGGTGCCGGTGGCAACGCCGGAAACGGTGGTGTCGGTGCTGCGGGTGCTGCCGGCAGTGCCGGTGTCGCGGGTGTGAACAGTGGTGCCGGTGGCGCCGGTCAGGCTGGTGGCAACGGTGGTAATGCCGGTGTTGGTGGCAAGGCGGGAACAGGAGCCGGTACGGCCGCTTCGGGTGCTGATGGCACTGCCGGTGTGGGTGGTCATGGTGGTGCTGGTGGCCGGGGTGCTGATGGTGTCGATG